>JBCDBO010000066.1:0-17570 GCA_039183535.1 Pseudomonadota bacterium | reverse complement strand
TTACGCCGTACGCGTTCTTCGGTCTTTTAATGTGGATCGCCGTCTTGAAATCCGGTGTGCATGCGACCCTCGCCGGCGTGGTTCTCGCCATGTTCATTCCCGCGAAAGGTGACGACGGCGAAAAATCACCGCTGCTAAAACTAGAGCACGATCTGCACACGACCGTCGCCTATTTCGTATTGCCCGTGTTTGCCTTCGCAAATGCCGGACTATCGCTAGCCGGCGTCGACGTAAGCTCGATCCTGCACCCAGTGCCACTCGGCATTATTCTCGGTCTAGTCGTCGGCAAACAGATCGGTGTCTTCGGATTTTGTCGAATCGCTGGCTTACTCGGCTTGATCCGCCTGCCGGATGGGCTTACGTGGCCCAAAGTCTATGGTGTCTCAATGCTCTGCGGGGTCGGCTTCACAATGAGCCTGTTTATTGGTTCATTGGCCTTCGAAGAGACCGGCGAGAATCTGTTGTTTGATGAGCGCCTTGGCATCATCGTCGGTTCTTTGATCAGCGGCATAGGCGGTTATTTTGTATTACGCGCGACCGGTAACAGCAGCGCGCAGACAGAATCCGCGTAGAAGCTATCCGTTCTCATTCGGGCGACGCCGCAGCTCGGGGGGCGCCTGACGACGACAGCGCTCAGAGCAATAGCGCACGTTGGCCCAGTCGCGTTGCCATTTTTTTCGCCACGCAAACGGTCGCTCGCAGACGGGACAAACCTTGGTGGGCAACTGCGACTTTTTCATGTGTCGCCATCCAACGGTAGCTCTAAGTTCTTTGATGCCGGTCGCCGCGACCGTTGCCCGCGCTTGCGGCTGCCGTGTTTATCGAATATCGCGCGAGCTTCTTCGCGGAATGCACCACCACGACGAACCTGCCACACCCGTTTTCGCGCCTCACGCGCTGCCGCCAGGTGGTCGATAATCGGTCGCGGATAGGTGCGCTCCAATACCTCATCCGCCTTATCCCAACGCCACGGCTCTTGTACAAACTCATCGGGGACGCCGGCGAGCTCCGGCAGCCAGCGACGAACGAAGCTACCATCCGGATCTTGGTCGTAGCCTTGTTTGACGGGGTTATAAATACGTACCGCATTAATGCCGGTACTGCCACTTTGCATTTGTACTTGCGACCAATGGATACCCGGCTCAAAGTCGACAAACAATCGTGCTAGGTGCAAACCGGGCTGTTGCCAGTCTAGCCACAGGTGATAGCTGGCGACAGCCATTAGCATCGCGCGCATCCGAAAGTTAAGCCACCCGGTCGCAATCAGCATACGCATACACGCATCAACAAACGGTAGTCCGGTTTCACCGCGGCACCACGCGGCGAACAAGTCGGACGAGTCGGCTGCCGGACGCAGCCCGCGATACGCCGAGTGCAAATCGGCGAATTCCATGTTGGGCTGATCTTCGAGCTTTTGCATGAAGTGGCAATGCCAATGCAGCCGCCCGGAGAATGACTTCAGCGAGGCGCGCCACGTCGCCGCACCGACGGCCTCGCTGTCGGCGAGTTGGCGCCGGCGTAACTCATTCGCTTGATGGGCTTCGCGCATCGCGAGTGCCCCCCACGCGAGGTAGGGGGACAGCCTTGAACATGCATCGGCACCGGCGCCCGGACTCGACATGGCGCGTCGATAGTCGCGGCCGCGCTCGGTGAGGAAGCTATCTAAGGTTGCCAGCGCAGCCCGTCGACCGCCGCGTTGCGCCGCCACGATTCCGTCGGCCCGCAACCCTAGCTCAGCCGCCGTCGGCAAACGGTCCGAGGTCAGCTGAGTTGGCACGCGACGCAGTGCGGGCGGCGCTGTCAGTGGCTCGTTCATGCGCCGATCCCAGCGCCCCGCCCAACCGCGTCGCGCGGCCAACGGTCGGATAACGCCGCCTTGCGGTAGCTCAGTCCACGGGATCGCTCGCTCTCTACACCAAGCGGCCACGAACCGATCGCGGGCGTAGGTCCAGTCATTGCCGGTTTCCTGATGAGCCCATAAATCGAAGCCACCAAGCTCATCGCGAAGTGCCGTTAACACATCGCCAATGTCGCCGACCCGAATAACTAACGGTTGACCAAGCGCCGCTACGGCAGTCGCTAACTCATCGAGACATTCGGCAACAAACTGCCACTGCCGAAACGACGCATCCGCTTGGCGCCACAGCTCGGGTTCGACGACATACAACGGTACGGTCGGTCCGTGCGCTGCTGCCATCGCCAGCGGCCGATGATCGGCGACACGCAAATCGCGCTTAAACCAAACAACCTGCGGGCGCTCGCTCATGGTTCGTCGGCCGCCGCCAACTGTTGGCGAAAGCGCTGGGCGTCATGTCGGATGTTCTGACGACGCTCCGGGTCCATTTTACGAAGCTGCGCGTAGATTAAGCTCATGCGGCGGTTGTCGGCGAGCCGGTCCGCGTGCCGATCGAGAAAGTCCCAGTACAAGTAATTGAATGGGCAAGCGTCGTCGCCGTTACGCTGCTTGACGTCGTAATGACAGCCTTTGCAGTAATTCGACATTTTGTTGATGTAGGCGCCGCTGGCCGCATACGGCTTTGTGCCGATGACACCGCCGTCAGCGAATGTCGCCATACCGATCGTGTTCGGCATCTCTACCCACTCGTAGGCATCGGCATAAACGGCTAGGTACCAGCGATGGATTTCCTCGGGGGCAACACCGAGCAGCATCGCGAAATTGCCGGTCACCATAAGGCGCTGGATATGATGCGAATAGGCATGCTGACGGGTCTGCTCGACCGTGCCAGCGATACAGGCCATCTCGGTTGGCGCACCCCAATAAGCCGCCGGCAATGGCGCATCGGCCGCGAAAAAATTCCGGCTCGCATAGTCCGGCATTTTCAGCCAGTAGACGCCACGAACAAACTCACGCCAACCGATGAGTTGGCGAATAAACCCTTCGACCGCATTAATCGGTGCCCGACCGTCGTCGTAGCGTTGTTCCGCCTCGCGGCATAACGCCAATGGATCGAGCAAGCCAAGGTTAACGTAGTGCGACAACACACTGTGAAACAAGAACGCCTCGGTATCTAACATCGCATCTTGGTAGTCGCCAAACAACGGTAGTGCGACATCGAAGAAGTGATTCGCGGCACGTTGTGCGTCGCGGCCAGTGACCGCAAACCAAAATGGGTCAGTCTCACCGAAGCGCTCGCCAAAACGCTGCTTGACCATCGCGATCACAGCGTCGGTTATCGCATCGGGAGCGAACTGCAGCGGCTCCGGAAAATCGGTTCCGGCTTTCGCTGGCTTGCGATTGTCTTTATCGAAATTCCACTGCCCGCCAACCGGCTCGCCAGCGGCCATCAGAAGTCCGGTTTTGCGGCGCATGACGCGGTAGAACTGCTCCATGACAAGCTGCTTACGCCCTTTCGCCCAGTCGGCGAACTCATCGATGCTTGCCACAAATCGCGGATCGTCCAGAACGGTAACCGGCACACCGATCGTTTGCTCCCATTGCGCGACCATTTCTCGGACTCGGAACTCGGACGGCGCAGTGACAATGATGTCGTCAACTGGGTGACTATCTAGGTAGGCGATAAGCGTCGCCGTAAAATTGTCCTTACTCGATTCGCTATCGAGATCGATATAGTCGACGGAAAAGCCCTGGTCACGCAGTTCTGCAGCGAAATGGCGCATCGCTGAGAACACCAACACGAGTTTCTTGGGGTGATGCGGCACGATCGATGCTTCGTCCGCTACCTCCATCAGTAAAAAGGTATCGCCGTCGACCGCCTCGGCTACGATCGGCAACCCGTGGCTGAGCTGATCACCCAAAACGATGCGTAGAGAGCTCATGGTGTAGTCCGCTGAGGAACCGGGCGACTGTGGCGTTTTGCAGCGCTCCGAGCAAGTCCCGATGCTGGACAAAAGAGCATAACGATTCGTGACTTAGCTACCTAAGCGAACTGTCGGCAATCGGGTATCATGTCGCCAACAGCATGCTATCGCGATACGTCGTTGGAAAACCTGCCCGAACTGACCACTGAGATCGGCATCGTCAATTTGATCGTTGTCGTGACAGTGATTCTGTTCGTCGCTGAGATTCGCGTCGATCTCGTCGCGCTGCTCGTGATGACCTTGCTGGGCTTGCTGGTTTTCGTCCCCGGGCTCGAGACGCTGCTCGACCCCAGCCTGCTGTTTTCCGGTCTGTCCAGTAACGCGGTGGTCTCGATTATCGCCGTCATGATTCTCGGTGCCGGCTTGGAGAAGACCGGCGTCATGGAACGAATCGCCTGGGTAATCCTGCGATACGGGGCGAAGACCGAGAAACCGATCATCGGCATCACGTCGTCGGCCGTCGCGATGATCTCATCGTTTATGCAAAACGTCGGCGCAGTCGCGTTGTTCTTACCCGTTATCTCGCGGATCTCGGTGCGCTCTGGTATTCCGATGTCGCGACTCGTTATGCCGGCAGGCTTCTGCGCGATTTTGGGCGGCACGATAACGATGGTGGCATCTAGCCCACTGATCATGCTGAACGACCTGCTCGACAATGCCAACCGATCGTTGCCGGCCGATCAACAAATGGTGCACTTCGACTTGTTCGCTGTAGCGCCGGTTGGTTTGGCATTGGTTGTCGCCGGCATACTGTACTTTCTTCTGTTCGGCGAACGGCTGCTACCGGGAAAACCGACGGAACGGGTCAATCGGGCCCGCGGAACGGTTCGCTACTTGCGCCATGTGCATGGCATCGACGCCGCTGTTCGCGAGGTCATTGTTCCGGTTGGCAGCCCGCTTGTCGGTAAGGACATCATGACGGTGCAGCGCGAGTACGAGGTACGGATCGTCGCATCGCGCTACGCCAACAAAGTGCTGGTCGCACCACCGGTCGAAGCACCGATCGCCGCCCCGGCAACACTCGCCGTCATCGCCGAGCCGGCCGCCATGCGGCAGTTTTTATCGGAAGGCAAGCTACAACTGCGACCGAAACTGAAAGAGTTCCGACACCTTTTGGCGCGCTCGATCGCTGGCGTTGCTGATCTGGTCATCCCACCCGAATCGGAGTTGATTGGCCGATCGGTGCGCGATGTTCGCTTACGAACGAAATACGGGTTGTCGCTGCTGTCGATCTACCGCAATAACGAGGCCATAACGACGAAGCTGCAGGACATTCCTTTCCGGTCCGGCGATACGCTGATTTGCCACAGCCGCTGGGATCACCTCGCGGCCTTGGAGCGTGACCGCGATTTTATTGTTGTAACGGCCGACTACCCACGCGAAGAGCGCAGTCCGTACAAGGTGTTACTGGCACTGGCGTTCTTTGCAACATCCCTCGGTATGGTGATTTTTACCGATATTCTGCTACCGGTGGCGTTACTTGCTGGTGCGATCGGGATGATCGTCTCGGGCGTACTGAGCATGGATGAAGCCTACGACGCAGTCAGCTGGAAGACGGTGTTCCTGTTAGCCGGACTGCTGCCACTCGGCCTGGCCGTCCAAGGCTCAGGGGCCGCTCAATATGTCGCGGCCCACCTCGTCTACGCGGTTGGCGGTGCGCCGGATTGGGTCATCCAACTGGTGCTGGCGCTCACCGGGACCGCGTTTTCACTGTTTATGTCGAACGTTGGCGCCACGGTTCTCCTCGTCCCCATCGCCATCAGCATGGCCCTCGAAATCGGTGCTAATCCGGCCGTTTACGCTCTGATTATCGCGATATCAACGTCGAACAGTTTTGTGTTACCGACCCATCAAGTCAACGCGCTGATCCAAGGCCCCGGCGGCTATCGAATCGCCGACTTTGTTCGGGTTGGTTCTTTAATGACGGCGCTGTTTATTGGCGTCGCGTTGTTTATGCTGAATCTCATTTTCTAACGTCGGAGGTTAGCGGTACGACCACCGTCTACCAGGTCGGCATTAAGTTTTACTAAAACCGACCGCTGCAGCACGATCCAAGCGGCTCTTACCCTCAAGGGTGCGAGCCGTTTTATTAACCGAACCGTTCGTACGCGACGGTTGAAGTGGTGTGACAGTTTTGTTGCAGGCGACAAGTAATGTCACGGCGTTACGCGGCGATCTTCTGACCCACTTTCGCCTGCAATGCTCGAGCGAACGGCAGCCGAACACGACGTGGCAGTTGTTTGTGCACTTTGCGCACCGACAAGAACAACCAACGGTGCTCTAACACGTTAAAGCTTGCCGCTAAGTCCCATATCGGCGGCAAGATGTAGACGACGTTCTTGCCGACTCGCCGCAGCTCACGATCAAACCGATCCGGGTACTCCACATGTTCCGCGGTATGGGAACAAAGAACCGTCTCAAACTGGCCATCCTCGAATGGCAGGTCGTAGATCGATTCGACCTGAACGTAGTTAGAAACGTCGGCGTGCTTAACGATATCAACGTTGACGCCACCGCCATCGGTCGTACCGCAACAGATGTTCAAGTCCCAGCTGCGGCGACCGATGATGCTCTTCTTTAAATAGTGGTAGCTGTACCAATGCAGGAAGACGATAACGACGGTCACTGCTGCTACCAGTGCCAAGAAATACCACATCGAGAACGGCTACCTTGGTGAGGGCGCGGATGCGCACGCCAAACTGGAGCAGATTGGTGACTAGCGAGCGCCGACGAAAAACGTCATTAAAGTCAGCTAGAGCGCGCGACAAGCTGCCGAGCGATGATGACCTTTTGTATTTCGTTCGTCCCCTCGCCGATACAAAGGAGCGGCGCATCCCGGTAAAACCGCTCGATCTCATATTCGGTGGAATAACTATACCCCCCGAAGATACGCATCGCATCCGTAGCGTTACTGACGGCCGCCTCTGAGGCGAACAGCTTGGCCTGGCCCGCCTCCAAATCGCAACGTTGGCCGTCGTCATAGCGATCAGCGGCCGCGTCGACCAGCAGCCTCGCCGCGTCGGCGCGGGTCGCCATATCGGCTAACTTGAGTTGAATGGCCTGGTGGCGGGCGATTTCTCGGCCGAAGGTGCGCCGCTCTTTGGCGTACGCGAGGGCGTGCTGTAAGGCACCGCGAGCCATGCCTGCACCGCGGGCGGCGACATTGATCCGGCCTAGTTCGAGTCCGCCCGCAATCTGGACAAAACCTTGCCCTTCTGCGCCGCCGACGAGATTGTCCGCCGAGACCCGGTAGTCATCAAATACGAGTTCGGCGCTGTCAATCGAACGGTAGCCCAGTTTTTTGAGCTTCTTACCGACCGTGAAACCCGGGCCTTTTTCGCAGATGAACAAGCTCATTCCGGCATGGGCCGGTTCGGCGTCTGGGTCGGTCTTGGTCAAGACGGCCAAACAGTTGCCCTTAATGCCGTTCGAAATCCATGTTTTGGTGCCGTTAATGACGTAATCATTGCCATCGCGTCGCGCTTGGGTCCGAATGGCTTTTAAATCGGTACCGGCGTCTGGCTCGGTTAAGCCAATGCCACCGCGCAATTCACCACTGGCAAACTTTGGTAACAGACGGGCCTTTTGCTCTTCCGTACCGGCACGTTCTACGCAGCTCGCCATAATGAGGTGCGAATTGAAAATACCGGTTGGCGCCATCCAGACCTCACAAATCCGGGCGACGATTCTTGCGTACGTTTTCGCCGACAAACCCAGTCCGCCGTACTCCGGTGCAATGGTCGCTCCGAACAAACCAAGCTCACGCATCTGCTCTACCAAGTCCTCGGGATACTCGTCGGCTTGGTCGTAGTGGCGCGCGATCGGCCGGACTTCTTTCTCAACCCAGCGGTCGATGGCGTCGAGAATTTGCGCTTCAGTGTCGTTATCGACCGATGTCGGGTTAGCAACCATGGTTGGTACTCACTCGTTAGTGTCTGTGGATGGGCGACGCGGAATCAGCATCGAGCGCTCGAACACACAAACGACCGTATCATCTTGTTTACGCCCAGTCGTTTTCACCGTGACAATACCGGCGTTTGGTCGCGACTTAGATGGCCGCATCGCGACAACCTCAGATTCCGCGTACAAGGTATCGCCGGGGAAGAGCGGCGCTGGCAGACGGATATCGTTCCAACCAAGATTGGCGATCGCCCGCTGGCTAACGTCGGATACGCTCATGCCGACCAGCAAGGCCACGGTCAACGGACTGGCCACCAACGGCTTGCCGAACTCGGTCCCGGCCGCGTAGACCTCGTCGAAGTGGACCGGATGCGTATTCATCGTCAGCAATGTGAACCACGCATTGTCTTGCTGCGTCACGGTGCGGCCGGGCCGGTGAACATAAACGTCGCCAATAGCAAATTCTTCGTAGTAACGGCCATCGCTCGCGGTATAGCGCTGCGGGCCTAATTTAATATCGTTGCGGGCGGGCACGGGTTTGGCCTGTGTGTGCATTTGTCCGTACAAATGCTATCTTTCGGTTTCCCGTTTTGCAATGAGTGTTGGAGCCACCAACCATGGCGGTACCACGACGAAAACGTGTCGATCAACCTCGCTATCGGCAACTGGCCGAAACGCTGCTCGGCGAGATCCGCTCGGGCAAGCTGCCCGTCGGTGAGCGCATGCCCGGCGAGTTGGAGTTGGTCGCGCAATACGAAGTGAGCCGGCACACCGTCCGTGAAGCGCTCCGCGTGCTCGAAGAGCTCGGCTTAATCGCCCGTCAACCTGGCGTTGGCACCGTGGTGCAAGCCGATGCGCCAGCACCGTCTTACGTGCAGATGGTGCGCTCGCCCAGCGAACTCCTGCAGTACCCCGATGACAGTCGTTTAACCGTTGTCGAATCGGTCCCATTGAAAGCGAATCGGGCACTCGCGCGACAGCTCAAGTGCCGGGTTGGCGATGCGTGGAATCGGATCGGTGCCATTCGCCGCCAGCGCGAGACGGGACTCGCCATCGGCTGGAGCGACATTTATGTGTTGCCCGAATTCGCCGGCGTCGCGAAACATATCGGTCGTACGTCGCAGCCTGTTTACGAAGTTATTGCAGACACCTACGACGAGCCGATCGACAGCGTCGATATCGATATCGCCGGTGGCACCCTCGATGCCGACCTGGCCGAGCGGCTCGATGCCGAGCCAGGCGCACCGTCACTCATTATTACCCGGCGCTACGTCGGTCGCGGTCAACGGCAATTTGAAGTATCGGTCTCGGTGCACCCAGCGGAACGCTTCAACTACACATTAACGATGAAGCGCGGTTGGCAAAGCCACGGCGCCTGGGCCCCTGAGACATGAGCGAACAACGCCAGTATTCGGGCTTGCGGAGTTTTTTGTTCACGCCGGGCAACCATCCACGCAAGGTCGCAAAGGTGTTCGACGCCGGCGCGGACGCCATCATTCTCGATCTCGAGGACGCCGTCGCTAACGCGGAGAAGGTCACGACACGGGCTGCCGTCATTGCCGCATTGGCTAACCCGAGAACATGTCGCGGCTATGTGCGGGTGAACGGTACCGAAACCGAATGGTGGCGCGACGATATTGACAGCGTCGTGACGGCGAATCTCGATGGCATTGTTTTACCGAAAGTCGAGACGACGGCTGCCCTGCTCGCCGTCGATCAAGCGATCTCGAACGCCGAACGCCGTCTTGGCCTTGCGGCGGGCAGCATCGACTTGATGCCAATCGTCGAAACGGCCGCCGGTGTTGAACAGGTCGCCGAGTTCGCCGGCGCCACAGCACGGGTTCGCCGCCTAGCCTTCGGTGGCGGTGATTACACACTCGATCTGGATCTGATCTGGAATGAAGACGAAGCAGCGCTCGACTACGCGCGCGCCAAACTTGCCCATGCGTCGCGAGTCGCGGGGCTAGAGCCTCCGATCGATACGGTGGTGCTGCAAATCCGCGACGATGCACGCTTTTCCCGCTCAGCCGAGCGTGGCCGGACGTTCGGATTTGCCGGCAAACTCTGTATTCATCCCCAACAAGTCGCCCTCTGCCACGCGGTGTTCACGCCAACAGCCGCTGAGATCGACCACGCGCGGCGTGTCGTTGCCGCGTTCGAGCAAGCCGAAGCGGCGGGCTCGGCATCAATACAACTCGATGGCTACTTCATTGATTACCCGATCGTCTACAAAGCGCAGCGCATCCTCGCCTTTGCCGAACGCGTTGCTGAATCTCGCTCTCAATTGGAGGAACACGGATGAGTGCTGCCGTCGAAACCCTGGAAAGCGGCGCGAGCCGCGACTCGTTGGCCGTGCACCTCGCCAACTTCGCAGCATCGTTCTCGCTGGAGCACGTGCCCGGCGACGTTGTTGAGTACGCGAAACTCTGCATTGCCGATACGATCGGTATCGGCTTCGCTTCACACCGCTACCCGTTCGCCAGCGCCTCGTTGAACGGTATTCGGGCGTTGGCAAGCGACGGCGACTTTCCGGTCGTCGGCACCGAACTGCGCTTGGCGGTGCGCGACGCCGCCATGGCCAATGGCCTGTTGATGCACGGACTCGATTACGACGACACACACACCGGCGCCGTTATTCATTGCTCGACGAGTGCGGTTCCGTTGATGCTGACCGAAGCTCAGCGGCGCGGAGCAAGCGGACCGCAAGCACTGGCCGCATACTTGCTGGCGATCGAAACCGACGCGCGCATCGGCATGGTGGCCGAGGGCATGTTGCAGAAAATTGGCTTTCACCCAACCGGGCTGGTCGGCATTTTTGGCTGCGCGGTTGCTGCAGGTTATCTCGGCGGACTCAGCCCAACACAGATCGCGATGGCGCAAGGCGTCGCCCTCAGCATGGCCAGTGGCAGCCTCGAGTTTCTCGAAGACGGCTCGTGGACCAAGCGCTTACACCCAGGGTGGGCGGCTGCGAGCGCTATCCAAGCTGTGTCGATGGCAGAGCACAACTTCAAAGCGCCGCTCAATGCCTACGAGGGCCGGTACGGTCTGTACAGTTTGTATTTACGCGCCGACAAGATCGACACCCGCGAAACGGCGGCGACGCTCGGTTCGGTGTGGGAAATGAACAAAGTGGCGATCAAGCCATACCCGATTTGCCACTTTAACCACGCATCGGTCGACGCAATGCTCGAGCTGGTGAGACAGCACAATCTGGCACCGGACGACATCGCTAGTGCAACCGTTCTATTGCACGACAAACAACACGACGTCGTCTGCCGGCCGGAAGCTGCCAAGCGACGTCCACAGAACGACTACGACGCGAAGTTCAGCGTTCATTTCGCGGTGGCAGCTGCCGCGGTCCGCCAGCGTTTCACGCTCGATGAGCTGGCTGACGATGCACTGAACGATCCGGCGATACTGGCATTGGCTGACCGGATGACGTTTCGCCACGACGACGAATCGCGCTACCCCGAGTACTACTCCGGTGGCGTCATCGTAACAACGCGCGACGGCCGTACGTTGGAGCATCGTGAGCCCGTTAATCGCGGCGCAGACTCGCGCCGCCTAACGGCCACCGATGTCCGCAAAAAATTCATGGCCAACACCGACGGTCACCTGAGCGCAACCGCGGCGACAGAGCTTTGGGACGCGATCCAGTCGCTCGATAACGCCGCCGATCTCAACGCAGTGACGACGCGCTTGAGAAGCGAGGCTTAACTATGTTGATGAGTGGCGACGATTACCGCGAGAGCCTGCGCGCCTATAAGCCGCGGGTTTTCGTCGCTGGCGACCAAGTCGATAGCGTGGCGGACGAACCGCGCTTTCAACCGGGTATTCGCGCCGTCGGCGTCACTTACGACTACGCGCTTCGCACGGACTACCGGCGCTGGATGGTCGAAGAGCAAGCCACGTCCGGAAAAGACGTGAACCGGATGATCCACATCAACCGACACAGCGAAGACCTGCTCGCAAAGTTAGAAGCGGTGCGCTTGGTCTGTCGGGAAACCGGCTGTGCGCAGCGGTATTTATCGCACGATGCCTTGAACGCGATTTATCAAGCGACGTATCGGGCGGATGCCGATAGCAACAGCGACTACCACGACCGGTTCCTCGCGTACTTGCACGACATTCAAGAGCGCGACTTGACGCTAGGTGTTGCGATGACCGACGCCAAAGGCGATCGGAGCCAGCGGCCGCAGGCGCAAACCAATCCTGACGTCTACGTGCGCATCGTCGAGCGACGCAGCGACGGCATCGTGATCAGCGGTACAAAGGCGATCGTAACCGGCGGTCCGTATATGCATGAGCTACTGGTCATGCCGTGCCGGACGATGCCGGCCGATGCTGTCGACTACGTAGTCTGCTGCGCGGTACCGCTCGATGCTGATGGCTTAACGATCATCGCCCGTCCAGCCGGCCGCCCCGGCGATCCGGCCGCAAAATTCTCCGCGAAATACGGTCAGTCGACCGCCGTCTGTGTTTTCGATAACGTCTTGGTGCCCTGGGACCGGGTCTTTATGGCTGGCGAATGGCAGCACTCGGAGTACCTCGTCACGAACTACGCGACCCATCACCGTCACAGCTGCATCGCGGCACGGGCGGGATTTGGCGACTTGTTAATCGGTGCCGGCGCGCTGATGACCGAGGCCAACGGTCTCGACCCGGAACGCATCGGCCATATTCGCGGATCGATGGTCGAGCTCATAAAGATTGTTGAGGGCTTCTATGCCTGTGGCGTTGCAGCGTCTGTTTATGGCATTGAGGACCCGGCCGGCAATTGGCAGCCGGAACCGGTCTTTGCGAACGTCGGCAAATTGCTGCTGGCGACACAGATTTACGACATGCATCGCACCGCTCACGAGGTATCAGGCGGACTGATTGTCGCCCTGCCGGGACCCGATGAGGACCACAACCCACAAACAGCCGGCGACCTTGCGACGATGTTGCGGGCCCGCGACGACATCCCCTACGAACAACGGATCGAGGTTTCGCGTTTCCTCGAAGACCTAACGGCGTCGAATACCGGCGGCTGGTACTCAGTCATTTCACTGCACGGCGGCGGTAGTCCGGAGGCAATGAAGCGCGAAATCTACCGAAACTACCCCATCGAGGAGCGCCGCCAACTGGTTGAACGACTGCTGGATCGCGGCGTCGCTGACACGTCAGCCACTGGCGCACCAGCCCGCCAGCGCCAGCCGGGCCAGTGCTGTCCAGTAGGCTGCGCGGCGCCGGACGTCGACCAACGTTCGAAACGAACCGGCTAGTGACTGCTGAGCCTTGGTAGACTTCGTGTGTCACCCATAAAAAAAGACCCCGATGAGGCACGCCGACAATAGCGACTTGCTAACGCCGTCGCTACAAAACGATTCGACGATGGCCGTCTATTCGGTGGGGGCGCTGATCGCCGCCGCATTTTTCGGCGGCGGCGTCGCAGTCGTTATTATGGGCACACTCAATGCGTACCGCTTAGGTCGACTCGGTCGCGATGCGATCTTGCTGATCGGCATGTTGCTGTTGTCGGTCGGAACGCTAGTTGCCATGATAGAAATGACAGCCGGTGGCGATACAGCCAGGACGGCTCGATTGGTCAACCGCGGTCTCGGTTTCGTTCTCTGCGGCGCGCTGTACCTTTTGCATCAACGAGCCTTTAAGGCGATGAATTTTCTCGGTCTCGATAAGCCGTCACCGTACGTACCGGTGATCGCTGCAATCGTCGTGTCCATTTTGGTCACGATGGGCGTGTTTGCCGCGCTGGAGGTTGGCTGATGAACGATTTACCAGACGACTTAGCAAGCGCGCGCCACGAGATCGGTGAGCTACTCGACCGGCAGCGCTTTCACATGGCCGAGCGACGGCTCGCCGAAGTCTTGCCGAATTTTCCGGACAGCCTCGAGTTACGGTATTTCCAGGCCATCGTCGAGTGGGTCGCCGATCACGATGCGCGAGCCGTTGAGATTCTTGAAGAGGTTCTCGCCGACGAACCCACGTACTACGATGCGCGCTACCTGCTCGCGAAGGTAAAACTCGACCAAGACGAGTACCGCCAAGCGGAAGAGATTTTATTGGGTCTGCTCGCCGATTACCCAGAATCGCCATCGTTGTACGCCACGTACGCCGAGGTCATGCTGCGAACGATGCACTTCGAGAAAGCCGAGGCACTGGCCGGTGAAGCGCTGAAGCGTGACCCGGACCACGAAGGCGCGATGAATGTGCATGTACTCTGCGGCTTCGTAAATTCGAGCAACGATGAACAGCGCGAGCGTCTGCAACGCCTGTTGCAGGAGCATCCGGATCAAATGCAGACGACAATCCGCCTGGTCCAGCACCTGATCGAACAAGGGCGGCACGAAGAAGCCTACCAACTGTCTCGGGAATTGGTTCTGGCCGACCCGGCGAACGAGAGCTTGGTCGAACTCGCTAGCGAACTGCGCCGCGCAAACCACTGGTCGATGAGGCCGCTGTGGCCATTGCAACGCTTCGGTTGGGCCGGTTCGATCGGGATCTGGTTCGCGGCCGTCGTGCTGTTTCGCTCCGGCGTCCTCGACGACACGCCGACGCTCGCGACCGTCTTAGTGACGGTATTGTTGATCTACGTCGTCTACAGCTGGGTTTGGCCACCGCTTTTGAAGCGACTCTTGCGCTAACAGAACACGATTGTGACGAGTAAAACAGACATCGAGAACGCGCTACTGCAGGACCCGTTCAACGCCGATCTTCGCGAGCGCTACGCCAGTTTGCTGCTCGACGAAAACGACGTCGCAGCGGCCATTGCGCAGTACGAATTGGTGCTGAAGGGCGATGCGAGCCGCGCTAGCGCCGTTGTCGGCCTTGCCAGATGCGCCGAACACAGCGGTGATTCGCCGCTCGCCCTTGACCGCTACCGACAAGCGCGAACGATGGACGGTTTTGCACCTGACGATGAACTGGAAGCGCTGTGGCGAAAAGCGCAAACGAGCACGCCACAGCTCAGCGTCGTTGACGGTGGCAACAACGTTATGGAACTCAGTGCCGCCCGCGAACCGACGGTCACATTTGCTGATATTGCCGGTATGGATGCCCTCAAGAAGGTGTTGCGGCTGCAAATCATCGAACCGTTTCGTAACCCCGGTCTATTTCAGCGCTTTCGCAAAAAAGCCGGTGGTGGCGTGTTGTTGTACGGCCCGCCGGGTTGCGGCAAGACGCTAACTGCCCGGGCAATCGCCGGTGAGGTCTCCGCGGAATTTCGCGCCGTCGGTATTAGCGATGTACTGAATATGTGGATCGGTGAGAGCGAGAAAAATCTGGCCGATATTTTCGAACAGGCACGGGCGCGCCGACCGTGTGTGCTGTTCTTCGATGAACTCGACGCGTTGGCCTACTCGCGTTCGAAGGCATCATCCAGCGCTGCTCGCACCGTCGTTAATGAATTCCTCGCGCAGCTTGACGGCTTTAACGACGACAACGAAGGCGTCCTCATTCTGGCTGCAACGAATATGCCGTGGGACGTTGATCCGGCGATGAAACGGCCCGGTCGATTCTCACGGCAGGTATTCGTGCCTCCGCCAGACCGTGAAGCGCGCGCTGAGATGCTGCGCATGAAGTTGCACGACGTACCGACGGCCGAGATCGATGCTGACGCGATTGCCGCCAAGACGGAGCTGTATTCCGGCGCCGATATCGACGGGCTGATCGACTTGGCGAAGGACGAGGCGCTCGCTGACATTCTGGACAGTGGCGAGCAACGCGACCTGACGATGGGCGATTTGGTCGCCGCGTTGGATCAAGTGACCCCGTCGACAGTCGACTGGATCAAGACAGCGCGTAATCTCGTGAAATTCTCCGGCGCCGACTCCAGTTACAAAGACGTCGAAAAGTACTTGAAGACCGTCAAGCGCTACTGAGTTAGAACGGTACTGCCAGCTCGGCTGGCGGTAATATCGTTGTGCGCTTCATCAAGCGTGTGTATTCCCCGTCGAAGGGGTCGCGGCGATGCATCGTGCAGGCGTTGTCCCACATCAGACAGTCGCCCGGTTGCCACGTATGCGCGTAAACGAACTGTGGTTGTACCGTCCATTCGAACAAATAATCGAGCAATGCTTGGCTGTCCGCAGCCGGCAGCCCAACGATCGCGGTCGTCATGCCAGGGCAAAGATACAGTGCCTTTTCGCCGGTGATCGGATGGGTGCGAACAATCGGTTGATCAATATCCGGCGATTTTTTCTTTTGCGCTTTCGAGGTCGGCACGCTGTAGGCCCGATTGAATGCCTCGTAAGACTGAGTCGCAACGCGACCGTCCAAGCGGGCCTTGATGTCATCGGGCAGCGCCGCGTAGGCCGCAGCCATATCCGCGAAATAGGTGTTGCCACCCGTCGGCGGTAATTCGACGGCGCAGAGCAATGAACCAACGGCCGGCCGTGGCAAGTAAATCTGATCGTAATGCCAACCGACTTCGGTGTCGGCAAGAATCCCGACGTTGCGATCACCGTCGCGGGCATTTGAGACGTACAAAATTTCGGGGTGTTCGGGCGATAGGAATTCGGTGCGAACGTGGATCTCTAGATCACCGAACTGGCGACTGAAGCCGACGAGCGCGGCTTCATCGACGCTTTGCTCGCGAAACAGCAACAACTTGTGCGTTGCCCACTGCTCGCGGACAAACGCGATGGTCTCGGCGTCGGCATCGCCGGCAATCGTAACGCCGGCTAACTCAGCGCCGAAGCTAGCCGTCAATTGACGCTTTACAGACTGCTGCATGCCGCACCCCCATCCAAATGTACGGACAAATGTCAGCTTAGAAAATCACCGGTTCGCTGTCAAATGTCCGCACACGCTACTGAGACGCCGGTCGCTGTCGGCGCATCTCAACGACAAGAATGCCGAGTACGATCAGCCCTATGCCTAGCACTTGGTCAGCGCCGATGCGCTCGTCCAGCAGTGTGAATGCCATCAGCGTCGTCGCGACCGGTCCGATCGTGCTGGCAATCGCCGCCCGTTGTGGCCCTATGCGGCGTACGCCCTCGGCGACGGCGTACAACGGTAAGACCGTCGCCACGAGAATGAGACCGGCCATCCAACCCCAGGCGGGTTTGTCCATCGTCATGTGCTGCCACCCGGTAGTTACTTGGTAATGGACCGCATACGCCGCAGCAGCGGCGCCCATTGCGACAACATTCAGTTGCGCGCTGGTCATAACGGTCATCGCAGCTGCGGTGGCCAAAAAGTAATAAACCATCGTGCAAGCACAGCCGAGCACAAGCAGCGCACCGAAGGCGTTCGCCTCCATCACAGCGGGCCGAAACGCGCCGACCGTTAACGCAATTCCGATGTACGTGGCGACCGTTGCGAGCAACGTTGGCCACCCCGGCCGGCGGCCACGAAAAACCCAGAAATACACAACGAGTAAAGCCGGGTACGAAAACAACAATGCACGTTCGACGCTGGCATCGATCAACGACAAGGCATAGAAATTAACGCCAGCGCCGATGTAGTAGCTAACGAAGCCAGCTAACGCGGCCTTAATCAGTAGCGGGGATGGCACGCGCAACAACCCACTGAAGGCACCGGTCGCCAGCGCGATCGCAACGAAACCTGGATAAGACAGTACCGAGCGAACGGCCACGACCGTTTCGACGGAAACACCGCGCGCGTACAAAAACTTCGCGAAGATTCCTTTCGAGGCGAGCATCGTCGCACCGGCGACGACCAATACGACGCCGAACCAGCGATCGTCGCGGGTCGAAGAATCAGGATTCAGTGTGTTTTGCCTAATTCGACTCAAGTGCAGCGATAACGTCGGCCGTGCTCATGATACGCGCCCATAAGCGACGCAGCATCGACAACGTGGCTTGCTG
>JBCDBO010000065.1:0-17768 GCA_039183535.1 Pseudomonadota bacterium | reverse complement strand
GCACTGCAGGCGCTGTCTGCGCTTGATGCGCGCAAAGCCGAACTGATCGAGTTACAGTATTTTGGCGGTTTGTCGTTTAAGGAAATGGCAGAGGTTACCGGGCTCTCCAATAGCACGCTCGATCGCGATTTGCGTCTGGCCCGAGCGTGGCTCAAGGATCAGATGAAAAAAGAGGCGTAGGCCGTATTCGTCAACCACGAAGATGAGTCCGGTGCGTTGTGCTAGTTGGTACGTGGTTCGGATCTGCTTCGTTCTTGTCCTGGTGATCAGATCCGATACACGTAATTTGTAATCCGGAGTTGAGTCAGTCGCTGTGACAGAGGTCGCGAATCAGGATGCGGATGGCCCGTGCGTTGTTCCAACGGCGCGATCAGAACCGTACGTTGATGCCTGCCTCGACACTGTTGCCGTTAAGAGCATCCTGCGGCAGATCGATCCTGAGCGATGCGTAGCGGAACAACAACTCGATATTTCGTGTCGCGAACCAGCTGACAGCCACGCCGACCTCGCGTTCATCGACATCGTCATCGGAGTCGACGAACTGCAGGCTGGTGGTCAATGCCAGCCGATTGGTTGGGTACAGATTCAGTACAGCGCCATAGCTGGTTTGGTCGGCGACCAAGTCGCCGCTGGCGTCGCTTACGCCGTAACGTAGCACGGTGCCCCATTGCCAGATTGCATTCAGGCGACCAACGTGTCGTAACGCCGCTTCGATGTTCGTGCTGCCGACGTTCTCATCATCGACATCCGTTACCAGAAGCTGCAGGGTTGTGGTTTCGCCGATGTAGCGGCCGCCGCCGACCAGCAACTGTGTAGCGTCTCCATCGGCTGATGTGCCCGATTCGATTTCGAGTTGCGCGATGCTAGCGATGCCGAACCAGCCACTGTCCGCCCAGATGTGCTGAATGCCGAGCCCGATGGTTGTCGTATCCACGTCGATATCGACGTCCGTGCCGAGCAACGGATCCGAAAATGCTATTGAGGTTGTCTCGTTGACTCCGTCGATGGCTACGAACACTGAAGACGCACGGCTGACAAATGAGGCATCAGCCCAGGGCCCGTTGTCATCGGACAGGCCGGCATAATACCAAGCACCGGCCAAGCTGACTGCGTCGGCTCCGGAATCCAGCGTGACGCTGTCACCGTTACCTGTAATCGTCGTATCGGTGTCTTCCTGATTGACAAAGCCCGCTACCTCGAACGAATACTCATCGGCCCCGGCCGATGTCATAAGAACGATGCTGACGACGAAGGCGATAATCCTAGCAGTCATTTAGGTCTCCATACCAAAACACAGTACCGCGAAAATCGCGGATACTAGCGGAGACGTGTTTAATCTGGAACCATATCGAGCAACGAAAAATCGCTTGTTTATTTCGCAATCAAGCAGGTATGGCAACAGTCTTTGATCGTGCCAACTCTCCGGGGACCGCGGATCAGCGATCGATTCTGCGTTGCGGCAAGTTTCAGCAAACCTCGTTTTGAGGCAAAGAGGTGTCAGTCAAACACGGGGAAGTCCAAAATCCATACCGCACAGTCAGACCGAGACCGCTTGATTGGTCTAGCGAGGTCTATTGATGATCCGCAAAAGCGACACCGTCTCGATCGACTGGTAATCGATCAACGATCTCCTCAGATAGCCCAAATTGCTCGACGAGGACCGATTTCAGGCTTGCGGGATCGACCGGTGCAGCAGTCATCTCACCGTATTTATCGATCTCAATAAGTTTCCCTTGAGCATACGTGAGCGATCCGTCATTTCGCGTTCTTCGTATGTAGGCTGACGCGTTAAAAATGCTGAACTGTTTTGTTGCCTCATTACGGTAGTAAAAAAAGGCGGAGCTCAACTTACTTAGCGTCATCGTCGTTTCGACTGGGTTTAGAGTGTGGCCCGGTTGCCACCAAACCTGACGATCGCCGTTCTGCCACAGACCATACGCTTTTGTATCATGACGAGTCGCTGTTCCATCGATGAGTTCAAGCGCTGCGTCGGCGCCGAGGCTCGGTTCCATACGGAATACGCGGTCGCCAAAATAGACGTTCAACGCGCCATGGGCGGGGAACAGGATATCGCCCACGGCTAGCATGGTGCCGGCGATACGTTCTACGTCGAAGCCGAGACGTCGCAGCAATCCGAATGCCGCTTCGCCGCTTGGCCAGCAGCCACCGCCGGTACCGTGAGCGAGCGCAAATTCGAAGTAGTCATTGGGGTCCATTAGAGGAAACGCACCGGTCTGCTTCTCTTCGAGGTAAATACGCTTAGCGATATTGTCGTAACCGAAGTGCCGCGACCACTGCTTGGCTATCTCATTAAGCGTGGCGATCGTCGGTTCTGGCCTTGAGGAGAAACCTATGTGGCTGAGTACACGCTCTAGAGTCTCATCGCGTAACTCAGTCCAATCGGGGTCACCATCGAAAAAATCGGGGCCGGGGTTGCTCCGCCTAGGCGGTTGTTCGTTGTTGTCCGTCATTGCTATGCAATGGCTCCTCAATGAGATCGGTTCCGGTGGAACAGCGACACAGTCGATCCCACCTTCGAGCGACGGTACCCGACTACTTTCTGCGGCGCTGAACACATTTCAGAACTAACTAGCGTTTTCCGGAAGCTATTGATGACCGTCGACGCTACGACGTACCACCAGTCACATCGACTCCGCCATCGATGAGCAATAATCAGTGGCTAAGCAGCCGTATGCGGGAAGGAGTGATCTCACGCGTTGTCGACTTCTGAGTCGGAAATTTCGTAGAGAACACTGGTTTCCTTCAGCGAGCACAACCAAAGGATATCGGCATGGCACCCGCGCGACGGATTATTGTTGGCGTATCCGGAGCATCCGGCGTTATTTTTGGCTACCGACTGCTGGAGTTATTGGCAGCCACCAATATTCAGACGCACTTGATTGTCACAGATTCGGCGAAAGTGACGATGGCCTACGAAACAAGCCTGAAATACGCAGCGTTCGCTGATCTTGCTAGCGTGGTATATCGCAACTCTGACATTGCGGCGTGTATTGCCAGCGGCTCTTATCAGACACTCGGTATGATAGTCGCACCATGTTCTATGAAAACCCTGGCGGAGATCGCGAACGGAACAGCAACGTCACTGCTGTCCCGGGCCGCCGACGTCATTCTAAAAGAGCGTCGACGTTTGGTTTTGGTTGCTAGAGAAACCCCTCTTAGCATGATTCACCTTCGAAATATGCTCAGTGTCACCGAAGCAGGCGGAATCGTGTATCCACCGGTTCCTGCGTTTTACAGCATGCCTGAGAGCATTGACGATATGGTTAGCCACACCGTAGGTCGCGTACTTGACCTGTTTGATATACAGACCGATGCAGTGAAGCGTTGGAAGGACAATGACGCGTAGACCTAGGCTATAAAGAACCTTGACAAAGCTTTGTAACAAAGCTACAAGAATCCTATTATCGGCGGATTTCAAATTGCGCTTACCACGAATGTAACCCAATAGAGGGGCACCAATGTCAGACGATGCCGGAGATCGCTATACGGCAGGCGAATCGGTCCGTCGTGCGGTTCTCGGCAACGACTACGTTAACAGCGCCTTAGTGGACAGCGACGAATTCTGGCGGCCGATGCAAGAAATGGTCACGGAGTTCTGCTGGGGAACCGTGTGGACGAGAGAAGGGATCGATCGACGCACAAGGAGTCTTCTGAACATTGCGATGCTATCAGCACTGAATAGAACCCATGAGGTTGAGCTGCATTTGCGTGGGGCATTGAACAACGGCTGTACTGCGGAGGAAATCCGCGAAGTTGTTTTGCAAGTCGCTGCCTATTGTGGCGTGCCAGCGGCCATAGACACGATGCGTATTGCTAAGCGGGTCTTAACCTCATCCGAAGAGCAAGACATTTGATCATCTATGCAATAACAGTCGCAGGTCCAAACATTGGTTAAGTCTTCCGTGCAGCTGCTTGAGAAAACGGCACAGATGATCCGCGAAGCGTATGGAACCGCGCCGCTGGCGCCGCTTCGACGTGCGTTGGCACCCAACGATGCAGATGGCGCCTATCGAGTGCAGTCGATAAACACCGAGCATTGGAAACGCAAAGGCCGGCGTTTGATCGGGCATAAGATCGGGCTAACGTCTAAGGCAGTTCAGGCTCAGCTCGACGTTGATCAACCAGATTTTGGCGTGTTGTTTGACGATATGAAGATGACCAGCGGGTCGGTGCTACCTCGAAATAGTGTCCTGCAGCCGAAAGTGGAGGCCGAGGTCGCGTTCATTCTCGGTAAGGACCTTTTTTTTGAGGACTGCGACGTCGCTACGCTGGCCGACGCGGTCGAGTCGGTCGTCGCTGCAATAGAAGTGGTCGATAGCCGGATAAGGAACTGGCAGATTACCTTTGCCGATACGGTTGCCGACAACGGTTCGGCTGCCTATTTTGTGATGGGAGACACGATACATTCGTTGGACGGCATCGATTTGTACACATGCGGAATGGTGCTGACGGTGAATGGCTCCATTGCGTCATTAGGAGTCGGCGCTGCCTGTTTGGGAAATCCATTACATGCGGCTGTCTGGTTAGCGCGGACGCTTGCGCGGCGAGGCGAGTCGCTTAAAGCCGGCGATATCATTTTGACCGGCGCACTTGGGCCAATGGTCGTTCTTGAACCGGGTGACTACGTCCGGGCAGAAATCGGCGGAATCGGAGCCGTCGATTTCACGTTTGAAGCATAGAAGGTCACGATGAGTCTAGTCCAGCTAGCGATTGTCGGATCGGGCAATATTGGCACCGATCTAATGGTCAAGGTGATTCAGCGAAGCAAGTCGTTGAAACTAGCGGCGCTAGTAGGCATTGACCCGGCGTCCGATGGTTTGGCACGTGCTCGGAAATTCGGGATCACAGCCCTTCACACAGGTCTGAATGGTTTGGTGGAGCATCCGTTGTGGGCGGACATTGATATTGTATGCGATGCAACGTCGGCCGGCGCCCATCGTCATCATCACGATATTGTCACCACTGCTGGCAAGACTATTATCGATCTCACGCCGGCCGCGCTCGGTCCTTACGTTGTTCCATCGGTAAACGGCGATCTAAACCTCGATCGAGACAACCTTAATATGGTGACGTGCGGTGGGCAGGCGACAATCCCAATCGTTGCAGCTGTCAGTCAAGTAGCAAACGTACACTACGCAGAAATTATTGCGTCGATTTCCTCGCGCAGCGCGGGCCCTGGCACACGAGCCAATATCGATGAGTTCACAGCGACGACGGCTGCTGGCCTTGAGCGTGTTGGTGGAGCGAAAAAGGGGAAAGCAATAATCATTCTGAACCCCGCCGAACCGCCGATGATTATGCGCGATACTGTAATCACGCTCTCGGACACGGTCGACACCGCACTCATCGACGAATCCGTTTCGAACATGGTCAGCAGGGTGCAAAAATTTGTTCCGGGGTACCGGCTAAAGCAAGCCGTGCAGTATAAACATTTTGGCGCGAATAACCCGATTTCGATCCCCGGCTACGGAGAATTTGTCGGTATAAAGACATCCGTATTTTTAGAGGTCGAAGGGGCAGGCGATTACCTGCCAGCGTATGCCGGTAATCTGGATATTATGACGTCCGCCGCACTTGCCACAGCAGAGCAGATTGCAGAGCGCCGCTTTACTCAACGGCAAACTGGTACATGACTATTAATGGTTTACACCCAGAGCGACTGTACATACAGGATGTGACGCTTCGTGACGGAATGCATGCGATTCGGCACCAATACAGTATTGATCACGTTCGAGAAATTGCTCGAACACTGAACGATGCCGGCGTCGACGCTATCGAGGTAGCCCATGGTGACGGCTTGAGCGGATCGAGCTTCAACTATGGATTCGGTGCCTGCACTGATTGGGCATGGCTGGAGGCCGCTGCGGACGTTTGCGATCGTGCAATACTCACAACGTTGTTACTGCCGGGTATCGGAACTATCGACGACTTACGGCGCGCGCACGCCGCTGGTGTGCGCTCGGTGAGAATCGCAACACACTGCACGGAAGCGGATATCGCGCGCCAGCACATTGCCGCGGCGCGTGACCTTGGTATGGACACGGTTGGTTTCCTGATGATGAGCCACATGATCGAACCAGACCGTCTAGCGAAGCAAGCCAAGTTAATGGAGTCGTACGGTGCGCAATGCGTTTACGTTACCGATTCCGGGGGTGCCTTAGATATGGACGGCTATCGGGACCGGGTGGTCGCCATGCGGCAAACACTGAAGCCGCAGACAGAACTCGGCGTCCATGCGCATCACAATTTGTCTCTCGGCGTCGCGAATACCATTGTCGCCGTACAGAATGGTGTCACCCGCATCGATACCAGTCTGAGCGGAATGGGCGCCGGTGCCGGCAACGCGCCACTAGAAGTGTTCATTGCAGCCGCAGACCGAAAAGGCTGGGCGCACAACTGCAGTCTTTTCAAACTTATGGATGCTGCCGATGACTTGGTACGACCACTCCAGGACCGGCCGGTCCGTGTGGATAGAGAAACTCTGTCACTGGGTTATGCCGGCGTGTACTCGAGTTTCCTGCGGCACGCTGAAAAAGCCAGCGCTGACTATGGTATAGACACCCGCGATATTCTCGTTGAGCTCGGCCGGCGACGTATGATCGGCGGCCAAGAAGATATGATCGTCGACGTAGCGCTAGATTTGGTGCGCGCTCGCGACTGTTGAACGAAAAGTGCGGGATAAACGAACAGTAGCTGTTTAGACGGCGTCATCCAGCAACTGGATAAGCTGGCCTTTGGTCATCGCTCCGATAGCGGTTCGCTCAATATCACCGCCTCGCATGAGCAAAAGCGTTGGCACCGTTCGAACCTTAAAACGATTAGCGAGTGTTTGGTTATCTTCGATATTGATTTTGCAAACCTTTACACGACCAGAAAACTGTTCCGCAATCGCGTCAAGATACGCAAGTATCATCTTGCACGGCCCGCACCAAGGGGCCCAAAAATCGACGAGAACAGGTAAGTCACAGTCTCGGACGCCTGCGTCGAAAGTGTCGGTCGTGATGTCAGTTACCATGGTCATATGACTGCCCAGTTTATGTGGTTCGCAACTCTTAATGTGGTTCGAAATTTTCGCAAAGCGATTATTATTGTTGGTCTCAGTGTTTATCCGTTGCTGCAGTTGCCTCAGTACAGCCGCTCTGTTTTGCGCCGTAAGGCTGTAACGAAAAATAGGCCCCTAACTCAATGAGATTGGGTGGCAAAATGGTCAATAACGGTACTGTGTGACACACGGACGTCTTTGATGCCGGCGGGTGTATTCCGGCTTCGTCCAACAAAACGCGGAATACCGTCGGTAATGACGGCGCATACGGCGGCGATATCGCCATTACGAATAGCGTCCAGTGCGTTGTCTTTAGACCCACCGATGCACGCGTCCAAAACTAGCAGATCAGCATCCTTGCCTGTCGCAAGAAAGCCGTTGTTCAGTCCATACGTTCGGGCATTGTTGCCGGTGGCCGCCGCGATGGCCCACTCAACCGGTAACTTGGTTAGGCTTGCTAGGTGCGTTATCGTGTACATCATCCCAAGAGGCATGATGCCGCTCCCCGTTGGTGTATCGGTGGCAATAAGAAACCGATCGAATTGATCCGCTTCGCACACCATGTCGCTAAGCATAAGAGCTGTCCGTAAATTACCGGCCGTACAAATTTGCAGAGCGATGCTGCTCTCGTTGACCATTTTCGCGAAACCTGCCTCCGGCATCGCGACTGGTCCGCCATTAACGTGAAACGATACGTGTGGATTCATGGCGATCAGGTGTTCGGCCCAGATACCCGATGACCCTGGAATTGACGCACCGCCGGTATGTACAGTTGTGATCATGCCTGCTTCTCGGGCCCAGGCGATCATCGGCACGTAATCGAACGGTGTCTGTACGCCTCCGAAGCCGGCTTTCGCGAGCCAGACACCTTTGTCTGCAATCTCTTTAAAATCCTGTTTCTGTAATCCTGGCTCTAAAATGATTGATCCCGCGTGAACGCGCATACCGCCCGGGCGATAGTGCTCAAAGCATTTATGCGCGGCCACGGCCAGTGCTTTGACGCCCTCCGGGTCCTTCGGCCGGCCTGTTACATGCACTTCCGATGCGCTAATTGCGGTTGTAACACCGCCGTGCACGTAGCTCTCAAGAAACCCGACCGTTTTTTGCCGCGGCGTATAGTCACCAAACGTGTTGTGGATCTGCGAATCAATCAATCCAGGTATGGCTATCGCACCGTCGGCATCAATAACGACATCGCAGGTACTGAGTACGGCTGATTCAGCGTTACTGATGTCAGTTATCACGCCGTCTACCATTACGACGGTGTCGCCAGGTACGTAGGGCTCATTGAAGTCGCCCGAAACGATCTTCGCTAGGTTTGTTACCGCGACTTTCATGGCTTAGTCGATTCTTCGACTCGTAGATCTTTGTCTTGGGCGTCCTTTATAACGCACTTAAACCTTTGTTACAAAGGTTTCTCGCGACAAACACTTCGCGATGCTGCTTTTTGTATTAGCTGTTCGCGCAGGATATGGCATCCGATCCAAGCAATGGCGTCAGTTTGGGTAACGCAATACGTTACTCAGACGACGCTTTATACGTGCGATGGCGGGCTCGCCTTCATTTAAGGAAGGTTAGGGTTGTGACTCTTACAAGTTACGGACTACGTTTCCGCAGAGGGCGGTCTACTTAGCATGCACGCCTACCTGCCAGCGATCGCTATCCAAGTACTTTTTCGCAAGTGTCAATGGCGTCGATTCCAGGGTAACGGCGACGGAATCGTTAAAGCGATTGAATATGCCGAACATGCTAACAACGGCGGTTATTTCAGTCACTTCAGTCTCGGTGTAGTGGGTGAGCAAGAGATCTACATCCGCCTTAGTGACAGCATTGGGACTTGATGAGGCCTTGACCGTAAACGCTAACGCCGCCCGTTCCGCGTCACTGAATAGTGGGTGAGTTTCGAATTCCCAGACGACCGCCATCTTTTGCATCGAGTCGCCGTCATCGTACGCCTTTGATAGGTTGTGTGATGCGCAATAGTCGCAACCGGCGGTTGAGCTCGACAGCATTCCAACGAGCGATAGTAACTCCGTCGGTAGTGAGGCGGTTGAAAAGAAGATTCGTACGGCATCAACAAGAATTGCGGTACTCCGCGGCATACGTGCCATGATCAGCTCAGCGTTCGGTACGAAGCCGAGAAACTCTTCTAGGGCTGCCCATGTCGGTTCTAGTGCTGGGCAGTCTTCACGTCGTAATGGCTGGAGATAGGGTCCTTTACTTCGGGTCATATGTATTTTTATCCAACAATTCTGATTGATCGCATGTTCGGCGCCAAATCACATGGAGTCGTGCTTACCTGCTTGCCAACGTGTTCCCGGTAATGTCGCTTTGCTGAACGCGAGTGGCGTTGGCTCAAGTGTTGTCGCCAGCGAGTCGTTCCAGCGATTCCAGAAGCCCATCTGGCAAATAATCATGAGCATCTCGACGATTTCCGTATCCGAGAAGTGCTTACTTGCTGCCTCGAAATCTGGTTTGTCTAGCCCACTCGGGGTTTGCGATGCTTTTAGCGTAAACATTAGCGCGGCCCGCTCACGTTCTGAGTACAAGGGGCTCGATTCAAATTCCCAGATTGCAGCAACTTTGGCTGCATCCATACCGAACTCACCCGCGCGATTCGCGGTATGGCCGGTGCAGTATCGACATCCGGCCGTGGCGCTCGCCAACAGATTGATCAAGTTAATCAGATCATCAGGCAACGTCGATTCATCCATCACCGTCATCGTGAATTCGAGAATCTTCTGTGCAAACTCTGGTTTACGCGCAATCGTTAGGAGATCATTGGCCACAAAACCAAGGAGCTCCATACACATTTCGAACAACGGTTCCAGCTGTGGGACCTCTTCTCGGCGCAGCGGCGCAAGGTATGGGCCATCATCGTTTCGCATCCGGTAGTCTCTCTAATTCAGTGCAAGGAAGGGCTATTCGATTACCAATCACGATAATCAACCCGACCCGACTCGACTAACCTGATTCGGAATCGTTTATCCGAATTAAGTACCCACCCAAGTCAACATCTACCTTGCGATTGGTAATTCGCGGTATGGTCTTCACGTGAGGCCGTTTTTTCGCTCCGCGTCTTCGGCCGCAAGACCGCCAAGCCGAGCGTGTAAACGGCCACGCGTCGCGAACGCCCAAACAATAACGACTTCGTTAGGCCTCGGTGCGTCATTGAACGACACAGAAACGGTGTCATAGTGCGAGCGAACGTACAGCGCATCCTTGTGCGCGAGGGGGATATCCAAAATTGTGCCTGGTACGCCGATTTTGCCAGTGGAAGGGACCCAGGCTTGACCGCCGCCAAGAGCGTCACGTACAGGATTTGCAGCGGCACTGGTCAGAAATGCATTGCCATGTTCGTACTCCCCATTGACTCCGACTAAGATCGCCTTTCCGTAGCTCTCGATCGTATTGATATCGGTTGTACGCTGGATCCGGTGACCGAACGCTTCGCCCAAATAGGGTGAGTCGGCAATGACCCGAGACAAATCCTCGTGATAAGAACCGGCGTAGGGATTGTCAATGGCGGCTGCGATAACAAACTTGTTGATCGGTGGGCCGTCGGCGGCTTTACCGGTTTCATTGGCTAGTACCTCTTCGGAATAGCTGAACCACTTGCGTATATGGAATCCATGCAGATTTTTATCGAACACTGTTTCTCACCAAAAGAGCATAAACGCGCCGAAGTAATCGACGTTACTGACGTGGGCCGAACCCTGTTGTACCGCGATGTATGGGCCACCGACGTTCATCGGCGTACGCATTACATCTAAATGACAAAGAGTTAATAAAGAGAGTATAAGAAGCTTTGTGACAAATATATATAGCGGTCTTGCTCCTCGTGCAAAACGCACCGCATATTTGTACAGTGACCTACCGATGAGATTAACGATGGCATCCGACTTACGCACTTATCTAAGCGATATAGAGTCACATCTACTGACGGTCCGTAAGACCGTCGATCTACGAGATGTGAGTTCACTGATCAATCAAGCCGCGCAACCGGTTCTGTTCGACTCGCTAAAAGGCTTTCCCAACTGGCGATTGACCGATCTATTGATGTGCTCTAGACATGTACAGGCGAAAATCTTCGGAGTCTCGCCAGATCTGGTATTGACGACACTTGCAGATCGATTGCTGCTACCCCCACAGCCTCCGAAAACTGCTGAGTACGGGCCGTGCAAAGAAGTCATAGCGACCGGCAGTAATGCTCAGCTTACCGATATTCCTGCTTTTCAGAATGGCGAGGAGGATATGGGGCCGGCCCTCATGGCGATGACCGTTTGCCGTGATCCAGATTCTGGCAATCAGAATCTCGCCTGGACTCGTATGACGCCGCTGGATGCAGAGACGGCGACGTACTTCATTGGAAGTTCAGTGCATATGCGCTCAATCCTTGCTAAGCACGAACAGCGGAACGAGCCCATGCCGATGGCATTTGTCATGGGTCTGCATCCAGCGTACGAGATTATGGGTAGCTACAGCGTGTTGGATCACATTCGTCAGTTTGGCGAGCTCGACATGGTTGGGCCGCTGCTCGGCGAGAGCATCGAGGTCGTGCCTTGTGAGACTCAGCCGATTATGGTGCCGAGTCATAGTGAGGTAGTTATTGAAGGATATGTTCACGGTGATGGTCGTCGTGTTGATGAAGGGCCAGGTCCCTCACAAGCGCTTTACTATGTCCCGGGTGTGACCAAGCAGCCAGTTTTTCAGGTTACGGCGGTGACTCGACGAGAACGACCGATAATGCGCCAGATCAATACCTTGCTGTATACCGACCATCAATCCCTGATCGGATTGCCGCACGAGGCACTTCTTCTACAGCAGTTGCGTCGGCTGGATAACACGGTGCACGATGTAATGTACACGCCGTGGAGCGGCACTCTAGCCTGCGTGATCAAGGTAACTCCGCGGTACGATGGCCAAGTTCGCGAAATGCTTGTTCATTGTCTTTCGCAACGTTTTCCGAACGTCAAGCTTGCGATAGCTATCGATGATGATATTGACATCGAGAACGTGAAAGACATTCATTGGAGTCTTGCGACCCGGGTTGAACCGGCGAGCGATGTAATCATCATTAAAGACATGCGCGGGCATCCGATTGATCCTTCGGCGCGCGTTGCGGCCGGTGACGCCCGTCGACGTCTCACCGGAAAAATGGCAATTGACGCTACAAAGCCGCCAGTATCGCGGCCCGCCGAGCGCCACAATTTCCGGCGTACACTGCCGTTCCGTTGGGGGGCCGCCGACCTCGGGGATTATCTCTAGCCTACGTATCACTCCCCATTATCGGCTATATGGACGATCAGCCCATCTAAGGCATCGCTGACTTCGATTTGGCAGGTTAGGCGGCTAGTGTCTTGCCGATCCGAAGCAAGCTCGAGCATGCTATCTTCCATGTCGTCCATCGCTGGCAGACGATCAGTCCATTCCGGATCGATATACGCGTGACACGTTGCGCAAGCGCATGCTCCGCTGCACTCGGCTGGCAAACCCTCTACGCCGTTATCCACGGCGCCTTCCATTACAGTGTAACCGTTCGGTACATCCGCGACGGTACGTGTACCGTCGCGGTGTACATACGTGATCGATGCCACAAACTTTGCTTACCCTTACGTGCGTTGTTTAGTCGAATCGACGCTTAACGGCCACTCGCCACTGACGGCCACGATCCCTGATTAACTCAGCTGTCCCCAGCGAGCTGGTTGGCCCGTTTTGCTCTGAAAATCCAGCTGAAATGAACCGCTCATCGGAGAGATTTTGTCCAAGCACCGAAACTGTCCATGCACCGTCCTCAGTTTGATACGTGATACCAAAATTAAGCAACGAAAATGCGTCTTGTTGCGTATTCGGCGAGTTAATGGCGTTACTAAAGTACGAGTCGCGGTAGGTCGTATCGATTTGCGGCGTCAGAGTCGCACCATTAGCGAGTTCCCAGGTGTACGACACCGTTGCCGTTGCCGTCCATTCCGGTGTCTTCACCAGTTCATTATCAAGTGTCAGCCCCGTACCCGGATCGATTTCGGTGTACTCCCCGTCGATGAAGCCGATCCCACCTTGCACTAACCAACCGTCGCCCGGAACTGCTTGGAAATCGAGTTCGAACCCACTTATCTCTGCGGTGCCTGCGTTTTGAACGAGCGGTGCGACCGACATTGACTGCGAAACAATCTGCAGATCATCATAGTCGCTGAAAAAGAAAGCGCCGTTTAGTCGAAGGCGGTTCCCCAGTCCCTCCCACTTCAAACCGAGCTCATAGACGCTGACGAATTCCGGTAGGAACGACGGCGCTTCCGCTAACGGTGGAAAAATTCGTTGAGTGAAACCACCGCTTTTGAAGCCTTCGGAGTACGTTAAATAGGTCAGCAATTCATCCGTAAACTGATAACCGATGCTGGCCATGGGATTTACCTCCGAAACGCTGGCGGTCGCTTGTGTCGGCGGCAGGATCGGAAAGCCGGGCGGCGGTATAGGAGGCACCTGGCCTGGGCCAAAGCCCACTAGCGGCGGTGGTACAGCGTCATTTCGATTCGCGACGATGAATTGGTCGGGCGTGAATCGTTTGGTGTCGTCGGTATAGCGAAGACCGACCGTAAAATTCAATCGATCGGTAACGTCATAGGTTCCCTGGGCAAACAAGGCGACGCTATCGTTGTCCACAGTTCCGCCCGACTGAAAATCAACTGGTGGAAACGTGATCGTCTCGACATACAACGCTTCCTCCTCAAAGTAGTACGCGCCCAAAATCCATTGGAGCTTGTCATCTAAGGCTGTACCAAGCAGTTGCAGCTCTTGTGTGAACTGATCTTGTTCCGTATCCGTCTCTACATGGAACAGTGTTAGCGGTGAATGATCCTGATCGAGCGCATACTGACTTTCGGTATCGCGGTACGACGTAATCGATTTGAAAGTCAGGTTGCTGTTGATCGAGTATTCGATCGTCGCGGACACTCCAAATACCTCTAAGTCATCCTTTGGGGGGAGGGTGCCAAAGTCGGTACTGTCGTCCGCTGGTAGCCACTGCGCGTTGTAGCAAAGCGGGTTAGGGGTGTTGGTGCTGCCCATCCCAACCGGCGGAGGCACAAAGCAACCCTCAGTGGGCGGCACGAGAAAGCCGTTGTAAAAGGCTGGGAACGCGGCGTTTGCATCCAAACTCTCGATAATAAATGGCGCGCCGTTCGTGGTGCTATGCGTGTAATCAACGTTGACATCAACGGTCAGTGAATCAACAGGCTCCCATCGAAAGGCAGCGTTCCCCGAGAACATGTGCTCATCCCCGAAATCGGTACCGTCTGGCCGAAAAACGTAGCCATCCCGGTCCTTGAACATTATTGCCCCTTTGGCAAACAGCTCGTCGGTAAGTGCCCCGTTTACACCTGCCCGCACGATTGCCAACTGGTCTGAGCCGTAGGTGATTCCTACATCTGCCGCGAACTCCTCGGTTGGTTTTCGTGTCGTGATGTTAATCGCACCACCAATCGTATTGCGTCCGAACAACGTCCCCTGCGGGCCGCGCAACACTTCGATTCGTTCCACATCGATAAGCTCGAGGGCTCCGCCAACGGCTCTCGCAAGATAGACCCCGTCTACATACGTTCCAACGCCGAGGTCGATGGTAGGAACCGCGGCATCTTGCCCAATGCCGCGAATGTAAACGACAGCGGCATTGTTGCTACCGCCGATCGTTGCGGCCTTGTCGAAGGTCATATTGGGCGTGTATTGGCCAATCGCAAACAGGTTCGTTACACCGCGAACCTCCAGGTCTTCACCCGAGAACGCCTTAATCGAAATTGGCGTGTCTTGAAGGCTCTCCTCACGTTTTCGTGCGGTCACGACGATCTCATCCAGTTGTGCTACCGCTACATTGGAGAGCATCGGAACAGGCCCTACTAATATTCCAACACCAAGCACGGTCGTGCTGATGGACGCCAGCTTGCCTCTCGCTACGACATTTGAGGGTCGAAGCCATCGCATCAAAATTCCTCGCATCACTTGTTGTTCCTCCCGCTAAGCCGAACCCATACCGTATCTCGGAAAAAGCTATGTTACAAACATAATTTTGATGATCTAATAATTCGACTGCTTGAGATTGGTGGCAAACACGACGGCTGGCCCTTGTCACAAGTAAAAACGCCACAAGCGACAAGCTGACGTGAATACAGGAGTGTTGAATGGAAACAGAGGCTGATTTACATCGCGTAGGCAGCGCCTCCGGGCACTATCTAGCTGCGCTGTCGGTGGCCGATTGCGACTCGGTAACCTACTGGCTTCGGAATCACAGCGCACTGAGGACACGCAAATCGCAACGGCGTTCGGCGAGGCGTACGCCCGCTTCGAGGTTCGCTAGCGATCTGTAGCTGCCGCGTTAGACAATCGCGTAAGCCGCGTTGATCTATCGGCAAAGCGACAGGCATTGCGTTCGCATCGCGGGACTACCTCGACGTTTATGAGGGCGCTACGACCCTTTTATTGCGCCAGAGAGTTTCGGCCGGAGACTCCGCAAATCGCTCTTTATAAGCGGCGGAGAACCGGCTGTGATGGTTGAATCCCAACTCGTGGACAACATCGCTTACACGGAGATACGGATCGGCATTTTGTAGCATGCTTCGAGCACGATCCAATCGCATGTATAGGAAATAGCGAGCGGGTGCGATGCCGAGGAAATGATTGAAGTTAGCCGACAGCGAGCGCTCGGAGATACCGACAAAGGCGGCGACCTCAGGGACTCGTAGCGGCTTTTCAACATTGTCCATCATATACTGTTTCGCCTTGCGAACGTGCGATGGAAGAACTTGAGGTAGTGCCATTGAGTTCGCTCGAACGGGGTCGGGGTAGTAGGTCGGCAATTGCAGCCGAAGGATCGTATCTATCAGCGCCCGCTCAAGAAATTGCGCAGTCATTGGATTCGCGGTTACACCGCAATCGTGCTCTGCATCATCGACCAGAAATCGAATGAATCGTAATAGAGCTTGACCGCTCGACGTTGTTAGGTCGAGCGACGGCGCGAACTCGGTATCTTCCGGTAATTCCACGCCGAGAAACTGTCGTGCGTGGCTACGCATGCACGTCTGGGGTATTTGTATAGCAAGTGCCTTACTCGATTCGTGCCACCGTACTTCGTAGCGTCGGTTGGGTACGAGTAGCGCCGCCCGTTCCTTGTCGACGGTCAACCGGTGAGAACCGTGCGCGACTTCGCAAACGCCCGCCAAATTGAGGTGCAGCAAATAGAATGTACTGAGCGGGTCGGGCTCGACGAGAACGCGACAGCCGTATTTGACAACACTCAACGACAAATTGCGCAGCGGCTTATGCCAAAGAAGCGCGTGTAGCCGCGGAGTGCTCGGTGCAACACGCATGGAATGGCGAACAAAAATTTGCTCAACCTGTGTCCGTACCTCAGCGGGATTGGTCGAGTCTAGTACCAATCTAGAGGCGAGAATGTTGTCGGGCAGATTCATCATCGAAGGATTTCGTCCATTGCTGGTGCGGGCGTTAGCAGCTGCAGCCACGTCGCGATCTGCACGTTCACCAGACCCAAAAAATACAGAGTCTGCAAAGGAGAATGCAACGTCATTGACTGGCGGATATGTACTCCCACGAGGCGGTCTTCGATCAGCCAGTTACAAGAGTAACTAATATCTTGCTGAATCACGCTTCGATTACAGTCAGCTGAAGCGCTTGAATTGAACCGGACAATAGAGAAAAATGTCGGAAAGCTTTGTGACCAAGATATTCTTCAAAGTAAAGTGCTGTCGATGTCAGTCGCCAGTGACGCCACTATCTCGAAAGGAACTAGCATGAGCGATAATCCTATCCTGCAGTCAAAGCCGACACCGAAGTATCTGACCGCAGGTGGAATAAAAACACACTACATCGAGAGCGGCGAGGGCGTTCCGACAATTCTCATTCATGGTGGTGGAGCGGGTGCAGACGGCTGGGGCAATTGGCGGACCTGCCTACCTTTGTTTGCCGAAAAAGTTCGTGCGATTTGTATTGATCTGGTTGGCTTCGGACTGAGCGACAAACCGGATCCGGATGAGTTTACGTACTCACAGGATGCACGCGATCAGCAATTGGCGGATTTCATTGAGGCACTGGACGCTGGGCCTGTACACCTGGTGGGCAATTCGACAGGCGGGCTAACAGCCATAGGAGCCGCTCTGCTCAAGCCGGATCTCGTCGATAAAGTCATTCTTATGGGCAGCGCCGGAATCGAAACGGGCGTCAACGAGCCGCTTAAAGCCCTTACTGAATATGACTTCACCCCGGCCGGGATGCGACGGATCATCAGTAGTTTAGCCAACCCGGACTTTCCGGTTAGCGACGACTTGATCGCATATCGACATGAACTGTCGATAGAGCCTGGCGTGCGCAAAGGTTACACAGCATTTATGAGCTGGATTAAAGCGCAAAAGGGTCTGCATCGGTCCGATGACTTTATTGCCCGCCTTAAACACAAAACGCTAGTCGTACATGGCAAGCAAGATGTTGTTGTGCCACTTGCAAGTGGCCTGCGGTTATTGGAGCTGATCGAAAACAGTGCCGGGTACCTGATTCCCTATTGCGGCCACTGGGCAATGATGGAGTATCCGGAGTTGTTTACACGCGTAAGCTTGGATTTCTTACTTTACGACTGAGTGCGCTTGTGTGGTCGTGAGAAATCCCTCTCAAAGAAGTCGCGCGTTAGTCGCCGATCGTAGCGTCT
>JBCDBO010000064.1:0-17771 GCA_039183535.1 Pseudomonadota bacterium | reverse complement strand
GTATCGCCTTACAAGGTGGCTTCACCGGTATGTACAGCGCGGCTGTAAAGGCGTACCCAACGTCGATACGCAGCACGGGTATTGGCTGGTGCGTGGGGCTCGGCCGATCGGGGGCCGTCATCGGCCCGTACGTCGCGGGCTTACTGATTGCTGCCGGTTTCGATATGGCGCAAAACTTCTTGTTGTTTGCCGCCCCGTTCGCTGTTGGAGGTCTGATCGCGTGGACGCTAAAGATTCGCTAGGCGTGGTGTCACGCGTGTGAAAGCGTGGCTCGCGATTGCGACACGAGCGGACATCGTGCGCCGCAGTTCGCACGTTTGTTTGATCGTCGGAACCGTGCTTACGCTCATCAACAACGGCGATGCGCTTCTTAGCGGAGCGCTGCAGATGCAGCATGTGTGGAAAATTCCACTGACCTACTGCGTACCGTACTTGGTCTCGACGTACGCCAGCGTTCAGGCCGCGCTCGATCGGGAAGCGTCGTTGCGGTCTGACGGGGGTTAGCGGCAATCGCCGGTAATGCGAGCAAGGCGCGCCTCGGTTAGGCTCTTACCAACACTGTCCTCAAGGAAGCATCGTGACTGTATTACCCTCTCGGCACTTGTTCGGGCCGGGGCCGACCAACGTACCGGCCAGCATTTTGACGGCATTGGCCCAGCCCACCGTCGGCCATCTCGATCCCGCGTTTCTGGAACTGATGGATACCGTCAGCGAGCGATTGCGGTATTGCTACCAAACGAGCAACCCGCTGACGTTTGTACTGTCGGCGCCGGGGACGATTGGGATGGAGGCGAGCCTCGTCAACTTAGTCGAGTGTGGCGACAAAGCGATTGTCTGCCGCAACGGCGTTTTCGGTGGGCGAATGACCTCGATGCTGGAGCGTGCCGGTGCCAACGTCATCACCGTCGATCAGCCCTGGGGTGAGCCGGTCGATCCGAACGCGCTCGCGGCGATACTTCGAAGCCATGGCGATGCTGTGTTGGTGGCCTTCGTCCACGCCGAAACGAGCACCGGCGTGCGCTCCGATGCCGAGCGTATTGCTGCGCTCGCACACGAGCACGATTGCCTGGTCGTCGCCGATTGCGTGACGTCGTTATCGGGTGTGCCTTTACAGGTCGACGACTGGGGTATCGACGTTGCCTATTCCGGATCGCAAAAGTGTTTGGCGTGCGTGCCGGGCCTGTCGCCAATCACGCTGTCACCGCGCGCAGTCGAGCGAATCCGCGGCCGCCGCTCACCGGTGCAAAGTTGGTTTGCCGATGTCAGCATGCTCGCGAGTTACTACGAGACCGGCGAGAAAACCCGGGCCTACCACCACACGGCACCGGTCAATTCGCTCTACGCCGTCAACGAGGCACTGCGCCTCGTCGAAGTGGAGACCTTGCCGATACGCTGGCAACGTCATGCCGATGCGGCTGCTCATCTGTACCGCCGCCTCGGCGACGCTGGACTCGAGCTAATCGTTGCGCCGGAGCATCGCTTGGCCTCGTTAACGCTGGTCAAGATTCCGGACGGTGTTACCGATGCGCCTGTTCGCCAACGCCTGTTGCACGAGCGCAGTATCGAGCTCGGCGCCGGTCTTGGTGAGTTCGCCGGAAAGGCATGGCGTATTGGTTTGATGGGCGAAAACGCGACGCCCGAGCGCGCCGACTTTATCGTTGACGCCTTGGTCGATGCTATCGGCTAAACCGGCGGTTACATCTCGTAGACTAAAATAGCGCGGAAACCGGTAAAACGGCCAGCGGCATTGCCTTGTGTCAGATCGTAGACCATCACGTACTTGCTGTCCGACTCACGCTGCCCGACGCGCAGTGCCACTGAGCGGAATCGTTGTCGGGCCTGATCAACATCGAGCAACTCGTAGCTAACGCCGCTCCAACGACCGATTTCCGGGTCGAGCGCTGAGTCTTGGAAAAACGTTACCGTATCGAGCGTACCGTGCTCGGTAATGAATGTATCGTTTTCGCCGTCGTAGGTAACACCGTTGAGCGGAAAGCCGCTGGGCTCAGTTTTGAATTCGAGTTGCATACCGGTCATATCGGAGTGCGCGTCGAACGTGATTCTGCCGTATGGTCGCAACTTCAGCTCGAAATCGACAATCGTGACGTAGCGTTCGAATTGTTGAGCGCTAAGACCAATCCGTTCATCGTACGGCAACGATGCTAGCGTGCCGCCGTTCATTAGATGCTCGTTAAACAAGGCCGGGTGCTGTTTGTAGCCGTCGAGCAGCTTAAGACGCAGTGGCTCGTAGTCATCGGGTGCATCGACATCCATGACGTCGACCTGCACAGGTCTATCGATCGGCAGATACGGCGTCGGGTCGGCAACGGCGTTCGACAACGCCAGCGCAACGGTTACCAGAACTGCGTACTTGACCATCCGCGTTTCCTCAGCCAGTAACGAGCCCTAAACCTAGCAGATCTTGTGCTGACTGTGGTGCGGTCTCGTGTTGGGTAACGCCAGGAAAGCCCGGCCGGCGTTATGCTAACGTTTTCAGTGCGGGTCGCTATGCCAGGATTAGCCGCATCGAACTGCTCCGGGAACATGCAACTACCGCTATTCGATAGAGTCTACGGACCCACCATCAAGCTGCACGTGCGCCTGGCGTTGATGACTCTGCCACTCACCATCGCTACCGCAGTCTCGTATGCGATGTATTTCGTTCTGCGCTACGTTCTTATCCACGTAGGTATTGATCCAATGCTTGCGCTGGATACTCAGCCAGGGGGTGGATTAGCCATCGTTGCCGTGTGCATTGTCATGACAGGCGGTTTTTTGTTTGGAGCGTTGTTGGGCTTTTTCGCGAACCCGTTGGTCTGTAGGTACGTTTTGCGCTGGGATAACGCCAAGATTCGTCGTGTATTTTTTGAACAACAAATTCCCGATGAATGGCGCAAAGTTCCACAGGCCTGAAAGGCTGGCTGCGGGCAGGCTCACAGGCAGCTGCATATTGAGGGTCCAAACGTTAACTGCTAGCGTCGATACCGTCCGAGCGAGCCGTGTTGGAGACTACCGTGAGCCGCATTGCAGCCACAGCGTTGTTGGGCTTGAGTCTGATCGTCACTAGTGAACTCGCCGCTGCCCAAGGCGTTAGCCCTAGCCCGCGGGCGCGCGATCTGGGTGTTCCGTTCGATGGGCAGCCGGGACCGTTAAACGCGATTACCGATGTTGCCGGCGTTCATGTCGGGCACCAGACCCTCATCGCCGGCGAGGGGCCATTGATCGCCGGCCAAGGCCCGGTTCGAACTGGCGTGACGGCGATCGTGCCGTTCGGCGACGACCCCGCCGCGGTCGCCTACGCAGCCTTCCACGCCCTGAACGGCAACGGCGAGATGACCGGGACGATCTGGATGGACGAGAGCGGGACGCTTGCCGGCCCAATCATGATCACCAATACCCATAGCGTCGGCGTCGTTCGCGATGCGGTCATCGAATGGTCGCTTCAGAAAACCGCCGGACAGCTCGCGTGGTCGCTGCCGGTCGTCGCTGAGACCTGGGACGGTGCCTGGGCTCCCTATGGGGGTTTGAACGATATCAATGGGTTCCATGTTCAGAAGGCCGACGCGTTCGCCGCGCTCGATGCTGCCAACGGCGGTCCGGTGGCCGAGGGCAATGTCGGTGGCGGAACGGGCATGATTTGCAACGAGTTCAAAGGCGGTATCGGTACAGCGTCGCGCGAGATATCGGTTGGCGCTCGGCGTTACACCGTCGGTGTGCTGGTGCAGTGCAACTACGGTCGACGCGACTGGCTGCGAATAGCCGGTATTCCGGTCGGCCGCGAGATCACCGGCGCCCATATTTGCTATGCCGGCGACGTGCCCGAGGGCCGCATCGAACCGTCCTGCGCGGCCGCGACGGCCCAGTCAGAAAGGCCCGAATTTGGCTCGATCATCGTCGTCGTCGCAACGGATGCACCGCTGCTGCCGCATCAGCTAAAGCGCGTTGCGCGGCGCGTTACGCTCGGATTAGGCCGTCTGGGTAGCAGCGCCAGCGATTCGTCAGGCGATATTTTTGTTGCCTTTTCGACGGCCAACAAGGTCGCGTTTGCCGAGCAGCCTGCCGCGGTGCGAACACTCGCCAATCCGCAGCTGACGCCGGTGTTCGTGGCCACCGTCGAAGCGACCGAGGAAGCTGTCGTGAACGCGATGATCGGCGCAGAAACGATGACGGGAGCGGATCGGTACCGCGTCCCGCGTTTACCGCACGAACAACTAATCGATGTGCTGAAACGACACAACGTCGTCAATTGAGCGCCCAAGTGTTACTTCGCCAGGTGCTCGTCGAAATAGTCGCTCATTGCCGAGTGTAGGTGCAGCAGCGTGCCCTCACGCTCGCGAAGGCTATGGGCGCGATTCGGGTAGGCGATAAAATCAAATGGCTTGTTGTGACGGACCAATTCGTCGATCAGTCGCTCACTGCCCTGGTAGTGCACGTTGTCGTCGCCGGTACCGTGCACGAGCAGCAGCTTACCCTGCAGGTGTTTGGCATGCGTGATCGGCGAGCCTTGTTCGTAGCCGTCGGCGTGCTCATCAAGTAGTCCCGAGTAGCGTTCCTGGTAGATGGCGTCATAAAGGCGTTGATCGGGAACCGGTGCCCGCGAGATACCGACCTTGTAGAGATCGGGGTAGCGGAATAACGCGTTCAACGTCATCGAACCACCGCCGGAATGCCCCCATATGCCGACGCGGTCCGGATCGATAAACGGCCACTGCGCAAGCATTGCCCGCTGCGCATCGGCCTGATCGCGTGACGACAAAATACCGATTCCGCCGTACAGTGCCTTACGAAAATCGCGGCCGCGTAATGACGGAGTACCACGGTTATCGACCGACGCGACGATATAGCCGCGTTGCGACATCAGCAGATGCCACATGTGCTTGAGACCTGGCCATGCGTCGAGCACCGTTTGTCCGGCGACCTCGCCGTAGACGTAATTAATAATCGGGTACTGTTTCGTTGGGTCGAAGCCCGGCGGGTAAATGATGTAGCCGTCTAGCACCAATCCGTCGCGCACTTGAATCTTGAAAAATTCGTGTTTGCCTAGCTTGAGCTGCGCGAGCCGATCGACCAACGCCTGGTTGTCTTCAAACGTCTGCAATACCCGGTGGCCATCGAGCTGTATGAGGCGAAATTGCGGCGGTTGCATGAACGACGAATGTGTATGTACGGCGTGGCGCGCATCGTCCGAGAACGTGTAGGTGTTCGTCCCCGCGTATTGCGCAGGCGTTAGCCGCTCCTTGCTCCCGCTACCGTCGAGCGGCGCTCGATACAGGTAGCGTTGGCCCATATGCTCAGGCGATGCCAGGAAGTACAGCCAGCCGCCTGCCGCATCGACGGACAGCAGTTTGTAGACGTCGTAGTCGCCGGGTGTCAGATCGGCGATCGACTGTCCGTCGCGCGACACCTTGTGAATATGTCGCCAGCCGCTGCGTTCGGATACGAACGTAAACGCCGCACCGTCATCTAGCCACTCAACGTCGTGAAAGTCGTCGAGATGGTATTGCTCTTTGTCGGTGAATACCTTGTTGCTGAGTCCACTCGATGCATCAATTAGGTAGACATCGTTCGTGTCTTGCTTGCGATTCACGTGCTGCAGTAACAGCTCATCGCTGCTTTCGGCCCACTGCATACGCGGAATGTAATTATTGCGGGGATCGCCGGGTACGTCGGCCCAAACGGTATCAGCGCGCGGTAATGAAACGATACCGATACGAGCGGCGGATATCGTCTCGCCCACTTTCGGGTATGGAATTTTCGTAACGGTAGGGTACAAGCTGTCGGTGTTGTTGATGATCAAGAAGTCTTGCACACCAGACGTATCGAACTGCCAATACGCGATCCGTAATGAGTCGGGACTCCAGCGAAAACCATCGCGAATACTAAACTCCTCCTCGTACGCCCAGCTCATGATGCCGTTGATAACCGACGGGTTGGGGCGGTCGGTCAGTTTTTCGATCGTCCCGGCCGCGAGATCTTCGACGTAAAGGTTCGCGTCGCGCACATACGCGACCTTGCGACTATCTGGCGAGAATTTCGCAAACTGTAGCGAGCTGGGCTCGGCGGCTGGGCCACCGAGTTGGGTGAGTTTGCCCGTCGCCAAATCCAGCACGGCATAGTCGCCCCGCGACTTAACGCGCCAGACTCGGACGCTGTTGCTGTACAGCAGAAGCTTGGATTGATCGTCGGACCATGCGTAGTCGTCGACGACCAGCGGCTTAGTCCCGTCGGCTGGTATTAGCTGATCGGCGCTGAGTATGACCGTTCGCTCGAGAGTCTCGAAGTTATAGCTCACCAGGTCTTTCGGTTGTTCGATCAAATCGCCGACGGCGTCGACAGCCAATTCGGCATTGTCGTAGGCAGGGTTGGTTTCCAGCACCGTGAACGACCGACCATCGGGGTGCCAGCGTGACGCGACGGGGTGCTCAGCGTCGAACAGACGTTGTTCGAAGATTGCCTCGTTGGTCAGTTGTTGCTCCGGTGGCATTGCAATGACTCCTGCGTTGTCGACGTGCTGGCAGGCGATCGTCGCGGTGGTGACTAGGACGACGAGGCCGATCGGCCTCAGATTCGAGCGCGCTTGCATGGCTAGACCTTCATGATTGCAAGGGCGATGACGCCCACGGGGCGCGACGCAGAATATCATGGCCGCTAGGACGGTCGCTGTGCTTGCCATCGGCACGCCCTTATCTACACTGTTCCGCTCGCTGATCGTTTCCAAGGCCCTGTTATGCGCCAATTCGTCTGTTTTCTTTTAGTGCTCATACTGACCACACCGGTTTGTAGAGCCGAGCCGTTTACCGCTGAGCATCTGGTCAGCATTGCTCGGATTGGTACGCCGGCTATCTCGCCGGACGGGACGATGGTTGTTTATGCGCTTCGTACGACGGATCTTGACGCCGACAAAGGCCGCTACGATCTGTGGCTGAGTTCCATCGCTGGCGGCGACGCTCGGCGGTTGACGACCCACGAGGCGAACGACACGGCGCCGGCGTGGTCGCCCGACGGCCGTCATGTCTTGTTTTTATCGAATCGCGGTAACGGTACCCAGGTATGGCGCTTGCCGCTCGACGGCGGTGAGGCTGAGTCTGTGACCAACTTACCGCTCGATGTTACGACGTTTCGCATGTCGCCGACGGCTGATGCGCTCGTCGTATCGATGTCGGTGTACCTCGATTGCGCCGATCTTGCCTGCACGGAAGCGCGCTTGGCGGCAAAGGATGAGGCCAACGTCTCGGCCAAGGCCTACGATCAACTGTTTATGCGCCATTGGGACCACTGGCTCGACGAGCGGCGCTCGCAATTGTTTTCGATTGCGCTCAGCGCTGACGGCGTGGTGGACGGAAAACCTGTTCATCTCGCGAAGCTCGATGCGGACATTCCATCGCGTATTTGGGGTGGTCATGAAGAGTATGTCGTGTCGCCGGATGGCAAAACACTGTACTTTGCTGCCCGCTTGCGCGACGCGATCGAGCCGACGTCGACCAATTTCGATATTTATGCTGTCGCACTGAGTCAACCGACCAAGTCGACCAACTTAACGGCCGATAACGAGGCCTCGGACACCGCACCAATCATTAGCCCGGATGGGCGTTACCTTGCCTACAAGGCGATGTCACGGCCGGGCTTTGAGGCGGACCAATACCAAATTGTTCTTCGCGACCTGCGCTCGGGTGCAACAACGACGCTGACTACCGATTGGGACCGGTCACCATCGAGTATCGCATTCAGCGCCGACGGGCAGTCGATCCTGATGACCGCACAAGACGTCGGCAGTAAGCCGTTGTGGCGCCTAGGACTGGACGACGGATCGGTGCCGGTCAAGCTCGTCGCCGGCGGCACGGTAGCCGGGTTCGATTCCACGGCGGACCGAATCGTCGTCGCGATGAACAGTCTGACCGCGCCAACTGAGCTCTATGTCGTCGAGACACCGACCGGCGATCCTCGCAAGATCACCGATGTAGCATCCCGCACCTTAGCCGATGTGACCATGGGCCAGTATGAGCAGTTTTCGTTTGCGGGCGCGGGCGGCGATACCGTCTATGGCTTCGTCGTTAAGCCGACCGGCCACAAACGCGGTGCCACATACCCGGTCGCGTTTCTGATTCACGGCGGTCCGCAGGGTAGCTTTGCAAATAACTTCCACTACCGCTGGAACCCACAGACGTACGCTGGCCAGGGTTTTGCAGCCGTCATGATCGATTTTCACGGGTCGACCGGCTACGGACAGGCGTTTACCGACAGCATCTCCGGTGATTGGGGCGGCAAGCCGTTGGAGGATCTTAAGCTCGGACTCGACGCGGCATTGCAGCAATTCGATTTCCTCGATGGCGAGCGTGTCTGTGCCCTTGGCGCTTCGTATGGCGGCTTCATGATCAACTGGATTGCGAGTCAGTGGGCCGAGCGATTTCGTTGCCTCGTCAATCACGATGGCGTGTTCGATAACCGATCGATGTATTTCGCGACCGAGGAGCTGTGGTTTCCCGAGTGGGAGCATGGCGGCCCATACTACGAAAACGCGGCTGGTTACGAAAAACACAATCCGGCCCTGTACGTTGATCAGTGGCAGACGCCAATGTTGGTCATCCACGGCGAGCTGGACTACCGAGTGCCTGTCACGCAGGGCATCGGTGCGTTCACCGCGTTACAGCGCCGCGGCATCGAGAGCCGTTTTCTGTACTTCCCGGACGAAAACCACTGGGTCTTAAGGCCGCACAACTCGATGCATTGGCACACCGAGGTCAATGCCTGGTTGCACAAGTATCTGGACGACTAAGCGTCGACTCACGGTGGGCTACGATGGCCTTGCTGAGTCTCGTTGCCGCCGATAACGTTCGTAGCGCTTCGTGTAGCGGAAGAACGTACCGACAGCGCTTGCATAGGCGATAACTAGGCCTCGATAGCCGGCTATGCAGCCGCGTTGCAAGATATAGCTTTTGAAAAACGCGAATTGCGCGCGCAGTAGCGCGAATGCCGGATGACAAAGCGGACCGCCTGGCTTGCTCTCGGCAGCAAGCGTTGAGTAACGACTGATTTTGACCAAAAACTGATCGATCTCAAGAACCGCTTCGTGCCATAAGCGGCCGCTAAGTGATTGGCGCGACACCCCGTTATCGAGGACGATTTTCTCGTGAACGGCTTTCGCGTTAAAGCGCGCCGTCGTGCGGTTGTACAAGCGCACAAGCCGGTCGTTGCCCCAGCCGCCAACCGCCACGTGCCGGCCATGAAAACGGTTGCAGCGTATCAACTCATACGCGACATTCGGATCGCGTAGGTCGATTGATCGCAGTGAGTTAGCAAGCGTAGGATCGATAGATTCGTCGGTATCGATTGAGAACACCCAGTCATGGTGGGCGCACGCTGCGGCGTTGTTCTTAGTAGGACCGAAACCGGAAAACTCACCATCGATTACCCGAACGTTAGGAAAGCCCGCACAAATCGACCGCGTATCGTCGGTCGAGTTGTTGAGGTAAACGACAACGTCGGGCAGAAACGCCAGCGACTCTAGGCAGGGTGCGATAACCGACCCTGCGTTGGCCGCGATGATAACTGCGCTGATCGGAGGGGAGGCCACGCTCAGAACCCGCTACTAACCGCGGAACAGTATACCCGCGTCTGGGTGAAGCTGTTTTGTCAGCGGGGTTTCTCCTACTATGGCGGCATTCATAGTTGTCGCTCTCTTGGTCATGGCAAACGCACTTCGGTCCGCCGCGTATGTTCTACAACGATTTGTGTTGCAGCGCGCTTATTTAACGGCGCATGCGGCAGTATTCGATTTGTCGTTTCGGGTACGCGCTGAGGACGTCGTCGGTCGGCACATCTATAAGTACGGGTTGCACGAACCCGCGATGACGCAGTGGTTGCTCGACAATCTGAGCTTGCAAGACGGCGATGTCGTTATCGATATCGGTGCCAACATCGGTTGGTATTCTTTACTGTGCGCGCGGCTGGCAGATGCGCGGGATGTCTCGATCATTGCTTTCGAGCCCGATCCGCTCAATCACGAGTTGCTACGCAGTAACGTGCAACGCAATCGAGCGGTCGTCGCGTGTGAGCCGCTGGCGTTAGCTGACGTTAACGGCGCCGCTACTTTGCACCAGCACTCACACAGCAATCGCGGTCGACACTCATTACTACCCATTAACGCCGTTGGCAGCACCGAGATTGAGACCCGACGTCTCGATGACTATTGGTCGGCACAAATGTTCGGTGATCGTGTGCCGCGACTTATTAAGATTGATATTGAGGGCTTCGAGTTGATGGCTTTACGCGGTGCGACGAAGACCTTGGCACGCTGCCCCTTACTGATTATCGAGTTTTCACCGTCCTACATGCGCAAGGGCAATCTCGATCCGGCAGACCTGCGCGATTTATTGCTGGAGCGAGGCGGTCGCATCGAGCATTTACGACCGGATGGCGAGCTTGTCCCAGTCGAGTTTGCGGCGTTGATCGACGGCGAGCGACAAGCCGATCTGATTTGTCGTACCGATTCGATCTAGGCGCCGCGAGTCGTGCGTATTGCTTGTGTCACTTCGCACCGCGATACGCTAAATAGCGTACGCCCTGAGGCCGAACTTTTTATCGGCTTGGTTGCAAGCGGCCTCGACGTTACCGTGTACACGCAGACCGATTCCGTTTACGCCGAGCGCATGGCGCAAGGCGGCGTCAACGTCGTCGACTTTGAGCCGAGTGGGAAAGTCGATAGACAAAGCATTCGTACGCTACGTCGCTACCTGCAAAGTGGTGCTTACGACCTCGTTTACTCGTTTAACAACAAAGCCATAACCACGGCCAACCTCGCGGCGTTTCGGTTGCCAATTAAAGTCGTTACGTATCGGGGGCAGACGGGGAATATCCGTGCGTACGATCCTAGCGCCTACCTGACCCATTTACACCCGCGTGTCGATGCGATCATCGCCGTTGCGGAGGCCGTCGCAGAGAGTCTGCGCCCCCACGTTTGGCGCTCGCAACGCGTTTTCACCGTTTATAAAGGCCACGACTTGGCATGGTATACCGATGCGCCGAGTAGCCGAGTGTCGCTCGATGTCGCCGCGACTGACACGCTGGTGACCTGCGTCGCGAATAATCGACCCCGCAAGGGTGTTTCAGTCCTACTCGATGCGATGGCGCAATTGAGCGACTTACCGAACCTGAAACTGGTATTGATCGGCACCGGGATGGATGCGGTCACGTTATCCGGCGAATTGCAGCGTCGTGGCTTGTCACCGCAAGTTCGTTTGCTTGGCTTTCGCGACGACGCGCCGGCCGTCCTTGCGGCATCTGATTTTTCGGTGTTACCTGCATTGAAGCGAGAGGGGCTGCCCAAATCGGTCATCGAGTCGATGGCCTACGCTGTGACGCCGATCGTTACCGACACGGGCGGTAGCGCCGAGCTCGTTATCGATGGCGAATCGGGTCTGGTCGTGCCTCCCGGCGATGTAGGGGCGTTAGCACGCGCGTTACGCCGTTTGGCCAATGACCCGCCATTGCGGCATCGCCTCGGCACGGCAGCGCGGCAACGAATCGAATCGACCTTTTCGGTTGCTCGCGCTGTTGCCGATACTCGAGCGGCTTTCGACAAGATCGTAGCGGTATCGTAGGCGCCTTAGTGGCCCGAGCCGGTTTCACCGGCGCGCTGCAGCGGATATGCTCGGCGGCGGGGAGAAAACCGGTAGCACCATGACAGAAAACAATTCGCCAGCGGCGTCGACCGACGTGCGTCCCAAAAGCCGTATCACTCGCTTCTTGCACGTTGTCGAGTGGCTCGGGAATGCGCTGCCGCACCCGGTCACGTTGTTCGCCTTGTTCGCTATCGGCGTCGTATTGCTCAGCGGCTTATTGAGCGCCTTAGATGTCGCTGTTGCTGACCCGCGGCCTGAGGGTGCTCGCGGGCGAGCACCGAACGGCATGATTGAGGTTGTCAGTTTGATGAGTGCCGATGGTTTTCGGCGCATCATTCAAAATCTGGTCCGTAACTTTACGAATTTCGCGCCGTTGGGGACGGTACTCGTGGCGCTGCTTGGGGTTGGTGTCGCCGAGCGCTCCGGCTTGTTATCGGCCGTGATACGGGCGATGGTGTTAAATGCGCGTCCGCAAGTCGTCACCGTCGTGATCGTATTCGCGGGAATTGTCTCAAATACCGCCTCAGAAATGGGTTACGTCGTGTTGATCCCATTGGCGGCCGTCGTTTTCTATTCGTTGGGCCGCCATCCGTTGGCGGGTTTGGCTGCAGCTTTTGCCGGTGTTTCTGGTGGCTACTCGGCCAATCTGTTGCTCGGCACCGTCGATCCACTGCTGGCCGGAATCACGCAAGAGGCGGCGCGTTTGCTGGACCCGGATTACACGGTCGACGCGAGCGCCAATTGGTATTTCATGATTGCCAGCACGTTTCTGATTACGGCAATCGGCAGCGTCATCAGTTTAAAGGTCGTCGAGCCAGCGCTTGGTAAGTACGACAAGGATGCGCTCGGCGCGACGATCGACGATCAGTCGTTCGACGCGTTGACGGCTGATGAGAAACGGGGGATGCGCTACGCCGGCATCGCAGCGTTACTGTTGATCCTCGGTATTGCGCTGTTGGTGGTCCCGGAAGGGGCGGTGCTTCGTAATCCGGAAACCGGCGCCGTCAAGAACTCACCGTTCCTGCGCGGCATCGTTGCCATTATTTTTGTGTTCTTTTTAGTGCCCGGCGTCGTCTACGGCAAGGTTGTTGGCACAATAAACAGCGACCGCGATGCGATCGACGCAATGGCCCACGCGATGTCGACGCTAGGTCTCTACATAACACTGGTGTTTTTCGCCGCGCAGTTTGTTGCGTTCTTTGGTTGGACCAATCTTGGCTCAGTAACGGCTGTCGTCGGTGCGAGCTTCTTGCAGGACATCGGTCTGACCGGGCCAGCCGTATTCTTTTTGTTCATCCTGATTTGTGCATTCATCAACCTGATGCTCGGGTCAGCATCGGCACAATGGGCTGTGACGGCGCCAATCTTCGTGCCGATGTTGATGCTGTTGGGCTACAGCCCCGAAGTCATTCAAGCGGCCTACCGAATCGGCGACTCGAGTACCAATATCATTACGCCGATGATGAGTTACTTCGGTTTGATCATGGCCTTCGCGGCCAAATACGTACCGAAGGCCGGTATAGGAACATTGATCGCGATGATGCTGCCGTATTCCGCGGCGTTTCTGTTGTTCTGGTCGATTTTCTTTTTCTGTTGGGTGTTCGTACTCGGTATGCCGGTCGGACCGGTAACGCCAACGTACTACGACATCAACGCGTAATAAGCGGCTAACAAGCTCATTTTTTGCCGATAGTTCGGCCGATGACCTAGGCGAGTAAGGCCGTTACGACAGACCAGATCAGCAGGGCAAGAAATACCAAGCCGGCGATAAAGACTGTTCCTGCCGCTGCTACCGCAATCATCGCCAGCGCCGACCATTCGCGTTGGCGGGGTTGACCTCGCCGTTCCACGAAGTCAATTAGTCGCTGCACATTGCGCCGATTGGCCTTGTAGCCGATATCGAATAGGTCGCCGACGAGCGGGATGACGCCGATAACTGTCTCGATAGCAACATTGCCAAGCATCGGTACCAAGACTCGCCACGGCGCGCCAAGTCGGTAGGCGCCTACGACGATACCTAAGGAGAGCAATGCGCCAGCGGCGTCACCGACAACCGGTATCAGACCCAGTAACGAGTCAAGACCGGCGCGCAGACGCGTAAACGGTAGCGGAATCGAGGTATCGAGTAACCAGGCGAGCCGCTCTAGTCGAGCGACCGTCTTTGCGTCGTCATGGTCGTTTGGCGCGTTGGTCATTCGCGAATGGCACTCACAAGCCTGAGCAAAGCTGCGACAATAACCGCTTCACACTGATGCAGGAACAGTACCGTGAACGATTTACGCGCTGTCATTATTGCTGGCAGCCAGCACCTTGACTCGCAAACCGCGAAAGTCGCGGCCGCCGTCGAGAGTCGTCTCAACGAATCATCGCGCTTTGCTGCCGCGTCGCTTGTCGATCTGGCCCGCGAGCCGTTGCCGTTGCTTGGCGCTGCTGACGGCGATGCCGACCGGGTGGCCGCGCTCGATGCAACGCTCAGCGACTGCGATGCGCTGGTCATTATGACGCCCGAGTGGCACGGCATGGCGACCGCTGCTATTAAGAATTTCTTCTTGCACTACTCGCGCGGTCAGTTGGCGCACAAACCAGCGCTGTTGATCAGCGTGTCAGCCGGTGCGGGCGGCGCCTACCCGATTGCTGAGCTGCGCAGCAGCAGTTACAAAAACTCACGAATTTGTTACCTCCCTGAGCATCTCATCGTCCGCAACGTTAACGGCGTATTTAATTCGTCCGGCGACAACAATGCCGAGTCACAGGCGTATTTGGCAGCGCGTCTTGACTACTGTCTGGCGATGCTTGCCACGTACGCGGAGCACATGCGTGCTGTTCGCAAGCAGTTACCGGACGGCAGTGCCTACACCAATGGTATGTAAGCACTGAAGAATCGGTCGCACCGTGCATCGACAAGCAAGGTTTACCGTCGGTACTTTACTGTTCGCGTTGATCGCAATTCAGTCACTCGCCGAACCGATCGTTCTCGATGAGATTGTCGTTACGGCGACGCGCCGGCCGGTCAGCGCTGCGCGCGTTAGTTTCGCAACGGCAGGTCAAGCCATTTCTACTGATGCGCGAGCGGCCGTCATTACCGATTTGTTCGACGCGATACCTGGCGTTTCATTGCAACAGACCACGCCCGGGCAGGGCGCGGCGATTATCCGCGGTCAACGCGGTTCGTCGGTCTTACACCTCGTCGATGGTTTGCGCGTCAACAATGCGATCTTCCGAAGCGCGCCAACGCAGTACTTCGCCTTAATCCCGGTCACGGCGACCGAACGTATTGATGTGGTTCGTGGCACGCCGACATCGCTGTATGGCAGCGATGCCGTCGGCGGCGCGGTGCTGTTAACCACCCGTCAACCTTGGTACGACGCGGCGCGCGGCGGCTTGTCCGCCGAGTTGCATACGCGCGCTAACTCCGCAGAGCAGTTGCGCGAGTTCCGCGCTGTTGTCGACATGGCGCGGCCACAGTTAGCCAGTTCGGTAGCGCTTGAGGTCACCGATGTTGGCGAACGCCGGATCGGTGGTGGGCAGCGGGTATTCGCCACCGACTATCGCAGCCGCGCCGCGCGCGTTTGGTTGGGTTTTGAGCCGGATGCGTACCAGCGCTGGTCGCTCGATGTGCAGCTGGCCGAGCAACCGAGCACGCCACGTGACGATGCGCTCGTCGCTGGATTCGGCGAGGTCGATCCAGCCTCCGCCGAGTTTTTCTTCGAGCCGAATCGGCGCCAGTTCGTACACGCCCGGTATCAGCACGATGCCGCATTTTTAGGCGCGGATTTTACGGCCTCGCTGGCCTGGCAACGGATCGATGACGACCGGCGCAGTCGTGACGTAGGCAGTGATATACGCCGCCTAGAGGACAACCGCAGCGATCTATTTGGGGTGACAGCGAGCCTCTCGAAGGTCGATGCAGACGTCTCGTGGGTGCTCGGTTTCGAGTCGTACTATGACGACGTTACGTCGCAGCGTAGTGAGTTATCGCTCAGCACCGACACCGTTACGAGCGTTGCACCGCGCTTTCCAAACGGGGCTACCGCGAGGCAGTCGGCGCTGTATATCAATGTCGAGCAGCAGCTTACCGAGCGCGTTCGTTGGACCGGCGGCGTACGTGTCAGCCGTGTCAGCATCGATGTGCCAGCGTCGGGAGAGGTCACGGCGGCTGAGTTTGCGATCACCGACCCGAGTGCCGATCTCGGACTTATTGCATCGCTCAGTGACAGTGTCGATGCCGTGGCGAATATCGGCTACGGATTTCGTGCACCGAACGTATTCGATCTGGGTTCGCTCGGCGAGCGTCCCGGCAATCGATTTAACGTACCGAATACCCGTCTTGATTCCGAGCGCGTGTTCAGCGCCGATGTCGGATTGCGTTGGCGCCGTAACGATTGGCAGATCGATGCTTATCTTTACCGCTTGAGCTACGACAACCGCATTGTTTCGGTGCCAACAGGAATCATCGATGCGAACGGTCGGCAAATTGTACGCAGCGAAAATCTTGCTAACTCGACCGTTGTCGGCGCAGAGCTCAGTGCATTATGGCAAGTGACTGGCCGATGGCAGCTCAGCCTGTTGGCCGACTACAGCCGCGGTAAACAAACCGTTCTCACCGGTGGCGTCGAACCGGGCGATCGTATCCCGCCACTGAACGTGCGCGCCCGTGTTCGTTATCAGCTCACCGACGATATCGTCGCTAACGTTGGACTGGCGACGGCTGCCGAGCAGCATCGTCTGAGCGCCCGCGATATCGCGGATCCCAGAATCGATCCTGCCGGGTCGGCCGGCTGGGCGTCGCTCGATCTAAGCGTTGGCTCTACAGCGACGCAGGGCTGGTCGTGGCGATTAGGGCTACTCAACGTCCTCGACGCTCGCTTCCGACAACATGGTTCGGGCATCGATGCGGTCGGGCGAAACCTTGATGTGACGCTAGGCTATCGTTGGTGAGCGCCTAATCGACGGCAGCGCTAATTGACGTACTCGTCAAAGATTGCGCTGATCGCTTTTTGTGCGTCGGCTCGGTCGTATGCGTCTGCGGACTCGATCTCGCCGGCGTAGCCGAACATCTTCATCAGCATCGGCGTATCGGCATCGCGCCGCAGGGTCACCGAGTCATCGTTCGCCAAGCGATCGGTCCACGCTTGGCGCACATCCGCCCAAAATCCTGCCGTCGTCTCCCAGTAGTCGTCACCGCCGCTAAAGTCGAAGTCCGCGATTAGGTCATAGCGGTTCAAGCCGGCCTCGCGCGCGAGGTAGGGTGTCTCTGCACGCAGCGTTCCGTCTGCATTAAGGACGGCCTTCAGATTGTCTTCCTCGTGAATCCAGCCGTTGGGCGTAATTGTGTGCCGGTTTGTGCCCGATAAGACATGGTAATCGGAGCGGATGCTGTACTCGCGGCGCGGCAACGGACGCCAGGTGTTGTCGCTTTCCCAATACGAGACATTGCCACGGTGCACCCATTCGCCGAGCGCCTGGTAGCGCGGCGAGTCATCGACTTGATAGACCGATTGGCTCCAGGTCCCTTTTGCCTCGCGTCGCGATACTTTTTTGCGCTCCCACGTACTGTGGCCGACGTAGACATTTAACTCACGGTCCTCGTATTGCCAGTCTTGACGCCAATGCTTGACGACAGCCGGTCCCTGGATCGATCCATCCTCGCCTTTAAAGAACATCACAATGACGTGCTGCAAGCTGACGAAATCGGGTTGATCCTCGACGACGTAAACGTATTCCGTACCCCACGATTGATAAGGCTTGGGTGGCTCGTAGTCGGTCGTAAAGCCAATCGTCTCTAGGAAATCGAAACTGGTGCGATAGCCGCCTGCCATCGCAACAATCGCGCGGCGATCGCGTTCTTGCTTGCTGAGGCCGGGTTCTTGCAGGCGTTGCCAGGCCTCCGAGGGTCCTTTCGCGAGCGTAACGCTGGGTCCACGGGAGGTGCCGCCGCGCGGCGCCATGTCTGAGTTAGGCGCGAATTGCCACGAAAACGTAAATTGCCGCGCTTCTGGAGCTGCTGGTTCCGCCGATTCGTCGATATCGGCCTGTGCCGCACACGCAGCCGATACCACCGCTAAAGCGGTGGCTAACCGTAATTTCCACATTTCGCTGACCCCGTCTTGCGAAAGATTTGCATTTAGGGGTTGATCTTCGCCGAAAGATTCG
>JBCDBO010000063.1:0-17835 GCA_039183535.1 Pseudomonadota bacterium | reverse complement strand
GTTGATCTCAAAGTCGGCGCTAATCTCCAACCCATACAACGTACTTTCTCCCGCGTTGACGATGCGATCGTCATCGGTCCGGGCTGGATCGAAGCCGTCGACAAGCACCTGTTGGTCCTCGTACGTTGATAGGAAGGCATTTGCATTCAATACCAAGCGTCCGTCGAACAGTACGTTGCGTGTCCCTATCTCAAATGTATCGAGAAACTCAGGGTCGTATTGGCCGACGAATTGGACAAAGCCGGCGACGGCAGGGTTTTGTTCCACCGCGACAAAGGCACCGCCGGCCCGATAGCCTCGCGACAATGAGACGAACACCGAACTGCGTTCGTTCACGTCATAGGTGAGTGACATTCGTGGCAAGAACGCGGAAAAATCGGCAGCCACCGTTGGGTCGGTGCTCGGCCCAAAAAACTGCTCAACGGCAAGCTGGCAAGGCAGCGATACCGGTGCAAACGGATCCGGGCTGGGTATGCCGAATATCACGGCTGGGGCGGTGATTCCGCACGCCGGGTTGTCGACACCCGAGCTAAAAAAGCGGTCGCTTTCGGCAATGTCCTCGACGTCATAGCGAGCACCGAGTCCGAGCGTCCAGTTGGGCGCAAACTGCCAATCGATTTGGCCGAAAATAGCGTAGTTTTCGGACGTAAACGTCTCACCGTTGCGAAGGATCAGCAATGATTCTGGTGGCGTTACGCTGATCAACGGCGCTAACGGTCCCGCTACCGAGCGGGCCTGATCGAGGAGCACGCCCCGTGTGTTGCGGTCGGACACGCGTTCTTCTTCAAGAAAGTACGCGCCAACAAGGCCTTGCACCGTTTCGAACTCGAACTCCAGTCTCGTCTCTGCCGAGATGATGGTCTCGTCAAATTGGTTCGACGTGAATGCGCCAAAGCGGGCGACATCGTTTTCGTCGCCGAATGTACGGCGCGTCGAATAGTCCTCGTACGTCAGTAGCGCGCGGCCGGTCACTGCCTCACTAAAGTCGAAAGCGGTTTCACTGACAACGCGTAAACCGTCGTTGTCATTACCGACCAGCTCGTTTCTGGCGGTAATACGTGCCGACGGATCGAAGTCGGTGAAATTCGGGTCGGTCAAACGACTTGGTGTCAACACTCGTAAGTTGTCTTCTCCAAACACCTCGGAGGCACCGACATCAACCGTCAGTTTCGAGGTAAACGCCGGCAAGCCGTCCGGTGCCAGCAAAAGCTTCGTCCGAATCGTAAGATTTTCGGTGACATTAAAATCAATATTGCCAACGGCTGAGTTTTTTAAAAACCCGTTAGACCCTTGTGCGTCCACGGCAATACGCCCCGCGAGCAAGCCATCGATCAGTGCGCTACTGATCGCGCCCGCAACCTGGTAGGTATCGCCTTCAGCATAGGTGGCGCGAATCTTACCTTCGGTCTCAAAGGTGGGGTCGGTCGTCTTAACGAAGATGCCTCCGGCGAGCGCGTTTCGCCCTTGAATCGACGACTGTGGACCGCGCAGCACCTCGACTTGGTCAACATCCCAAAGCCCCAACGGCCCGCGATTGAAGTTCAAACCGGTCACGGGTGAGCCATCGACGTAGACGCTCGAGGTGACGCCTTGGCCGGCGCCGCCCACACCGGAGCGTCCAATGCCGCGGATCGAAAAGTTAGCATCGGCGCCACCGGTCGTCGTGACGTTCGGAACTTTCAGAAGTAGCTCGGCCAGCTCCGTGATCTGCTCTCGGGCCAAGCGCTCCTCATTGAAGATTTCGGCCGATATTTCGACGTCCTGCACGGATTGGCGTTGCTTAACACCAAAGACGACCACCTCATCGATGCTAGCATCGCCGGTTTCATTGTCGCCGGGTGGCGTCGGCTGTTGTTGAACGGGGTTATCGGCAGGCTCCGTGGGCCCTGTCCTCGCGACACGATAGGTGCCAGCCCGCGCCTCGGACACAGCGAGATCCGTGCCTTCAAGAGCGCGTGCTAGCGCCGCATCTAACGTCAGGGCGCCCGAAATCGCCGTTGCTTGCTTATCGGCCAACAGCGTGCCATCGGCAAGAATGCTGACGCCGAACGTGTTTGAAATACTGATCAGCGTCTGCGACAGCGGCCCGGCTGCAATACGGACGTCCCGAACAGCGGGTGACGCATTCTGTGCATGGACAGGGGCTGTCCACGTGAATGCACTAACGACAAAGACAAAGGTGCCGACGGCCGCAGCGCGCCGGATAAGCAGGGCTATACGCACGATTTCTCCCAAATACGGTGGCTTAAAAATGCGAATAAGACGCATTCACTGCCCTATGACTATTTAGGCATAGAAATCGACACCCGTGTCGAGCATCTTCCCGCCGAATCGACTGATTCGTTCAGATATCGTCACGGGCGCGTATGACAACCGTCGCCTCAGTGGGCTCAATAATGACCGGGAGAATCTCGGTTAACGTCGCCAGGATGGCATCGATATTCCGGGCATCGAAGGCGCCGCTGACCGTAAGCGTTGCAAGCGCACCGGTAGGGTCGTCGACCAAAATCGACCTTGAATCGTAGCGATCCAAATCGTTCACCATCTCTGGCAGCGACGTGCCATCGAAAATTAACCGGCCGTCGCGCCAAGCACCGATACTGGCGGTATCGACCGCAAAAGGCGTCATCAGTCCGGTGCTTGGCGAGGCTGCCACGCCGGAGCCGGCACTTAGCACAGTGGGGCCAACAGCTGCGTCAGTCTCGTTGTCAGTGGATACGCGATACGAGACCACAACCGCCCCTTCCGCGACCTCCACCGACGTCGTCTTAGTGCCAGCCCTAACGTCAAAAGCCGTGCCGACGACGCGAGCATCGAGGCGACCGACCGTCGCGATCAACGGTCGCAATGGATCACTGGCGACGTCGAGAAACACCTGTCCTCGATCAAGCCGGACCAATCGACGTTGCTCGGTGTACGTCACGGTAAGTTCTGTGGCTGGCCCGAGCGACAATGTCGTGCCGTCGCTCAGCATTCTCTCCATTGATTCTCCGGCCGCCGTAACAAACTGTTGGCGGCTGCTCGGTATCGATTCGACCGGTGTCGACTCCAGCAAGCCATTCGCAACGACGGCCACGACGAGCGCGGCGGCGATGCCGGTTGCCCATCGGTACTTAGACTGGCGCAGCGTATCGGTAGTCGCGATCCACTTCTCGTGCCCGCTGGGTTTCAGAAACCGCTCGTCGAGTTGCTGCGCTTTGATTTCGCCGAGGGCCTGCCAAAAGGTCGTTGCCTGATCGAAGGCATGCGCGTGTAACGCATCTTCGGCCAGCCAGTCTGAAAATCGCTGCTTATCGGATTCGGAAACATCGGCGCTGTCTAACAACAGGCGCCACTCATGGGCGGTCGCGATCATGTCAGCGGTTACCGCCGCGGCTGGCTTTGTACTAGGTAACTGCATGGGCTTAGTCAAGAAACAACGCGTTTAGATCGGCGGCGGCCCGGGCGACGTGCTTGGCGACGGCAGTACGGCCGATGCCAAGCCTGCGTCCAACCTCGGTAAGCGTCAGCCCTTCTATGCGGTGCAGGATCAACGCACGACGACGTTTCTCCGGCATGTCCGCTAACGCCTGATTAATGAGCTCCAGCTGTTCCCTTGCTGTTATGAGTGTTTCGGGGGTCGAACCGTCACCTTCAAACGGAAAAAAAAGTCGTTCCACCTCGAAATCGTAGCGGCGTCGGACCACAGCACGCTTTTTTTCATCGAACACGAGGTTACGGGCCGTTCGCCAAATAAACGCTTTTAGGTTTGCAATCGACGAATGATCTTTGTGATTGATAACGCGATGAAACGCCTCCTGGGCCACCTCTTCGGGATCGGGCGGGCCATCGCCATAGAGCGTCCGAAGGGCGACGGACAGCGGTTTGACGTACTCGGTGTACAGAGATTCCAGCTCGTCGAAACGCGACGTTTCGTCAGTTAGACGATCACTCGGCGCGCTCTTAGCAACGTCGGCCAGGGTCGGACCTTGCTTGTCTTCTACTGTGCGTTTGATGGTCTGAGCCACGGTCCTACCGTTATTGACGTTGGACGCTGCATCGACGCCGGTTGCCGTCGAACTGAACCAACGCAATGAATCATACGCAATTGTCGTCGTTAGCGGTGATGCCGCAGCCTCGTGCCCGTGGTGACAGGCGGTTCAATAGGTGAATTTTAACGGTGTAATTACCGATTGCTCGTTGGACAGGCGAACGGGGCTGACGATGTAACGTAATTTGTTGCTGGTTCGCAGATCGCTTTCCTCAAATCGCCGCTTTGTTTGACACAGTTCACCGATTCGCTATTGAACTGGGTCAAATTTCGCCTTAATTGATCCATCGCAACGACGCCAGATCTGACGTCTGCGAGCCTTGGCAGCGTCGAGTCCCCACGACACGAAAAGCTACGAGGCAACCGAGCGATGCATACCATTCAAAAGGCAGCGGCCACCTGGATCGCTGCGTTAACGCTGTGCGCCTGCGGCGGCAGTGGCAGTGACAGTGGCAGTGGCGATGTCAGTAACGGAGTCGGCACCAGCCCTCCAGCAATGGCAACACCGATCTCAGTGGCAGGCAGCGGTGTCAAAGGCCCACTCGTCAATGCAACGGTAACCGCCTATGCGGTAAATGCGACAGCGCCCGATCTACGCGGCGCGACCTTGGGCGCAGGCAGCACCGATACTACGGCGAAAATTACCGGGCTCAATGTTGCCGACGATTCGACTGGACTAGTCCTGGTCGAATTTCGGGTTACTGATGACACGATCGATATGGCCAGTGGCGCGGCGCCGATTTATCGCCGTTTGGTTACGGTCGTTACCGCTGATTATCTGCTCAGCGGACTACCGGTATACGCAACTCCGTTGACGACAATGGCGGTTGGTCTTGCGCAGCAGAAAGCTGATACGGGACTTCCCTACGCTGGCGATGGCGACGGCGTCATAAGCGAATCCGAACTGCTGGCTGCATTGCATGTAGCAGGCGGCCAAATTACGTCGACATTGGGCTTCGGTTTGGCACGCAGCGTCGATATTTTCACAACACCGCCGTTAATTACGACAACGACAGATACACCCGCCGAACAGGCAGATACCGCCGCCTACCGACAGGCCAATGAGGCCCTGGCAGCAACGACCGTTTACATCGCCGACAATTCCACGGCCGACGACCCAGCGGAATCGGTTCTCGATGCGATTGTTGTGGACCTGGGTGACGGTTTAATCGACGGCAGCGGTCCCGATGGGGCGATTGAGGTTCTCGCCGCTCTCGATCAGCCGATTGATCAAACCTTACAAATGCTCGACCCGGCCAGCCTTATGGTACCCGGTACCAACACGCCGATCGCGGATATCGAGGCGCTACTCGTCAGCGAGAAAGCAACCACCGGCGAAGAGACCGATACATCGGCAATCGAGAACGGTGCAGTTACCGTCGCACCGACACCGGCGATTCTCGTCAGTGATATCGACGGTGATGGTGTTCCCGATACGGAAGATGCGTTCCCTGAAAACCCAATAGAAAGCACTGACTCCGATGGTGATGGCGTCGGCGATAATGGTGATCTTTTTCCGCAGGATCCAACCGAGAGTGCGGATGCTGACGGCGACCAAGTGGGCGATAATGCCGATGCGTTTCCGAACGATCCGACCGAGACAATGGATAGGGACGCGGATGGCGTTGGTGATAACGCCGATGCGTTTCCAACCGACCCGACCGAGACCGCAGACACGGATGGCGACCAGGTTGGCGACAATGCCGATGCATTTCCCAACGACCCGAACGAAACAGTCGACACCGACGCCGATGGTGTTGGTGATAACACCGATGTGTTTCCAAATAATCCGGACGAAAGCCGCGATCGGGACGGCGACGGTGTTGGCGATAACGGTGACGTTTATCCGGATGACCCCGAGCGCAGCGCGTTATCGAGTGTAACCGTCAATCTCTGGATCGGCCCGGCACAAACCGACATAACTTTCGAGGGCCCCGTAACTGGCACCGATCACTATCGGTTTACCAATCCTGACTGTGTTCTTAACAACTACGCCCTTTGCGCTAACAGCGAAATGAGCCTATTGATAGAAGGCGTCGGTGTTAGCGATCAAGCAACACGAACAAGCCGCGATGCGTTCCATCGCTTCGTAAACAACGGCCGTGTGGCTGAACTCGATGTCGGTATCAACCGATGGGGCAAGCGCAGTGAATTTGGCCTGGTCGAGTTTAAGGACCGAATCTGGGTCATCGGTGGTTTTGACGATGTTTATGAGGGTGACGACGACAACAACGGTGAAAGCGGTGAAAACGGCTCGACGAGCACCGAATTTGATGGCTGGCGTGCCAATGATGTTTGGTCAAGCCAGGACGGAGACATTTGGGTGCGTCATATTGAGCGAGCACCGTTCTCCTCGCGCGCAAAGCACGCCGTCGCTGTATTTCAGGACCAACTTTGGGTTGTGGGTGGCGATGACCTAAACGACACATTCTTATCAGACGTTTGGACATCGCCCGATGGCGTTAACTGGACTCAAGTGACCGCCGCGGCTCCATTCGGCGGACGCCAGATGCACAGGCTCCTCAACTACGATGGGAAGCTCTGGTTGATCGGGGGTACGACGGATGGTTTTCAGGAAACCAACGATGTCTGGTTTACCGAGGATGGTATTAACTGGACGCAAGCGACAGGCAATGCAGCTTGGGCGCCGAACACTTACGTAGGTGCTGTTGTTTTCGATAACGCGCTATGGGTCATTGGCGGCGGCGGGTTGTACGACGGCGTCTGGCATTCGACCGACGGCGTCGAATGGGTCAATGTCCCGAACGCGAACTTCCCGCCGCGTAATGTCTATGGAATTACCGTCTGGAACAACAAGATTTGGGTAGCCGGCGGATTTAGTAACGGCGGCTATCTAAACGACTTGTGGGTCTCTGCAGACGGCGAGACTTTCGAAGAAGTCTCCCGAACTGAGGGACACTTTTGGTGGCGACGAACACGTGTAGGCATGATCGGTTTTAACGATCGCCTGTGGCTGATGGGTGGCTCGCGTGCCGGCGACTATGGTGACGTGCACTCAACGGTTGACGGCACTGACTGGCGCTGGCACAGCTTCGGACCAACCGCAAAACCGCAACGTTCTGGCCATGAATTCGTTGTCTTCAACGACGATTTCTATGCAATCACAGGCGGTACCTACCACGTCGATCAGAGCATTTGGCGCAGCAGCGATGGTCTTGATTGGCAGCAAGTCACAGCAACTGCTCCGTTCGGTCGTCGCGACAACCCGGCGGCGGCTGTGTTCAATGGCCGGCTCTGGGTGGTTGCTGGTCGTCACACAGACGGAACCGGCTGGCGCAACGATGTTTGGTCGACCGAGGATGGCGAGTCGTGGACGCTCGAACGCGCAAACGCTGCCTTTGCACCTCGGGAGCGCCACAAGCTCATCGTTTGGAACGGCCAACTTTGGATGATCGGTGGCTCAGCCGGTGCCGATGACTTTAGCGGCGAGGTCTGGTCGACAAGCGATGGCCTAAATTGGAACCTGGTCTCCGCCGACGCCGGTTACGGCGAGCGCTCCGATTTTAGCGTCGTCGCGTATGCCGGCCGGCTATTTGTTATCGGCGGCAGCAATTTTCCTGATCGTTTCACAGACGTTTGGTCCACTGCCGATGGCGTAAATTGGCGCTTGGACACCGATGCACTGCCTTTGTCGACCGATTCCGGCTCAGCGTACAGCGCGGTTGTTTACAACGACCAAATTCACCTAATCGGTGGCAACGTGTACCGGCGCGAGGCGAACCATGTTTTTTCGTCATCCAACGGAACCGATTGGGTCCGGACCGTTGCCGATATCGGCATTACACGACGCATTGGGTTCGGTCTTGCTGTGAAAGACGGCTATCTATGGCTCAACGGTGGCCACTACAGTGATGGACTCGCGTACAGCCAAAGCGATACCTGGCGGACGATGAATTTGACCGATTGGCAAGTGGGTCTGCGCCGGACAGTCGACTTCCCGACACTCCCCTAGATGCACCGACAAATTGCCAGCGATGAAGGCACCCATTCGTGACTCAACATCGTCGTAGTGTCATGACGGTACTTGCTACTTGCGCCATTAATTTACCGTTGTGATTGGTGATGTCGCAGACATACCGGCTCAATGTGCGCCCCACTTTCTGTGCCGACGCCGTTGCGACGATGCGTCCCGAGAAGACCGGACGGCTAAAGTTCATCGCCAAATCGACACTGGTATACGGCTCACCCTGTTGCAAGCCGGCAGAATGGGCACAACCGATCGCGCAGTCGGCAACGTCGCATATCACGCCGCCCTGCAGCGTACCCATCGGGTTGGCGTGCTTGCCCATGTCGGCCACGAATTCGATAGCGGCCTCACCGTCACCGATGGCGATCAAACGAAGTCCGAGTGTCCTCGCAATCGTCGGTGGTAACTCGATGGCTATTGTTGTCGGTTCCGTTGTCCCGGTCTCTAGGAGCGTTTGGTATGAGGTTTTTAGTGTGTCCACCGAGAGTCTCCAATCCGTGCGTCGCGCACGGGTGCCACCTTACATAAGCGGGGCGACGCCGACACGCGCTCGTGCTTGAACGACGCCAGCGTCAACCGCGTCGCGCGACACCCGTTACATACCCTTTCCTGCTTTTGACGACAAACGTTAGGTGCTTTCTCATGACGGAACGATTCGATCCACGGTTTTTTTTAGCAGGCGTATGGGCCCTACTCGTCCTCGGCTGTGGCTCAAGCGGATCGGTCGACAGCGGCGCGTCTACCGATGCCGCTGCGGGCATGCAGAGCACGTCTGGGGCTGTCTTCCAAGCGCCTACGTTCGGTATCGAGACGCGCTCCGACGTGGTCTACGGACAGGGCTTAACGCACTCGTACTGGAACGCACCTGATCCTGTCGCACGCGACTTGCTGCTCGATGTCTATCTGCCGATTAATGATGAGACCGACCGTCCCGCGATCATGTTTATTCACGGCGGTGGCTTCGTCAGTGGCGACAAAGCCACGGCGGCGCCGGTCGAATTCGCGCGCTACTTCGCCGAGCGGGGTTTCGTCAGTCTGTCGATCGGCTACCGTTTGCTCGGCGACTACGGGACGCTGCCTGCGAGCTTTAACGATGCAATTGATACATCGCCGCTACTCATCAATACCGATCGGGACCAAATTAAAGCCATGTACCCCGCCGTTCGCGATGCCAAAGCCGCACTCCGTTGGCTGGCGGCGAACGCCGACGAGTACGGCGTCGATCCCAATCGGATTAGCGTCATAGGCGGGTCGGCGGGCTCGTTCATCGCTATCGCGATCGGCGCGAGCGACATCGACGACTATGCGGCTGAACTCAACGCCGATGAAGACCCTACCATCACCAGCATTAATCTCGACGAACCGGTCATAGCAGCAGCGGTTGTCAATCATTGGGGCGGGCCGGCAGCCGTCACGCTATTAGACCTCGTCGATGGCCGCAGTCGCTGGGGGCCCGAAGACGCCCCTCTTAGTATTGTTCACGGTACGGCCGATGCGACCGTGGCCTACGAACAAGCGCTTGAGCTGGTCGACGTTTATCAAACCACGGGCGCGGCCTACGAACTCGTGACGCTCGACGGCGCGGGCCACGCGGCTTGGAACGCCACTGTCGACGGCCAATCGCTGACGGCATTGGGCTTTAGCTTCATCACGCGGATGCTCGAGTTGGACGTGCGATAAATTGCTCGTAATGCGAATGGTTTGCATTAACATTAATAACCGCTAGACTGCAGGGGTAGTTGACGAGACACCGACGGACGACGCGTGAGGTAGCGTTAAGTGCTTCCTCATTCGTATTTTACGAGGTGGTTCTATGTCATTACTTTTACTCACTAAAACGAGGGATCGCCTGCCCAATTTGGCGGTTCCCCTCCTGGTTGTTGCTGTCGTTGCTTGCCAGTTGGCAGTGGCACCGGCCGCCGCGCAGACCGCGCCAGCATCCGAAGAACGCGAAATTCTGGACGAAATTATCGTTCGATCTACACGCGCCGAGCGCACGCTCGAAGAACTGCCCCGCTCGGCCATCGTGTTGTCGAGCGAGGATCTTGCGAAGTTCAATCAGCAAACGACCAGCGTCCAGGAGATTCTGGGTAAGGCCGTGCCCGGGTTTGCACCGCCAGTCACGGAAGGCAGCGCCGCATCGCTGACGCTGCGCGGGCGTAATCCGTTATTCCTGATCGACGGCGTGCCGATCGCCTCAAACACCAACTTCTCGCGCTTTCTCGACAAGTTCGACCCACTGACGATCGGCAGTGTTGAGGTTGTCTATGGGCCGACATCGCTGTACGGCGCTGGAGCAACCGGCGGTGTCGTGCAGTTTTTCACGCAAGATCCCGCCGAGGAAGGACTCGAGTTTAGCGTCGGAACGCAATTTCGCGGTTTCGCCACCGGCGGCGACTCGTTCAGCAGCGATGGGTTTTCACCGAAACTGAACGCAAGCATCAGTGGGCGTCTTAGTGATCGGGTCAGTGTGTTGGGTTACGTCAGTTACGAGGACATCAATGGCGTCTTTTCCGCCGATGATGAGTTGGTCACCGGTCGCAGTGCATTCGCCAACGACACTACATTCTTCGGCAAACTGCGGTTCGACATCGATGCTAACCAGTCGTTGACGGCCATAGTTAACAGCACCGAGCTCGAATCTGCCTCTCGTCAGTTCGAACTCGGCGGTACCTTGAATTCCGATGGGGCCACCGTCGCGGAAGAGGCCAGTGTCGTTTTCAGCTACGCCAACCCGCCGACCAACGAGTTCATTTATAGCACGCTCAACAACAAGCATCTCGACTTACTGGGCGGTACGTTTGACGCGATGTTGTATTTTAGCGATTCGGAGTTTCTAAACCCGGGTAGCGACATACGCGGCATCATCGCGGCCGGCGTTTTCCCGGCCGAGTGGCCGGGCCTGTGGCAAACCGGTCGTATTAACGAAGAACTCGGCTTACGTGGTCAATACGTTCGCGATGTGTCCGAGGATTTCTCCGTGTCTGTTGGCTTCGATTTCAACACCGTTGATAGTGACAGTCTGTTACCGATCTCGACCGAGACAGATTTCGATACAACCCGCTTTTTCGATGCGGCGCGGCAAGATGAGCAAACGCCACCGTTTACGCTCGATGCAGTAGGTCTGTTTGTCGAGGCGAGCTATAACGTCAATGATCGTCTGGCATTTAAAGGGGGCCTTCGTTGGGATCGCTTTGAGTATGAGGTGGTTGGGCCCTACGATGTGGTGTTCTTTTTCCCGCCGATCTCTCTGCCCGGCGTGCGGCCAGGTGGCGATGGCTCGGCCAGCGATATCTCATTTAATATGGGCGCCACCTACGACGTAACCGACAGCACAACGCTGTTTGCGAACGTTTCACAGGGCTTCGCGATTCCATCGCTGGGGTTTGTTGGAAATTTCGTCGACCCGGGTGTCCCAATTTCCGGTTCTGAACTGGTCGACCCTGTTATCACGGATAGCGTCGAGTTTGGTGTTCGTGGCAGCATCGGCGATGTGGTGTACACGGCGGCGGTCTACTACACCGAGTCAGACTTTCAAACGACAGTTAGCATTGCCTCCGATACGGGGCTTAACAATCGTACGCGGGCGCCGGTTCGCATTGGCGGTACCGAGTTGGTGGTCGAATGGGACATCAATGAGCGTCTCGGCCTCGATGGTTCGTTGACCTATGTCTACGGCGAAGTTGACCCGGCCGACAACGACAATTTTATCGCGGTAACCACGCAAGATATACCGCCTCTGAAACTGTCGCTAAATCCGCGTTATCAAATAAGCGACAACTGGTCGTTGATCGGGCAGCTTTTGTATGTTGCCGATCGTGACGAGGCGTTTGAGGCCGGTACCGATCCTCGCCCGTCCGAGTCGTACATCTTGCTCGATATCGGAACGACGTTAGCACTCGACTACGATCGCTTCGGTCGCGGCACGCTGAATTTCCAAGTCACGAATGCGGCAAACGAAAACTATATCCCGGCCGGCGAAATAACCTTTATACCGGGGCGCGTTCGCCCGGGTCCCGGCCGCGCGTTAACGGTGTCGTATCAACACAGCTTCTAGTTGAACGACGTTTCTCACACGGCTCGGCGTTAGCGAGCAGCGCCAGACCGAGGGCAGGCACACTGTCGTCTGCCCCCGGTCTGTGCTCATAATTCGCCATCGAGTCGTGCGGTCGAATTGTCGAGCGGCGATGAACGATCCGTTACGCGAAGGCGAAACTCAATGAGCCGCGGCATCGATACCGATAAGTTTGCGAAAATCGACATAAAGAGCGCTGCGGATCTGTGGCAATGGCTTGAGGTTAACCACCGGCAAGACGACAGCGTCTGGTTAGTTACGTTCAAAAAGTCCGTTCCAGAGCACTATGTATCGACCAGCGATGTGCTCGATGCGTTGATTGCATTTGGCTGGATCGATGGTATCCGCCGAAAGCTCGACGACGATCGCACCATGCAGCTTATTGCGAAACGCAAGGCGCAACACTGGTCCAAAACATACAAAGACCGGGCGGCGCGGCTGGAGGCAGAGGGGCGCTTGATGAGCGCTGGCCGTACCGCGATTGCCACGTCAAAAAAATCGGGGCTCTGGAACTTCCTGGACGATGTCGATGCGTTAGTCATACCGGATGACTTGCTGGCTGCATTGCAATCCCAAGGTCCAGCCCACGCTAATTTTCTGGCCTACAGTGATTCGGTCCAGCGCTTTGCGTTACGCGACATAAAGCTCGCTAAAACGGCGCCGACCCGGCAGAAACGAATCAACGATGTTGTCTCGCGAGCACGCCGTGGTGAGCTGCCGAGAGGCGTTCGCATGCCAAGCAAGTAATCCTTGTTGCAGGATCGATCGATCCCGGCGGTGTTGACCGCTTGCGACCTGCGATGTCCGGTTACTGTTCACCTTTTAGATGCAAACAATTATCATTCGCGAACTGTGGTTGGCATTTCGGCGGGCCACGTTCGGACAGGAGAATCTGACCATGAAGATGGGGATGGTCATTGGCAGCACCACAGGCAACACGAAAGATGTCGGTGAAGCCATTAAGAAAGTGCTTGGTGGTCGTATCGACGAGATCCACGACATCGAGTCGAAAAAACTGGCTGAGCTAACGGGCTACGACGTGCTGTTAGTGGGCATACCAACCTGGGATATCGGGCAGCTGCAGGAGGATTGGATCTTCGCCGAGAGTCAGTTCGAGGGCCTAAGTTTCGAAGGTACGCAGGTCGCCTTCTTCGGCGATGGCGATCAAATCAACTACCCGCACAACTTTCAGGACGCGATGGGCATCCTCCGCGAGCACTTCGTTGATTGCGGTGCAACGGCGACGATCGGCCACTGGCCATCGGACGATTACGACTTCGTGCAATCCGAGGCGCTGATCGATGACATGTTTGTCGGACTGCCGCTCGATTACATGGAGCAACCCGAGTACACCGAGGAGCGCGTGCAAGCTTGGTGCGCGCAGATACTTGAGGAAATCGGGGCCGCATAATCGCCAGCTGGCAAGCTCGGTCCGATGGCGAGACGCGACCGTCGGTCGAGCCGTTGCCGGCCATCATCGGCCCGCGCAATTACTGATAAAAACGGGCGCAACCGCTACCGAGCATTGCATCGGTTGACGGCACGCCAGTACAACAGTCCAAGCCGTATTCCCCGAGATAGCTGCCGGCTGGGCAGGCGCCGGGCTGCAGTCGTCGCCAGCGTAATCCGCGTGAGTTTGGCCCACCGGTTGGGGCGTACTCGTACGCGCAGTCGTGCCAACGTTTCTGTTCAACGGGTCTGTCGGCGTTAAAACGTGCTTGCCCCTCACGCCGACATTGCTCGTAACGACGGGCATCCCGGTTTTGCTGTGTTTGCGCATTAACCATCAGCGCCCGGCAACGCGCGTGGTTGGGCTCGCGGATGCAGTTGACCGCTTTACTCAGTAATGCGGCTGAGTGGGCCCGTTGCGCGCAGGCCGATGCCAATGGATGTGGCAGTGCATGTCGCGTACAGAGCTTTGCGAAAAAAGCCGGTGTAACGTCGAAAACGCCTGGGCTCGGCCCTGCCCCACGGTACATGGTGTCAACACACGATGCGTGCGCTTCATCAAAGCACAGCCGACAGGGCTCACCGACGGCGCAGGCAACGCTCGGTGCATTGGGTCTATGCGCATGACGCGTGCCGTTCATCGTCGGATGAAAGACCACGTGCGCATCACACCCGCCGGCGCACGAATACCCATCGTTGTAGACCGTCACGCGAACCTCGTCGCTGCCCGCCGACCGCGCAAGGCCCATCATCGCAACGCCTACCGCGATAAAGGCCCAACGGAGGGTGTTCTGCCGGCCCAAAACCGAGTCCTCGATGACGTTGCGCTTAGCGATCGCGGGTCAATGCATAAATCGCAAAGGACCCGAGCCAATGCGAACCGACGTAGTTATCATCCGTAACAAACGGCAACGATGCCGCTAGGTGGCGATCGGCGTTCATTCGAAGCGCGCTGGCTAACGCCGAGTCATTCACCGCGTTAGCGATGATGAGTAGGTTCCACGCGCGGCTGAGATTAAGCCCGTCCAGATGGACGATTTTCGGGTCTGTTCGGTCACTGACATCGGCCGGCGGTAAGCCATCCGTCTCACCCAGTGCTGGCAAAAATCCGTCTAGCCACGCTCCGAACGATTCTGGCGCCATGACGCGCGACATCAGAGCAGCCTCTTCAAGGCACGGCGAAAAAAAGTCCTCACCACTGGGTTCCCACGTTATCGGACAGTCCTGGTCTTCTCCGTAGTAACGACTGGCGGTCTTCTCAAGCAGTTCGGCGAACGCGTTGTCGTCAACGGCGATGGCGTAGTCGTACGCGAAGCTCATACCAAAGGCGGTATTCGGGTGGACGCCGGTGCGAACGGGGTAGGTTTGTACCGGTAAAAACTCCACGTAGCGATTGCGCAGGTAATCGGCCAGTGGTTGTAGCGCTCTGGCCATCGACTGGGCGCGCGAATCGTCCCAGCTGACGAGTTCGGTCTGCAACTGCAACAACCAAGCCCAGCCGTACATCCTTTCCCAGCTCTTCGACTCTTGCTCGAAGTAGGCCAGCTCAGCGGCAATGTTCTCAGCGGTGATCGATGCCGACAATTGCGCAATAATCGAATCGCGCTCCTGAATCTCAGGATACGCCTTTAGCGCTTTGACCAGCATCCAATGGCCGTGCACCGACGAGTGCCAGTCGTAGCAGCCAAAAAACGCCGGGTGCAGCGCTTGTGGCGCTTGCAGATGCGTTGCACTCCCCAGCAGTTGATTAAGCTTGTTTGGATACTCTTGCGGAATGCACTCGATTGCCAACCGCGTGAAACGCCCGACTTCCATGGCCGACATCGAGTTCTGGGCAACAGCGGCGTTCGGCGCTAGCGCCGCGCCGAGGATGGCGAAGAAAGCAATTTCGACTCTAACGTCCACAGGCATAGCAACGGTTTTCCTTGCGTTTGTCGGGTATCCGATTTCTCGATCAATTACGCGTCTTACTTTGGTGCCGCGTCAAGTTCTGAGTAAATGGCTGTGCGCACATGGGACACAGCGCATCGCTCTGCTCGGCCAACCAAGCCTCGGTAAGCACCAGTAGCTAAGGCGTCGGAACGCGTTGCTGCATTTACACGGGGCCGCGCACTACCAGCGCTTTTCGCGAGTCGCGGATTTGTGCGCACTTTTTTCATCACTTGACGTCCGAGTCTGTGGCCGCTGAGTGCGATCACCGTCGCACGGCAAGAGTCCTGTCGCAAGCGTCACCGATCGGTGAGTTGTTGTTGGCATCACCCGCATTGCTCGATTGTGCACCCGCTATCAATCCACTGTTTGCCGTCACATTGTTCGTGACGGACATTGCTGATAACAATCTCACTCAAGAAAGCGATACCATTCATACGTGCCGAACCGCCGAACATACAAAATTTGGCTACTGACATTAGTCCCGGACGGTCGCTACGGGCGTTGTGTCATCGCCGCGTTGATTCTCGGGCTGGGGCTGGGCCTATTTTGGCTTGCGGTGGAACTCGCATTCCGGAACATGCCGGCGACGAGCTACTTCGATGCTTGGCCTACCGCTTTGTTTTTCGTTTGCATGATCGCCTACATCGTGCCCGTGTTTCATTTCATTACGCAACGGACTCAGCAAGCGCTGACGGCTTTACTCCCGTACATTGAAAACGTCGAGCATCCGGCGCTTATGACGAGTATCGACCGACAACCGTTATCGTGGACTTTACGCGTGGGTTCTGTCGGCGTTCTGTTGTGGCTTGTCCAAAGCTACGTCTTGGCAGGCAGCTTCACGGAGATGCTCGACACTCTAACGCGCAGTTTTTTGAGTTTTCTTTTTGTCATTGGTCCGCTACTGGTTTGGGTAACGATGACGACGGCAATGAGCGCGTTGTTCCGAAATGCGTTGCTGTTTCGGCGGATCAACGAGCACTTAGATGTTCGTATATTCGAGCCCGATAGCTACATGCCGATTGGAAGTATGGCCGTCACATCGACTTTGGTCGTTGTCGGTGCCTTCGGGCTGCTGTCAATAATGTGGCTTGGCGGTCCAGTGAACTGGTGGACAACTCTGCCCGCAATGTTTTTCTTCTCACCATTGCTGTTCGCGTTATTGCTTCTGCCAGTCTTACCCATTCGCAAAGTTTTGGTCCAACAACGAACGGAAGCGCTTGAAAAAGCCCAGGCGGCGATCAGACAAGCCAATTCCGAAGATACTGGAGTTGCTGTAGGTGCGTTGGCTAATGCCCTCTCGCTGCGCCGCGAAGTGTCGCGCTTGCCGACCTGGCCGTTCGACGTGCCGGCCATCACCCGCTTCGTCGTTTACGCCGTCATCGTACCGCTAACCTGGACAGGCGCTGCGCTAATCGAGATATTGGTCAATGCGATTGTGGATTGAATGGGTGACAGTTAGTGGTTCGTTGACTACGGATTCGCGTTACGGCTTATGCGTTGCGCGATTGCTATTGCCGAATTGGTCGCACTCTCCAGCAGCGGAATCCCATGACTTGCGTATGAGCCACAGAACCACAAGCGTCGGTCGCGTTGTTCGTGCAACCGTGCCAACTCGGTAAGTCCGCGCAAAGACTGTGCCGTAACGACCGGCCGCTCGAAGGCCGCCTCGCCGATGATGGCTTGCGCTTCCGGTTCGATAATTGGATTCCAGGTTTGAAACACCGGGCCGTCACCCAGCATCGGCTGTATCGCGTTCATCCAAATCGTCGCCATCGGCGTCGATACATCGTCCGGCAAAAGAAAATTGACCGGCGCCCAACGTTTCTCACCGCCCCGCGGTGCCAACCGCGTATCGGTGTGGACGATGACTGTACTGGGCTCGTAGCGAAACCGCGCCAGCGTGTCGAGTTCCTCGGCTGAACCGTGCGCTAGCATGTTCATTGTCTGATTGGCTTGTGTTGCCATGACGACGTGATCGAAGGTCGCTTCTGCATCGTCAGTGGAAAGAGTCACGCCGCTACTCGACACCGCAACGGCGCCAATTGCCTCACCGAGACAAATTTGTTGCACATCGCGTGCGAGCAGTTCGACAACCTCTTGCGTACCACGGGTAACGCGCTGCACCGACGACAGCAAAATACCGCTGTTTAAGTACTCCAGAACGACCCTCGCCGGATAGCGCCGGATACTGTCGTGACTGCACGTGCAGATACCGGCAAAGGCCGGGTACAAAAACCCATGCGCGAACGCATGCGAATATTGGTGATGCTGGAGATAGTCCTCAAGCGTCGTGTCGTCAGCGATGCCGTTTGCCAGCGAGCGGGGAATCTCACGAAAAAAGCGCACGATGTCCCAGCCGAT
>JBCDBO010000062.1:0-17869 GCA_039183535.1 Pseudomonadota bacterium | reverse complement strand
GCTGTTCCGCGTTCTGTTAACTGCCATGCGGGTCGCACCAATGCGCGTGCCGGTGGCGGCGATTCGAGCCGTCGAATCCTTAAGCTCAATCACAGCGCTTGCGACCGGAGCATCTGCCGTACCAGAGACATCCACATCGATCCGTGCGTTCGCGGTCTCGATCCGAACGAGCGGCAGCCAAGCGTCGATGGACTGGATGTTCTTGAATTGCCCGTCCGCTCTGATCGATAGCGCCGTCGCCGGGTTCATGACGTCGGCGAAATCCGCTACGACCTGCAATCCACCAATATCGGATACATCAAGCGTGGCCGTCGCTGCAACGCTGCTGTCGGTAAGATTGCTATTAATATCGATACTGAACGGCAGCGGCGCACGCTCAGACGCATCGGCCGTTTGCGCGGGGACAAGCTCCGCACCAGGAACGCTGATGTCGACTGTTCCGCTGGCGTTGCCATCAAGCCAGCGCACATCGAGCGTTGCATTAAGGTCACCGTCAATCCGGATTTCTTGAGCGAACCAATTGGACAACGGGGCCAGTGGCAATCGCTCGAGCTGCAATGACCCGCGGCCATTGTCATCACCAAACTGACCCTGGACACATAACGATCCAGGACCTCGCAAACACAGCGGTGACTGCTCGACAACACCGTCGTTCCAAGTCAAAACCGCATCCGCTTGGTCGAGTTCCCAGATACCGCGGGCCGCATTGCCAACCCGTAGCGCGCGCCAATCGAGTTGGTAACGACGCGGTGCAGCCAGTGCGCCTCTGGCTTCGGCCTCGACCTGGAAACCATCGTTACGCCCGGCAATGGCCCAGTTATGCCCATCGGCCGCGCCGTTGTAGGTGAGAACCCACTGCCCGATCGGCCGGCCCCGGCCGATCACGTCTGTAAGCTCAACCCGAACGTCTGCGTCATCGGGCCACACAGACGTGGCTACTAGCTCAACCCGGGACGCCTCAAGCGACGGGACAGTCAGCGCATCGGCAACCAGCTCAGCCGACAGCACCGGCGCCGACAGCGCGCCGCTGGCCGTGCCGCGGCCACGGACCCGCCCGCTACCGAGTGGCCAATAATCGCCGATGTTAGTAACAGCGACGGCCGCCTCGAGCGCTATGTCAGCACGCGTGAGCGAACCATCCAGACGGACGCTATCCGCGCCTAAGACTGCCTCCAGCCCTCGTAGCGTTAGTCGACCATCCGCAAGGCGAATTCGGCCCCGAAGGTCACTTGCACGCTCACCGTCAAAGTCGATGACGGTTGTGCTTGCGCCCGAACCGGAAAGATGTTCGACCCGGCCGGCGATAGAAACACGTTCTGGCAGTGTAAGGTCGGCGACCGGCATGGCGGCTACGTCGGCGGCAAAATTGGCGCGTGCCACTCGCTCGCCACCCTGCCAGGAGGCACTGCCGTCGAATGTGATAGCGCCGACATCGGCGACCTGCAACTCCGCCTGATCAACGGTGAGTTCGCTGGCGTTAAGCGTACCGGCGCCGTCGATGGTCGCCGACAAAGCCGCTTGCGTTATCGGTGTCCGCAAGCGCCATTGAACCGCAGCGAGCGGACCGCGAGTCTCGAGCGACCCAGCACCAAGTCCTATGTCGTCCGCGCCGACGCTCTCCAAGCGCTGTTGCGGCCAGGTGTGCTCAAAGGAAACGACCGGCTCGGCTGCAGACGCCAATGAGACCCCACCTACCGACCGAATCTGCAACGGCGCCAGCAGCTCGTGTGCGATCGTCAACTCGTCTATAGAACCGTTCGCGCGCAGGTCGCCGCGGGCCACCGGCAAAGGTGGCTCCGTTTGCCAAGACAACTCCGCGGCAAGCTGCAGTGGCGCAGCCGCAGCAATCTCGATTCGCCCCGTGACAGTGACATCGGCCACACGCGCTGCCATGCCGGTCAAACGGACGGTCGCACCGGTCCACGTTAGCGCTGTCTCTACAGATGCGCTGATGATGGCGTCGACGCTTCGAATCTCGGCCGAATCAATGCGCAAATGCCGCAGACTGAGTGGCAGCGGCGCGATCGGTACCGTTGGCGCCGCGTCGCTCGTTGCACCTGACGCTTGCGGCGGCGCGATATCGACGCGCAATGCGCCAACCCGCAGCTCCTCAATATCGAGCGCACCGCGGAACAAGGCGGCTAACGCCAGATCGATACGTGTGTCCTGCAAGCGCAGCGTTACGCCGTCGGTGGCGACCACCACCGCTGCAAACTCCGCACCCGTTAGAAGCGTGCCTGCGGCGCCGTCTATCGACACTACGCCGTCACTCGCATCGTTCGCAAGACCCGCGAGCAGGCGGGTGCCGGCCGACGTGCCGACAACAACGCCAAGCGCTACGATGACTAGACCGACTAGACCTACTGCTGCAAGTGCGGCACGTTTTAGCCATCGCCGGGTCATAGATCCGGCCCGAAACTTACGTGCAGACGAATGTCGCGCTGGTCAAAGTTGGTTGGCTTCGCGATATACAAACGCAATGGACCGACCGGCGAGCGCCACTTAAGGCCGAGACCGACTGCCACGCGCGCATCCACTTCAGTGCCGTCAAAGGCGTTACCGGCATCGACAAAGACCGCACCGGCAATCGAACCGCGTAACGTCCGCTCCAACTCCAACGATGCTGTTAGTAATTGGCTGCCACCGATAACAATCCCATCAGCATCGCGCGGCCCAAGCGTGTCGAAGCCAAAGCCGCGAATCGACTCATTGCCGCCGGCGAAAAACCGCACTGTGGGGGGGAGCTCATTAAAATCGTCTTCAAACGTGAGCCCAACGGCTGCTCTGGCGAGAAGGCGTGTATTCGGGCCAAAGCTGGTGATCCACTTCCAGTCTCCTAACAACTGCGCAAAGCTCGTCGTCGAACCGAGTTCTTCAGCGGCTCCGCGCGCGCGCACTGACAGCCGGTAACCTTGGCTCGGATTAATCGCATCATCCGACCATTCTCGACTGAAACCGACACTCGGCATCAGCAATCGAGCGCGATCATCGATATCACCGACTTTGAACTCGCTCACCTCATAGCGCAGCGAGTCCGCCCGCAGCCAGCCTCCATTGAGCCGCTTAACGCGGCGAAGACCCAGGGTAAAAGACTGCGTTTCTGCTGTATTGGTATCTTCTTCCTGCGCGGCTACCGTGTAACTGAGCCACTCAATCGTTGGGTCGCGTAGCGGCCGTCGATACTCCGCTGCAAGCGAACTTAACACCGGGGATACCGATAGATCGCCGTTGAATTGATGGCCGCGCGAATTGACCCGCCGATCTTCGACGCCGGTGCGCAAGCGAGGCCCTATATCCGATGAGTAGCCAGCCCCAATGCTGTAGCGCGCCTTTCCAGACCCCTCTGCCGACGCAAACACATCGACGGGTGCGTACACGTCGGGAATTCGCGGCTCAACACTGACCCGGTCGAAATAGCCGCTTGACTGCAGTCGATTCGTCAGCTGTGCCAACGTCGCTGCGTCATACGGTGCATCCGGCTGCCAATCAATGAAACGAGCAATCAGCGAGTCGTCGACCAGAGACTGCGTTACAACCAACTCACCGAAGCGGTAGCGCTGGCCCGTTGCGTACCTGAGCTCGATGGCAACCAAATTTGTTGCGCGGTCGACAGCAACACGCGCAACCGTGTACTCGCCGTCAAAGTAACCACGTTCTGCCGCAACAGCCGCAAGGCGTCGCTTAAGTTGTCGATAGGCCGTATGGCTAAACGGCTGCCCAACCGCTAACTCGTCGCTTTGCGTGGCCGCGAGCAAGCGCGCATCGCTCTGCCCGTCGCCCTGCAGCTCGACCGTGACCCGGCCCACCCGAACCGCCGGCCCTGGAACAACCGTGACCCGCGCCTCCCAGCACGGCTTCTCAAAGGAAAGCGCCGTATTCAACGTTGCTTGGTAAAAACCCAGGCCTTGTAAGGCTCGCTCAGCCTCGGGGGCAAGCGTTGAAAACCGTAACCGCACGAGCCACGGTGGCGCGCCGCAATCGAGCTTGTTGATGCGACTCAACAAACGAATATTTTGCGCTTGCGCTGTCGTTGCGCCGTCGATCAGTAATTCAGCAGCGGCAGATGACGCGACCAGCAAGGAGCCTAGTAGAGCGACGATCGCCCTATGCGTTGCTACACGTCCGCTGAACACGGCCGCTATCGTGCTTGTCGCTTAAGGACGCCGGCAGCTCGGTGGCAGCGACGCACATCGGCCGTTCGAGCTGGGCGGCCTGAATGATGACGATGCGGCGCTAAGCCAGCGACCTGTCCGGGAGCTCATACGGTGATGCTAAAGGGCCGACTAGCGAAGCTCAAGGCACCTTAAAAACGAATAGCCGTCCGGTTTTTTGGCTTGGCAATGACCATTTGCACATCGCTAATCGCCCGCTCAAGAAACGCCCCTTCGCAGTAACTCAGGTAAAACGACCACATCCGAATGAACACATCGGAGTAGCCCTGCGAGCGAACGTCATCGAGGCGCCGGTGGAAGGTTTTGCGCCACTCCTCAAGCGTACGGGCGTAGTGAAACCCAATGTCTTCAAGGTGGAACAGGCGCAACTGTGTATGGCGCGTCATCGAGCGCAACATTGCCGTCGCCGAGGGCAAAAAGCCACCGGGGAAAATATACCGTTTGATGAAATCGACACTGCGTTTTGCCTTATCGAAGTCCTGGTCGACGATCGTTATGGCTTGAATAGCCGCCAGGCCTTCGGGCTTCAGCAAATGGTCAATGCGTTGAAAATACAGATCGAGATGGTCATGCCCGACCGCTTCGATCATCTCGACCGATACGATCTTGTCAAACCGCCCGTCGATATCCCGATAATCTTGTAAACGCACCTCCACGCGATCATTGAGTCCCTGCTCGGCGATGCGACGCTGCGTTGCGGCAAACTGATTGTCGGAAATGGTGACCGTCGTGACACGACAGCCGTAGTTCTTCGCAGCATGCACGGCGAGTGCACCCCACCCCGAACCTATCTCCAATAAATGATCGTCTGCCTGTAAATCGAGCTTTCTGCAGAGCCGGTCAATTTTCTCGACTGATGCGTCGCGCAACTGCATCGACTTTGACGTAAAGATCGCCGACGAGTACGCCATCGTTTCATCTAAAAACAACTCGAAAAACTCATCGCCCAAGTCGTAGTGCGCTTGGATATTGCGACGCGAACCGCTTCGCGTGTTGCGGTGCAGGCGATACCACATCTTTAAAAGTGGCCGCGCGAGTCTGACCAGCCCGTTTTCAAGGCCGTCGAGCACGTGCCGGTCGTACAACAGGACTCGGACCAACTCCGTTAGTTGTGATGTATGCCACCAGTTGCGCATGAAGGCTTCACCGGAGCCCAATGCACCGAAGAACGCGATCTCCGGCCAGGCCCGCGGATCCGATACGTCGATCACGACCGGCGTCGGAAACCGTTCCGATGGTTGCCCGAACGTATGGCTATCGCCATTTTCACGCACGCAAACGCGGGCATTTTCAAGCCGACTGAAACTTGCGAGCACACCGCGACGAGCAATGTTCTCGATGTACGCGCGTTTTGCGACCCGACGCGTGTCGGCGCGTCTTGCGATATCGGCCTGTTGTTTATTGATTTTGGTTGCCAAGTGTTCCCTGCCTTAATGTCCCGCGTTACCCGATGCGTCTGGACCGGGGTGACGATGATACGTCGCTCCTTTCAACCACAAGCGCGCCGCTTGCCAGTAAATACGAGCGAGATTTCGACCCGTCACAGATACCTCCCCTAACGCCCGCCGCCACAGGCGGGCAGACGTCAATGCCTCACGCTCCAGCACAAGGCTGGCCCGGTGCACGGCTTCGCCGTCCTTCCAATTCGTCAATGCAAACCGCAAACGTTCGCCCGGTGTGGCGATAAAGCTCTCGTAACGCATGTCCATCGAAAAGAATGGCGATACATGGAACGTCTTATCGAATGCATAGCGACGCTGTCCCTCCTCCAGCGGTATGACGTAGCGGTGCCGTTGATCCCAAGGTGTGTTCGTCACCTCCAACACCACGGCTACCGGATTGTTACCCACATCGGCGTAGCAATAATAAACGCTGATCGGATTGAAACAGTGACCCCAGTATCGCAGGTTCGTTAGCAATCTGATATCGGCAATCGGGCCGGAAAATCCGTTGTCGCGTAGATGCTTAACTGTGCTTTCAAACAAGGATTCGTCAACCCGACCCGCATGATCTTGGCGGCGTAGCCAAATCGGTGCGAAGCGTCGTGCAGAGAACCCGAACAACGATCGTTCCAACTCATCAACTTCAGCCAATGCCAGATACGTCATGAAAGTCGGATAGGTAAATGTCTGCGCCGGCTTCACGAGCCGTTCGTGCCGTACCCAGCCGCGATACAAACAACTATGCGGCATGCTGACGGCCTAGTGCGGCAATCTCACGGGCAACACGCTCACCGCTGACAACGCCGTCTTCATGAAACCCGTAGCCCCAATACGCACCGCAGTAGAACGTACGATTCTTACCGCTAATGTCGCTATGCCGCGCTTGCGCTTGCAAGCCAGCCGGCGTGTAGATGGGGTGTGAATAACGAAACTTCGCGATGATCTTGTCGCTCGCGATCGCTGCATCCCGGTTAAGTGTGACCAGATAGTGTGTATTGCTGCTCAGGTTTTGCAGCGTGTTCATCGAGTAGGTAACGGCGGGCCGCGTATCGCGGCGCGTTGCGTCACACCAGTAGTTCCATGCGGACCATGCGCGTCGCGCACGCGGTAACACCGATTCGTCGGTGTGTAAGACAACGCTGTTGTCCGTGTAGGGAACCGCCAGCAGTATTTCGCGTTCCGCCGGGCTCGCCGAGGCGCCCAATAGCGCCAGTGCCTGATCCGGGTGGCACGCAAATACGACGGCGTCGAAGTGATCGCTCGCGCCTGAAACCGTGCGAATCTCAACACGATCGCGACCGCGCGTTACCGCTTGGACCGGCGTCGCCAAGCGGATGTCAGCCGGCAACTGCTGCTTCAATTTGTCGACATAGCGCTCCGAGCCGCCGGCAATGACCCGCCACGCCGGTCGGCCAGTCAGTCCAATCAAACCATGATTGGCAAAAAAGCGCAGGAACGTCGCCAGCGGGTATTCGCCGATCTTGCCCTCGCCGGTGGACCAGATCGCGCTGGCCATCGGCAATAGGTACAAAGACCGCAGCATCGACGAAAAGCGGTGTTCATCCAAAAAATCGGTCAACGTCGTTGCCGGCTCAATGGCGCTCTCGAGTGCCGCATTCGCCAAGCGATTGAAACGCAGGATTTCGCGGAGAAACGCCCAATAGCGCGGCGATGCCAAATTGCTTGGCTGGGCGAACAGCGTTTTGAGGTTGGTGCCGCTGTACTCAATGCCTGAGGCCGCGTCGTGGACGCCGAAACTCATGACGGACGACTGCGTTGCAACGTCGAGTTCGGCCAAAAACGCGCTAAATCGTGGGTAGTTGCGTTCGTTGTAGACGATGAAACCCGTATCGACCGAAATTGGCCCCTCCGGGCTGTCCACAGCGACCGTATGGGTGTGGCCACCGAGCCAGCTTTCCGCCTCGAAAATCACCGTGTCGAAGCGCTGACCGAGACGATACGCGGCGGTAAGACCCGAAATACCGCCTCCAACGATAGCTATGCGCATGATTTTGCTTGTTTAATGATGGTGGACAGCCTTCGATGCACGTACAATATCGGGCTGACATTACGCGCCGCCTGATGCGTATTTCAAGCGCTGGATCTTAAGCGCACCACCCACCCCAAAGCGTAACCACTATGAATACCGTTGCAGAAACGATGCCGTCGTACGGCACCAGCCAAGTGAAACAGGCTCGATTTGTTGTGATTGCCATGCTGTTGTTCCATGTTGGGGCAGCGTTTGCCTTTGTCGTCGGCGCCAGCACGACGGCGGTGGTGGCCATGCTCGCGTACTACGTTGTGCGCGGCTTTGGGATCACGGCGGGCTTCCATCGCCTGTTGGCCCACCGCTCGTTCAAAGCGGGCCGAGGCGTTCAATTTATGCTCGCGTTGTTCGGCTCCCTGGCTATCCAGGGCGGACCGTTGTGGTGGGTCGCGCACCATCGAACCCACCACCGCTATACCGAAACCGACAAAGACATCCATTCCCCGCGAACGAAGGGCTTCTGGCAATCGCATATGGGCTGGATGTTCAGCCCAGAGTCGTTTAACGAGAACGGCGCCGGCGCGCGGGACTTGCACAAGTATCCAGAACTGAAATGGCTGCAGCGCCAGTATGCGTGGATCGTATTTGGCCAAGCCGCGGTTATCTACCTTATCGGCACGTTGATTGGTTGGTTGTTCCCCGAGTCTGGGACTAACGGCGTGCAGTTCGTTGTGTGGGTTTATTTCATCGGCACGGTGGCTTTGTGGCATGCAACGTTCATGGTCAACTCCGTCTGTCACATCTGGGGCGGTCGACCCTTCGACGCGAAAGACGACAGCACCAACAACTGGATTGTCGGGCTGTTGGCCCTTGGTGAGGGCTGGCACAACAATCACCATAAATTTGCCAACTCAGCGCGTCATGGCTTGTTTTGGTGGCAGTTCGACCTAACGTGGTGCCTGTTGAAAGTGATGTCGTGGTTTCGCTTGGTTAGCGAATTTAAGCTGCCGAATGCGACCGTCATGGCCGATGCGCTAGAGAAGCAACGCGCAGCTCGTAGCGAGGCTACTTAACGATCTGATCGATCGTTAATACGACGGTCTCGGTTGCGGCGACGGCAATGTCGAGCTGACCGAAGCGATCACCGGGTTGCGCCGCGGGCTGCCCCGAGGCAGATACCCTCGCAATGAGCCGAATATTAGCTTGGCTGCTAATCGTTCGGCCTTGAATCATCGCATCGCTATCGCCAATAGAGAGCGTCGTTGGCAGTACCGACGCTGGCCGGCGCACAACACCCAGCGGCGGTCCACCGGCCGCCGTCGTTGCGATCAAAAATAACGTCGCGCCAGCCGGCAGTGGAACCAACGATTCGGCCAAGCGAATATCGACAGCAATTTGTTTCCCCGCCGGCTGTTCGGCCGATGCTGGCTGCGGCGCCGTCGCTGCGCCGCGCAAGTCGCGGATATTGGCCACCAAAATCTTGCGAATCTCTGGCGGCGTATCCGGCCGTAGCATCGCCTCGAAGCGTTTGGCGCCAAGTTCGCGCTCGCCACGGGCGGCCGCAGCGGCGCCGCCGTACCAAAGTGCTCGGATGTTACTGGGCTCGAGCTTCAAGGCGTTCTCAATCAGATGTCCCGCCTCACCGACCACGGTCGCCGGATCTTTTTGCGCTAACGCCTCGGCGTAATCGAGCATCAGGCTTGCATCGGTTTTATCCGATACAGCATAGGCCGTTTCACAGGCGGCGACGGCGTTAGCCGCATCGCCAGTCATCACTAGCGCGTTGCACAGCTTTTGCCATCCGGACGGCTCGTTGGGTCGCGCTTGAGCGAGCTGGCGCAGCTCGCTGAGCTGTTCGTTCAGCGTCAACGTCCGACCCGGTTTGCTGGGATCGTAGTTGCTCGTGCTGACGTAAACCCCGCAACCAATGGCAGCGCCGCAAACCAAGGTAACCGCGGCGAGCGCCACTTGTTGGCCGCGCCACAGCGGCCAACACGCGATAGCGAGAACGACAACCGCGATGGTTGCCGCGACTCCGATGAATGGACTCATTCGCTGTCGTCCAGCGGCAAGGCCATTCGCCGCCGAACGGTCCGCCAGGCGATGTATGCCCCCAGCAGCAAAAACAGCGGCGGCGCGGCATAGACGGCCCACGTGCGAGCATTAAACGGCGTTTTGTAGAGCACGAAGTCGCCGTACCGAGCGGTTAGAAATTCGAAAATCTCCGAATCGCTGTAACCCGCCTCGATCCGCTCGCGCACCTCGCGCCGCAAATCAGCCGCTAGGAAAACATTTGAGTCCTTGATCGTCATGTTTTGGCATGTGACGCAACGAATCTCGCTGATCAGGCGCTGGTACCGTGCTTGCAAATCAGGGTCGTCAAACGCCGGTCCGCGATCGATGGCGGACGCCGTCGTGATCACGCCAAGGGCCGCAACGATAGCGATGACAAACCGCTTCATGATCCGTCTCGACGAATGAGTGGCGCGAGCTTGTCTTGCCACAAGGCTTCATTGAGCGGACCAATGTGCTTCGCGACGATGTCGCCGTTAGGCGCAATTAGAAACGTCTCCGGGGCGCCGTAAACCCCAAAATCGATACCGGCACGGCCGTCACCGTCAAACAGGATTTCGGCGTACGGATCGCCGAGGTCCCCTAGCCACTTGAGCGCGGCGGGACGCGTATCGCGCCAATTCAGGCCAACGATCCGAATCTCGTCGCGCTCGGCCAGCGAGAGCAGAAAATCGTGTTCTTGACGACACGCAAAACACCAGCTCGCCCAGACGTTGACCAACAAGTAGTCGCCGGTCAGCTGGTCGCTGTTGATCGTCGTCGTCGGGTTACGAAGTTCCGGCAACTCGAATGCCGGCAACGACTTGCCAATGAGCGGCGATGGCAGCTCGCTGCGCCGCTCGCTGTTCTCGACACCGGCGATGAATAGCGTTACCAAGCCCGCGAACACCGCCAGCGGTAACACCGCAATGATCAGGCGACGGCGCGCATCGCTCATGCGGGAACTCCGGCCGCGTCGGCATCGATCGTCTCGCCGACTTTTTCCTCGACGTTGACGCGGCGGCGACGATATCGCGGATCGCTGATCGCAATGACGCCACCAAACGCCATGATCAACGCGCCTAACCAGACCCAGCGCAGCATCGGTTTGTACTGAATGCGCACCGACCACGCACCGCCACCCAGTGGCTCGCCGAGCGCCACAAACCAATCACGACTGAGACTGGCGTCGATACCCGCTTCGGTCATTGGATTTTTCTGCACGCGGTAGGTGCGTTTTTGTGGGCTTACCAGACCGATCAGACGATCGTTCTTGCGAATCTCGAACTCCCCTTCCTGCGCGTCATAGTTGGGCCCCGCAACGGCTCGTAGGTCGCGCAATCGAAACTCAACGCCGGCGACAGTAACGCTCTCACCAACGCGGATCGCTTGATCCGTCTCGATGCTAAACGTCGACACGACCGTTGCGCCGAGCGTGAATACGCCGACACCGATGTGTGCGATATGCATACCCCACGCTGCCCGTGTCGCGATGCGTTGTCGGCCAAGCATCGCCTGCACGGGCGCGACCAACGCCGCGAGCAAGACCCACGCCCCTGCGGTCATCGCAACGACGGTCAGTAGCGATGGCCGCCCGAATAACAGCCATGGCACGGCAACCCCGATCAGTGGCGCCAGCACGGCTGGCTTTAGCAACAAACGCTGCAAGCGCTGCGCCGGCGACTCTTTCCAACTCGTATGCATCCCGACACCGATTAAGAACAGAAGCGGCAGCATCGGCAATAAGAAGAACAGCTCGAACACCGACGGGCCGATCGAGATTTTACCGAGATCGAACCAGTCGTAACCGATTGGCGCTAGCGTCCCGTAAAGAATCAAAATAGCGGCGATGGCCAACAGGACATTGTTCGCCAACAGCGCAGTTTCTCGGGACAACAAACGAAATCCAGCGGCTGAGTCTAAGCTGGGGGCTCGCCATGCGTACAGAATTAACGCACCACCAACAACGACTGCCAGGAACGCGAGAATCGCATACCCGCGTGCCGGATCACTCGCGAACGAGTGCACCGATACCAAAACGCCGGACCGCACCAGAAACGTGCCCAACAGACTCAACGAGAACGCCGAAATGGCGAGCAACAACGTCCAGCTTTTGAACAAGCCGCGTGTCTCGGTAACCGCCAGCGAGTGAATCAAGGCGGTACCAACCAGCCACGGCATGAACGAGGCATTCTCTACCGGGTCCCAGAACCACCAGCCGCCCCAGCCGAGCTCGTAATACGCCCACCAACTGCCGAGCGCGATGCCGACGGTCAAAAAGGTCCACGCGAGCGTCGTCCATGGCCGGGTCCAGCGCGCCCAATCGCGATCGAGCTTGCCGGCCAGCATCGCCGCGACGGCAAACGCGAAGGCGACCGAGAAGCCGACATAGCCCGTGTACAACACCGGCGGATGAATCGCGAGCCCCGGATCCTGCAACAGCGGATTCAAATCGGCACCCTGGCTCGGTCCCGGTTGCAGTCGCAAAAACGGGTTCGAGGTGAACAGCGTAAACAAAAGAAAACCAACACTGACAAAACCGAGTACCGCAATGACCCGCGAGCGGATTTCAATCGGCAAGCGGCCACTAGCGGCCACCACCGCTACCGTCCATAGCGCCTGAATCAGTAACCACAGCACCAGCGAACCTTCATGCGCACCCCAAACCGCGGCGATGCGATACATCAGCGGCAGATCGGTATTCGAGTTAGCAGCGACGTAGCGGACCGAGAAATCACTGACAATGAATGCGTGGGTCAAGACAGCAAACGCTGCCGCAACCGCGGCGAACTGCAGCCATGCCGCTGGCCCTGCAACGCGCATCAGCGCCTCGTCGCCGCGCGTCGCGCCGACCAGAGGAACGATCCATTGCACCAACGCCAAGGCAAGTGCCAACGCCAAAAAAAAGTTGCCGTACTCAGGAATCATTGCGCGGATTCGCCCTCGTAATCCGTGGACGGTGAACTCTCGTAAGCCGCTTCAGACTCGCCCTCGTAGCCCTGTTTAGCCAAGGCATCGGCGACCTCCGGCGGCATGTAGTTCTCATCGTGCTTCGCGAGCACCGTGTGCGCGACAAACTCACCGTCGGCGTTCAGGCGCCCGTGCGCGATGATACCCTGACCCTCGCGAAACAGATCCGGCAAGATCCCGGCATAAATCACATCGACGCTGTGTTCAAGGTCGTTCAATGTAAAGCGAACATCGAGCTGACCGTCAACGCGTTGCACACTGCCTGCGGTTACGAGGCCACCGATACGAAAATCGCGCTCGGCCGGCACATTGCCGGCGACGACGTCTGGCAATTCGACGTAGAACATCATGCTGTCGCGGAACGCGCTCGCAGCGACAGCCGCTGCGACGGCGACGCCGACGACGACTAATGACAAGCCGATCAAGCGTTGTCGGCGCGGTGTCATGCGGCTACGCCTTCACGGCTAGCGGCGTAGCGCAGCGCCGACGTTGTCGCGCTTTGGATGCGGCGGTTGGCATTCAAGAGATTCCACACAACGACGACGAAGCCGAGGTAGTAACTCATCCAAACGAACGCACCGTAGCCACTCATCGAGTCACGAATCACTACCAGGATCGGCCACGGCTGTGGGGCGATGAACAACACGGTAGCGGCGATTGCAAATAGAACAAGCGCGACTGCTACAAATGCGGTTTCGACACGACCGACGCTCGATTCACGGACCGTCGCATCGGCCAACTTGTCGCGCAGCCAGCGCGCTTTTTTCTCACGAACCACCAATTCGCCACGCAAGCGGGACGCGAGCAAAAACCCAAACAGTAATGAGAAACCCAGCAATGACAGCAACAGCGGCACCAACATCGTCGGCGGCATTTTAGGGCCGTCTGCGGTGATCAGCGTCGCGCCTTGATGCAACGAACTCCACCAGACGACGCTGTAGCGAATGATCGGCAAATTGACGAGACCAACCACGGCCAACAGAGCGGCAGCCCGATCGCCTTTCAGCGGGTCGCTGATCGATGTGCGCAGCACCATGTACCCGGCGTACAAGAAAAGCAAAATGAGCACTGACGTTAGCCGCGGATCGCCCCACTCCCACCAAGTACCCCACATCGGGCGGCCCCATATCGCACCCGTTGCCAAGGCCAAGAGCGTGAACGAGGCGCCGATGGGCGCCGCGGCGGCGGCCACGGCATGGGCGACTTTCATTCGCCACACCAGAGCCACAAATGAAGCGACACCGAGAATGCCGTAGCACATTTGCGCGATGTAGGCGGCCGGGACGTGGACAAAGATAATTCGGTAGGCATCGCTTTGCTGATAGTCGGCCGGGGCAACAAACAAGCCTTGCCAAATGCCGATCGCGATCGCGACAACACCGCCGATTAGCAACCATGGGCGCAACCACGCGCACAACGCGAATACCGTTGGTGGTGAGCCCAGTTTGTGAAACCAAGTCCAGCTCATAATCAACTAATCGACGGCGATCCTCAGTGCTGGCCCTACCGCGAGCGGAGCGAGCACGATACTTAGTAACGCACCGGCACCTAGCAACTTCAGCGCGGCTGAGGCATCAGATTGCGCAGCGGCTAACGCGACGGCGCGCGCGCCGACTATTAACACCGGCAGTGATAATGGGACAACGAGTAAGCTCAACAGTGCATTCCCCTGGCGAGCAGCGAGTGTCAGCGCAGCGCCCAAGCCGCCCAAAAACGCCAAAATCAACGTACCTAGCGCCAACGACGCCATTAGCGTGGTTACCGCTGCCACCGGTAATTGGTAGGTTACAGCGAGCAACGGTGACACCAACGTCAGCGGCAGCCCAGTGACCAGCCAATACGCGACGATTCTAGCTGCCATCAATCCCGCCAAAGGTTGACCGGCGAGAATATACAATTCGAGTGCACCGTCCTCAAAATCTTGGCGGAAAATACTGGACGCGGTTAACAATTGTGCAAGTAACGCTGCGACCCACACGACGCCCGGCCCAATAATGGCCAGCAATTCTCTCGACGGGCCTAACGCGAGCGGAAACAACGTACAGATAACCGCGAAAAACACGAGCGGCGTCGTCAGATCGCCCACCCGGCGCATGGCCAGCAACAGCTCTCGGTGCACGATCGCAATTGCGGCCGACCCGAACGGCGCAGAAACCGGCTTAACCATGCGACACACCGATATCGACCGCGCGATAGCGTGGGTGGGAATCGACGGACAATTGATGGGCGGCCAACAAGCAACCGCCACCGGACGCCACATGCGCGTCGATGCAGTTATGCACGATCGCTGTAGAGTGATCGTCGAGGTTCGTGAAGGGCTCGTCGAGCAACCACACAGCCACGTTGGCAACCAGTAAACGCGCCAGCGCCGTGCGCCGGCGCTGCCCAGCCGACAGCGTTGCCACCGGCCTATCTGCGCAGTCCGCTACCTGTAAATGCGCAAGCGCAGCGTCAACATCGAGTCCAGCACCGGCGCGCAAGCGTCGGAACCAGGCGAGATTCTCGCGGGCTGTCAGTTCGTCCTTGAGCCCCGTTTGGTGCCCACACCAAAGCATCCGCTGCTGTGCTACCGCAACCTCGGTCCCGCCAAAGCGGCGAACCTCACCCTCGACCGGCATCGTCAGACCCGCAGCGACTCGCAAGAGCGTCGTTTTGCCGCTCCCGTTCGGCCCACGCAGTACGACGACTTCGCCCGCCGCCACCTGCAAGCTCACCCGATCCAGCACGGTGATATCGCCGCGTTCGACGCACACGTCTGCTATTTCCAATAATGGCGTGGTCAACGCGTCTGCTCGCTTACGAAGTCGTTTAGCCGTCGTCGTAACGGCTGCCGCTGCGGGCTGCCGTCAGTAGCCGCGTTATGGTAACCGGCCGATCGGACCTTAACGAACAATTGTCGCCGGAAAGTAACGCGTGAATTGCGTCTATGATGCCGGTATATTGAATCGAGCTGGGGAGCGGGACGTCAAAATTGTGGCATCCGTCACACATTTGGTCGGTACCGAAAAAACTACATTAAGTACCAGCGTTAAAGCCCTGACATAAGGCAAAAAAATGGGTGAAGACGGGGATACCGGGCAGTTCGATTCGGCCGGTGTGAACAGCGATCCGTTGTTCGCGCTACCGCGCTACCGGCGCGCGTTACTCGACGTGGTGTCGGCCTACGACAATGCGGCCGGCGTTACGGTGCTAACCGGCGCCGAAGGCTCCGGTCGGCGCCGCTTACTGCGCTGCTTAGCGGCCAGGTTACAGCCGCACGCGGCAACCGCTTTCGTCAGCGCGACCGAACCCCGGGAATCGCTGTTATTAAGCTCGGTGTTTGGGCAGTTCGGCTACGACTTCACAAGCCAGGTACTGAGCGAACTGACCGGCATGCTGCGCGTGTTCTCGATCCACCAAGCCGACCTCGGTTACCGCCCGCTGATCGGCGTGCTCGATGCGGACAGTTGCTCACGAGCGCTCATTGGCATCCTGACCGAGCTAACGACGATTACGAGCGCTCGGAAACCGGCGGTCCACCTCGTTCTCACTGGCCAAAACGGGCTACGCGAGCGACTCAGCTGTGATGATTGCAACGACATCGCCAGCGCCATCAGCTCGCGAATCGCACTAGAACCGCTGAACGAAGGTGAGCTCAGCTGCTACCTGGATGCTCGCTACGGACTGGGCGATACGGATCCGCGCGAAGTGCAACGTTTGCTTGAGTCCTCCGCCGGCGCCGTTGAGACGATCGACGCTATTATGCAGAACCAGGCGACCAGCGAGACCCTGCGGCCCGCGGCCACCGGCGATGCGGTGCCTTACGAGACCAACGCCGCGACCGACCAACCGACGCTGCTACTGTCCCAGAACGGTGAGCTGATCGACACCATCGAAATGCGCCAGCAGCGATTTCTGATCGGTAGGGCCGATCACAACGACATCGCGCTCGATAGTCGCTACATTAGCCGCCATCACGCGCTGATCGTTGCCGGTCCCTGCGATGCGCATTGGCTCGTTGATTTGAACTCTCGCAATGGCAGCTTTGTTAATTCGCGCGCCATCGACTACATCGCACTGCGCCACGACGATGTCATCATCCTCGGTAACCACCGGGTCAAGTACCAGAATGTGGCAGCGACTGGTCCTCGACCAGCGCGCAGCGAATTCGCCGGGAATGCGACCGCTGTATTTCAAACACTGCCAGAGGATGCGACTAAATCAGCGCAGAGTACTGCAACAAAATCAATAAAAAACAATAAATAACGCTTGTTACTTGATCTCTTTTATTGTCCGTTGATTAGCTGCGCGGGCGCGTTCTCATCAAGCCCCGGACAGCGCGCTACACGTTTCGCAAGCGGTTGCCGTAACTCGACGGTCCAACACTCGCCGCTGAGTGAGCAATAGCAAACGTCCACATCGATTCCCGCGCCCGTGAGATCCCCTACCAAGCGTTCGGTCCGAATCTTCTTTCTCGTCTGCCATGGTAGGCCGAACAGTGTCGATTCCTCGCCGGGCGCGAGTACGCTGAACGAGGCATCACCGGTGCGGTAATCGTAGTAGTCGACGATGTTTTTCTTCGCGTAGTAGTCGTCGTCCTCCCGTGCGGCAAAGAAGTCCTCGAAAAACGTTCCAACATCGGTCACAGGCTCACCCGCCACACGCAGCTCAACGGCGCCTATCACGGCCGGTCCGATTCCCTTATTCGCGATCGAGATTGAAAAGCCCTCTGCCGAATACGACTGATCGACCGCAACATACGGCCAGACGGATGCCGTGTATTGCTCGCGCATCGCGCTGACCTCGAACACCGAGATGGCGACGGCGGCAATCGATAAGACGAGCGCGACGATCGCCATAATCCGACCACTATTGCCACTGTCATTCGTCATGAGCGTTTAGACGTTCTGCGCTTTGAAAAGGATTACACGTTGATTGAATTGTGCCCGGGAAGCGCCGGGCTCAACAGTCGTTGCGCCGCCGCGTTGGCAGTTTGGGTGACGGCCACCCGTCAGACCGAAGGCCGACTCGAAATGATCACTCGATTTCGCCGCAGGCGCGCAGCTCATGGTGAGGTCAAGACGATTCCGGTTGGGCTCCGACACCGCATTCTACTGGCTTGATTTGGACGCAGAGGTTATTGGTGCCCGGGGTGGGACTTGAACCCACACTTCCTTACGGAAAACGGATTTTAAGTCCGCAGCGTCTACCAATTCCGCCACCCGGGCGCCGGGAATTTGGAGGCTAGGCCCGGAATCGAACCGAGG
>JBCDBO010000061.1:0-18231 GCA_039183535.1 Pseudomonadota bacterium | reverse complement strand
TTGCCCGTCAATTGGTCGATGAGGGAATCGAGGGCACACCGAGCTACGCCGATCTTGGCGTTACGGTTCAAACGGTTGACGGCGAATCGTTCGACGCTGTTTGGGTGAGCGCCGAGTCGTCGCGACCCACGGCGCGTCTGCTGTACCTGCACGGAGGAGCGTATGCCCTTGGTAGCGTACAAAGCCATCGCTTGTTGATTGCCGCGCTCGCCAAACAAGCTGGCGTCGCGGTGCTCGCCCTCAACTACCGCCTGATGCCCGAGCATGGTCGACTCGACGGCCTGGCTGATTGTCAGGACGCCTACTTGTGGATGCTGGAAAACGGGCCGGACGGTCCATCGCCGGCGAGCCACACATTCGTCGCCGGTGATTCTGCAGGTGGTAATTTGAGCTTGGTGCTAATCGCTTGGCTGCGCGATAACGGGCATCGACAAGTTGATCGGGCGATTGCGATCTGCCCAAACACTGATGCGACCGGTGTGTCGCCGTCATTGGCTGACAACCGCGCCACGGATCAAATGCTCGGCAAAGGATTTATCGGCAAGTTCGTGCGTATCCCACAGACGCTCGCCCGTACCGCAATCCTCGCGGTCACCCGTTTACGACCGGATAACCCGCTGTTATCGCCGGTCTTCGGTGATTTGGCCGGCTTACCAGCAACGCTCGTGCACGCGAGCGACAGCGAAATGCTGCTCGACGATGCGCGGCGTTGGTATACCAAGGCCAGACGTCAGGGAACCGACGCGCGGCTCGAGTTATACGGCGGCATGATGCACGTCTGGCACATGTTCGCGCATGTGCTTCCGGAGGGCGTGTCCGCAACGGAGCGTATCGCCGCATTCATCAATGAAGCGATCGACACCGAATGACGCGACGCGTTGTCGTGTCGCTAGCCATCGCGGCAGATGAATACCTGCGGGTTTACTCGGGCACAGCACGGCACGTACAGACCATCGCTAACAATGGTCAAAGCGTACGTTTTCCAGCCTCCATTCTGCGGCCGTTTGTTACGCATACGGGCGTCCATGGCCGCTTCGAAATCCGTTACGGCGACAACGGGCGATTCGAAGCGATCAACCGATTGGCGTAAATCGTCTTGAGCGGGGCTAGTCGAACTCGCTGACGTTTCGCTTACGGCGCAACCAACGACGCTGTTTACGCGCCTTCTTACGCGCCTTTTTCGGCTTTTTTTTGCTCGGCAGCTTACCCATGCTAACGACTTCGGCGACGACGTTAACGTCGTCACCGGCCAGTAACGCGGGAAACTGTTGTCGGCAGACTACCCAAGTGGCGCCGATTATGGCGGTGTAGACGGTACCCAGCAGGGCCGCGTAACTAATCAGGTCGGCAAAGTCGGCTAGCCACCCAGGAAAGCGAATTCCGAGGATGGCATCGAGCATCGCCGCAAGAATCCGGCCGACAATGCCGATGTCGATAAGTACTAGCACGGTAATCCACAGCAGCAACTTGAAGACAAACAAGTTAACCGCGAGATCGCGAACGGCCGTCCACCAGCGACGACTAAAACAAACCGCAGCGAGTGCGATCGTAACGCCAGCGGCAACACCGTACGCGGACGTCAACTCGAACAACCGCTGGCCAACAACGGTACACGACGGCGCGTCGGCATCGGGCACCAGCGCACCGCCAGCCACCGAGCGTACGAACGCGACCAGCATTAACGCGACAGCGGCGGGAATAATCGAGCCCGCCAGCCACGGAAAATCGCCAACGCCCGCAAGCCCATTACCGAATAAGTAGCGCCGTAACGCGACCGCGTAACCGACCACAACGACGATCGCAGACCAATTAAGCTCCCACTTCAGACCGAACTCTGGCGCGAATGCGAGGAACAACTCACCGGCGGCAATCGCGCTGAGAATTAACGCGGCTACCCGGCGGCGCGGCTGCGGCCCAAACACGTCGTCTAAACGATCGTCGGTCGGGTCGCTGTTAAACGCACGCGTCAGTGCCGGGCGCATATCGCGGACACCAGCGAGAGCGATGCTCATAAGATGTTTGACGTTATACACGCGCCTGTTCGCTGCTAGGTGACAGTGGCTATTTGCCGTCGCCCGAGCCTAGCAAAAGACCTGCATGTCGTCTGGGCCGCAACGATTTGTCGCCAAAAACCCACTTCTTGTCGAGGGAATTTCCGTCTTCGATCGCGCCCATGATGCAATATGACGGGTTCTAGAGGGGGAAACTACGATGTTGATGCGACGCATAATCTGGACCGTCATAGTGACAGCGTGGACTGCTGCGGCGGCGGCAGCCACCGAGGACTGCAGCGGCGGCAAACCAGCTGCCGAGGCGCCTGCAGCGCTGCAGGATTTCGCTTTCTTGATCGGGCGTTGGCGCATCGACTTGAAGCGGCAAACGGCCAATGGCTGGTCACCACCTCGCCCGCAACATGCGCTGTGGACGGGTCGCTACGCGTTGGACGGCATGGCTATTTATGACGAGTGGTTCGATACGGCGCCGGACCTCGCACCCGCGACGCCGCGAGGGGCCAATCTTCGCGTTTACAATTCCGAGACGAAACAGTGGCTCATGACTTGGATTCACACGAGCGGCCTGACCGCGACAACCCTCACCGCCGAACGTCGTGGCGACGCCATGATAATGTGGCAGAGTCACCCAACCGGGCCGGCCTGGGAGGCCGAATTCATCGTCGAATCCGCTGATCGATGGACACGCACGCAATATCAGATCGACGAAAATGGTGAGCGCAGCGCACAGTACTTACTCATCGCTACGCGCTTACCGTGCACCGATAGCACCGACTAACCGTGCAGCCCAGCCGCGGTGCGAGCGCCAACGCTACGCACCGTGTCGACGAACACGACACACTGCATTGCAGGGGACGAACATGAAATACCTCACTTTGGCTCTCGCCGCACTCGGTACGGCAGCTTGCAACCCAACGACGGACACGCCGCCAAATCCGGCCTCGACCGCCGCGCTGAAATCGGGAATCCTGCTCGACAATATGAACACGGAGGTACGCCCGGGAGACGATTTTTTTCAGTACGTGAACGGCGCGTGGCTCGATAAGACTCCGATACCGGCCGATAAGGCGTCGTACGGAAACTTCACGGTGTTGCGTGAGGACTCGCAAGCAAACGTGCGGAAGATCATTGAAGAATCGGCAGCGGGCGATTTTGCGCTGGGCAGCGACGAACAAAAGGTCGGCGATCTTTACTCGTCGTACCTCGATATGGAGCAACGCAACGCGGTCGGACTCGCGCCGCTGCAAGCCGAATTCGCGAGCATCGATGCGATCGAGGACAAGAGAGGCTTGGCGACCTGGCTTGCGGCCGCCAACAAGCAGGGTATCGGCCTACCCTTTGTGGTTGGTCAGTATGCCGACTTTGAGGATCCAAACCGGTACATGGTCTACGCGGCTCAAAGCGGACTGGGGCTACCCGATCGCGAGTATTACTTTGATCCGAACGACAAGTTTGTTGAGATCCGAACGGCTTACCAAGATCACCTAACCGCGATGCTGACGCTTGCCGGGATTGACAATCCCGACACTGCCGCGGCGACGGTTTACGCGCTAGAAGAAGCGCTCGCCGGCGGTCATATGAAAAAAGAAAAAACCCGCGACATGGTGGCGATCTACAACAAGCTTCCGCTAGCTGAGTTGCCGGAGCTAATGCCGTCATTCGCGTGGGACGAGTTCCTCGCCGAGGCCGAGATTGCCGATATCGATGGGCTAGTCGTCATGCAGCTCGACTACATGCGTGGACTCGACCAGCTAATTCAAGAGACACCCGTTGACGACTGGCGCACCTATCTCAAATGGCGCGTCATCGATGCAAAAGCCACTCAATTAACGAGTGAGATGGACGCACAGAATTTCGCGTTTCGCGGCACGACTTTGCTCGGTATCGAAGAACAACAGCCAATGTGGCGTCGGGGCGTTAACGTCGTTAATCGCAACCTTGGTGAAGTCGTCGGCAAGGTTTACGTGAAGCGGCATTTCCCGCCGGAAGCGAAAGCCAAAATGCAGGAGTTGGTCAGCAATTTGATCAAGGCCTACGAAATCAGTATTCGCGACCTAACGTGGATGAGTGAAGAGACACGAACAGAAGCGCTGGACAAGCTCAGCAAATTCACCCCAAAAGTAGGCTACCCCGATGAGTGGCGAGACTATTCCGATCTCGCTATCAACGGTGGGGACTTGTACGGCAACTTAAAGCGCGCTGCTGAAGTCCGTTACGCGCAAGCAATCGCTCGCCAAAACGACCCGGTCGATCGCAATGAATGGGCGATGACGCCGCAAACGGTTAACGCCTACTACAACCCACCGCTGAACGAAATTGTCTTCCCCGCAGGGATTTTGCAGCCGCCGTTTTTCGATTTGGCGGCGGACGATGCCGTGAACTACGGTGCGATTGGCGCGGTTATTGGCCACGAAATCGGTCATGGCTTCGATGACTCTGGTTCAACCTTCGACGGCAACGGTGTGCTGCGCAATTGGTGGACCGATGCGGATCGTGCGGAGTTTAAGCGCCGGACCAGCAAGTTGGTCGCCCAATACTCCGCATTCAAGCCATTTGATGATCTGGCCGTTAACGGTCAGTACACACTCGGTGAGAATATCGGTGACCTAGGTGGGCTCAGCATTGGCTTACTCGCCTACAAGCTCTCGCTCGACGGTGCCGAGGCACCGGTCCTTGATGGCTTTAGCGGGGTCCAACGCGTATTCCTCGGGTACGCGCAAGTTTGGCGCAATAAGTACCGCGACGAGGCGCTGCGCAATTTGATCAATACGAACCCGCATTCACCGTCGATGTACCGAACGAATGGCGCGGTCCGCAACGTTCCAGAATTTTATGAGGCCTTTGATGTATCCGTTGACGATGAGCTGTACTTACCACCCGAAGAGCGCGTTAAGATCTGGTAGCCGCGTTGGCCTGGCGTTGCTGCTGACGCTCGCAGCCAGTGCGGGCGCCAGCGCGCAAGAACGCGACAGCGACAAGCTGACGTCGGCCGAGGTGTTGGCGCAGACGACAGCCGATGATTGGCGCGATGTCAGCGCAGAGAATTTGCTGATCATGACCGTCGCCGGTTACGAGATCGTCATCGAGCTTGCACCGACATTCGCCCCGCAGCACATCGAGAATTTGCGAACGCTAGTAACGCAGGGCTATTTCGATGGTCTCGCCATCGTCCGTTCGCAAGATAACTACGTCGTCCAGTGGGGCGATCCGGCGGCGACGCCCGAGCAAGCACGCTCGCTCGGCGCCGCGAAAGAGCGCCTGGACGGCGAGTACGAGCAAGTAAGCCGTGATATTGAAATGACATCGCTCGACGCCGTTGACGCGTACGCCGATAAAGTTGGCTTCGTCGATGGTTTTCCTGTGGCCGCCGACCGTCGCCACACCTGGCTCACGCACTGCTACGCGATGGTCGGCGTCGGCCGTGGCAACGAGGCTGATTCGGGCAACGCCTCGAGCCTGTACGTTGTTACCGGACATGCGCCTCGGCATCTCGATCGCAACGTAACGTTGATTGGCCGTGTGCTCGACAACGTTGAGGGCTTGAGTTCAATGCCGCGCGGTTCCGGCCCGCTCGGCTTTTACGAGAGCCCTGATCAACCGATTCGCATTGATTCGATTGTGCTGGCCAGTAGCCTTCCCGAGGACGAACGACCCCGCTGGCAGCGCTTGCGAACCGACACGCCAACGTTTACGGCATTGGTTGAGTCGCGGCGCACGCGCCACGAAGAGTGGTTTCTCAATGAGGTTGGCCGCATCGGCCTTTGTAATGTGCCTTTGCCGGCGCGGCGAGCACCAGCAACAGCAGAAGACGACGAATGACGCTACTTGTCTTCGTCAGCCGACGGCACATCGGCCGGCAAGTGCAGCCTACCTAAAACATCACTAACCGGCAGCGTTAGCGTTCGCTCATCGTCGGCGACGCGGTAACGTATGTGCACGCTTTGCGGTGCCGGTGTGACCGGCAAAAACAAATTCAGTTGCAACGGTTCACCGGGATTAACGCCGATCGGTAACGATGACTGGCGTGCCGCAATTTCGCGGTTCACCCGCCGGTTCCGACCGCTACGGATTATGCTGCCCACGGCCAATACCGGCCCACCAACGACGACGACACCAGCGGCCGCGATGCCGGTTGCGGTACCGGCACTGATGGTGGCCCCGAGCGACGAATACAACGACGCCGAAGCAAGTCCGGCGAGTGCGCCATAGGTTCCGGCACCGGCAACAGCGACAGTGACACCGTCGATACCCTCACCGGGAATCGGCTTAATGCCCTCTTTGCGGAAACGCTTGCGGGTGTCTTTTGTGGCCGCAACGAGATCGTTACGCTCGGGCAGCGGGCCGTGCTCCGTGGCGAGCAAATCGACCACACCCACTTCGACGATCTCTACCGGCAGCGCCCCGTTGGCCTCTACACGGATTATGTACTCGTCCCAGTACGCGTTCTTGGCCCAGGTTCCCGGACCACCCGGAACAATGACCCAATCGAGCGATGCGATCAGCTGATCGTCCGCCTGTGTCGCTAGCGCTTTCTCATGCACTAACGGCAGCGGCTCTTTGAGCATCTTCGAGCCGCCAGCGCATGCGCCTAACAGGACGGCCAAAACGGCGACGATAACGGTACGAGCTGTCGTTGGCGTGTTCATCAGATTATGCTGCCATTATCGGGTTTCGGGCGGCAACTGTTTGTCCACCAGATCGGTATAATGTCGAGAAAATTCGGGATTTGGAGTCGCTATGTTTCGCTTGATGATCACCGGTATCGCGCTGCTTTCTTGCTGCGCCGCAGCATTCGCTGATGAAACAGCCGCGATCCGTTTATCGGAACCTGTCGCCATTACCGATACCTATGAAGACTTCGGGCAAGCCTTGCCAACCGATCCGGTCGCTCAATCTTTGGCTGATGCGCTAGCGGCCTACGATGGCAGCGACAAGCCAGTTACCGTCACCGCTCGAATCGAGCAGGTCTGCCAAAAGAAGGGGTGTTTCTTCATTGCGCAAGACGGTGACGCGATGGCGCGCGTTACCTTCGTCGATTACAGCTTCTTTGTACCAACCGACAGTTCCGGCAAAACCGTTACGTTCGTCGGTACGATCGAGCAGCACACCTTGAGCAGCGACGAAGCCGCACATGTCGACGCCGACATGGGTGTGCAACGAGACCACTACGGGCCGCGGTCTGAGACTCGATTGGTCGCTAGCGCCGTACGTATCCCACGCTCCTGAGCGAACCGTGCGGCTACGTTCGGCCAGCCAGCAAACGAACAGTTGGCACGCCGGCCGCTAACGACGGCTTTGCGCACGAGTGACAATGTGGAGGAGCCCGCACATCATTGTCGCACTGCTGGTCGCGCCCGTGTTGGCCGTGCTCGCCTATTTCGCCGCAAGTAAACTCGTCGGCGACACGGCCGGGCCCGCGCAGCGTGGTGCAAGCTATCCGTTGCTGGTTGGAGCAAACTGCCGTCGCAGTAGTGGTCAGTGCCAACTCAGCAATGCGCAATTGCGGATCGACCTCACCATGACGGCTTACTCCGATGCCGCAATCACACTCGAGCTATACGCCAGCAACACCTTCGATGGCGTGCTGATCGGTGACGGCACAGATAAGGCAACTGCGAGTCCGTTCGAGCGAATCGCACCGCTGCGTTGGCGCGTGGCATTGCCACACCCGTCAGACGCTGCCACATTGCCGTTCGTTGCCGTCGCCGATACAACGGCGTTTTTCGCCGAGTTACCCACCGATTTTCTGCAGCACCGCGCATCGGCGTCACGGTAATTCGACGTCATCGAAAGGCAGCGCCGCGGCTACCGAGATCCGTGCACGAGCTGACGCAGAACGGTAACGAGACACCAATGACAACATCGTGGATGGCGTATTAAAGATCTTTAACGTGACGGGCGATCCCGCGGCGGGCGTACAATGACGCAAGACGTAAGCAGCCAGTTTCGATGTGAATATCCTAATCGCGGAAGACGACACTGAAGTCAGTGCCTACGTGGCCAAAGGTCTACGAGAAGCTGGTCACTCGGTACAAGTCGTTGACGATGGCGATACAGCGCTCATCGAGGCGTCACATGGGAGTTTCGATGTTCTTGTGCTCGATCGAATGCTGCCAGGACTTGATGGCCTCAGTATTGTCAAAGCGCTGCGTGCGACCGGCCAAGCAACACCGGTACTTATCCTCAGCGCGCTTGGCGAGGTCGATCACCGCGTCGAAGGTTTGCGCGCGGGCTCAGATGACTATTTGACGAAACCGTTCGCTTTCAGCGAAGTGTTGGCCCGCGTCGAGGCGTTAGGCCGACGGCGTGCTCTCGGCCCCGACACTAACGTTCTGCAGGTAGCCGATCTCGAACTCGACCGTTTGGCGCGTCGCGCACACCGTGGCGGACTGCTCATCGACCTGCTGCCCCGCGAGTACGCGTTACTTGAGTACCTAATGGACCATGCCGGACAGGTGGTTACGCGAACGATGCTGCTAGAGAAACTGTGGGGTCTGAACTTCGATCCGCAGACGAACATCGTCGATGTCCATATCTCGCGGTTGCGACAAAAGATCGATAAGGGCTACGACAAGGCGCTAATCCATACGGTGCGCGGCATGGGTTATGTCATCCGTCACTGATCTACCGCTCTATCGGAGCTCAAGCTTCCGACTCGCGATCGTTCTGACGCTCGTTATTTGGGTTATCTCGGCCGGAATTACCGTGGCAATCGTAACGCTAACCGAGCGGACCTTATTGGATCGTGTCAGTGAGTCGATCGATGCTGAAATCGCGGTTCTTGTCGACGTTACCAACGAGGCAGAAATCGAGCTATGGGAATGGTTCGCCGAAGAAATCGAGTCGCTGGTTATCAACACCGAGTCGTTGCGGAAGTTTGATCCGATCGAACATCAACGCGCCTATCTGGCGATGCTGCGGCATCTGGCCGACGAAGGGTCAGCGCAAGAGCGTACTGGCGCAAATGCACGCTTGTTTCTGCTCGACCAGACTGGCGATATTGCCGATACGTCTTTGCTCGGCGAGATTTACGCGGCGCTAATTTTTGAAGAAGCGCCGGACGAGCTCCACGACGAGCTCGCCAATACCATTGAGCGTAGACTTCGTTTGCTACCAAGAACACAGCTCTGGCGGTCGTTGACACCGGCAGAGCGCCTCGCCGTCATTGTTGATTCACGACGGCAACGGCCGCGCTCCGACAATCGCTGTTTCGCGCTGCTTGAACCAGACGGTGACGCTGGTTCACGTGCATTCGTGAACCAGCCATCGATTGAGCGGAACGAGTTTTTCGCCGTACGCATAGAGTCCCCGTCGACCTTCGATCGCGAGTCGAATCTCTGCTGGGTCCGACGACTTGAACTGCCGGACAACCGCGGCCTGTTACTCGGACGCGAGGAAACTGAGCTGCTTGATGCCGTTGCCAGTATCCGTCGCTGGCGCAACGGTGCAGTCGCGGTCAGTCTGCTAATAGCAATCGCGCTCGGAACGATGCTCGGGCGGCGAACCTACGCGCGACTGCGAGCGATCAACGCACTGACCAGCGAGATTCGCAGCGGCAATCTCGAGCGACGCTTACGTGTGAGCGAGCGACGTGACGATTTTGATCTTCTCAGTGCCAACATCAACACGATGCTCGATCAGATCACTCAGTTGATGAGCGGCGTCAAGCAAGTGTCGGACAATATCGCGCACGACTTGCGAACCCCGTTGACACGCCTGCGAAACCGCATTGAGCAGTTGACGATGACCGATTCGCCGAGCCGCGAGGATATTGCGTCGTTAGCCGAACAGGCGGACAGCGTGTTGGCGACGTTTACGGCACTGCTACGGATTGCCCAACTCGAACAAGGCAGTAAGCGCAGGCACTTTGTCACGTTCGACCTATCCACGGTTATCCATGAAGTCGTCGACTTGTACGACGTCGTGTTCGCTGAGCGGAGCATAAAACTGACGGCATCGGTACCTGATCGACTCAATGTCCATGGCGATCGCGATCTTTGGATGCAAGCCTTTACAAATTTATTAGAGAACGCGCTGAAATACGCGCCGGACAGTCCGGCGGTTACGATCGCGGTAGGACGCCTCGCCGACACGTGGCAAATTGACGTTCGTGATCAAGGGTCTGGCGTTCCGGAGCATGCTCTCGACCAACTCAGCGAGCGCTTTTACCGAGTTACCGTTGATCGCACGCTGCCAGGCACGGGCCTCGGCCTGTCGCTCGTCGCAGCTGTTTGTCATCTACACGATGCCAAACTCACATTTAGGAACGACGGCGGTTTGATTGCACGGATATTGCTTCCCGCTGGATAGCTGCGGTTGTTGCCTTGACCCACGCGGTTGCTCGGCTAAGCAACCGGTTTATGGCGTGCGACCGATCGCTTGGTGCGTGCATCTAAGACGCTATGAACGACCGGATAGCGACCACGATTCACCTCCGCTTGGTACTCGTTTGCTGTGGCCTACTCGGCGTCGATAGCGCGCGTGCGGACGATACCGGACTCGACGCAGTCGTACGCCTTGCTGTAGGCGCCATCGAACTGTCGCGCCACCATGTGACCGACATTTGGCCGGGCCTTAGCAATCTCGGACCTGGGTTCGTTCTGGTCAGCGACGATTACGAGACGGCCTTTTGTTTTCAAGCAGCGCCGGGGTTTGAGCCGCTCGATACCGCCGGCACGCTCGACTGCGCCACGCATCGTCGCGTGCGTGTCTTGCCGCGCCAACTGCAAGCCAGTCTAAATCTCTTCAGCAGCGAGGAGACAGTGGTCACTGCAGGCCCGTCGACGTTGGGACAGTCAGATACCGACTGGCAGCTGCTGTTCATCCACGAACGATTCCACCAATGGCAAAGCACGTTACCCGGTTACGCCGCTTCAATCGCAAAGCTCGATCTAGCCGGTGACGATCAGACCGGTATGTGGATGCTGAACTACCCCTTCCCGTACGCTGACCCGGCCGTCAACACAGCCTTCGATCCGGTGTTTGCTCAGCTCGCGCAGCTGTTCGTCGCGAACGAGTTGCATGCTGCGGACCTCGATCACTACCGGCAGTTGCGCAAACGAGCGTTTGCGACGGTCACGGACCCAGCACAGCGTTACGCCGAATTTCAGCTGTGGAAAGAAGGCGCTGCACGTTGGACGGAACTTGCCGCGGCCGAGGCCCTCGCGTTGATCCCTGAGTTGGACGCAGATCGGTTTTCCGTCGCAGCGTTGGACCGGCGCACGACGATCGTAAGAATCCTCACCGAGCACTCACTCGCCACGGCCGGTCGTGGCATGTTCTACGCATTCGGCGCCGCCGAATGGCAGCTCGTGCAGCGTATCGACCCTTCGTGGCGCGAACGTTATGGTCGAGATATTCGCCTCAAAATGGACCGCGTGCTAACCGAGCCCGCCCAGTGACGATTACCGGGAAGGCGTCAGCTTCAATAAGCGGCCGAGATCGCCGTCCTCTAAGACCCAGATGGCGCCGTCAGGACCTTGTTCGATTTCGCGAATTCGCTTACCCATGGAATAGCGCTCGATCTCCGCGGCAGTATCGTCGCCTAAACGCACGCGGACGATTGCCTGCGATGACAAGCCACCGAGAAAGCCGTTGCCTTTGAAATCGGCGAACAGATCACCGTCGTAAATCATAAATCCAGCCGGGGAAATAGCGGGCACCCAATAGGCTTTCGGCGCCTCAAGATCCGGCCGCGTATCATGGTCTGGAATCGGTTTGCCGCTGTAGTGATTACCGTTCGAGACCAACGGGTAACCGTAGTTTTTGGTCGGCAGAACCAAGTTAAGCTCGTCACCGTGTCGCGGACCCATCTCGTGGTTCCACAAGCGTCCCTGGTTATCGAACGCAAGACCCAAAGGGTTACGGTGACCTAACGACCAAATTTCAGCGGTAACACCGCCTTGGTTGAAAAAGGGATTGTCGCGCGGTATTTCGCCATCCGGGTGCAGACGAACGATCTTCCCCAAGTTGCTTTGCATATCTTGCGATGGGTCGAACTTTTGCCGCTCGCCCGACGAGATGAACAAATAGTGGTCGTCAGAGAAGGCCAAGCGATGGCCGTAGTGACCTCGGCCGGTCACCTTCGGGACTTGGCGCCAAATGACTTGCGGATCGATCAGTGCTGCGTCGCCAGCATCGGCCGACAGCAACGCGGTCGCAACAGCCGCGCCGCGCGTGTCACCATCGCCAGCTTCGGCGTAGCTGTAGTAGATGCGCTTAGAACGTTCGTAGTCGGGGCTAAGAATGACGTCACCGAAGCCGCCCTGCCCACCGAAATCGACCTCAGGCAGTCCACTGACCTTGCCGAGTATGTCGCCGTCCGTCGAGACGATCAGCATTTCGCCGGGCTTGCGGGTGATCAGCAGATGTCCATTAGGCAGAAAGGTCATTGCCCAGGGCTGATCGATCGTCACAATTGGCTCGACATCGAACGGCCAGTCTTCCGGCGCCAAGCCTTGCGACTCCGCCCCGCAGGCGACCAATAACACACTCGCAAATACCAAACTGCGCTTCATACTCTCGCTACTCCGTGACGGCTGACGTTTCCGCTGGGCGTCCAAGTTTAGCTGACTCAGCTCACAGTTTTGTCATCGCACCGTCGCAAACGAAAGCCGTTGCGAACGAGTTCACAGCGCGCCGGCTACGGCCACGGTCTGATCGGCGTATGGCCACTGAATCTAACGTACTGCGCTTTCCATCCGCCCGTGCGCGACTCGCGACCTGTCCGCACTGCGGTACGATCACCGACACGCACCGGATTGGCCGGCTGCTTTGGGCGTACTGCGACGCCCATGAGATGCGCTGGGTTGCACGCGACTTCGGCACGGTACCGCCCAGCGAATCACCTGACCATGTGGCGCAGTCGTTGGCGCTGCTGTCTCGCTACGCTGAAGTCGGTTGCTAGGCGAGACTCTGAACGAAGACGGCGAGAATGCCGAGCGGACAAATAAAGCGCACGTAGATCGGCCAGATCTTCCAAAAAATGGTGCCGGCGACGTCCGGGTGACCCTCGCGCAACTCGCTAAGAATCTGATCACGTCGCCATACCCAGCCCGCAAATAAACAGAGCACTAGCGCCAACAACGGTTGCGAGTAGCGGGTCGCAAAGGTGACCGCAAGCCCAAACAAGGTGCCGAAATTAGCGACGATCGTCAGACTCATCGCTGTAATGACACCGCTGGCAGCGAGTGTCGCGCCGAGCCGCGGAAAACGCCACTCCTCAACGATATAGGCAACGGGCACTTCCAGCAGACTAATGGATGACGTTAGGGCTGCGATCGTCATCAGCAGGAAAAACAACGCACCGACGATTACGCCTGCCGAACCCAGCGTATCGAACAGCGCTGGCAATACCGAGAAGATCATCGTGTCTTCCGAAATCAACGCGCCCGCTTCATCGAAAATCGTGACGCCATTCGCCGCGGCGACATACATGGCGGGAATGATCAGTAACCCGGCCAGAAAAGCAACCGCGATGTCGATCAACGTTACGGCCAGACCCAAGCGGACAAGATTAGCCCGCTTACTGCAATACGAGCCGTAAATCAGCATCGTGCCAACACCGATCGATAGCGAGAAAAACGATTGGCCCATCGCACTTAGCAACAGATCGGGTTGCAAAGCGGCGCTCAAATCGGGGACCAAGTAACGGCGTAATCCCTCGAGCGCACCGTCGAGCGTTAGCACCCAGGCGATTAGAACAGCCATAATCACGAACAACGCCGGCATCAATCGAGTCGACCACTTCTCGATACCGCCGCGGACGCCGCCGCAGATGATCGCTGTCGTTAGCGCCATAAAAACGACGGTGAAGAGGACATTGCGGCCCGAGCCGAATGTCACCATCCAGGTCGCGGCATCGGTTTGACCGACGCTACTCGCGATCGGCGAAACAAAAAACGCAACCATCCAGCCAGCGACGATCGCGTAGAAAGACAACAGTACGCAGGCGGTCAGAATTCCGGCGAACCCTGTCAGCGCCCCTAGCGGTGCCAGCTTGCCGGTGACGCGACGAAGCGCAGGCACCGCGTTTGCTTTCGCATACCGGCCGATCAAAAACTCGGCCATTAGCGTTGGGTATGCCAATAAGAACGTGAGAATAAGGTAGACGAGTAAGAAAGCCCCGCCCCCATTTGACGCCGCTTGCGTCGGAAATCCCCAGATATTGCCCAAGCCAACGGCCGAGCCAGCCGCCGCCAACACAAATCCGATCCGAGAACTAAACTCGCCGCGAACCGCCGCCATCGATACTTCCTGCCGTTAGGGTGCCGTAACGGTAGGCGAGCGAGTGCGGCGAGTAAAGAGATCGCGGCGTTTAGTCGTTGGTCTTGGCAGCGGCCCAATTTTGCGGCACAGGCTTGACCTTACTGGTGTCGTAGCCCTGATCGCGCAGAAATTTGATGTGGCGAAAGTAGTCGTCCGCTGAGATTTCTGGCGTCCGCGCCATGATCCAGACGAAATCCCGTTTTGTTCGGCCGATGATCGTCTGCTCGTAGTCATCGTCGATGTGGAGTACGCGGTACTCCGCTTTAAACGGCCATATGAACTGCATACCCCAAACCGCGTTTGATTCCGCATCGCGAATGAAACCGGTCGGTCGATACACTTTGCGCTTTCCGTCGAAGCCGCCTTTGTTAAACGAAAAGGTCGTATCGATCGTGCCGTCATCAGCCAGCGCGTAACTCTCGACCGCATTGTAGGCTTGTTTCTCGATGAAGGTCGGGATGTTGGCGATCACGTACCAATCGCCCATAAACCGTGACAGATCGACTTGCTCCGCCGTCTTTATCGGCGGCGGCGCCGAGGCGCAACCGCTGATTATTGCCGACAAGGTCAGCAGCGATGTTGCGCAGAACCTAGATGTCATTGCGAATCGCTCCCGTCCTCACGCCAGAGCGGCTATCCGCGAGCGTGATATCGCCACGCAGACGATAGCGAATCGTCCGGTCGCCTTTCGCCGGCGCCTCGAGTGCCAGCCAACGATTCGATTCCGCGCCGTACCATAGCTTGATGACGCCCTTGCCCGTATCGATGTCGTAGCGGACGGCGGGGTACGAGCCACCCGCGGCTTGGACGTTCTCCTCGCCGACGCGGCGGATATCGACCGCCTGGTACACCCCGGTTTGTGTGTTCAGCAGCGCGGACTGTTCGATAATCGCTGGATTCCAGTAGGCAAAACTCATGATGCAGCCGCTATCCAATGTTTCCTCGCCGGCTTTGCCATCGACAACAAAGCCTTCAGCCGACGTGGTGCCAACGACGCTTAGACTATCGCCGTTGCTATCGGTCGCCGCCTCTACGGAGACCAGGCAGCCATCACGCCACTGCTCGGTGCTTTGATGTCGGTAACGGAACGCATTGATAAATAGGATCTTGACGTCAAACCTGGCGTCGGAGCGAAGCTCGATAGCGCCACCACCTTTAATCAACTCGAAGCGATGAACGCCGATGTTGCGTTTGTCCAGCATGACGTCGAATGACCAACGCTCAACCGTCGAAGGAACCCCGAAGTCATCGGCGGCTGCCGTTGTTGCTATGAGTACCGACAGACCCATTAGTGCGAGCGTACGTCTCATGCTTGGCCTCCCGTTACTGCGGGTTCAAGCGCTGCGGTTGTATGGCCGTTGAAAATATCGGCTATGCGCAACATCGCCGGTACAAGCACCGCCCAACCGATGCTTATGACGACAATCGCGAGGGTTGGTTGTGGGAAGACAACCGCACCGATTTTCTCCCCGGCAATGAATGACAGTGGACCGCCTATCGCACCAAACAACAGAGCGAGCCATGGGCTTTTCTTCATCCAACGCATACTGACATTCAGCGTTGTCGCAAGCAGTATCCACATCGCAACGATCCAGTAGGGCGCGACAGGGACGCTCGGCGATTGCGCGTAGATGAGAACGCCTTGGGCCGTCAGAACCGATTCCCAGATCAAGCCGACGGTGGCGGCGGCAATTAGCAGGAGCAGCTCGCGACGCGGCTGTGCTGCCATCGCAAGGTTGATAGCGGCTATGGCAGCAATAGTCGCAGCGCCAATCCAAGCCTCGCCGTAGGTCGCACTGAATACAGCAGCGGCCCACCCGAGCTTAAAGAGCAGTAAGTTGATCAGCGAAAATTTCATCGGTCTACGCACAACATGTGAAACATGTCAGCTACTATGCAGGCAGCCGTGTGAAACCTTAGTTCTTCAGCCGTGAACACCCTGTGAAACAGGCTCTATTCGACCGTCGACGAAGTCGATGGTGACCTCTGTACCGCGGCCAAGCTCGCTAACGACCGACAGCGGCCAACCGAACCGATCAGCTAAGCGTTTGACAATAGTCAGCCCTACCCCATGACCACCGCGCCGCCGCCGCCCAGGATTCGCCCGAAAAAACGGCTGAAACATATTCTCGACGTCGTCTGGCTCCATACCAGGCCCGGTATCGGCAACCGTGACTCGCGAGCCATCGATACGAACCGTCACATCGCCCGAGTCGGTATAAAGGAGCCCATTACGGGTCAAGTTACCGATGATGCTTGCGATCACTTTTTCCGGTGCCGCCACCAGTAGTCGATTGTTGGCCTTGTGATTAATTTGTACCGGTTTGGCACCGGTCAATAAACGAGTCCGTTCGGTCTCGCCGACAACGACATCATTAACGACGACCCAGTCATCGCGCAGCTGTTGAACCGACTCGCGCGCGAGCAACAAAAACGCTTCCGTCAACTCCTCCATATCTTTCGCCGACTGACGAATGCGTTGCACATGCGTCATTGCCGAATCGCTGAGCGTGCTATCGGCAGCGATAACATCGGCGGCCATCCGAATAACCGTCAGCGGCGAACGCAGTTCATGACTGGCATCGCGCGTGAAGTTACGCTCTCGCTCGGCAAACGAGTCGAGCCGTTCAGCAAGATTCTGCAAAGCGCCGTACAGCAAATCGATCTCATCGTCGCTACCCGGCGCGAGCTCAAACAAGCTGGGGTCTGGTTGGCTTGGATCGAGCTTCTGAACCTGATCGGCCAGTGCAATAACCGGCGAGACCGCACGGCGCGAAACCCGATACGCAGAGAACAACGACAGATAGATGACGATGAGCACGATAACCAACGGCAAAATACCGAAGGCGAACACCAGTTCATTCACTTGGCGCGCCTTGAATACCAAATAGAGCCGAGTGTTGTCTCGTTCCGTCACGAGCGCCACCTCGCTATCGACGCTAGACTGGCGATGAAAACCATTCGTTAGATCGGCCAGTGATGCGGGTGGCGGTCGCTCAGACTGATCGCGATAGGCGATCATGTTGCGCGTCTCTGGTAACGGTATCGTCGGATCTTCGGCGTAGCGTTGCCAAAAATAGTCGGCTTCGGTTCGCAGCGCCTGCTTCGTCAAAACGTCTTGTGACACGACCGCAACCGCGATGACACCAAACAACGCAGCAACGCTGATGTAAATCGCCTGCAGCAGAAACTCACGGCTGAGACGTTTGCCGAGACCGCGCTGAGCCATGGGGGTTGCAGCCTAGTTATCAGCCAAGCGATAACCCGAGCCCGCAACGGTGTGCAGCAACGGTTTGTCGAAAGGCTTGTCGATTGACTTGCGCAGGTTATACATGTGCGAACGGAGCGCGTCGCTATCGGGAACGATGTCGCCCCACACAGCCCGCTCGAGGTCTTGCCGAGTAACAACGCGTGGCGCGGCTTTTAACAAAGTAGTCAGCAGCTTGAGTCCAATGGGCGTTAAGGATAGCGACGTGCCGGCGCGACTCACCTCCATCGTTCCTGTGTCGACCGTCAAATCGCCGAGTTCAAGCGTCTCACGAACGAGCCGGCCGCGAATCCGACGCAGCGTCGCGCGGATCCGCGCCTCGAGCTCCGTGATTTCAAAGGGCTTAACAAGGTAGTCGTCAGCCCCCGCCTCGAGACCCGCGATTTTATCGTCGAGGGTGTCGCGGGCGGTAAGCATCAGCACCGGCGTATCGCGACTCGCTTCATTGCGCAGCTTGCGGCACAACTCGACGCCGTCAATGCCCGGGAGCATCAGATCTAGGATGATCGCGTCGAAACTGCCCGTTACCGCTAAGTGCAAGCCGGTAACACCGTCTGCTGCGTAGTCCATCGTGTAGCCACGGGCTTCAAAGAAATCGCAGATCATCGCCGCGATATCATGGTTGTCCTCGATCAGCAGCAAAGAGGTAGCTTCAGGCATCTGGGGGTCCTCAACGAGTGGCAT
>JBCDBO010000060.1:0-18808 GCA_039183535.1 Pseudomonadota bacterium | reverse complement strand
GGTCGAACTCGAGACGCCATCGCCAGCGACCCACTTTCACCGTGAACAGGCCCGCAGCATCGTCACCGGTAACCGCTCGCCCGATGTGCCGTTCGACTGGTCGATCAATAGCTATCGCGGCTGTGAACACGGCTGCGTCTACTGTTTTGCACGCCCATCGCACAGTTACCTCGACTTATCACCCGGTCGAGACTTTGAAACCGAGATCTTCTACAAGGCGAACGGCGCCGAGTTGTTACTGGCGTATCTGGCTAAACCGAGTTATCGCTGCCAGCCAATCACGCTAGGCGCCAACACCGACCCCTACCAACCGGGGGAAAAGCGCTACCGCCTGACGCGCGCTCTACTCGATGTGTTTGTCGATTGCCGCCATCCCGTCAGTATTGTGACGAAGGGAACGCTCATCGAACGCGACATTGACCGTCTCGCCCTGTTGGCCGAGCGCGGGCTCACCCGCGTATCCGTCAGTTTGCCAACGCTCGACCGCGGATTGAAACGCTCGCTCGAGCCGCGGGTCGCGAGCGGCGAACGGCGGCTGAAAACGATCCAACGGCTTACCGACGCAGGTATCCCGGTGACGGTCCTGGTCGCGCCGGTGATCCCGGCCGTCACCTGCGCCGAAATCGAGCGCATCATCGAAGCGGCCGCTGCGCATGGCGCCAGTCAAGCGCGCTATACCTTGCTGCGGTTACCGCACGAGCTCGAGGGTTTGTTCCGCGATTGGCTCGACACGCATTTGACATTGCGCGCAGAACACGTCCTTTCTCTGCTCAGCTCGATCGGCGGCGGACGGACGTACGACGCGCGCTTCGGCGTGCGCCAGCGAGGCCACGGCCCTTTCGCGGCGCTCGTCCGCGATCGCTTCGACGCCGCGTGCCGCCGATTTGGACTGAGCGCGGACAGCTCGAGCCTCTGCACGACGCAGTTCCGCCCGCCTGCGGCGGAGGGCGCGCAGCGTCACCTACCGTTCTGAATCTCGGTCGCCAAGCGATTGTGATACCGTGGTCTGCCTCGGTTTAGGACGGGAACCTGGTCGCGCTGCGTCGGTCGGAGTACTCGGCGATGCGACAATGCGCGGTCCGATAATTGGCATGAAAACAGTAGACAATCAGCGTTGGCTAGTGGCCGCGATCGCGGTCGCACTGTTTGCCGTAACGAGCGCGGCCGACGAGGACGACACCAACCATGCGCTCGACATCGAATCACGCAATGTTGAGCGCCTGGTCGACAACGGCGATTACGTTGCGGCTGTCGACGCCAGCAAACGCCTGGTGGTCATGAACATGGAGACGCACGGGCGCGAGTCACTTGAGACCGCCCGCGCTTTGTCGACGCTCGCTGGGGCCCAGTCATTAGCGGGTGACACAACGGCCGCCCGCGAGAATTATCAAGCAGCCATTACGATCATCGAGTTCTTGCAGGACCATTTGAGCGTCGAGCTGATCGATCCATTGACGGGCCTTGGCCGCACAACGCTGAATGCGAAACGCCCCGACCTCGCCACCGATGCACTCGAACGGGCGCTGCACGTCAATCAAGTAAACGTCGGCCCGCAGAACTTAGAGCAACTGCCGCTGCTGAACGACTTGACCGAGGCGTACTACCAGCTTGGCGACTTTAAGCAAGTGAAAGCGCTGCAACGATTCGCTGTAGCGCTGTACGAGCGCCAATACCCGAACGATGACAACAAGAGCATTATCCCAGCGCTGTACCGGCGTGCCGCATGGCTTAATCGGATGGGCTTGTATGTCGATGAGCAACGCACCTACAACAAAATTATTCGCATCGTAGAGCGGGTCGATGGGCGCTCGTCGCTCGATTTGATTCCGGCATTGACGCGCCTCGGACGTACGTATTTGTTCGCCGCCGAACCCGATGCGATCCTAACCGGGCAACGCCGGCTCAAACGGGCGATCAATATCGCCAAGAAAAACCCGGAGTCGACCGAGATCTTGCACGCGGAAACGGAACTAGCCCTCGGCGACTTCCACACGCTGACAGGCGATCGCACCAACGCCCGGCGTGCTTACGTTCGCGCCTGGGACCTACTCACCAGCGAGGATCTGACCTTACTGACCGAACGCGACAAACGATTCGATAACCCGCAGCCGCTGCGTCGAGTCGATGCGCCCGTGGACGAGTTTAAGTCGACCGCCGGCGCCGAACTGCGTGAATCGCTCGGCCGGACACCCCAAACTGGGTACGTGACGGTCGCCTACGACGTCAACGCGCGCGGTAACCCCGAAAATCTGCGCGTCGTGGAATCGTTCCCGAAAGGCCTCAAAGACCGTGAAGCGCTCGCCTGGGTTCGCAAATTTCGCTTCCGCCCGCGCTTTGAGGAACGCAAACCGGTACGCACCCGCGATGAAGAGTACCGCTACGAGTTTCGCTTTTTCGGCAATGCCGACGACCTGGCGGAACCGGACGAGGACGCCGGCAGCTAGGCTGGCAAGCGCTCTAACAAGCTCGCACAAATAGCTGGGGAGGCACACTCCATGCGCCTCCCCAGCCGCGCGGATCCTTGCGCTTAATCGGCAATGCCGAAATGGTCCCTCGGCGAACTAGCGCGCACCTCCATGCGAGATCTACTTCGCCGGGTGGCGTGGAAAGCCCCTGCTTACCGATGCATTTCCGTCCCCACCAGTCGTGTTGTGTCATGGTCGCGCGGTTTATCTCACCAACGACCCAGCACAACTTGCCTGCCCGCTGCCACCAGCGCGGCGACTGACGTACACTGGCAGGCGTGGGGCAAGTAGATCGGGAGGTTGAGCCCATGTGGCGTCGCTACGTGTTGATTTTGTTGGCTGCACTGGCAGCGGCGGGTTGCGTGACCAATCCGGTCACCGGCAAGTCCGAGCTGCGGCTCGTCTCAACCGCACAGCAAATCCAGCAAGGCGAGCAGAACTATGCGCCGTTGCTGCAGTCGCAAGGCGGCGAGTTGGTCGTCGACGCCGGCCTGCAACGCTATGTTGCCGATGTTGGCCAACGCTTGGCGGCGGTTAGCGACCTGGCGCTGCCCTACGAATTCACCGTCCTGAATAATTCTGTGCCGAACGCCTGGGCCCTGCCCGGCGGAAAAATCGCCATCAATCGCGGCTTACTCGTCGAGCTCGACTCGGAAGCGGAGTTGGCAGCCGTACTCGGCCACGAGATCGTCCACGCGGCCGCAGGACACAGCGCGCAAGCGCAAAGCCGGGCGTTGATTTTGCAAGGCGGCATTCTCGCCACTGCCGTTGCGGCCAACGACAGTGACTACGCCAACATTGCGGTGCTTGGGGCAAACATTGGCGCGCAGCTGATCAATCAGCGCTACAGCCGCAACGCCGAACTTGAGTCCGATCGCTACGGCATGAAATACATGGCGGCGGCTGGCTATGACCCGCAAGGCGCCGTCGATTTACAGCAGACCTTTGTTCGGCTTAGCGCCGGCCGACAGTCCGATTGGTTATCCGGTTTATTTGCCAGCCACCCACCGTCGCAACAGCGCGTCGCGGCCAATCAAGCGACGGCGGCCGAGCTCGGCACACGTGGTATCGGGGGCGCCGACACGTACGCGGCGGCAATGGCGACGGTTAAGGCCGCGCAGCCAGCCTACGATGCCTACGACAAGGGCCGCAAAGCATTGAGCGACGGCGATTTGAATTCCGCGACGACCCTGGGCCTAGAGGCCATTGATCGCCTGCCGCGCGAAGCACACTTCCATGCGCTGCTCGGCGATATCGAACTGAAGCGTAAGAACTACGACAACGCCATACGTCATTACGACCAGGCCATCGGCCGCAACGACAACTTCTTCTATTACTACCTGCAGCGCGGTCTGATCGCAGAAGATCGTGGCAACGATGATTCGGCGCGGCTCGATCTCGAACGCAGCGTTTCGTTGTTGCCGACCGGACCGGCATATATGGCGCTTGGCAACATCGCCAAACGCCAAAACCGACCGCAAGAAGCGGTGGCGTACTACGAACGGGCCCGTGGATCGCAAGGTCAACTGGGTATTACCGCTGAAATGGCGTTGCTTGAGATCGATTTGCCCGCCAACCCGAGCAAATACCTGCAAAGCCGCAGCGGGCTCGACGCCGACGGTGGCTTGTTGGTCGAGATTTCGAATCCGATGCGCGTACCGCTGAGCGGCGTTGCACTCAGCATTGACTACATCGATTCGAAAGGCCGCCAGCGTCGCGTCACTCGGCGATTACGCGGCGTGTTGCAACCGGGTCAAAGCAGCCGCATAGCCACCGGCCTAGGGCCGTTCCAAGCAGCAAACCAGTACCGCGTCACTGTCGCCGGCGCCAGCGTGGCCCGCTAAGTGCTTGCAAAACGATTGCCGAGCACAATATTGAAAGATCCGCAGCGTACCTGAGCGAACCCACCATGTTCGGACACCGGAAGAAAACAACCCTGCCCGCCGCCGCGGATGCGCTGCCCGGGCGCGAAAACCCAATCGTGGTACCCGGCAACCACGTTGTGAATGGCGTCTCGCTGGCAGCGCCATACCCGGCGGATACGGAACTTGCGATGTTCGGACTCGGCTGCTTTTGGGGCGCCGAGCGCCGCTTCTGGCAAACACCCGGCGTTGTTGTAACCGCCGTCGGCTACGCCGCCGGCCATACACCGAACCCAACTTACGAAGAAGTCTGCAGCGGCCAAACCGGCCATAACGAGGTCGTGCGTGTTGTTTATCGACCGGCAGAGATTACGTTCGATGAGTTGCTGAAGGTTTTCTGGGAATCGCACAACCCGACGCAAGGCATGCGTCAAGGCAACGATGTCGGCACGCAGTACCGGTCCGGCATTTACGTCTACAGCGATGCGCAGCGCGCTACCGCTGAGGCGTCGAAAGCTGCCTTCCAGCAAGCACTTAGCACCGCAGGACATGGATCGATCACGACGGAGATTGTCGCGGCGCCCGAGTTTTACTTCGCCGAGGACTACCATCAGCAGTACCTGGCCCGAAACCCGAACGGTTATTGCGGCCTCGGCGGTACTGGTGTCAGTTGCCCGATCGGTCTCGGTGAGACTGCGTAGATTTCGCCAGCCTTCACGAAGTTCGTCAGCGCTGCGTCGCGCTGCGAGCGGAGCGGCGCGTAGCTACGTGTAGAAACGGTATCCGTTACGATAGCGCGCTGGGTAATGAGAGAGCACGATGAGTCAAAAGACGACGAAGCCGAAAAAACCCCGGCGCCCCAGTCGCAAGCAAGCCGAGGAAGCCGTTCGTACGCTGTTGTTGTGGGCAGGTGAGGACACGACTCGCGAAGGCCTGCTCGACACGCCAAAACGTGTCGCGCGCGCCTACGAGGATTGGTTCTCTGGCTACCACGACAACCCAACGACGTTTCTGAGGCGAACGTTCGAAGAGGTTGAAGGCTACGACGAAATGATCGTACTGCGCGATATCGATTTCGAGTCGCACTGTGAGCATCACATGGCACCGATCATCGGCAAAGCCCACGTCGGCTATTTGCCCAATAACAAGGTTGTTGGCATCTCGAAGCTGGCGCGAGTCGTCGAAGCCTACGCGCGTCGCTTCCAGGTACAGGAAAAGCTAACGGCGCAAATCGCGAGCTGCATTAACGACGTTCTAAAGCCGAAAGGCGTCGGTGTCGTGATCGATGCATCGCACCAGTGCATGACGACACGGGGCATTCACAAGACCGGCGTCTCGATGGTCACCAGCCAAATGGAAGGCCTGTTTCGCACTGATGCGCGCACACGGGCGGAGTTTTTGCGGATGGTAGGTCGCGCGTAACATGCGGCGTTTGCTGCTTGTGCTGCTGGTCCTGTGCCTCGGCTATCTGTTTTTTTGGCCCACGCCGGTAAACCCCAAAGCCTGGCAAGCCCCCGAGTTCGAAGGACTGAGCGGGCCGCACAGCGCCAACGACCGACTAGCATCGATCGAGACGCGTTCGATCGCGCCCTATGTCGGCCCCGAAGCGCTCGCTATCGACAGCGACGGCCATCTCATCACCGGCGTCGAGTCCGGTGAGCTATTGCGACTTGGCGCCGACGGAGCGCCCGAGGTTGTCGCCCGATTGGGCGGTCGACCGCTCGGAATCGCGATCGCTGACAACGGCAAAATGTATGTCGCCAACGCCGGTATCGGCTTGCAGCAAGTCAACCCGGACGGGCGCTCGAAAGTATTGGCCCGGCGCTTTGCCGGCACGTCAATTGCGTACGCCAACGCGGTCGCCATCGCACCGGACGGCAGCGTCTACTTCACCGATGCATCGACCCATTTCCACCCTGACGCACACGGTGGCACGCTAGCGGCAAGCGTACTCGACCTGCTGGAACATGACCCGAATGGTCGTCTACTGCGCTACGACCCGAGCAATGACGAGATCGACTTGGTACGCGATGCGCTCGCATTTCCAAACGGCCTTGCAATTGACCCGAGCGGTGAGTTTCTGCTGCTCGCAGAAACGAGCACATACCGTGTCTTGAAAGTGTGGCTCGCAGGTGCACGCAAGGGACAAGCGGAAACATTGCTCTATAACTTACCCGGATTTCCCGATAACCTCGCGGTCACGAGTGATGGTCGTTTTTGGCTCGGTCTTGCCGCACCGCGCAATGCGCTGCTCGACCGACTCGATGAGCAGCCGCTGCTGCGAAAAATGCTGGCGCGGCTCCCCGCCTCGGTGCGACCGGCGCCGATACCCTACGCGCATATCATCGAGTTCGATGCCGACGGCGAGGTCAGTTTGGACTTGCAGTCGTCACTCGGTCCGCTGTACACCGTGACAGGCGCTGTCGACGATGCCGAGCACATTTACTTCGCGTCGCTGCACGGCTCAAACATCGGCATCCTGCCTAAACTGACCGCGCGCCGCTAACGCTGCCACCCCGGCACCGTGACGCTTCGAATCACCTACCTGCTTGCCGCTGCGGTCGTTCTCGGCCCACTCGCCATGCAGATTTATTTGCCGATACTGCCGACCTTGCAGGCTGAATTCGGTGTTAGCCAAGACGTTATCCAGCTAACGTTTAGCCTGTACATCTTGGCAACGGGTATCGCGCAACTGGTCAGCGGTACGTTGTCCGATCGCTACGGTCGCCGGCCTGTCATGCTGACCGGAATCGTATTGTTTTTAGTCGGCAGCGCCGCCTGTGCGCTCGCCCCAAACGCCAGTGCATTGATCGTCGCTCGCATCGTACAAGCGGCCGGTGGCGGTATTGGGCTGGTTGTCGCCCGAGCGGTACTGAGCGATTTATACCCGCCTGCCGAGATGGCCAAGCGTCTGGCAACCGTCATCCTGATCATGCTTATTGGGCCGATGCTGGGGCCGCTGACAGGCGGCTACTTCGGCATTTGGTTTGGGTGGCGCAGTATTTTCTGGCTGCTAACGGTTATGTCCGCACTGGTCTTATTGCTACTCGTAGCACGCCTTCCGGAAACCTTACCCGCCGACAAACGCGGGCAGACGAAATCGCTCCGCGACGGATTTGCACTGGCACTGGGGCGACCGCGTTTCTTGCTGTACGCGATCGTCACAACATCGAGCGCGGCTGGCTTTTACTTGTTTCTGTCGATGGTGCCGTTCGTCATGGAGAATCACTTCCGCGAACCGACAGAACGCTTCGGTGAGCTCTTTATCGTTCTAGCGATTGCTTATGGCATCGGCAATTTTCTTGCCACGCGCTATGCCGCTGCGATCGGGATTGCGCGCACCGTGGCGACGGGCTCGATTGGCGTGGTCATTGCCATTAGCGTCGCCGTAACGCTGCAACTGTCGATCGGCTTGTCGGCAACGACCTTGTTTGCGGCGATGGCCATGGCGACGCTATCTCAGGGCTTTTTCAATCCCAGCGCGCAAGGCGGTGCCGTTGGCCAAGTACCGGAACGGGCCGGCACGGCATCGAGCCTGACGAGCTTCGCGATGCAAGTCGTATCCGCCGCACTGGTGCAATCGCTCGCAATGACGCAGTCGAACAGCATCTGGCCGTTACTGATTACCTTGGCCGTTGTCCACAGTATCGGCATGCTGGCCGCCATCGCGCTGCACCGTAACGCCGCCGCATCGCTCGCCAGTACCGGTCGACCGTAGCCGCAATGCGACTAGAACGCGCCGCGATTTAGGCCTTCGCGAGCTTGCATATCGGTCAAGCCAAGGACCGCCATGCCTTGCTCGAAGGTAATATCAACCGGGATCCCGAGCGCAGTAACACGCTCGAGATCATCGGCCAGCGTGGGCCGAATAATCCCGAGTTCCTCGGTCAACGCCCGCGCCCGCGCGACATCGCCGTCGCCCTGGATCGTAAGAATCAGCGCCGACAGTTCATTGACGGCCGCTTGCATGGCGTCGAAATCGATCGCGTAACGGCCGGTCGAAGCATCGCGCGTGAACGCACCGCGATCCTGGAAAAAATTAAAGCGCAACATATTGGCTTTGCCGTGCGCACTGCTTGCGCCGAATCGAATCGACCGAAAAATGCTAGCGACGAATGTGACGTAGTTATCCATCAGCGTGACGTCGCTTAGCTCGCCTGCCGCATGCAGTTTCGTCACCATGTAAAGGCCGAGCACGTCCGCCTTGCCTTCCTCTAAGCTCGATGCCACCTCGCGCAGAGCCCACCGCACGGTCCCTTTGCCGTTGATCGTGTTTTTAATGCCGAGACCGTGGGCGACTTCATGAAACATTGTATTTGCAAAAAACGCATCGAAGGTCACGTGATGTCGCTGCGCGGGCACGATTAACTCATCTGCCAGTGGCTCGAGTATTTTCTCGAACTTCGCCTGCATGGCGTTCTTCAATTGCAGCCGCCGCGTGCCTTTCGTCAGCTGCACCGTTTCGTCATTCGGCAAATTGATAGCAATCGTTTTGGAACCCGCGTTCGAATGGCCAGCGTAGTACAAGACGTCGTACGCACCAAGATCCGAATTCGCACCGGGAGACTCTTGTTTGTAGGCCTCGGGGACCGGTAAGTCCCGCTGCAAGACCGGCAGGAAGGTGGCGAAATGCGCAAGGTCACGACTCCATGCCAAGTCTTTTTTCAGAACGTAAGCTTCATAGGCAGCGCGATACCCGTAGCGTTGATCTTCGTACGTTTCAATCGCCCCGATGACGACGTCAAGCGCGTTGCCTTGCATGTCCATCCATGCCAAATCGCTGGGTTGGTAGTCATCGCTAACGAGCGCATCGGCACGCAGGCGCAGGTAGTCGGCGAACGCCGCATTCTCAGCAAGCGCCGACGCTTCGCGCAGCCGCGCCGCCGCAACGCCAAGCGCGTCAGCGTAGGCATCGTGATACGCGATGAGCTGCAAATCGCCCTCGGCGTCACGTTGCACCAACGAGTACAAACCGTCTTTATCCGGCGCAGCCCAGGCATCAAACTCAGCATCGGTCATATCGGCCGGATAAAAGCGGGCACCACTCGGCTTAGCAGCCACGCCGCTGACAAACGGCGTATCGCCATCGAGTCGGTTCCATGGGCCGTAGTTGATCATCGCCAGCGCGCGGGTGGCGCCGTCGAGCGACGCGACGAACGCCGCCCAATCGTCACCGTACGCTTGGCGCCAGAACAACTCATCCATAATGATCGCCGCGTCGACCAATTTGACGATGAGCCGCTGTTGGTTATCGCTGAGGTCGGACAAGTCCGCTTCGAGCCGGAAGGGCGCGTACTGATCGAGTAATTCGGTGCTGCGCTCCGCGATTCTCGTCGAGCTGCCCGTCAAGCTGGCGCGCGTATCGAGCGTACCGGTATGCTCGATCGCGGCGCAGCCCGTTAGCGCCAACGCTGCGACCGCACCTAGCTTATCCCACCATCGTTTGCTCATCGTCCTGCGTCTCGTCACGGTAACCCCGGCGTGCAGTGTAGCAGCCGCCCGACTGGCCTATACTGATGTCAAGGCAGATCGGGGGGGAAAACTATGAAGTGGGTTCGCAGGCTCGTTGTTACGCTGGCTGTCTTGCTCGGCGTCATCCTGGTTTACGCGTACACGTTACCGGCCGAGAGCCGCGTCGAGCGGACCATCGTCATCGACCGACCGGCGGCCACCGTGTTCGCGCAACTGAACGATTTCCACCAGTTTAATCGCTGGTCGCCGTGGTACGACTTGGCGCCGGACGCGACGACGTACGAATTTACCGGCCCGCGCCGCGGCGTCGGCGCGGTCATGCGCTGGGAGTCGACCGACCCCAGTGTCGGCAGCGGCATGCAACGCATCACGGTAAGCGAGTCGCCTCGCCATCTCGAAACAGCGCTGGAATTCGATGGCTTCGGCGAGAACACGGCCGGCTTCGACCTCAAGACGGTTGCCGACGGAACTGAAGTTACGTGGTACCTCACCCAAGACAATGGCTACGATCCTGCCAGCCGGATTATCGGCTCGCTGCTCGACCGCTTTGTCGGCCCCGACTACGAACGCGGCCTGTCAAAACTGAAAACGGTCACTGAGCAATTGCCGGCCGACGACTTTGCCGGGCTCACCGTCGCGGAGGTTGAGGTCGCACCGACCACATGGCTGCTCGCGAGCGCAGCCGCCGAGCCGACCGCTGACGCGGTGTCTGCCGCCTTGAGCCAAGCGTTTTTCGCCGTCGTCAACGCGATTCAACAAGCGGGCTTGGAGCGGACCGGTCCGGCACTTCGCGTTGAGCGCGGCTTCGACGGGGGACGGGCGCGCTTTGACGCCGGTATCCCGGTGACCGGCGCAGTCGACGGCGTTACGGCGACCGATGTCCGCGTCGTCGAAGCGTACTCGGGGTTAGCGCTTCGCACCGTGCACACCGGCAGCTACGACGGTCTGACGGCGGCACATGCGCAGCTCGCCGCCTACGCGGCAGCGCACGGCTACGACGGTGCTGGTGACGCTTGGGAGGTGTACGTTAGTGATCCGACCGAGGTCCCCGAGGATCAACTGATTACGGAAGTCTATCGACCGGTCGCGCTGCGCTAGGCAGCGCGGCTACGATTTCAGCAGGAACTCGGGAACGGCAGCGGCCGCTTGCGGCGCGCCGTCACGGCCATCGACAACATGCAGGGCGCGACCGCTGCTCTCTTGCGCGATCGTCGCCGTGTATAAATCGACAATGCAGCGGGCGCACTCGGCGGCCTGAAATGCCGACATTTTGCGCACCGACGCGACGATCGGACTCTCGCCACCCAATGCCGGGGTTTGATGCAGTTTCTTGCGCAGGGCAGCAAACAAACCGCGCTGGCCACTCGGCAATTCGTCCTCGTGAATATCGTCCAAATGCTGCGTGAACGAATCCGCCAGCCGATCTTTGACCGATCCGGCATCACATAATGCCACTACGGCATCGCGAAACTTACTCGAAAGGTACGCCACTGTCCCCGTCCCATTGTTTTTGTTGTTGGCGTTCGTCGCCCGGAGTCGGTCCGTCGCCCTACGGACACGGTGGTTGGTGTTTTGCTAGCTAAAACCTGTCGTTGAGTACCCCGCTCAACGCTGGCTAACCCAGCAAGCAACCACTTGCACGGCTTTTTTATAGCAAATTCCGCCGAATGCGCCAAGGTTGGCTTACATTCGCCGCAACCGGATCGACCATAGCTCACCGGCGACACGGATGCTGGCCGCGTGGTCTTCGTCACCGGGCGTATCCAACCACGCATTGGCCAGCGTTTCGTCCATGACGAGCTGGCGGTACTCGCCGAGCACCTCAGCGAGTCGCTCGCCGCCCTCGACGCTGAGCTCGATCCGGTCCGCAACGTCCAGACCCGCCTGTTTGCGGGCATCCTGGACCGCTCGTACCAGCTCGCGTGCCTGGCCTTCACGCGCCAGCTCAGGGGTCAGCGTCGTATCGAGCGCGACGAGATAGCCAGCATCCTCCGCGCAGGCGAAACCAGCCGCCGACTCGGTTTCGATTAAGACGTCCTCGGCCCCGAGACGCAGTGACTCTCCGTCAATGTCGATCTCGAACTGCGCGCCGGCCTCACAGGCAGCGGCAATGATGGCGCCGTCGGCTGCTGCCAACGCCTCACGGATCGCCGGTACCAATTTGCCGTATTGCTTACCTAAGCGTGGCAGCTTCGGCTTGATGCGGTACTCAACAAGTCGGTCATCGCGAGCGATAAAGCGGATCGCTTTGATATTGAGCTCATCGAGCACCTGCTGCTGATGCTCATCGACGTACCGGGCGTCGTCGGCATTCGGTAGCCGAACGCGTACTTCCGTGAGTGGCTGGCGCGTTTTCACGCCGCTCTGGCTGCGCGCAGCGCGTCCCAGACCAACGACTTTCTGTACGACATCGATGGCGCGCAGCAACGCATCGTTGCGGTACGCGGTATCGACCGCCGGCCACGGACACATATGCACGCTGGCCGGCGCGTCGTCACGTCGACTTAAGTTCTGGTAAACGTGTTCGGCAAGAAACGGCACCATCGGCGCCATCACTCGCGTGATCGTATCCAGGCATTCGTACAGCGTTTGGTAGGCGGCTCGTTTGTCGGCGGAGTCAGTCGACTTCCAAAAACGACGCCGATTCAGTCGGACATACCAATTCGAGAGTTGGTCAACGAAACCCTCGATCGCCTCGCCGGCCCGACGCGCATCAAAATCGTCCAAACTGTCGCCGACCTCGCGAACGGTCGCTTCGAGTAAGGCTAGCGCCCATCGGTCGATCTCCGGTCGCTCGGCGAGCGGTACGCGATTGTCGAGATCGACAGCGTCGAGTCGCGCGTACAACACGAAAAAACCGTAGGTATTCCAGTACGTATTAATGAATGAACTCGCGACATCGGCGACGATGTCGACCGAGATCCGCTTTTGCACATCAGGCGCAACCCGCGCGAGAAAGTACCAACGCAAGGCATCGGCACCGACCGTGTCGAACACAGCATACGGGTCAAGGATATTGCCGAGCGACTTCGACATCTTCTTGCCGTCGGCATCGACGATATGCGACAGGCAAACGACGTTTTTGTAGGCAACCGAGTCGGACACCATCGTCGCGATAGCGTGCAATGTATAGAACCAACCGCGGGTCTGATCGATCGCCTCGCAAATGTAGTCCGCTGGAAAGTGGTCGGCGAAGACATCGGCGTTATCGAACGGGTAGTGCCACTGGGCGTAACTCATCGCGCCCGAATCGAACCAGCAATCGATCACTTCCGGCACGCGCCGATACATTCGACCGTCTTTTTCGAAAGCGATCTCGTCGACAGCCGGCCGGTGCAGATCGAGTTCGCTTAGCGAGCGACCGACCAGCGCCTCAAGTTCGGCGAGCGAACCGATACAGTGATAGTCGCCCTCGCCATCGGTCCAAACCGGCAACGGCGTACCCCAGAAGCGCTCGCGCGACAGCGCCCAATCGATGTTGTTCTCGAGCCAGTTACCGAAGCGTCCATCGCGAATGGTCTCCGGAACCCAGTTGATCGTCTGGTTTAGCTCGACCATGCGCTCTTTGACGTCGGTCGTGCGGATGTACCAAGCGTTTTTCGCGTAGTAAATGATCGGATCGCCCGTTCGCCATCCGAACGGGTAGTTATGCAGGTATTTACCGGCACGGAACATCAAGCCGCGCTCGGTGAGGTGTTTGGTGATGATCGGGTCAGCGTCTTTGAAGAACAGCCCCGCGACAAGCTCGACTTCCGCCTTAAAATGACCGTCGAGCCCAACGCCATGGACTACCGGCAGGCCGTGTGTTTGGCCCAGCGCTAAGTCATCAACGCCATAGGCCGGTGCCGTATGCACGATACCAGTACCGTCCTCGGTGCTGACGAAATCGGCATGCAACACCTGAAACGCCGCATCTGAGTCCACGGCAAGATCGTCGAACAGCCGCTGGTAACGCAGCCCGACAAGATCGGCACCTTTGTAGCGCGCGACGATGGCGGGTTGATCATCACCAAAGACCGCGCCGAGCAACGCAGCGGCCAAGACCAATTCGTCGTCGCCGTGTTGGACCCGGACATAGTCAACCTCGTTATGCACCGCGAGCGCCAGGTTGGACGGCAACGTCCATGGCGTTGTCGTCCAGACGAGAAAGTACGCGTTATCCGCATCGGCCAGCGGAAACTTGACGTAGATCGACGGATCTTCCACCTCCCGGTAGCCCTGCGCCAATTCGTGTGAGGACAGCGTCGCGCCGATCCGCGGATCGTAAGGCACGACCTTGTAGCCTTTGTAGATACGTCCTTGGTCATAGATCGTTTTCAACAGCGACCAAACCGACTCGATGTAGTCATTGCTAAGCGTGTAGTAGGCGCCGTCTAGGTCGACCCAGTAACCCATGCGCTCGGTCATGGCCTCCCAGTCTTCGATGTAGCGCATGACCGATTCGCGGCAGCGGCGGGTGAACTCGGCGACGCCGACTTCGGCCTCAATTTGTTTTTTGTCGAAGATACCGAGCTCTTTCTCGATACCGTGCTCCACCGGCAAGCCGTGTGTGTCCCACCCCGCTTTGCGCGGTACATGAAAGCCACGCATCGTTTTGTAACGTGGATAGATATCCTTGAACGTCCGCGCGAGGACGTGATGGATTCCCGGCTTACCGTTTGCCGTCGGCGGGCCCTCGTTAAAACTCCATAGCGGCCGTCCAGCGCTCTGCGCCAGCGTCTCGGCAAACACGTTGTGCTCGCGCCAGAAATCCAAGATGGCCTTCTCAATGGCCGGACCGTCATATCGGGCCGCTACTTCGTTAAACATCGTCGTCAATCTCTGCCAAAAAAAACCCCGGGCATACATCGCGTATGCCCGGGGCGTTTGATGATCGTCATCAAGCGCGGTACCACCCGGCGCCCGCCGATACCTCGCGGCACCGGCCTCGTTGGGTCTTGCGACCCGACCCCGTGTCGTGGGGCCGACGGCCAACTTAATCGGCCATGCCTTTCAGTCGGCTGCTCGCGGGTGATATTCGCGGTACATGTTGGCGAGGCTCACACCGTCCCTCACTCGCTGGGGCAACAGCGGTACCGTTACTCGTCCCGGTCGACGCAGTAACGAGACGCTAGCAGAATGCCTGGGGCTTGAAAACCGCTACGACGTTGGCAACCTTGGCGTTCTGGGCCAACATCGCCGCACTGCGCCAAAAGAGACAAACAGACATGTCCCATCGATATTCACTGCTACTCGTCACAACCATGCTCGGCGCCATACTCGCCCGTGCCGTGTCGGCCGACGAAGGCATGTGGACGCTCGATAACTTCCCAAGCGCCGCCGTCGAGGAACGCTTTGGCGCGTCGCTCAGCAATGCGGCACTGGGGCGTTTATCGTTGGCCACAGTGCGCATCGAAGGCGGCTGCACCGGCTCATTTGTCTCGCCGGATGGCCTCATCCTAACGAACCACCACTGCGTTCAGCGCTGCCTGACGCAATGGACGAGCGATGCTGCCGATCGCCGCCGGGACGGATTTCTCGCCGGTGGTCGCGACGCTGAGCTGCGCTGCAACGGCGAACAAGTATCGGTATTGGTGGGGGCCGATGACGTTACCGGCGAGGTCGCCGATGCGATTGACGGACTGCCTGATGAGGAGGCGAACGTCGTCCGTAAATCGACGCTAACCCGGCTCGAGAACGACTGTCGCGCAGAACATGCCGATGACGGGCTGATTTGCGAGGCCGTTACGCTCTACCACGGTGGCCAAGTGTTCCTGTACCGCTATCAACGATACACCGATGTGCGCCTGGTCTTCGCGCCCGAGCAGGCGATCGCCGCATTTGGCGGTGATCCCGATAATTTCAACTTCCCGCGTTGGTGCTTAGACATGGCGATACTGCGCGCGTATGACGACGCTGAGCCGGCATCGACGCCAACATTCCTCCCGATTCGCAGCAGCGGCGCGCAACCCGGTGAAGCGGTTTTTGTCAGCGGCCACCCGGGCTCCACCGATCGGCTGAAGTCGTCCGCCCACTGGCAACTGCTGCGCGATACGGTTTTACCGGCGGAGATCGAATACCGCGCGGAGTTACGCGGTCGGCTGCGCCAGTATGCGAAACGGGACGCGGCCGCGGCCCGCTCGACGACCGCCTTACTACAAGGCACTGAGAATACGCTTAAGGTCTACCGGCAGCGGTTACGCGCACTGGCGGACCAAGACAACATCGATGCCAAACGCGAGCGCGAAGCGGCGCTGCGAGAACGCGCGATCGCCACCGAGGGCCTGAGTGAGACGCTGGCTGAGGCAGAACAACGAGCCGACGATGCAGCCACTGTGTTCCGCTCAATTTACGACCGCTATGCGGTGATCGAATCCAAGCGCGGCTTCAACGGCACGCTGTACGGTTATGCGAGCGCACTGGTACGCGCCGCGGCCGAACGCACCAAACCCGAGGAAGAGCGTCTGCGTGCCTACACCGACGCGCGCTTGCAAAAACTCGAGAAACGGCTGCTCGCGCCGCGCCCCATCGACGCTGAGCTGGAGAAACTGCGCCTTGGCTTCGGCTTTGAAAAAATGCTCGAACGCCTCGGCCCGGATGATGAGTTCGTCAGACTCGTACTCGGCCGTTCGGGTCCGACGGCGATGGCCGACAAGCTCATAGATGGCACCAAACTGGCTGACCCTGAGGAACGGCGCCGCTTATGGGTCGGCGGTCTCGATGCGATAGAGGCGAGCAACGATCCATTAATCCGGCTCGCACTCGCTGTCGAACCGGAGGCGCGCGTCCTTCGAAAACGCTTCGATGATGAGGTCGAAGCACGCGAAGTCGCCGCCGAGACGAACTTGGCGCGGATACGATTCGCACTGTACGGCACCGACACGTATCCCGATGCGACCTTTAGCTTGCGCGTGAGCTACGGTGCTGTCGAGGGCTGGCGCGAGGGTGAACGCTCGATCGGGCCGTACACGACACTCGCCGAGTTGGCGCCGCGCGTCACCGGGGAGGCACCGTTCGTGCTGCCACCGGCATGGCGAGAGTCCTCGATACCCGCCGATACGCGCTTCAACATGGCTTCCAGTAACGACATCATCGGCGGTAACTCTGGCAGCTCGGTGACAAACACGGCTGGCGAGATTGTCGGACTCGTCTTCGATGGCAACATCCACTCGATTCCGGGGCGCTTTTTTTACGACGGCACGCGCAACCGGACGGTTAGCGTACACAGCGCAATCATGTTGGCCGCCTTGCGCGAGGTCTACGGCGCCGCGGCGATTCTTGACGAATTGACAGTCCTCTAACCGTGGCGGCTGATTGGCCGCAGGCGCGGCGCCTTGCGGTCGGTGACGTTACGTTGTCAACACACGTCGCGGGCGACGGTCCGCTGGTCATCTTGCTGCACGGCTTTCCGGACCTCGCGATCACCTGGCAACAGCTGCTACCTGCGCTGGTCAACGCCGGCTTTCGGGTCGCGGCGCCGGACCTTCGCGGCTACGGAGCATCCGACTGCCCGAGCGACGTCCGAGCGTATGCGATCGATCGGTTGATCGGCGATCTCGATGGACTGCTAGCCGCGCTCGGCTACGAGTCGGCCTGCTTTGTCGGTCATGATTGGGGGGCGTTGCTGCTTTGGCAGTACGCGCTGCAACGCAATGAGCGGGTTGACCGGTTAGTAACGCTGAATGTTCCTTACTACCCGCGTCCGTCGTCCGATCCATTAAAGGGGCTGCGTCGGTTCTATGGCGAGACGCACTACGTCGTCGACTTTAACAACAGCACCGCAGCGGACGCGGTCTTTGCCGCTGACCCCAAGCAATTCCTACGGGCGATGTATCGGCGCTTGCCGATACGCCGCGCTGACTTCGAATCGCGAACTGGCGGACGCCCGACCCCATTTTCGATGCTCCATGAGCTTGCAAAAGACGTATTTCCCGGAGAACCGTTACTGACTGAGGCCGAGTTGGACGCGCGCGTCGCTGCGTTTCGTCAGACCGGCTTCACGCCGGCGATTAATTGGTATCGAAACTGGACTCGCAACTGGGTACTTACCGACAACACTGCGCAACGCATAACGATACCAACACTGTTTGTTGAGGCCGTCGATGATGTGCTGGTTGACCCAACGCACGTGCAAGCGATGCACCGGTCAATAGACAATCTGGATATCTGGTCGCTAGCCGACTGCGGTCATTGGCCGCATCTGGAACACCCGATCGCCGTCAATAAGAAAATCGTTCGCTGGCTAAGCGCGATGGATTGAGTTCACGTCAAAGTCGCGCTACATCATCCGCGTAGACGTAGCCTTCGACGTTGCGGTAACGAATCTGCACATAGTCACCGACTTCGGCGCATCGATGCATAACCCGGTACTTGGCCAATGACGGTCGCACCGAATTGCGGCGCGCTGAGAATGGGCAGCGGTTGTCGCGATTGGACCTACACCGTCTGCGTCAGCAACGCCAAATAACAAACGTCGACGAACTCCTCCGTAGCCATGGAATGCTTGACGAACGCGCTGTAGTCACGTTGCCGCCGTGCGGCGATAAGCAGTGGTTTGCAACGAAAACGGCGAGCAACAGTGTTTCGGGTAGGTTGTCGCCTTGCGCATTCGTGACGCTATCGAATAGCCAGAGATCATCATTAACGTTATCAAGTGGCTCGTTGATACTTACCCAATAGGCACGATCCTCATCAAGAAATGCGATGGTCATCGCGCGCCGTTCGCGTTGATCCGACACAGCGGCTAGGCGCCGAGAGAAATCGCAAAAACTGTCCGCGTCAAGCGACCTGACCGCCGGAACAACGCCGATCAGCAGCGTGGCGGCCAGTAACGTCGCTAGCCCGCCGGGAGACACTCGACGGGCGTTGTGCTGCGCTGCGTCCCTTCAAGCAGGCCGAGCGATGCGACTAAACCGCTTTCGTTGCACCGAGGAACGCCACGCTCGCGATTCCGACCCAGTAGACGTAGGCCACGTAGCGCGATCGACGAATCGAGCGCTCAAGCGTCTGCTCCGCTGCTGCGTCGTTCGG
>JBCDBO010000059.1:0-19487 GCA_039183535.1 Pseudomonadota bacterium | reverse complement strand
TAAAGATGGTGCTCAACGGCGACATTGACGATGCTCTAACGGCGACAGCATTGCTGCGAGTCGCGATCGAAACCAGTGCGTCCATTCCCCGTACTTGAGACCGAGCGGCTCCGGCTGCGCCAACCTGATTCGACCGATGTCACCGCGCTTATCGCGTTGACCAATGACTTCAGCGTTTACGACACGACGGCTAATCTGCCGTATCCGTTTTCTGAAAATGATGCGATCGAATTCGTCAAACGCGCCGCGACGCAATGGAACACTCAAGCCGGGCTACACACCGTTGTCGTCGACCGCGATAGCGACGCTTTGCGGGGGTACGCGCTATTACGGTTCGACCCCGGATTTAGTACGGCTGAACTCGGTTATTACATAGGAACGCGTTATGCGGGCCAGGGTTTTGCGACCGAGGCAGCGGCGGCAATGGTCGATTACGGCTTCGATGCGTTGGCAATGTGCCGACTGCACGCCGAGTATTTAGATCGGAATCCGGAATCCGGTCGGGTCCTGGAGAAGCTCGGTTTTCAACGCGAAGGCGTTCTTCGAGCCGCAGCGTACAAATATGGCTATGGCGAGGACTTGGTCATCGCCGGGCTGTTACGGCACGAGTGGCTTGATCGGCGTTAGGCATCGGGGCGGGACGCCGCAAACACCCGGGGTTGAGCACCTACGGCAAACGACGATGTAGGAGCGCCGTCTCGGCACGATGAATGCAACGTCGTTGCCAGCCGCGGTTTGATCGCGGCGGGAAGCCGCTCCTACAGCGGGGTTTAGCACTTGCGGCGAACGGAGATGTAGGAGCGCCGTCTCGGCGCGATGAATTCGACGCCGTTGCCAGCCGCGATTTGATCGCGGCGGGACGCCGCTCCTACAGCAGGGTTTAGCACTTGCAGCGAACGGAGATGTAGGAGCGCCGTCTCGGCGCGATCAGTTCGAGTACTAAAAAAAGAGCAGCGCCTTCCTTGGCGCCAAGGTTATAAGCGACCGATTCATTGGCCACTGAAAATTCTATTCGGCGTAGATGAGCTCTAGGCCGGTGGGGTTCGCGTTCACGCTCGCAATGAGACGCTCATCGATATGATCATTGCCGGTCAGATGCACATCGTGCAGCTCGGCTGCTCGGCGGTCGTATACGTGCCAGTGCGGCGCTAAATCGGTATCGAAAAACCGCTTGCCATCACTGGTAACAATTTCACGTAGGCGGCCGCTCTCACCCAAACGAGTCAGCGCAGCGGAAACGTCGGTCTTTGCCGTTGTTACACCATGAAAGGCCAGCAACAGACTCGCCTTGGCATCGGTGAAATGCACACCTACGCAATCCTGCATAAGCCGCAGCAACAAGCGATCACCTGCGACAGGCACAGCATCGGCCGTGGGCGCCGTTCGCAAGCGAGCGGCTGCGACACGCAGGGTTAGCGCCTGCAGCGTCGCCTTATCGACTCGGAGAGAAACCTCGCTGTCATACGCAACGACATTTAGGGCAGCGGCCGCGTGTGCTGCGACGTCGCCGCGACAATCCAGCAGGATAAAGCCAGTCCAGGTATCAGTAGCCTTCAGCGCAGCAACGCCGCCGGCTGCAGGACGGTAGTGGACTATGTAGCGTTCGGTCGTTTGGGTGGCGACCGAGGACAAAACTGCCATCAGGTTTATCGCGAATGATTCTCATTTTCAGCATAGCACGATCATCATCTGTGGCAAGTGGCGTTACGTCTCGTTTCGCGTTTATTCGGTGCCCGATGCACCGCCTTCGTTGTCGACGTCGCGCGTCGATTGGGCCCTCGAGCGAACCGATTGCAATGACATAGGCTTGAATCCGTCGCCGCTAACCGGTTGGAAACCTTTTAGTTTTCTTCTTCCAGGGACACTTTGTCCCGCTGTTTTTGGCGTTTTCGCCGGCATTATTTACGCTCCTTTGATACTTCCCTATTAGACCCTAAATTTGTGACAAACGGATGGACTAGACCGTGATTTTTGCGGCGCGGTTATGGCACATTGCGCGGCATGCCAAGAACGATTGCGCTGGTGGAGGATGACCTCGCCTTGCGCGCCAACTACCAAGCCGCTTTGGAGCGCGAAGGCTACCGCGTACACGGTTTTGCCGATCGCGCGAGCGCGCTCGCTGCGTGCCAAAGCAACCTGCCGGACCTCGCCGTCATCGACGTCAATCTCGCGGACGATATCGAAGGTGGCTTTGAGTTATGTCGCGAACTAAGGGCACTGTCAGCTGAAATGCCGATCATTTTTCTGACCGCGCGTGACAGCGAGTTCGACGCAATCTCTGGATTACGACTCGGTGCTGACGATTACCTCACCAAAGACATCAGCCTGCCGCACTTACTGGCACGATTGGCGGCGCTGTTCCGGCGAACCGAAGTCTTAAGCCGTAAAGATGCGCCCTCGCAGCGCTTTGAGCGCGGTCAACTCGCGATCGATGCCGACCGTTTCGAGGCGGAGTATCGCGGCCAATCGCTAGGGCTAACGCTCACCGAGTTCTGGTTGCTGCACGCGCTCGCTACCCGGCCGGGGCACGTTAAGTCGCGCCAGCAACTGATGGATGCAGCCAACGTCGTGCTAGACGACAACACGATTACGTCGCACATCAAACGGATTCGGCGCAAGTTTCAGCATATTACGGACGAGTTCGACAGCATCGAAACGGTTTACGGGGCCGGTTATCGCTGGACCGAAACCTAAGCGGTCGCTATGACACTGAGGATGCAACTGGCTGCCATCGCTGCGCTGGCATTGGCGTTACCGTGGGCCGGCTGCCAATACGTGCGGCAAACCGAGCTCGGTTTGCGCGAGAGTCAGCAGCAGTTTGTCGCATTAACCGCGGCCAATGCGGCGGCGACGTTTGCAGACTATGCGTTCGCACCGAGTGCACGTGTAACACCCACACCCGCAACCTTGGTTCTGGCGCCTCTCAGGCGATCACCTTCGCTCGACGGGTACGGTGACGATTGGGTTCCCGCGCAAGCGCCAACGCCTATTGCATTCGGCGCCGATACCGTCCGTCTATTGACAGCGGAGTTTGGCGACCGCGCGCTTGTTTACGTCGAGTGCCCAACGAGCGCGACCGAGCTGTCGTTAGTCGCTATTGACGCGAACGCCGTTCGGCGCGTGCTGCGTGTCGACTTAACCACGCGTGGATCGTCAGCACCGGCGCTCTTGCCAACACACTCGGGCGCGATACCGACGAATGCCGTTGTCGAACCCTCTGCTGGCCGTGTCCATACCGAAATCATGCTGCCGGTTGCCGTGGCAATCGCCGGCCTCGGTGTTCGAGTCAACGCCGGCGACGGAACGCAGATTGCCGCTAGCTTCACCGGCCCATCGCCGCCAGCGCCCGTACGCCGCGACGCTCGCTTGGAGGAGCGGCTGGCGGAGTTTGTCGCCACCGGAATTCGCCTCGATGTCATCGCACCCACCGGCTGGGTGCTCGGCACTGTCGGTGCCACCGACCCAGGCGTTGACGCAGAGGACAGTAACGCACTGCTACCGGAACGTCTGATCCGCTGGATCCTAGCGGAGCCGCCGACAGCGCCGGGCATCGACATCGGTCTGACCAAAGCCTCTGGCGTCTGGTTGCAACGCGCCTTAAACGGTGAACGCCTCGCGGAACGCTATGTTTTAGACGACGGTATAAATGCGGAGATTGTCGCCGCAGCGCCCATCGATAACGGCGGCGTCGTGGTCGCGAGACGCCCAGCCGCCGCACAGCTCTTACCGGGTAATGTCGTGTTACAACGACTGGCGCTGCTAACGCTCGGGCTAACGCTCGGGACGGTCGCCCTGTTGACCGGTTACGCGACGTGGTTGTCGTACCGCATTCGGCAACTCTCACAAGCCGCCGATATGGCCATCGACACACGCGGCGAATTGCACACAACAATGCCGGGCAATCGCGCCGGCGACGAGATCGGTGATTTATCACGCAGCGTCGAGGCCCTTCTGCAGCGCGTCCGCGAGCACAACGACTACCTCAAAGCGCTAGCCGGACGCTTATCGCACGAACTCGCAACCCCGCTCAGCGTCGTTAGCTCCTCGCTCGACAACATGGAACTCGCCGGTGCGAACGAGCGTGCTGACTACGCCGCGCGTGCCCGCGATGGGATCGACCGCCTACGGCGGGTCCTAGCCGCGATGCGCGAAGCGAATCGAACCGAAGAAATCGTAGCGAACGCCACCTTCGCCGCTACCGACCTCGCTGAGTTATTACACGGCGTTACGTCCGGTTACGAAAGTGCCTACCCAAGCCATCGCTTCGACTGCAATACCGACGAGTTCGATAGCCTCGTCACCGTCGCACCGACGTTGATCGTGCAGCTCATCGACAAACTGGTCGACAACGCGGTGTCGTTTGCACCGCCTGAATCGACGATATGTTTGCACCTCGAGCGACGCGGCGCGACAGCGACGATCACAGTCGAAAACGACGGCCCGCAATTGGATGCACACCAGTTGGCGTCGATTTTTACATCGCTCGTTTCATATCGGCCCGAAGGCAGCGGCGAGCATTTGGGCTTCGGGCTGCACATCGCGCAATTGATTGCCACCGGTCATGGAGGACGGCTGACAGCCGCCAACCATGCGCAAGGCGTCTCCGTCACTATAGCGCTACCGTTGTAAGCGTCCGTTTTGCGCACGATGCATTGCTCACATCGAAGGCTGTACATGCGCCGTTACAACGGCCACGCTAGTGCCCTATGGGTTCGTTAAGCAACGAAGAACTGCTGCGCTACAGCCGGCATCTGGTCATGCCCGAGGTCGGTGTCGTTGGCCAAGAGAAGCTGAAAGCGGCACGCGTGCTGTGCATCGGTGCCGGCGGGCTCGGCTCGCCCATTAGCCTGTATCTCGCCGCCGCCGGGGTCGGTCGCTTAGGGCTGGTCGATTTCGACACGGTCGATGTGTCAAATATTCAACGGCAGATCTTGTACACGACGGATGATCTTGGCGAATCGAAGCTCGACGTAGCCACGGCTCGCCTACGCGCGTTAAACCCGACGATCGACGTCATCCCGTACGCTGTAAAACTGAATCGCGATAATGCGAGCGACATAATTGCTGACTACGACATCGTCGTTGATGGCACGGACAACTTTCCGACCCGCTACGTCAGTAACGATGCATGCGTTCTCGCTGGCAAGCCGATCGTCTACGGCAGCATCTTTCGGTTCGAAGGCCAAATCAGCGTTTTCGATGCAACACGCGGACCGTGTTATCGCTGCTTGTTCCCGGAGCCGCCGCCGGCCGGGATGGTTCCGTCCTGCGCCGAAGGCGGTGTCCTCGGCGTACTGCCCGGCATCATAGGTACGCTGCAGGCGCTTGAGGTCATAAAGCTAATCCTCGGCGAGGGTGATGCACTGATCGGTCGACTTGTCTTGTTCGACGCACTGCGCTTCAGCGTCGATACCGTAGCGATTAAGAAAAACCCAGACTGTCCGGTGTGCGGCGACAATCCGGAAATCACGGCACTGGTGGACGATGCAACGTCTTGCAGCGTCGCGGCACCTGTCGCCACCGCTGCATCCGTATCGGTGGGGGAGTTTGCCGTCGAGCGCGACGGTGGCGCGGCCGTAACGCTGCTCGATGTGCGTACTGCCGCCGAGCAGTCGATCGCTCTCATTGACGGTTCGTTATGCATACCGATCGGCGAACTGGCAGCGCGGTTGGCGGAGTTAGATCCGGCGCAACGCTATGTCATCACCTGCCACCGAGGACCGCGGGCCGAGCGAGCGGCAACCTTACTGAGTGAAGCGGGGTTTACCGACGTTCGAGTTTTGGCGGGTGGTATCGATGCGTGGGCGGAACGTATCGATCCGACAATGGCCCGTTATGCCTAAGCGCTGCGGCCAAGCGGTGCAGCATCGATCCGGCCATCAGGACGCAGCACGAACCGCCGAAAACGCCAGTCGATTCGAAACGTACCGGTCTCATCGGGCGACTCCGTTACATTGATGTCGCTAACAGCGACTGGGCAACGGGTGTGGTCAGCCAGCAAGCGGGCGATCGAATGTTTCTCTGCTGCGTAAACAATGTTCATGCCGTTCACCTTGGCAAGGTCTGTTGAGGTCACAGGGTTAGCGTACGAGGCAACGCGTTAACCAACGCTTAATTCAGCCTGAAACTTCGCTTAATACCACCATATTCTGTTAAAACAGACGTCAAGAGTGCGTGAAACCGCAACGCAATAGGCACCGACGAGAGTGAGGAATAAGCCCGGCAAAGACGTCTTTCCTGGGAGATCAACGAGGCTTTAGCGGCGCTGCTGACTAACGCTATCGATTGCTAACGATGCATTCACCACCGTTATTGGACGGCGCAAGGCGCGCGCTGATCGTACTTTTTGTCGTCTCGGTTTTTAACTACATTGACCGTTTCGTCTTGTCGGTTGTGCTACCGGCGATCAAGTCCGATCTTGCGCTCACCGATACCGCGCTCGGTGCTGTTGCAACCGCATTCACGCTGTCGTACGTCCTGTTTGGCATACCGTTCGCGGGACTGGCTGATCGGCATAGTCGCAAAGCGATCATCGCTGTCTCGCTGGCGTTATGGAGCGCCATGACGGCGGCCAGCGGACTTGCGCAGAATTTTTGGCAACTGGCTGTTGCCCGGATATTGGTTGGCGTCGGCGAAGCCGGTGCAACGCCGCCTGCGCACTCGATGATCGCCGACTATTTCCCGCGTGCCCGCCGCGCCCGCGCACTGTCGATCTATGGCATCGGCGCGCCGGTCGGTCTCATTATTGGTTTCGGCGCGGCAAGCTGGTTGGTCGAGACCTACGACTGGCGAATTACTTTCCTTGCGCTCGGGCTACCTGGGGTGCTGTTCGCGCTGTTTTGCTACGCCGTACTTAAGGAGCCACCGCGCGGCTACGCCGACGGACTCCGAGTCCAAGAGGCGCCGCCAACCATCGTGACAACCTTGACGACGCTGCTGCGCTCTCGATCGTTCTGCCACACGGCCTTCGCCACCAGTTTGTACACCGTTGTCTACATTGCGGTCGTAACGTGGCTACCGTCGTATTTCGTTCGGTCATTCGCCATTGGTCTGGCTGAGGTTGGCGTCTGGCTTGCGCTCAGCGTCGGTGTGTCACAGTTAATCGGTATGTTGAGCGCTGGCGTCGTCGCCGACTCGTTAGCCGCGCGAGGTCTACGTTGGTACGGGCTGATTCCGGCGCTCGCCATGTTTGTCTCGGCACCCTTATTGGCGTTTGTCTTCTGGACGGATAACCCATTGCTGGCGGCGCTCGTGCTCGCGCCCGCGTTTTTAATCAGTATTTTCCAAGGGCCGCCCAGTTTTGCGATCGTACAAGCAATCGCTGCTGTTCGAATGCGCGCGATGGCAGTCGCGTTGTTCTTGCTGATCGTCAATCTGCTTGGCGCTACGCTCGGGCCGCTGTTAACCGGCTGGCTCAGTGATAGGTTTGTCGCCACAGCCGGCGAGGACTCGCTAAAGTGGGCGCTGATCGTCATCTGTCTGGTCTTCGGTCTGTGGTCAGGGCTGCATTACCTGTTGGCTGCACGTCATCTTGAAGGCGAACTCAACACCAACGACAAGAACGAGTGACCCCGACATGAACCTACGCCGCGCCTACGTTACAACCGCAACGGGCCTACAAATTCACTATCGGATTGCGGGAAGCGGCCCGCCCCTGGTCGTGCTACATCCCTCTCCGCAGAGCTCAGAAGCAATGCAGCCGGCGATTACGGCCTTCGCGACGCTCTGCACCTGCATTGCACTCGATACACCGGGCTATGGGTTATCGGATCCGCTGCCAGACGACACGCCGGGTCTTCGCGACTATGCCGATGCCTTGCTGGCCGCACTTGACGCACTCGGTGTCGGACGGTTTGCAGTCTACGGCGCCGCAACGGGGGCGCAGATCGCCATCGAACTTGCCAAGCGCTACCCGCAGCGGGTGACCTACTTACTGTTGGACGCCAACGGTCACATCAGCGACGCCGACTGTCAGACCATCATCGACGCTGGCTACTTCGCCAATGTCGACATACGCCGGGATGGCGGCCACCTCGTAACGACATGGGACATGTGTCGGCAACTGTTCGTTGCCTTTCCGTGGACCTCGTCTCAGCCTGCGGATCGGCTCGGACTCGACCTACCGCCGGCGGCGGTTATCCACGCAACGATGCTCCGTTATCTGCAAGCCGGCGAACGCTATGCGCTTGCGTACCAAGCCGCGATGCTGGCCGAACGTCGCTCGCATCTTGACGGCGTAACGACGCCGGCGGCGATGACGCGCTGGGTCGACAGCCCCGTCCTAGCGTTGGCCGATGCGCTGATCGACCAAGGCTTACCCAGCAACGTCGAATTGCTGCACGCCGGTAGCGGGCTAAATGCGCGTTTCGCCGTACAAAAAAAAGCGCTATCCGCAGCGCTTAGTGCGTCTCCGTGGGAGGACTACAAAGCCGTTCAAAGCGCAGCTGTCGAGATGCTGCAGCGCACCTACATCGACACGCCGGCGGGTCAGCTGCATGCGCACGTAGCAGGGCCGGTCGACGGCCGCACGGCCATCGTGCTGCACCGCGCCGGTGAGAGCAGCGCACGAGTAACCAATACGGTCGACGAGCTTGCCGCTACGCACCGTGTCATCGCACCGGATCTGCCCGACCACGGCAGCTCGGATCGGCTCTCCGACAACTTACCGCTGAATGTGTCGACCGTTACCGACATACTGCGCACCGCACTGCAGCCAGTTTGTGAGTCGACCGTGGAATGGTTTGGCCACGGACTGGGCGGAGCTATCGCAATGAACCTCGGTGTTGCCCGCCAGGAGCGGGTCGGGATCATTGATCCGGTGCCATATGCAGCAAACGAACGACGGACGCTGAGTGCTGCTGCCGTCCCCGATCTAACGCCGCGCGTCGACGGTACCCATCTCCTAAGCGCCTGGGCGACTGTTCGCGACGCATGTCAGCACTTCCCGGCGTGGGATTATCGCGCCAGTGCGCTTCGTGAACAGCCGGACGGTGTAAGTCTGGCGACACTGCATGCCAGAGTCGTCGATGCGCTGTGCCTTGGCGCGCGATGGCGAACCTGGCAATCGCTGGAGATCGGTTTGGACTGGGAGCGACTCATCGCCAACCGGGACCTAAATCGAACCGATATCCGCCTCGGTGATTCGCACCCATGCCCACAACGGGTGAAACGACTTATTAACTCGCGTTAGCCGGCGATGTAACTCTCCAACTGCTCGATCGTGAACTTCTGTTCAGCGATGACGACTTTGACCAGGTCGCGCAGCGACAGAACACCAATGACTTTGTCGTCCTCAATGACGGGCATGTGGCGAAAGTTGCCGTTCATCATGACGGCCATGCACTCCTCGACTTGTTGTTCACGACGCGCGCAAACGACCTTGCCCGTCATGATCTCTGCGACCTTCGTACCCTCCGACGAGCGGTCTTCGAGGATGATCTTCCGCGCGTAGTCGCGCTCGCTGACGATGCCGACCAATTTATCGCCCTCCATGACGGGCAACGCACCGATTTGCTTTTCGGCCATTAGCCGCAACGCATCGAGGACCGATGCGTCTGGGTCAACCTTCCAGACGTGGTGGCCTTTTTTCTCCAAGATGGTTTGGATCGATCTCATCCATTGCTCCCCAGCGTGACCCAGTCCTAACAATAATGGACAAAAGGCCCGCATATCCACCCGCGAAGCCTGTGTGTCGGCCTGACGTCGACGTTTACCGCAAGATCACCAGCGCTCGGCGATAGCGCGATGGCAGCGACGCGACGACCAGTAGAGGTTGTGCGATTTGCGCACCGAGTCCGAGACATCGACGTAGACATCGGCCGCCAGCGGCGATTTCATGATCGAAGCCGTCGGCCAAGCGATCAGGTCGTCTTTGTCCCAAATATTGATCCAGCGCGGCGCGGCCGGCGCCAGCAGCTCATCGGGCAATTCGCTCGTTAGGCCGTAGCGCTCCGGCGGTAACGTCTTGCCGTCAGCCAGCAATTCAACCAACGTGTCACTGCGAAACATCAACAGGCTGATCGGGGCACCGAACGTCACGAGGCGACGTAGACGAAGTCGATTATTGCGTTGCAGGTCACGCAGATACTCAAGATCCGCTTGCACCTCGGTGCGACGTGCGTCGGTGGCAAACCGGGACAGCGGGGGTTCGCCGCGCGCGGCGCTGGGCTGAACGAACTGGCGCTCGTTAAAGAGGTAGTACGAAAAGTCGAACGCGATAACGGCGCCTGCACTGTGACCTAGCAAGGTCAGCGAGACCCCCTCATCGCTATCGCCGCGGCGCCGTTCAATGTGTTGTTTGAGCTGGGTGGCGACTGCGTAGCGTACCGCCCACTTACCCTCGGCCGACACGTAATAGAACATATCGCCGAAGCCGTGGAACATTAGATCGCGAATATTGCTGATAGCCAGTGCACCGCGCGTCAGCGGGTTGGTGGGAAAATCCTCGCTCGCACGGACTTCGGCCATCACTTGCTCGCCGAAAATACGCTGCGCGTCGACCAGCTGTTTGTGGCTCTCGGCGCTACCGCCGTCGTAATTCCAGCCCCACTCCGCGCCGCCGAATTCAGTTGGCCACAGCGACCCTGGCGCCATCGCAGCGGCGATGCCGAGATGCATCTCGCGATACGTTGCCGTGTGCTCACCGCCACGCGTGTCTGGCGACACGCCGTGGATATAAAAGACGATTTCGATGGTCATTGGCGATCCGTGCGTTCCACCGGCCGCGCCAAGTATAACGGCAGTGCTTACGCGGAGGCGGTCAGGCCTAAGTAGCTGACAATGCCACGCGCCGCTTCGCGGCCCTCGTGAACGGCGGTAACGACGAGATCGGAACCGCGCACCATATCGCCACCGGCAAAAACACCGGCGCGGCTGGTCTGGTAAGGCATCGTGCCGTTACGCGCCACTTGTAGCCGGCCATTCGGCAGCGTCTTGATGCCGAACTCGGCGAACCAGTCCGCCGGGCTCGGTCGAAAACCGAATGCAATGACGACGGCATCAGCCGGCAGTATCTGCTCGGAGTCGGGCACCGGCTCGGGACGACGCCGGCCGCCGGCATCGGGGGCGCCGAGACGTGTCTCAATCAACTTAACGCCGGTCACACGGTCGCTGCCAATAATCTCGATGGGCTGGCGATTGAACAAGAACTCAACGCCTTCTTCGCGGGCATTGCGCACCTCGCGCCGCGACCCCGGCATATTGTCCTCATCGCGCCGATAGGCGCAGGTCACTGAAACGGCGCCCTGCCGAATAGCGGTGCGATTGCAGTCCATCCCGGTATCGCCGCCGCCCAGCACAACAACCCGTTTGCCGCGCAAGTTGAGCTCCGCAGCATTCGGTGCCGGCATACCCAACTCGTGATTTACGTTGGCGATCAGAAACGGTAAGGCTTCGATAACGCCGGGCAAGTCCTCTCCCGGGAAGCCACCACGAACATACGTATAGGTACCCATCGCTAGAAAGACGGCATCGAAATCGTCAACCAAGGTCTGAAAAGCAATGTCTTCGCCAACGCGCGTCGACAAGACGAACTCAACGCCCATGCCCTCAAGAATCTCGCGCCGCGTTTTGACAACGTCTTTTTCGAGTTTGAACGGCGGGATACCGAAGGTTAGCAAGCCACCGATTTCGGCGTAGGCATCGTAGACGGTCGAGGCAACACCGTTGCGCGCTAGGACATCGGCGGCGGCAAGACCAGCCGGTCCTGCGCCGACGATAGCAACGCGTTTACCGGTTGGCCGGACGTGCGAAAGATCGGGTCGCCAGCCAAGCTTCAACGCCTCATCGGTGATGTATTTCTCGATGTTGCCGATACTGACCGCGCCTAGACCATCATTCAGCGTACAGGCACCTTCACACAAGCGGTCTTGCGGACAGACGCGTCCGCAGACCTCCGGCAGAGAATTGGTTTGGTGCGATAACTCAGCCGCTTGACGAATTTTGCCGTCGCGAATGAGCTGCAACCAATTCGGAATGTAATTATGAACGGGGCATTTCCATTCGCAGTAGGGATTGCCGCAGTTCAGGCACCGGCCGGCCTGATCGGCCGCCTCAACAGCATCGTACTGCCCGTAGATCTCGCCGTAGTGCTCGACGCGCGCCTCGGCACTCTCCTTAGATGGATCGGCACGCGGGATATCGAGAAATTGCAGCGGGTTGCGGACCATCGTTAAGCCGCCCGTTGCAACGTGTTAATCAGTGAATCGAGCTCGGCCGCTTTCGGCTTGACGAGCCAGAACTTCGGTAGGAAACCCCGAATATCGTCAAGGATTTCCTGACCCCACAAGCTACCGGTTCGCTCGACGTGCGCTGTGACCAACTTGCGAAGATGGTGTAGGTGCGTCTCCATGCTCTCCGGATTGATGCGATGGATATCGATCAGCTCGTGGTTGTAGCGATCGACGAAGTCTCGATCGATATCGAGTACGTAGGCAAAACCACCAGTGAAGCCCGCGCCGAAGTTAAGGCCACAGCGCCCGAGCACGGCGACAACGCCGCCGGTCATGTACTCACAGCAATGATCGCCAGCGCCTTCGATAACGGCGGTTGCGCCGGAGTTACGAACGGCGAAACGCTCACCCGCTTGCCCGGCGGCGTACAAGGTACCGCCGGTTGCACCGTACAAGCAGGTGTTACCGATAATGACCGTATCGCGCGCGACAAAGCGGCTGGCGTCGGACGGGCGGAGCACAAGCTCGCCACCGGCCATGCCTTTACCAACGTAGTCGTTGGCATCGCCGGTTAGATACATATTCAAGCCGGCGACATTGAAGGCACCGAAACTCTGCCCCGCCGTGCCGGCCAAGCGCAGCGTGACCGGTGCATCAGCCATCCCATTATTGCCGTGCAAGCGGGCGATCTCACCAGCGATGCGCGTACCGATCGAGCGGTTGAAATTGGCGACGCTGTAGCTGAAATTGCCACCGCTCTTCGACTCGAGCGCTGGGCGCATATCGCGCAGCATTTGCTCGGCGAGCTCTCCTTTGTCGAACGGTGCGTTCCGCGGGTCAATGCAATACTGCGGCGTATCGGCCGCCAATCCACCGTCGGAAATAATCGGGCCGAGGTTCAAGCGGTTCTGCCGTTCGGTAATGCCGGCTTTTTGCTCCAACAAATCGACCCGGCCGATCAACTCATCAAGCCGTCGAACACCGAGCGCCGCCATCCGCTCGCGAGTCTCTTCGGCGAGGAAGCGGAAGTAGTTTTCGACCATCTCCGGTAACCCGATGAAATACTGACGGCGCAGCTTTTCGTTCTGCGTAGCAACACCGGTCGCGCAATTGTTGAGATGACAAATACGCAGGTACTTACAACCGAGTGCGACCATCGGCCCGGTGCCGAAACCAAAGCTTTCGGCACCAAGCATCGCTGCCTTAATAACATCAAGGCCAGTTTTAAGACCGCCGTCGGTTTGCAAGCGGACCTTGTGCCGTAAGTCATTCGCCCGCAGAACTTGGTGCGTCTCCGACAGGCCAAGCTCCCAAGGACTGCCCGCGTACTTGACCGACGTCAGTGGACTGGCGCCGGTACCGCCGTCGTAACCGGAAATTGTAATTAGATCCGCGTAGGCTTTTGCGACACCGGCGGCGATCGTCCCGACCCCCGGTTCAGCAACAAGCTTAACCGACACCATCGCCTCGGGATTGACCTGCTTAAGATCGAAAATCAATTGGGCAAGATCTTCGATCGAGTAAATATCATGGTGCGGTGGCGGCGAGATCAAACCAACGCCGGGCATCGCATAGCGTAACCGGGCAATCGTCTGGTCGACCTTATGCCCTGGTAGCTGGCCGCCTTCGCCAGGCTTCGCCCCTTGCGCCACTTTTATTTGTAGGACTTCGGCATTAACGAGGTACTCAGCGGTCACGCCGAATCGCCCGGAGGCGACTTGCTTGATCTTCGACATGCGCTCAGTGCCGTAGCGCGCCGGATCTTCGCCGCCTTCGCCGGAGTTTGACCGGGCCCCGAGACGGTTCATTGCAATCGCTAAAGCCTCGTGCGCCTCAGGCGACAACGCCCCAAGCGACATGCCGGCACTGTCAAAGCGACGCACGATAGCCGCGATCGGTTCGACCTCATCCAGCGGCACTGGCTCACCCGCAGGTTTCGCTCGCAGCAGGTCACGTAACGTGGCTGGTGCGCGCTCGTTCACCAGTTGCGCGTAGTCTTTGTAGTGCTCGTAGTCGCCGAGTTGTACGGCGGCCTGCAACGTCGCGACAACGTCCGGGTTGTAGCAATGGTATTCGGTATCGTGCACATAGCGCAGCAAGCCGCCGCGACTGACGGGCTTGCGTTTATCGCGCGCGAACTCGCCCAGTGCGAGTTGATCGGCATGTAGGTCAGCGAAGTTGGTGCCACCGATACGACTGACCGTACCGGGGAAACAGCGCTCAACCACGTCGTCGCCCAAGCCGACGATCTCGAACAACTGGGCGCCGCGGTAACTCGTAATTGTCGAGATACCCATTTTCGACATGATCTTGTAAAGACCCTTACGAATACCATGACGGTAACTTCGGCCAAGCTCGCGCACCGATGCCAACCGGCTATCGAGGTTGCCGGATTGCACCATGCGATGCAGGCTTTGGTAAGCCAGGTAGGGGTAGACGGCTGTAGCGCCGTAACCAACCAAGCAGGCGAAATGGTGCGAATCGCGTGCAACGCCAGTCTCGACCAACAGGTTGCACGAGCAGCGCAAGCCTTTTCCGACCAGGTGGTGATGAACCGCACCGGTGGCCAGCAACGCGTGCACCGGGTAGGCGTCGTCGCGAAGATACCGATCGCTTAAACAGATGAGCACAGTGCCGTCGTTAACCGCCGCTTCCGCCTCGTGGCAGATCGCCTCGAGGGCATCCGGCAATGACGTTGTATTGTCGCGATTAAGATCGATCAACACATGGCGATCCCCAAACAATTCGGGGCTAACTAATTGGCGCCACTTTTTCTGTGACAGCACCGGTGAGTTGATGACGACCAACTCGGCGTGCGCCGGCCCGACGTCGAACAAATTACTCTCGGCGCCAAGGGTCGTTTGCAGCGACATGACGATTTGCTCGCGCAGCGAATCGATCGGTGGGTTGGTCACTTGGGCAAACTGCTGGCGAAAGTAATCGAACAATGAGCGGATTCGTGTCGACAACACCGGTAACGGTGTATCGTCACCCATTGACCCGACCGCTTCCTGGCGAGCCTCAGCGAGCACACGAACGACCTCGTCGCGCTCCTCGGCCGACATATTGAAAGTCTTCTGGTACGACGCGAGCGTTTCTGGATCCATCGGCTCGGCCGCCAGACGCACGTCGATCAACTCCGATTCGAGATACCGGACGCCTTGCTTGAGCCACTGTTTATAAGGCTCGCGCCGTTTCAGCAGACCATTGATCGTTTCGTTCGATAAGAAACTGCCGTCGCGCAAGTCGACGGCCAACATCTCGCCGGGACCGAGTCGGCCCTTGGCCATGACATCTTCGGCTTGGTAGTCGTAGACACCGATTTCACTAGCGACAGTCAAATGTCGGTCGCGAGTGAGTACGTATCGGGCTGGGCGTAACCCATTGCGGTCGAGCGTACACGCCGCGTACCGCCCATCGGTCAGTACAATACCGGCTGGACCGTCCCAGGCCTCCATGTGCGAGTCGTAGAACTCATAGAAAGCGCGGATGTCCGGGTCCATGTTATCGACGAACTGCCAGGCCGGTGGAATCAATATCCGCATGGCCTGCAATACATCCATACCGCCCGCCAGCAGCACCTCAAGCATATTGTCGAGACTCGACGAGTCAGAACCCGACAACGACACCAAGGGCATCAACGATTCGGTGTCGCGGAGCAAATCGGAGCGAAAATTCGCCGCTCTCGCGAGTGCCCAATTGCGATTGCCGCGAATCGTGTTGATCTCGCCATTGTGTGCCAACAATCGGAACGGTTGTGCGAGGCGCCATTGCGGCCACGTGTTGGTGGAAAACCGCTGGTGGAAAACGGCTACCGACGACTCGACGCGGCTATCCGCCAGATCCTTGTAGAACTGCGGCAGGGCGTCCGGCATCACCATGCCTTTGTAGGACACCGTGTGCGACGAGAGGCTCGCAACGTAGAACGAGTCGTCCTCGTTCTCGAGACGCAGCTCGGCACGTCGTCGGGCGACGAACAGGCGCCGATTGAAATCGGAACTTTTAATCCGCTCGGTCGGGCTTACGAAAACCTGTTGAATGATCGGTAAGGTTCGAATCGCCTGCTCACCAAGCACGCTGGTGTCGACCGGCACGAGCCGCCAACCGGCCACGCGAACGCCAACGCGCTCGAGCTCCTCGCCGAGTGTATGCCGAGCGCGGTCGCGCATAGTCTTGTGAGGATTCAGAAAAACGGTACCAACGGCAAACTGCTCATCGATATCGAAACCGAGCTCGCTAGCTACCGCGCGAAAGAAGGCGTCCGGCGTTTTCAGCAGCAAACCGCAGCCGTCGCCGGTCTTGCCATCGGCCGCGACAGCGCCTCGGTGGGTCAATCGACGGAGCGCACCAACGGCCGTCTCGACCACCCAATGACTGGGTCGATCGTCGAGGTTCGCGATCAAGCCGAAGCCGCAACTGTCCTTCTCGAATTCGTCGCGGTACAAGCTGGCCGAGTTGGGCTGTCGGGTCATGGCATCCCCGCGCTGCGCAAGCAACGCTTCGTCGTTAGTCGATCGTGCAGTAGTTCAGCGAGGTGCGGCGCGTCGATGGCGCGCTCTGCCGGGGCTGGCGCGGGACGCGCCGGCCGCTTGGTACGCTGATGGATTAGTCTACCGCAGGATGTTGCAGTGCGCGCATGGGGTCGCCTGCGGCACGCGCGTCTGCTCGCATACGTTGGTTAGACAACGAAAAAATCAGTGAGTTACAGGTTTTTATGCGCATGGCTAATGCATATCGTGTCGGTATCGACACAAACTGCATACCGCCTTCGATCGGGCGAATGGCCCGAACATGTGGTTACGCGCGAAACTACTGCGGCAAGCGGGTCAGAGCGACTTCGCCCGCCGACTCATACGCCAGCAATTTGTCGGCCTGCGGCAGATCTAGCCCGACGTTTCCGGTCAACCGATAGGCTAACGATTCCGGTGTGCCGCCAATAAACAACCGCGCCAACGTCAGTGCACTCGTCGCAAGGTCCGTATCGATCGTTAGCGCGACCCGCTCGGTGGCATTGGCACCGACCAACAACGATTGTGTGCTCGACCCGGTGGCAAAACGTTGACCGGCTAGTTCGACGGCGTAGTCGAGACTCGCGAGCGGCAGCGGAAACGGATTCGTGTTGGTGATGTCGAGCCCTAGGGTGAACTGCTGGCTCGCCAATGAGACGTCGACAATCGCAATCTCCGCGAGCGCTATGCGCGGTGTCTCGACGTACTCGGCAAGGGTTGCACAGCCACCGAGCCACGCCGACGCCAGCAACAACGCATAGCGTGGCCAGCGCAAGCCTTCCTTGGCTTGCACCGCAACCGCATTACTCGCCGTCGAGATCAAGTGCGTCCTCGGCATCGTCCATCATCTCGCCGGCCTTATGCTTGCCGTGCTCCATCATGTCGCCGGCTTTATCGACGGCGGCCGCACCCGCTTCTTTGGTCGCATCGACCATCTCACCGGTTTTCTTCTTCGTGGCGTCGACCATCTCACCGGTCTTTTCCGCGGCAGCATCGACCATATCACCGGTTTTTTCGACCGCCGAATCAACCGCATCTCCTGCAGCATCGATCGCATCACCGGTCGCTTCAGCAACATCCGAAGCCGCGTCATCGATCGCTTTGCCGGCTGACTCCATCGGACCGGCCCCATCGTCGCTGCCGCATGCGGCCATCGAGACGGCCAGTACTAATACAAATAAGCCTCGTAGTGTGTTTTTCATTGTGTTGTCTCCCTCAAAATGTGCGCGAATCGCGCATCTCGTCTAACGCCAGTCGCGCTCGGACGAACCCCAACGCGCCGAATATACCTGCCACGTGCCGTCGACGGCAGCCAAATCGAGTCGGACTCGGTAGCTACCGGCATCGAGCCCCCGCGCCTGGCTGCCGACGCTGACAAAACGCGCGGTCAAGTCAACACGAGCCGCATCGTCGCCGTACAACTCGATCGCATCGACGCTCGTCACGACTTCGATCGCGCCTTGCCGAAACACTGCTGCGCGCAGCTGCGCCGCCAAACGCGCCTTGTCGTTACCCCGCCCATCCTCGTAATGAAGGGCAATTCGCTCAGCCAGCTCGCGCCAATCGCCATCCTCAAGGGCAGCTTCCGATTCGCCCAGCCAAAGCCGCAGTGCCTCTTCGGGCGAGTCGGCCGACTCACCGCACGCAGAAAGCGTCAACAAAGCGACAGCCAGCATGCCCAGTCGGTAGCGTATTGACACAGGTGTTTGTCGAAAAGTCACAGTAGATCTCTGTTTTCTGGCGTCGCTATCTATACTATGGGGAAAGGATGATCACCGGGGCCATGCCCCAAGCCGCACGTTATGACGGACGTCATTACCGACCAAGATCGCGAGCGTATCAACAAAATCCTCGCCGTTTGGTTTCCGGATAAGGAATACAACGCGCCGCAAATCGATGCGCGGATGGAGCTATGGTTTGGCGATGATGCCGAACTCGATGCGCGACTGCGATACGAGTTTGCCGACGACATTAACGATGCGTCCGAGGGACAGCTGTTCCGTTGGGCCGACGACCCGCGCGGCCGGCTTGCCCTGATCCTGCTACTCGACCAGTTCCGTCGTAACGTCTATCGCGGCTCGGTGAAAGCTTTTTCGCATGACAAGATGGCGTTGCGACTGGCGGTCGAGGGTATCGTTAAAGGTCTCGACAAAGAACTTGAACCGATCGAGCGCCTGTTCTTTTACATGCCGCTGCAACATGCCGAGTCGCTGCGCGTGCAAGAAAAATCGGTCGAGGTGTTCCGGGCCTTGGGCCGTTCTGTCTCAGCGACCCTAGAACAAACCTTTGAAACGTTTACGCAGTTTGCCGAACTGCACCGCGATATCGTCGCCCAATTCGGGCGCTTCCCGCATCGTAACGCGGTACTGGGACGACAAAACTCACCGGAAGAGGCCAGCTACCTCGACGATGGCGCGCCGAATTTCGGTCAGGCGTCTGGCTAACAACAGCGCGAAAACCACGATCGATCGCTCGTTCGTTCCTTTAAAGAGCCCCAACGTCAAGGAACTACCGATGCGCTGCATACTCTCGGGTCTGTTGGTTGTCGCGCTTGGCCTGCCAATAGCGAATGCCGCCGAACTCGCTTACCGGATTCCTGTTGGAATGACCTACGCGTTCCGCGAAACGTCGACCAACGACAGTGTGCTAACGATCACGGGCGCCGGCGAGCAAGGCGATGTCGCGCAACAGACAAAAACCACGTTGGCGGGCCGTGTAGAGGTCGTCGCCACGGCTGACGGACGGCCGACTCTCGCACGGGTAAGCTTCTCGCCGGAAAGCGCGATGGTCATTACCGTTAATGGCACTC
>JBCDBO010000058.1:0-20037 GCA_039183535.1 Pseudomonadota bacterium | reverse complement strand
TTCGGCCCTTCGGGCTTCGCGGCTGACGCCGCTCGGTGAAAAACGCTGGCGCGTTTTTTCCAACCTCCGCGCTTCGCGCGGTACGGTTCGAACCTAGAAACAGGCCAATTAAAAAAGGGCCCTGAAGGACCCTTTTTCAATTGGCGCGCCCGAGAGGATTCGAACCTCTGACCTCTGCCTTCGGAGGGCAGCGCTCTATCCAGCTGAGCTACGGGCGCATACACGCAATCGCAATACCCAGTATACGCGCATCGCTTCGCTAAAAGGACTCACCGCAGACGCTCGGTTACGCGCTCGCGGCGTGCTCGACACGCGCTTACCTAGCCGACGATCTCCGGTGCGACGATTAGCGCATAGACCACAAACAGATTGCTGAGCCAGAACAGCACGCCGAGCAGCATCCAGAGCCAGTTAGCGACGGTCAGTGCGTTGTTGCTGCTGCCGTCTGGATCGCCGCTGGCGATATTGATAGCCGCCTGACCCTTACTCAGGAGGATCGCCAGTATAGGGACAGCACCTAAACCAATGCCGATAGCCCAGAGGCCGAAGCCGCCTTCGCCTGGGAAGTTCGCGATTATATTGGCCACAAGCGTCAATAACACGAATGCGGTAGCCGTCGTTCTTGGACTCCATTTGAAATCAGTCTGGGTATCTTCAAGCTTGTCGTTAACCAAGCCGAGCAACGAGTGCGTGAAGAAGATATAGAAAATGGCCCGCATGACTGGCCACTCATCGCCGCCGATACTCTGTTTGACATCACGCCAGTTTCGGTAGAACCAGTAAACGTAATACAGGTTCATCGTTAGAATCGAGAGCAAGAAAAACTTGCGCAGACTAACGACATAAAACTGTACGCCATCGGGATTCGTCGCAGTAAAGTCCACATCCGACTCGGGTGGCGCGTAAATGTCTTCGCTCACGGGCGTCCTCTCGTGCATTCAGCGGTGCGGCAGATTACCATTTAATCTCCAGCACCGTGAACTATCTGCCGTTATCGGCATCTCCCCGACAGCGACTACGGCTTGTTACTCGATACGACTCATACGATAGCGACGCCAGAAGGCGTTGAACTCAACCTGCCGCTAGCGGGTCTTGCACCACGCTCGTTGGCCTGGCTCATCGACACCTTTATTAAGTTCGTTGCATTCGGAGTCTCTGCATCGATCTTGGCGGTACTTGGAAACTCCGGTATCGGCGTTTTGCTGATACTGACCTTCGTCATGTTGTGGTTCTACGATGTGCTGTTCGAGGTATTCAACCACGGCGCGACACCGGGCAAACGCGCGCTACGCATCCGGGTGATGAATCTCAACGGCACCCCGGTCGGCTGGTCCGGATCGCTGGTTCGAAACTTAATTCGATTTGTCGATTCCATACCGGGCGTTTTCCTATTCGGCTTCATTGCCGTTTTGTTAAGTCCTCGCTTCCAACGACTGGGCGATATGGCGGCGAATACGATCGTCGTTCATGCAGGTGACGCTCACGCGAAGGACGGCGAAACCGGACGCCAAGTCGTGCCGTTGAAGGCCCCGCTTTCGCCCGAAGAACAACAGGCTATTGTCAGCTTCGGCGAGCGGGCCGCGCACATCAGCGACGAGCGTTCCGAAGAGCTGGCCGCGCTTCTTGAGCCCGTGCTTGGCGATATCGATGCAACCCGTCTGCGCGGCTACGCGAACTGGGTCGCCGGCGGAAATCAGTCATCATGAAGCAAGAGGCCTTCGAGAAAACGTATGGTCCCGTCTGGGAACGATTTCGCCTGTGGTCGGATGAACTCAGTAAAGGCAAAGCGCGTCGTGACGAACAATTGCACGAGGAGATTGCCGTGCAGTTCCCTGTTCTGTACCGCCAGATCTGCCATCACTTATCGCTGGCACGCGCGCGGTGTTACAGCCTCGGCCTGCAACAACGATTGAACGAACTCGCACTGGACGGTCATCGCCACCTGTACCGGAGCCGCACGCCCTATCTGAGTGCAATACTCCGATTTCTCGCCAATGACTTTCCGGCCTGTTTTCGCGACCACGGTCGGTTTATGGCGGTCTCAGCGTTGCTGCTCTTCGGCACGATGCTCGGGATGGGCATCGCCATACAGATGAAACCGGATCTTGTCTTTGCAATGTTGGATCCTGGCACCGTCGCGTCCGTGGAAGCGATGTACGATCCGGCCAATCGAGTGTTGGGTCGTGAGCGTGAATCGACCGACAACATCGTGATGTTCGGTTTCTACATTTATAACAATGTGACGATCGGCTTTCAGACCTTCGCCGGCGGCCTCGCGTTTGGCCTTGGCAGCATGTTTTATCTGGTGTTCAACGGGCTATCGATTGGCGCAATCGCCAGTCACCTTACTGGGGTCGGCTACACCGAAACCTTCTGGACATTTGTCGCTGGCCACAGCTCGTTCGAGTTGACAGCGATCATGATCTTCGGCGGCGCCGGTCTCGCCATCGGCTATGCAGCGGTGGCCCCTGGGCGCGAGAGTCGTTGGCAAGCGATTCGCAACAAGACCTTGCAGGTGATGCCACTCGTCTATGGCGGTGCGATCATGTTGCTCATCGCCGCGTTTATCGAAGCGTACTGGTCATCGACAACATGGCCGCCAGCAACCGTGAAATACAGCGTCGGTTTGGCCCTTTGGGCGGTGCATGGCATTTACTTCGGACTAATGGGGCGACGTGAATCTCGATAACGTCACAGTCGCGCTGCGGCCGCGAAGTGAATGGGAGGCCGTCGATCTCGGCGTCCGCATGGTACGCCGTGATGCCGCGACGATTTATGCAACCTGGTTCGCGCTGACCCTGCCAATGGCGGCTGCGGTCATCACCAGCATGGCGTTCACGGCGTACGGACTGCTCGCGATGGCGCTTTACTTCTGGCTCGAGCCGGTTACGGACGGCCCGATACTGCACATTATTTCGCGCAAGCTATTCGGCGAGTCGACAACCTGGCGATCTGCTCTCGGCAAGACCCCGAGTCTTGCCAAACGCAATTGGATTTTCTGGCTTTCGCCGTGGCGATTACATTTCGCCCGATCAATCGCGCTACCGGTTACGCAGCTTGAGGGCTTGCGCGGCGAGGCGCGACGCAAACGCGCCAAGGTACTTAATCGGCGAATCTTCAACTTCGGTACGGGCGTTACCGTCGCCTATCAACACCTAGTTATGTGCATGTACGTCGGCGTCATGCTGATTACCGTGGCATTGATACCGCCCACCTATCAAGACTCTATCGGTAAGGACTGGTTGAACCTATTCACGGACGAGTCCAGCGCCGTCAGCAATATCGTCGGCTTCGTGCTTGTGTACGTCGCGCAGTCAGCGCTGCACCCGTGGTTTGTTGGCGCGGGCTTTGGCCTGTACATCAACTGCCGGACGCGACTTGAAGCATGGGATATAGAGGTCTCCTTCCGCCGACTGGTGCAGCGCCGCTCAGGTCAGTTGGCAGCGGCCGCGGCGCTCGCCATCGTTTTATCGCTGCCCCCAGTGGTACCGAGGGCACTGGCCCAGGACGAGCCCGATTCGCAAAGCGCCGCTGAGGAGCCATTGGCCGACATCGTCGGCTACTGGGAAGACAGCGATATTGATGAGGCCCTCGATGCCGCGTACGAGCGTGAGGAACTGGCTACGCGCGAAGAAACAACCCGCTGGGTGTCGAAGAATCCGGACGAGTCCGATGAAGAGACCGAATCGACCGACGAATTCGGCTTGGCCTACGGATTCGCCTTGCTCATTCAGTACGGTCTGTGGATCGGTGTCGCCATCCTAATCGTATTGCTAGCAACCTCGATCAAACATTGGTTACCGTACTTGCGATTCACCCGCGGCGAGAAGGCAAACCAACAGCGAATTGTGCTTGCAGACGGCGAGATCTCGAGCGATTCCCTTCCCGATGACATACCCGCCGCGGCCATGGCGGCCTGGCAGCGAGGCGATCAACGGCTCGCGCTCAGCCTTTTGTTTCGCGGTAGCGTGCTCGCAGCCGTCTCTAAGCATGGTGTTCGGTTGCCAGACAGCGCCACGGAAGGCGACTGCCTACGTGCGGTTGTTGCGCAGACAGGTCGTGACTTTGCCGCCTACTTCGACCGCGTTGTCGATGCCTGGGTACGTTGTGCCTACGGTACGCTAACGCCAGGCGATGTCCAATTCAGCGCGCTGTGTGCCGATTGGCAAATCAGCGAGGGTGCCCTGGCATGAGCGCGCGAATAGCCGGGTTGTTAGTAGCGCTTGCCTTAGCGCTGTTTATCGGCTGGTTTTTCACCACGCACGAGAAAGTCACCGACACCCGTTATACCGGTTACCGCGGCGAAGCACGTTACAACGAACTGCTGGCTGCGCAGCTGTTGCTCGAAGAGCTCGACATCGAGGCCGCCTCGCGCGCCACACTGGTCGCTACAGAGTGGTTGCCGGCCGTCGAAGACACGATCATCGCACCATTGTCAGCACAGCTCGGTAGTGCCAACAATGAATCGGCACTGACCGATTGGTTGAACAGTGGTGGGCATCTCGTCGTATTGCCGCCAGAAGAGCGCACCAGCGCCAGCGACAGTTTTCTTTGGCGACTCGGTTTTCGCCTTGTAGACATCGACTCGGCCGACGAGTCGGAAGACTCAAATGAGTCCGACCCGGACGCAGCAGAATCGGACGATACAGACAGTGATTACCTGATCGATCTTGATCTTACCGACTACGCGATTGAGCTGCGCGGAAACGTTATTGATTACTCGACGTTGGTCTCGAACGACAAGGCCATTGTCGTGCGCCGTCGATTCGGCGATGGCTTTGTGACGGTTGTCGCCGGCCCGTTTTTCGAGAATGACACGCTGCCAGAGTTCAATCACAGCAGATTGCTCATGGACATCGTCGACGGCAACTTGACGTCGGGTAAGGTTTGGCTGATCTACGACGAGTCGTTCGAGTCGCTGTGGCAATTGCTGCGCAAGCACGCGCCGTACGTCTTAGCCAGCGCCGCCATACTGCTCGTACTGTGGCTGTGGTCGGTGATCCCGCGTTTTGGGCCCAGCGTTAGAACGATGACGCTCAATCGACGATCGATCATCGAGCACATCGACGCCACCGGCGCCTTTAGCTGGCGTCATCGCTCCAACGATGCGCTGCTCGCCGGTGCCGTCGATGAGTTGTTGAGTGCGGCAGAGCGTCGCGCGCCTGGAATCGGCCGACAGTCGGCCGCCGAGCAATCCCGCCAGCTCGCCGCAATGAGCGGCCGCGACGCTCAGCAGATTCTGGACGCATTGGCGCTGCCCATCGAGCACCGCCAGCCCGCCTTTCTGCGGCGAATCCAAATACTTCAGTTAATAAGGAATGAATTGTGAGTGAACCTAGCGATCAGGCAGCGGCGCTGCGCCAGAAAGTCGCCACGATGCGCAACGAGATCGGCCGGGCCTTCATCGGCCATGATGGCGTAGTCGATGACCTGCTAATCGCATTCCTAGCGGCGGGACACGTGTTGTTGGAAGGTGTCCCCGGGCTCGGTAAGACACTGCTGGTCAAAGCGATGGCCCAAGCGTTTAGCGGCGAATTCTCGCGCATCCAATTTACGCCCGACTTAATGCCCAGCGATGTCAGCGGTCACGCTGTCTATAACCCAAAAACCGAGACATTCAGTGTCCGTCGCGGACCGGTGTTCACCAACCTACTGCTGGCCGATGAAATTAACCGAGCGCCAGCGAAAACCCAGGCCGCGCTGCTCGAAGTCATGCAGGAAAGCCAGGTGACAATCGAAGGGGAATCGACTCTGCTGCAACCGCCCTTTATGACCGTTGCGACGCAAAACCCGGTTGAGCATGAGGGCACCTACCCATTGCCGGAAGCGCAGCTTGATCGCTTTCTGCTCAAAGTGTTGATCGATTACCCGGATCACGAAACCGAGCAGGCCATCGTGACGAATGTCACGGTCGGCCGTGTCGGCGACGGCCTGTACACCGGCGAAGTGCAGCCGGTTATGACGCCGGCCGACGTCGTCGCCGCGCAGCAGCTAGTCGCCGCCATCCGGATCGACGAGGCGGTGATCGACTACGCGGTGCGCATTGCGCGCGCAACCCGCGAGTCGACCGGGATACGTATCGGCGCTGGAACGCGCGGCCCGATTGCCATCGTGCGCGCCGCCCGGGCCGCAGCAGTACTGGCCGATCGCGACTTTGTAACGCCGGATGACGTCAAGAAAGCGGCGATACCGGCGCTTCGCCATCGCATCGCGCTGGCGCCGGAACTCGAGATCGAAGCATACCGTCCGGACGATATTCTGGCCGACATCCTCACCAACGTAGCAACGCCGCGGCAGTGATCCCGGGTCGCGGCCTACTGCTGCTCGCCGGCACCCTGCTGGCGGCGGGCCTCGTCGGCGCATTGCTGCCGGCGCTGGCACCGCTATGGCCGTGGATGGCTGCGGGGGCGGCGTTCATTGGCATCGTCGACGCCGCGCTCGTTTGGCGACTGACGCCACCCCGCTGCGAGCGACAGGTCCCCGGCTCACTATCGCTCGCGACCTGGGCAAGCGTTGGGATCGAACTTTCCAACGACAGTGAATCGCAAACGATTGTGGCGCAGGTGTATGACCATCACCCGGCGACGGTTATCGCCCGGGGACTCCCCCAGAACGTGCGTATCGCACCCGGTCGCTTCGCATTGCTCAGCTACGAAGTTCGCCCGGTCGAGCGCGGCCCAATGAGCTTCGAGCGCTGCGAGTGTCGACTGCGCTCACCGCTTAGGCTGTGGTGGCGCCGCGTCCGCGTTGGCGAAGCCACGCCGGTGCGGACCTACCCAAACTACTCGGCAATCTCGAAACTGCTCGCGTACGAAGTCGATAACCGAATTCAGGCAGCGGGCCTTCGGCTCAGCCGGCGACGCGGCGAAGGCATCGAGTTTCATCAGCTCAGAGATTACCGCGACGGCGACGGTATCTCGTCGATCGACTGGAAAGCCACGGCGCGTGTGTCGCGGCTGATTACCCGCGAATACCAGGAAGAGCGCGATCAGCAAGTCGTGTTTCTACTCGACGCCGGGCGCCGTATGCTCGCGCAAGACGATGAGCTCGGTCACTTCGATCACGCGCTCAACGGCATGCTGTTGATGAGCTTCGTCGCACTTCGCCAGGGTGACTCGGTGGGCGTAATGACCATCGCCGATAAACGCACCTGGCTGCCGCCGAAAAAAGGCATCGGTACGATTAACTCGTTACTGAATCACGTCTATGACGTACAGCCGAAACCCATCGACGTCGACTACATTGGTGCTGCGACGGACATCGCTACGCGTCAGCGGCGCCGCTCACTAATTGTCATTCTGACCAATGCGCGCGAGGAAGACTCACACGACTTACGGACAGCGACGAGTCTGCTGCGCCGCCGTCACCTCGTGATTGTCGCGAGCCTGCGCGAGCAAATTCTCGACCAAGCGCTCGAACAACCGGTTAACGAGTTCAACGAGGCCCTGCGTTATGCGGCGACGAGTCGCTATTTGGGTCTGCGCCGCGAGTCCCAAAACATCCTTCGCTCGCAAGGCGTCTACGTCGAGGATTGCTTGTGTCACGAACTTCCCGCGGCAATCACGAACCGATACCTCGCCATTAAACGAGCGGGCGCTCTGTAGAACCTGTCTCTTTGCGGCGCTCTTAGCCGCGCCGCGCGGGCAACAACTAACGGGCTAAAACCGCACAATAGGGCGATCTGTGTAATTTCGCCGGACCGCAGATGACAGGGCTCTCGTACCTATCTATATTGTCGGGCCTCGATCTTACGCCCAACAACGCGCCGTCGACGATCGACGCGGCCAGTAACAAGGAATCCCTATCGTGGAGCTATCTGGAAAAATCACCACTGTATTGCCGGAGAAGAACGGCACTTCGGCGCGCGGACCGTGGCGCAAGCAGGAGTACGTGATTGAGATCCCTGGCGACTACCCGAAGCAGGTCTGCTTTATGGTGTGGGGCGACAAAATCGACCAGTTCGGTATTACCGAGGGCCAGGAGCTGACAGTGCATATCGACTTGGAAAGTCGCGAGTACAACGGGCGCTGGTACACCGATGTGAAGGCGTGGCGAGTCGAGGCCAGCAAAGACGGGACGGCCGACGAAAAACCGCCGCTGCCCGATGACGCACCGCCGGCGCCGTTCGACGACAACATTCCGTTCTAGAGAGCCGCGAGTGCCGACCCGATCCGCGGCCTAGTCGACCCAATCCAGCGGACCACCCGGGATAAACGGCAATGCCAACACCTCAACCTCGTCGTCTCGAAGAACGTACAGGTTGTAACCGGTGTTCGGGGTTTCGAAGGCTTCGGACAACGGATCATCGGCGACAAACACAATCGCATCACCGTCCGGCGAATACGCAACGGCCGCCAGCGGGTAACCGTGCGAATGAATGCGCTTGGGCTTACCAGATGACAAATCCATCTCAAAAATTTGGCCGTTGTAGATAAAGACAACTCGGTCTTTTTTTGGATGTGTGTCTATCGAGAGTATTTCGCCGTTAATCCGGCCATCGTCGAGCCGCTTTGTCGCTTTAAAGCGCGTGTCGACTTTGAAAATCCCATAGCCAACGTCACCGCCAGCACCGGTTGCGATCAGCTGACCTTGGCGGGTCCATTCGCTAACGCCATAGTCACGCAGCTCAGCGACCATGCCGTCTTTCACGTCATAGATCTGCACGCCGGCATAGGTGTTGTCACCGATGCCGAACCGAGCAGCGGCTGTATCGGGTAATTCGTCTTTCGGTATTGGTATCGCGGTGTTAACAACCGCAATCAGCCGGTCATCCGGATGCATTTTCGGCCGGTATAGATCAGGTGAAATTGTGTCGAGTTCGAAGCACTCGGATACCGGGCCTGCGAACCCGTCGGCATCGGTAACGGCAACCCGGACCGCCAGCGGCGCGCACAGCTGCAAAAACGCCATGTTGTCCGACCCGATGGATGCGTCGTAGCCATCAGCCGCCACCTCGAAGCGACCGCGACGCAGGTCCATTCGCATGACTTGGTCGGCCTCCATCGCGGGATTGCGCTCGAATATCAATGACCCCTTGAGCCCTTTCGGCATCGGGAGCTTGGTGGCGCTGCCGCTGTTACTCGTATTGCCGCCCGATTCGTCCTTCGAATCGCCGCCGCAACCGACGACCGTCGCCAGTGCGACGAGCAACACCGCGACTGTGCGCCTCCGTGCGATCGTAATTGTCATAAGCCTCCCTACTTAGACTCTCTTTTATATGTCTGTCATTCGAGCCTGAACGCGGGTAACTGTACACAGCGAGCCGCTGCTCGGCGAGCACGGCCCACGAACGGTTCTTCAACCGCGCTAGGATCGCTGTCGCCGCCACGCTAAACTTGATGACCATTTGTCAATCCCGATGCCGACCGATGACTGCTATCGGCAGTATTCTCCTCACCCTCGTTGCCGCTGGCGCTATGCACATAAGCGTCCGCTACGCCGTAGGCCGACGACGCTTGGCGTGGTTCGGGGGTAGCCTAATCGCACTGGCACTGGCGTTCTCGCTCGGTACGGTGTTTGGCGGTGTTTGGCCCGGCATTTACACCGTCATCGCCATTTTCTTCTTAGCCACAATGGTCTCGCCGTGGCTCGACTTGTGGCTTAGCGAGCGCCGTGGTCGCTAGATCGTTCGTCGCCGTATTGCTCTCGGCACCCGCAACGGTCGCATTGGTCGGGCTGTTCCTAGCAGCAACACCGCCAGCCGAAGCGCTGCGCATGCCGTCTTTGCTGATGGTGTTTCCCGTCTGGGTAGCGATCGCTTGCGCGAGCTACCTCATTCCGACGGCGCGCTGGGCGGCTGCCGCGTTGATTGGTTTCTCATTAGTCGGGTTTGGCTTGATTGAATTGCTAAAACGGACGTCGGTGGTCGGCGTATGAAGGCCATCACACTAAAGACGTTTACCAGTGTGCACACGTGGACGGGGCTCGGCGCCGGTATGGCCTTGTTCATCGCCTTCTACGCGGGCGCGATAACGGTGTTCACGCACGAACTCAACGAATGGGATGCTTACTCGGCTGCGGCACCAAGTGCGCAGAGTTACGCCGACGCGCAACAACTTATCGATACGGTCCTCGCCGCTGATCCGGATGCTGCAGCATCGTTTCGGATCTACCCGTCGTCGCCAGACCACCCGGGCAACATCTTGCGCTGGTTCGAGCGCCAAGATGATGGCGAGTTCGAGACCTTTGAGTATCGTTTGGAAGACGACGGCTCACTGAACTCGGCGGTTGAAACCGCTCACCTCGCCGACTTTGTTTACCGCCTGCATTACACCGCTGGCCTACCGTCCAGTTTCGGCTTATACGTTCTTGGCATCGTTTGCTTGATCTACAGCATCGCGCTTGTCTCTGGCTTACTGATCTTCCTACCGAATTTCCTGAAAGACCTGTTTGTTGTTCGCAAAGGGAAGAACAACAAGCGCTTCTGGCTCGACACGCATAACGTTGTCGGCGTCATCTCCCTGCCGTGGCATTTCATGTTTGCCTGGAGCAGCGCGATACTGGCCATCGGTATTTTCATCCTGGCACCGTTCCAGTTGCTGGTCTTTGAAGACGACTTGCTCGTGTTGATCGGGGCGGAACTTGGGCTACGTGCACCGCTGGAAGCGACCGGCGAGACAGCGCCGCTGTTGCCATTTGCTGAGATTATGGCCATCGCCGAGGAACAAGCGCCCGGCATTGAGCCACGGCAAGTGCGTTACGAGAACGCCGGCGACAGTAACGCGATGGTAACCGTGTTCGGTAGCGTCGACTCTGGAACGTTGTCCGCCAATGCGTCCGTCGTCTTAAACGCATCGACTGGCGCGCTGATCGGACTTGATCATCCGAAGGATGCAAGCGTTGGCGGCACCCTGTATCGCGGACTGATATCGCTGCACTTTGTCGACTTCGGCGGCTTTACAGCCAAATGGGTGTATTTCTTCTTGGGGCTCGGCGGCGCTTACTTGTTTTATTCCGGCAACCTGCTCTGGGTCGAGACCCGCCGTAAGCGTCGGCAAGCGGAGCAACGCAAAACAACCGTTTTCCTGGCGAAATTAAACAGCGGTGTCTGTATCGGCTGCATGGCTGGCATCTCAGCCGCATTCCTCGCGAGCCGCGGCGTCGCCGACTGGCCAAATCGGGCCGATATGACCGAGCTCGCGTATTTCGTTGTGTTCTTCGCAGCAATCGGCTGGGCATTCCTGCGCTCGGTGGCCAATGGCGCTCGCGATTTGTTGCTGTTTACCGCGGTCGCAACGGCTGCGATACCGATCGTCGATGCCGTGTTTATCGGAATGCCGGTATGGCGCAGCTTGGCAGCGGCCGACTGGCCAATGTTCTGCGTCGATGTGTTGGCCATCGTCGGCGCGTTCGCGTTCTGGCGGATGGCCCGCGGCGTGCAGCGACGCGCCCGGAACGGTAACCCGCACAGCGTCTGGACAAGCCAAGCCAAACCGTCGCCCGAGCAACAACCGACTGCCGTCGCCGCCGATGCCGGCGGCACGACCTAGCGAGCGCCGGGCTCGATTACGTCAAAACGGTCCGGGAAGGCGGTACAGGCATTTGAGAACGAATCGCATTTACGCTACTCTCGCGCGCTGTTTTGGGCAACGATCGACCGAGGACTGAATGCCTGCCCTACGCTCTGAAAAGGTGCTGTCGATGCACCATTGGAACGACAAGCTGTTTAGCTTTCGCACCACACGTGACCGCGGCTTTCGCTTTAAGAACGGCCAGTTCATTATGGTCGGCATTGAGGTAGAAGGCCGGCCATTGATGCGTGCCTACAGCATCGCCAGCCCGAACCACGAAGAACACCTAGAGTTCTTCAGCATCAAAATCAGCGATGGCGCGTTAACGTCGCGGCTCTGCCATATCGATATCGGCGACGAGATTCTCATGTCGGCCAAACCGGTCGGCACACTGGTACTTGACGATCTAAAGCCCGGCCGCCGATTATTTTTGTTGTCGACAGGCACAGGCCTAGCGCCGTTTTTGAGCGTCATTCAAGACCCGGAAACGTACGAGCGCTTTGAACAAGTCATTCTCGTCCATGGCGTCCGCCGTGCTGAAGATCTCGCCTATCAAGACTTTATTAACGACGATCTTTTGCAAATGCCGTACATCGGCGAAATGGCCGCCGAGAAGCTGCGCTACTTCACATCGGTTACCCGTGAGGATCATCCGTGCCAGGAGCGAATTCCTGCGCTATTGACGTCCGGCCGTTTATGCGAGCAGCTAGCGACGGAACCGCTTGATCCAGCGACAGACCGTGCAATGATTTGTGGCAGCATGGCGATGCTACGCGACACTGACGCCGCGCTAACGGAGTTGGGTTTCGAGGGTTCGCCGAAGCAAGGCGTACCCGGCGATTTCGTAATTGAACGCGCGTTCGCCGAGAGCACGTAACGCGCGGCCACCGTTACTCACTCGCGACAGCGGGCTCTTGATCTCGCGGGCGGCCCGATACGCTGAGCCACCAACTCGCGGCAGTGGCCAGTGACGCCAAGCAGATGATCATCGCAATCGGTGGATAGCGGCCGTCAAACACCGTGCCGGACAGGACCGAGAAACTACCGCCGAGTACGAGACCGATGGCGCTCGATAGACCCGATGCCGTGCCAGCGACCGTCGGGTAATCGGCAACAGCCCCGGCCATTGAGATCGGTGTTGTCGCACCGGCGGCGAACATCGAGATGGCGATCGGAGTCAATACGCTGACGACGGTTAGCGGCAGCGTAACGCTCGATACCCAGGCCGCGGTACCGCCGATGGCACCGACAATAACGCCGACCTTAAGCACCACCGCCGTACCGTGTCGCGCAGTCATTTTCGCCGCTAAGGTTGCGCCAACGACATAGTTGACCGCCATCAGACCCCACAACAAACCGAAGCCACCCGAGTCGACACCAAATGCGGTCTCGAAGAGTGGCGCCCCGATCGCCATGAACGCGAAAAACGTCCCTTGCACGAAACCGAATGCCAGTGTGTTACCGACGAAACCGCGCGACGTCAGCAACACACCGTAACTGCTAAACCATTGCCGCAGCGTTGGCGGCGTTAGGTCCGCCGGCCGCGTCTCGGGCAAGCTGACCAGCATCTTGAAAAAGACCAAGCCACCAATCACAGCCGATGCGTAGAAGATGGCCGAGTAATCGGCTGCTGTGTCGATCAACCCGCCAATGACCGGCGCAACGATGGGCGCGAACCCCATGGCCGCCGCGACGTACGACATCGCCTCAGCCATACGATTGCGATCGTAGGTGTCACGCAGAATGGCACGGCTGGCAACAGTACCGACGCTAACGCCGGCTGCTTGGGCGAAGCGGCCGACGATGAGCTGGTCGAGGCTCGTCGCCAGCGCACAAGCAACGCTGGCAACAGTAAATGTTGCGAACCCGACCAACATCACGGACCGTCGACCAAAGCGATCACAAAGAAACCCGCAGATCGGCTGCGCAAGCGCGAGGCCGAAGAGGTACGCCGAGATAACGTATTGCGCCTCGGCAAGGTCGGCATTGAAAACCGCAACAATAGCGCCCAGCGATGGCACAACGATCGCCATACCGAACGGCGACAACGAGCTCGCCAGGCTTAGCAACCAAATCGGTGCGCGCCGTCTTTGACCTGCGTTGGCGTTACTCACACGCTAGTGTTTCGTAGACGCGGTCTGCGCGGCGATTTCACGCCGGTACGCACGCAGCGCGAATGGGATGAGCAACAATATGGGAATGCCGTACATTGCCGGTACCGCCGCCGTTGCCAGGTTGAGCTTGTCGTTCCCCCATAAGTCAGACAGATAGCCAACGGTTGGGGGACCAAGGAACAGCCCGGCCATACTGATCGTCAAGTAATATAAGGCCGACACCTGGCCACGAATCTCACTGGGTGTAATGTTGAGCAGCCCGGTAACACCGGTCGCCGATGCGGTCGCGATACCCACCGTGTTAAACACGATCCAAGCAAACGCCAGCTCTGCCGATGGCATCAGCGGTGCCGCGATACCGGTAGGAATAATCAGCGCCGCTCCACAGATTAAAATAACAAGCGGCGCATCGCGTCGCCCGGCCGCATAGAGCTTGTCGTTTAGCCACCCGGCGACATTCACCGTCAGCGGTCCGACCGCCAGCAGAACGACCGCATTTACCAAGGCGTATTTTTCTGCTGGCCAGCCCCAGGTGCGTTCAAACATCGGTGCGTACCAACCTTGCATATAGGCATTGATGGTCATTAAGCACGGAAATGCGAGGAATGATGCGTAGACATACCAGCGATCACCAACGTGACTCAACATCATCCCGAACGTCGAATTGGTCTTCGCGCTGGTTTGTACTTGTACTTGTCGCTTCGGCTCACGCAACGTTAGAAACAGCACGGCTAGCAACAATCCCGGCGCCCCAACAATAAAGAATGTCAATTGCCATGGCGCCACCGCGCCGACGATCGGTATCGAAATCTCCGGTACGGTCTTCGCCCATGTCAGTACCGAGGCACTAACGAGCGATGCAATACCAGCACCGACCGACAGGGCCGCCGTGTAGAACGCAATCGGTCGACCCCGCCGCTCGCGCGGAAAGCTATCGGCAATCATCGACATCGCGCACGGGCCAAGCGTCGCTTCACCGACGCCGACACTCATTCGTGCAGCGAACATATGCCAGAACTTACTGGCAAGTCCTGATGCCGCAGTCGCGAACGACCAGATGAAAATACCGGCCGCAACGATCCATGTACGCCGTGCCCGATCAGCGGCGTAACCGAGCGGCAAGCCCATCGTTGCGTAGAAAATCGCAAAGGCCGGCCCAAGCAACCAACCGATCTGTGTATCGGTAAGCTCAAGATCAGCTTTGATCGGCTCGATCAGTAGACCGAGAATGTAACGATCAACAAACGACAGGATGTACGCGAGCGTCAATATAACGACCATGTACCAGGCATAGCGCGAAGTCGGGTACTGCCGCTCGCCACTCATTACTTATCTCCGCGAGCCGGAATGTGGTAAATCACCGTCAGATTGTCATCGTGATCGACAATACCGACCTCGCGGCCGCGGCGCCCGTCATGCGTAAGCAACAAGCCCTCGTCAACGACGCTACAACCGACTGCTTTCGCACCGGCGACGACGGCATCGACATCAGCGACTTCGACGACAATGGCGCTGCGCCGAGGCATCGGTACCGGTTCTAGCGGACCAGGCACTTCGGTCAAAGCCATAACGCGAACTTGCGATTCGGTTCCGAGTACGGCGAAACGAATCGGTTTAGCACGGTCAATCTCGAACACCTCGTAGGAATACGAATCGGCCGGCGAGTCTTTCGTAAAGGCGACCTCAAAACCGAGAACATCGCGGTAGAACGTCAGCGCTCGCTCAAGGTCGGTAACAACAAAATTGGCACGTTGGAAACGCACCGTGGATTGGCTGGCTATGACTGCTCTCCCCGAGACCGTGAGCTAATCGTCGCTAATACCGACAACTTCGTTCGCCTCATAAAAATACCCATCCGGATCGAATACCGAGATGCCGATAAAGTGCTTTGTGCGTCCGTCATGCCCTTGGGTCGACCATTCGCGTGGCGGACAATGGATATGCGTACCGCAGGCTTTTGCGGCCTCGTACATCGCCTTTGCATCGTCGGTAGCGACGACGAAGGTCGGATTTCCGTAGGTCACCGACCGAGGAATTTCATCGGGTGCTGGTAACGGTGGATCGATCCACTGCAGTAAGCCGATCATGCCGATGACCGGATCCTCGGCTTGCAGAATAACCAATCGGGTTTTGTCCCCTTTCTTGCCGGCAGCGAGACCTTCGCCGGACAACTCGAAATCGGTATCCATCCAAACGCTCATACCAAGCACGCGCTGGTACCAATCCACCGAGCGATCCATATCGCGAACGATTAGCGTTGTCCGTTTGATGATGTTGGTCATCGTCCCCGTACCTCGTGCGCTTGCCACGCCTCTATTGTTATAACAATATAGCATTTCGCCGATGATACCGGCGGACTTTCGAAGCGAGCGAGGACGGTGACACGATGCGACATTGTTGGTGGGTCCTACTGTGTTTGGCGGCCACGGCCCCGAGTCTTGCGGAACCGCGTTTGCAGCACGGCTACCAAGAAGCCGTGTTTAGCGTTTCCTCGTTGGCGACGTACCAAGAGCTGTTGTCGGACGTAGCCGGTTGGGAGGAAGTCGCGAGCGGGACGGTCGCGCGTGAGCAACTGCGCGCGTGGCAGTTGGACGACGATGCGACGGCGCGCTTCTCGGTCTTTGCAAACCCAGGAACCGAGCGCGGCTTCATTCGCTTGCTCGACTTCGATAACGTGGCACAACAACGCATTCGTTCGGGCGCACAATCGTGGGATACCGGCGGTTGGTTCGACGTCAACAGCCGCGTCCTCGATATGCAAACGAAATTCGAGCAGCTGCAACAACGCGGTTGGCAATCGACGAGCGACCCGGTCACCTTTAGCTTTGGGCCGTTCGTTGTAACCGAGTGGCTGAGCCGCGGACCGGACGGCATTGTCATCGCGATGATCGAGCGGGTGACACCGGCACTGGAAGGCTGGCCGGCGCTGCGCGAGATGAGTCGACTGTTTAATGCAACCCAAATCGTCACGGACATGACCGCAGCGCGAGATTTTTACGAACGCGTGCTGGGCTTTAAGCCGTATCTGACGCACCGCGGCGCCAGCAAAGAAGAGGGCCCGAACGTTCTCGGGATCGCCCATAACCTCGCCGATGAGATCGTCCGCGATGTGGTTATTTTGAACCCGACTGGGACCAACGAGGGCTCGGTAGAGCTGCTTCGATTTGAGGGCCTCAGCGGAGCGGACTTCGCAGCCCGAGCAAGACCGCCTAATCTCGGTATTTTGATGCTGCGCTTCCCGGCAACCGATATTGACGGTTTGCATCAACATCTTCTCGACAACGACGTCAGCATTGAATTTGCCCCAGTATCGGTAACGCTCGCACCGTATGGTGAGGTGCGGCTGATGGGCGTGCGCGGCCCGGATGGCGTTTGGATCGAGTTTTTTGAACGCCCCCTAAGACCTTAGCAATGGAGTTAAGCGAATGAACGTAACGATTCTCGGCACTGGCCGCATGGGGGCTGCGTTTGGCCAACGACTCGGCAAGCTTGGCCACCGTGTTACCTACGGCACACGACGTGCGGGCGATAGCGCGGTTGCCGATCTGCTTTCGCAATCTGGCGCCGGGGCAACAGCGACCGACTACGCAACATCGATTGCCGACGCTGAGCTGATTGTATTGGCCGTGCCGTACCATGCGCTGGCTGAGACCTTGCAAGCCACGGGCTCGCTCAGCGGTAAAACGGTCATTGATGTTACGAATGCGTTGGTACCAACGGACGACGGACTGATGGCTATGGCCACCGACACCTCGTCTGCCGAGGAGGTGCAAGCGCTGGCGCCCGATGCAACGATCGTTAAAGCGTTCAATACGGTTGGCTTTCACATCGTCGCCAACCCGGCGGTCGCCGGTGGTCCCGTCACGGTGATGTTGGCCGGCGATGACGGCGACGCCAAAGTTACTGTTGCTAACTTCGTCAACGAACTCGGATTCGAGACGGCCGATGTTGGGCCGCTGCGCCATGCCCGCTACCTTGAGGGCATGAGTGCGCTGTACTTGGTGCCCTACTTGACTGGCCGGATGGACGACGCGTTCGAGTATTACTTGCGTACCGGGGCGAGTCCTAGCGAATCGAAGGGCGTTCGCGCTGCCGGCTAATCGGACTCGCATTTATCGGTCGGCAGTCAATTGTTCTGACGTCAAACGTCGGCCGCGAAAAATCACCTCAGCGATGCGCTGTGTGTTAGCGATATCGTCCAACGGGTTGGCGTCGAGTAACACGAGATCGGCCCATTTACCGGCGTCGATCGAACCGGCTTTATCGGCCAAGCCAAAGAACGCCGCCGGCACGACCGTCGCTGCGGCTAACGCTTGCTCGGTCGTCAATCCCGCTTCGACCATGACAACCAATTCGTTGTGCAAGCTGTAGCCTGGGATCGCGCGTCCGATTGGCGTGTCGGTACCGGCGCCGATCGGCACATCGGCAGCGGCCATCGCCGCGACAATATCAAGCGTGAATGTCGACAGCGACGTATCGCGTTTTGTGTCGTCCGGCTCGAACCACGTCGGTGGCGCTTGCCACTCGGCCTGCACGTCTGCGGGCAGCTGCTGCAATGCCGCGTCCCAACCGACACGGCGCCATGGCGGCGTAATAAACATCGTATTCAAGCGCATCGTTGGTACTTGAACGACGCGACGCAGCGCGTTGATGACGGCCTGGCAACGCGTTGGATCGAATGCAGCCAACGCCCGCGGCCGTTGCGCACGATGTAAGGCGCCGCGCACCGCCAGCGCCGCTTGCCCGGACATATCCGCCAGCGTCTCACGACGCTCGCGCAGTAACTGCTCAGCGTTAGCGGCGCAATCAAACTCGACATTGCGAACATGCTCCAGTGAGTCGATCAGCGGCGCTGCCGCCGATGCGGTCATCGACAGCGGTACGTGCGCGGCGATCGGCAGCCCAGCCTGGCGTGCGGCGTGCGCCAATGCCGCGAATACATCGGGATCGACCATCTCGTAGATCTTGATGAAGTCGACACCGGCCGTAACGAGTTCCGCGACCCGGCGGCTAGCTGTTGCGACGTCCGGCGTCGCGACTCCGATCGAAGGTACGTTGATGCCGTTATAAACAACGTCGCGCCCATCGAGCAGCGGCCCCGAAAAAAATACCCGCGGTGCGATCGCATTCGGCGCACGCATCTTGCGAACGACCGGCATTAAGACATCGAGCTGGCCACCCGTGTCGCGCACGCTCGTAATGCCGTGACGTAGAAACAAGGCGGGCATCGACTCGATGAGCCGCGGCTCGTAGGTAAGATGAACGTGCATATCCCAAAGACCAGGGATAAGAAACTTGCCGCTGCCATCAACGACATCGCCGCGGATCGGTGTTGCCCCCGATGCACTTACTCGAGCGATTCGGTCACCAACGACGACGACACGTTGTCCACGCTGGACACCGTTAACGGCATCAATAACGGTCACATTATCGATCGTTAGCGACGGTGGTGACGCGGCGCAGCCACCGATCAGCACACTCGCCAGTACGGCGGCGAGATACCAGCGCATCAGAGCAATTGGCCGAGTACATCGATGGCGGCTCGCTCACCTGACTCCATCGCGCCTTCCATACCACGGTTTACGACAGCCGTGTGCTCGCCCGCAAAATGCAAACGCCCAGCGGCAGCGCGGAGCTCGCTGGCGAACGCTGTGATTTGTCCAGGCTGCCAATACGCGTAAGCACCACCGGCGACGACCGATCGGTTCCACGAAAACACCAGCCGCACATCGAATGCGTCGCGTGTGGCTGGGCGCAAGCGGGCGAGATCGGCCAATACGGCGTCAGCGGCCGCTTGCGGCGCTAAGCGGTCCAAATACTGCGCCTTGGTACCGTTCACGAAGGCGAGACAGCTCGTGACTTTATCCGGCTCGGCCGGGTCGTTTCGAAGCGCCATACAGCGCCCCGCCAAACTGTCGGTCCACATACTCGGCGGTAAACCGTCCTTTTCCCAGTAAGCAAAGCGTGGCGTCATATGCACTTGAAAAACCGGTGTGTACGCGAGTTCGGCAATGGCGCGCGCTTGCCGTGGACCGGCGTAGCGATTCAGTTGGACGTGGCGTAGCGCGCTGAACGGCACCGTGACAATGCAATGCGGCGCCTCGAAGCGCTGCCCATCGGCGACGTGAACAACGACCTTGTCGTCACGAACATCGATAGCTCGCACCAGCTGTCCGGTGAGCACCGCTTCATCGAGAACTTGCGCCATTGCTTCGGGAATTCGTTGATTACCGCCAACAGCCGCTAACGCGCCGCCGCTGAAATTCGAGTTTCCGTCGTACAAACTGCGAATCAAGTTCGTGCTTTGGTAGCCCATCAACATCGACAAATCGTGCGCATTTGAGCCGTAGCTCATGTTGGTCCCAGCCGCCAGACGAATCTGCGCAGGCGACAAGCCCTGCCGCGATAAAAAC
>JBCDBO010000057.1:0-20045 GCA_039183535.1 Pseudomonadota bacterium | reverse complement strand
TCAAAGTTTAAAAACGACAGTGATAGAACCAATGGCTCGCCATCACCGGCCGTTGAGCCTTGGAAAACGGCGCCTTCGTTTGAGAGCTGCATGCTGCCGCTGATATCGGCGGCCGGAATCGTGCTTTCAAAGTCGCCGCCGATGTCGAAAAAGAAGCTGCCGATGTTGTCGAAATTGGCGTTTGCGAAGAAACGCCCGCGGGGTAGTACATGGAACCAATCCGGCACCCAGACATCTTGCTGGCCGGCCTCGATATCGACCGTAAACGACCAAAGCGATTCCCGGCGCAGTGGTTCCCGCACAAACAGCGCGCTTAGGCTCGCGTCGGCAAAGTCGAACAGACCGACATTGAGCACACTGACGCCAAAATCGGCGATACCGTTGGTACCGGTCCGATGCTCGATCTCCGAGTTCAGCACGTCATCCCAATTAATATCGCTAAAGCTCGGCTCACGCATGACGCGATAGCCTTCGATTTCTACCAGTTCGACGCCACCTTTTAACCCGAAGGTGATCTGGCCGCGATCGACCGAGTCGCCACTGAACGGATCAAGACCGGGGAACTCTTGTACGGGCTCAAAGCGAATGAGCCGGTTGAACGATTCACCGCGACCAGCGCCGGTGCCGTTTAGCTCGCCATACCGGTAGAGCATCGTATCGGTGGGGTCCGAGATGATGTGAATCTCGCCCTCGATCAGTGGAACCTCAAGGTTCTCGACGTTGACGATGCTGGGATCGATCGGGTTGGTGACCGTCAGCTCGACACCGGCGCCGAGAAAATAGACGAAGTAATCAACGTCGTCGGGCAGTTGGATCCCGAAGATAGGATCTGCACTGATTTCGGCGCCACTCATCAAGCGCAAAAACGCGCGGACGCCTGCATTGACTGCGACGTTGTCAGCAAGCGCCGGTGGCAAGTCCGTCTCGCCAAAAATATCGAGCAGGTTGCCCTCCTCATCAAACTCCAACGTGAGATCGGAATTTTCAAAGACTTGCTCGCGCTCGCCGGTGTTCATTTCCAGCGTTCCGACCGACCGATAACCGTCGTCCATTGGCGTTGTATCGCCGAGTGGTACGAAATTGGTCGTCGTCAACTGCTGCGGCGTGACCATTAGCGAGAACGGCGCGAGCGATGCAGTCGCCTCGCCATCGGTGACGCTAATAGTAACGTTCTCCGTTGTACCCACATTCGCGGCGAACGGCGTTCCCGACAGCTGTCCCGTGGTCGCATCGAAACTGGCCCAGGGTGGCTGGTTTTCAATGCTGAACGTTAACGTGTCGCCGTCCGCATCGGTGGCGGTCGGTGTGAACGTGTACGGTCGCCCGGCATTCGTTGTATCGGCTGGGGTGCCGTTAATGACCGGTGCGGTGTTGCTGGGCGGTGGTGGGGGTGGCGCGCTATCGCCACCGCCTCCTCCGCCCCCGCCGCAGGCGGTTAGTAGTACGTTCGTCGAAACTATAAAAGCCAGTATTTTTGCTGTTGTGTGCATGGCTTTGACTCCTTTGTTGGTCCGCGCCATACACAAAGAAGCCGGGGTCGGGCTGGAATTTGCCCAAAAAAGTATTTTTTTTAATGCAATGCGCGCTAGGCGGCGCCGGAGCCGCATTTTTGCGCATAGAAGCACTTGGACGATGTGCGATCCCGGCCGCTTAAGGACAACAGCAAGCCGGATTGTTCGGTCGACAAGTGACCGCTAACGGGTGATCACGGTTCTTTGGGTTCCGGCAACGTCTCAATGGCAATGAATCGAGAATCGGCACTCTGCCACCGAATGTTGCACAGCGCCTGATAGGCCTCTGAGTGATAGAACGCATCTAGCGCATCCATACTGGGAAACTCGATGACAACCGTTCGGTGCATTTGCCACTCTCCCTCGTAGACTTTTGTCTCGCCGGCCAGCGCCAGGTAGCGACCGCCAAAGCGACGCAGGACGTCGGGAGTGCCGGCTTTGTAGTTCTCATACGCCTCGGCATCCGTTACATCGATATCGGCAAGGAGAATGGCGGGCATGTACTTAGTCCTTTAGACGCGCTGACAGGAGAAAGCCTTTCGAGGCTCGTTGAGTCCGCAAGTGGATAATAGCTCTGCTCCTAGTATCGCAAATACTCCGTGATGTGCACGAAGTAGACTACCGATGCTCGCCTAGCTTACCCGTCACGTGGCTGCTGGTTTTTTGGCCGCTATCGCCATCGTTGCCTGACTTAAGCAACGCAATCGGGACTGAATCAGGAGAATCCCGATTGGCATAAACATGAACAACACAAGGGTGCCAACATAGCGACTGAAGCTCGAATCTGTGCCCGTCTCTCTGTCCACCAATGCCTTTGCGCCATTCCAATAAATATACAGCGGACCGAAAAAACCGATCGCCCAGCCGCTGGCTAGTCCTGCAGTTTGTGCCGTAGAAAACGGCTCAGTAAGCAGCTCATCTGCCAGCAATCCGCCGATTACATGTACGCCGATAACCAGCACATAAAGGAGCGCGATTACCAAAGATCTAGAGTTTCTCTGGGGCGGCTCCGCTAAAGAGACTAGGGCTCGGTCTGTAATTACAGCGTAACCCAGATATACAAAAACGGCCGCCGCGGATACAAAATTTTGTCCACAATATTTGAGTACCGAGATTGCAAGAAACGTTAAAGCCACCGCAGCAGAACTCACTGCAATGAACACAAAAATAGGATGCGCGCTTCGGAAAAGGCTGATCATTTGCGAGCACGTCCTAGATCGTGTAGAGAATCCGCACCGTCTCCCGATGGTGCCCGTTCAATGTCACGCGTGTAGCCACAGAATGGCCGCGATCGACGATCTGACGTACCGCTTCCTCTTTGAATTCGAGCGTGTATCGGGGCAACTCATCTGACGATCTTCTATGCTCGCGGAACAGCGTGGAGGTCTCAGTTGGTCGGGGTCAGGAACAACCCAAGGCCCTAAACACCTAAGAGACACGGCCAGCTCGCAGCCAATATTATCCCAATAATAAAACTAGCGAGAAAATACACTGTATGGCGAAACCTTAGTGCTCGCTTTCTTTCAGTTGAGAGCCTCAGTCGTACTATTGCCTCGAGAACTCCTGGCTTTGAGTATCGTAAGTAGAGAGGAAGTGTTATGCACACAGCTACTAACGTCGGCAGGACAATCGGGCTCCCCGCTAAAAATTCTAGAAAGCGCTTGCTGATATTCAGTGGCAACGCCAAACAGACGATGCCACTAACAACGCCTATGTTGGCGAAAATGGCGAGAGATACCAAAACAACGGTTTTCTCTAACGCAAACGAATCGCCGTGTTTACGATTCAGCTCGGTTTGCAGCGCAATCAACTCATCTAGATACTTCATTTTTGATCGCACTAGCCACGAGTCAAAGCCTGGACAACCAGGACAACTAAGGGTAATCGTCAATACGGATGCTGTCTCGTAACACCGTCAATATCGGGCAGCTTTATCTCGTATAAATCAGAGGTAGCGAGGGGAACCTCGTAGCACCCGTAGATCACAATATCTTCCCTATTCCAGTCTTCAGTGTCGTGTTGGAAATCGCTTTCGGTCTCAATGCTGCGCATTTCGATCCGCACGTCATCGTCTCTGAGTCGTCCGACCCAGAGGTCGTTTTTGTGCGACGTCAAATGCTCAATCGAGCCCCAATCAAGTCCCGCGCGCTTCACCTTAGTAAACCGCTTTTCTTGGATAACATGAATCAAACTGCCACCACCAAAACACGAGCAACACACAGCGAGCTCATCTGCGGTCGACGCCATGTACCAATCAGACTGCCCCGCCCCTCGGGCGATTTGTTCTCTAATTACTAAGGGGCCACGTCTTTCTACGCTCGAAAACAGTCGTAACGAAGCAAACGCAACCGTTGCCGCGATATACGCCTCCCGACTAACCGTTGATCGTTCTTTGTAGTCTGGGTCACTTCTTCGGTAATGCTGAGGATCCATCTTCTTCATAACTGCGAGATTTGGTGATGCTGACTGTGCCTGTTTGATTTCGCCGTTCTGTCTGGGGCTGTCGGCACGGGAGTGGATGGATACATCAACACAGTTCGAGAACCGTTATCGAAACGGTGAAATTCCTTCAACTACGGTTTGCAAATTAAGCCACCTTCGGACTGATCAAGCACTGGGCTTTCAGTAAGTGGTCTTGACTCATTGACGTACCAACTCACCATCGTCGTTTCTACGGATTAGCATCTGAACTCCAGCTTCCGCGTCTGCGTACCAGTTGGGGCCCAATATCTGGGCAATGTTCAGCGACTCTGTGAAGTCCAAAAACCAGTCATTTTCATCGGTGAAGTAGTAGGAGTTTCCAGCGTGGATCGTTATCCCGAGCTCATCGACCAGTGATGGTATGCGTCCGATCGTAATCGCAACTATCTCTGATACCGGAAAACTCACCTTCGAAATCAATCCTTGCGTAACCACGCGGTGTGGCTCGAACTGCATTTGTCGCGGTCTCTTAACAGCTCCGCCTGAGTTCATAGTCAATCGCCCACCGTTTCGTCGTAAGTCTCACCTGCCGCCCAGCCTGCGGTACTCGCTCCGCCAAACGCCCCCCCGAGCCCGCCTGCAACTGCATCTACCGCCGTGCCCCAAGATCCTCCAAAGGTTCCTATTGCGCCGCCTACCGTAGCCCCTGCCCACGCGCGAACCGCCTGCTTTGCTGCGAAGTGTGCCTGTCCAGCATCACCGCTTGTCGTAATCTCTTTTCCTTTCGTGTCACTCCACTCTTCCGGACAGGCGAAACATATGAACGCCTAGAAGCACTACGCAAATACCTGCAACGACAAAAACCGATTTCGCGACGAGAAAATTTCGTTCCGAACTAAAGGCCCAACCGGCGACTTCTGTACCGAATCTATAACTCTCCGGGTACAAAGCGTACATGTAGAGGTCAATAAGGCCCAAAAATATAAGTCCGCCGCCGACCGCAAATACTAAAGACGCAAGAATGCTGCCAGCTTTGCCTGCCCAGTTTCGTCGGCTCTTGTCCAGTTTCACTGTCTACAAGACCTGGGCGGCCTACGCAAACAAGAAATAGACAGAAAGAGTAAATGCCAGGATCGACCCAATTACAACGAGACCGTCTTTCACAGCCATAGAGATAGGTGATGCTTTTCCTGCGAATTCACGCTGCAGCTTTGAAATATTCTCGGTGGACCAATACCTAGGTAGAAAAAATCCGTATGCCGACAGCATGACTACTACGGTCAGTACTACACTTGCGTAATACGAAGATGGAAAGAGCTCCTCAGGCATTAGTGCCTTAAGCAGAGCAATTGGCCAAACAAGAAAAGTTAGCATATGGAGTGTTGCAACGAGAGCAACAGCGATTGCCGCAGCGACTTGCGGCAAATCATGATCGCTTTCCTTAAGAGAGCCGTATTGCGTCAGAAACAAGCGGTCATAAAAACCGATCAGCTTAGGGTAAGGTCGGATCATATAAGTGCATATTTGGTAGTTTCTTCCTATCGCGGTACTCCCAGGTGACTGCCACCCGATCGTAACAACAGGGGAGCATTGGTACGGCGTTGTGAGATCACCAAACTGGCCCTTAATCCCCCCGTCGTAGTACACATCGGTCGCTGTATAGCCTCCCCAAGCCGCGAGACCCCACGGCCCCGTCAAGGCATTGCTGACTAGCTCAAGCTCACAAGGACTTAGTATTTTCGATCGTGACTTTTCGACTGAGTCTGTTCCTCTTCCGAATTCACGGAAAAGCGTTTGTGGCACCACCAGAACAGAAAAAGTACTGTCAGTACTATGAATATCAAGGATATGTACCCAGGCAGAAAATTTAGGCTGAACATCGTGATGAACGGCATAAGCGTTATTATGAGCGCCTGTATGTTCTTGCCTTTGTTCGTTAACGCCATTCGTTAGCACTCCAGTCGCAAATGAGTATCTAGTAAAACCAATTGATCGTGAAAATACTCACGCGTAACAATCATGTTTGCGTTATTGAATTCAGCGATCAAGCGACGCAGCACCAAGTCTAATTGGATCTTTATCGCCATAGCCCCTACCCAAGCGCCTGCGAGCGAACCGCCTGCTTTGCTGCGAACTGTACGTGTCCAGATTCACCGCAATTGAAGTACTTGCGGCGTCAGGAGTACTCTGATCGAAATCAGCCACAGGATGACGTGATAAAAATACCAGTTTCAGAGCTTGGGACGCTTCCGGTCGTCGGCCTGTCTGTGCTAACGCTCGGAACAATCTCATGCGATTGGAACCCAGACACGGTTACAACGTTCTACGCGGATATGGATTCCGCACGATCGGATCGCCTATTCGAACGTGGCTGGCTCCCCGATGTTTTGCCTAGCGAAACGTTTGACATAAAGGTCACATCAGACATCGAAGCAAACAGAGCTCGGGGCAGCTTCTCGCTACCAACGGATGGGTTCGAAGACTTTCGAGATACGTTAGCTAAGACTGGCGATCGAATCGAGTCGAATGATAACGGTTTCGTCGGCTCTTACACTCGAGGCGTTGATGTGTGGCAATTTCAATGTGACGCAACCGATGGAGGCTGCAGATTTAGGCTTTGGTGAGATTTCTAGCCTTTACACGGCACTAGTAACCCGCAGAACGTCTGTCCGGCCAAACGTCGCTACAAACTTACTTACGTGGTTGCTCCATATTTAATTTGTGCCGGATTCCAAGTCTGTAGTTCACCCTTGAGCCGACCCCCAGAACCGCTGCTGCCCCCATTGGGACTTCGTCCACTGCTATTATTGATAGCACCATAAGTCTAGGAGATCACCTCTGGATAGACGAAGCTGGCTTCAACTAGCCGCGCTCACAGCAGCCGGTAGTCTCGCAGTGCCCTCCCCATCGTGCGCCGACGTCTCGACCACCGGCGGCAAAGATATTCGGCGCCGCGGCTATATCGATGGCCCTCTAGGACAAGTGCACTACTGGGTTGCCGGTAACGGCCCTAGCCTTGTCCTCTTGCATCAGTCCGGGAACAGCGGTGATGAGTTCGCCAGTTTGGTGCCGCATCTCGCGGGGCACTACCGCATGATCGTCCCCGATTTACCGGGTCACGGGCTCTCAGCGGATCCAATCCGTGAGCCTACGGTGGACGACTACACCGATGCGGTAGATCAGGTCTTGAGCGACGTGGGCGTCGCGCGTTTTTCGGTGGTGGGCCATCATGGTGGTGCATTAGCTGCGATGAATTTGGCGGCTCGACATCCTGAGCGGATTATCAAAACGGTGCTATCCGGTACCAGCGCGCCGCGCAGCGATGCCGATACCAATGCCTTCATCGAATCTATTCTCGCCGTCGATACACGCCTGCGCCGTGACCCAGCATTCATGGCCGACGCCTGGGAGCGTTACGTCGGCATGGCGAGCGACGGCGCACAGGTAGAGGATATTGCTCGCCCATTCATCCAGTTTCTGCAAGCGCGTCTGCGGCCATTCCGTGGTGTGCTTGTAAACCTTCGCTGGCGCGGCCGAGCGGCGGCGTTGGCCAAGCTGCGCGGTCCGGTTTTGCTGTTGCAGGGTGATCGCGATCGTTTCGTCAGCGATACCGAGGCTTTGACGGCCTTAATCACAAACAGTCGTTATCAGCGTCTTGCTGGCTGTGGGACCTTCATGTTCTACGATCGTGCGACGGACTGCGCGACCGTCATCCATGAGTTTCTGAGCGAGTGACGGCGTAGGCCGCGTACTAAAGCATCAACAGGGCTACGCCATCGGCGGGCCAATAGACGCCTCGCCTCGTCACTTGGCCCATGCCATGCATTCCATTTCCACCCGTGCGTTAGCCGCAAGCCCACTAACCGCGAACGCAGATCGTGCGGGGTAACGATCGGCCTCAAAGAACTCCTGGTAGACCGCATTAAACGCGCGCCAATCGTCCATATCGGCGAGGAAAACACTGCACTTAAAAAGATCGTCGTAATCAAGATCATGCCCGGCTAACGTCTCACCGATTCTTGCCATCATGCGCCGCGTTTCTGGCTCGATGCCGCCGGGCTCCAATCCGCTACCATCGGCCGCAATACCGAGGTCGCCCGATAAGTACAGGACATTGCCCACCCTAACGGCCTGAGACAGCGGGAACGGCCCGCTTATGGGCGTAAACGTCGGTGCCGGTTGCTCCGTCGCTCGGCCGAACGGATTCAGTGTGTAGCCTTGGCGGGCAAGCTCGGCGTGGGCGACCAAGCCTGCTGGCGAAAGTCCAACATTGGGCAGAAGGTCCGCCGTCGTTAACTTCCGGAATTCCAATCCAAAGCCACTGACCCATACCTCACCGCCATACGCAATAAACTCGTCGAGAACCGCACTATTCGGGTTAGCGATGTCTCCGTAATGGGCGCGGTATCGCTCATCTGTTAGAAAATCGAACGTGGCTGTACCGTGCACCACGACGGCGACGCTAACTTGGCTCGGTTCGATGCCCTGCTCCGCCAGCATCGAATACACGTACAAGCCAGCCCGTAACTCTCTGTTTACCGCGCCTGGTCGACCCAGTGTGCTGTCAAAACTCTGCTTCCAATGGCCGTCCGCCGGAAAGCGCATGATCGGTCTCTCCTGCGCGCTGGCCACAGAAGCGACAAGGCAAGTTGTGGCAATCAGTAACGCAGCAAGGACTCTCATGATTTTAACTCCTGTCGGTCAGCCAGACGTACACCCTACGCAACCTAGGCGCAACTGTCTGCGGACGTTCGCTAACGCGCGAGTGGCCCTGCTACTGGCGCCGCAAATGAGTTTCGCCGGGATCGTGTCAGCGATAGCGAAACTGTGTCGATCAAACAGACTAACCCGTCCGTTCAGCCTGCATTCAGTTGCAGGAACCTACGTTTGATGAGTCTAGCAATCACTTGGGAATCACCATGCAAGCGCTGAGGTTGGTAGCTACCCTAACGCTAGTCGTTCTCCTATCCGCCTGTGCTTCGAAGGGCGTTGGCGCGCTCAAAAACGAAACCAGCGAGTCGGTTGAGGCGAAATTCGTTGTCGGTGTCACCGAAAAAAGCACAATTCTCGATGCGCTCGGTCGGCCTACGAATACCACATTCACCGACAGCGGCTTGGAGGTATTGACCTACGCCTACAGAGAGTTGACGCCGCGTGCCCGTAACTTTATTCCGTACAACATATTCAGCCAGGTCAACGACTCGACGACCAAAGAACTGGTCATGTTGTTTGACAAGCAGGGCGTCTTGGAGCGTCTCGTCTTTAATGAGACAGAGACCGAAGAACGCTGGGGCGTCGTCGAGTAGTCAACGTTGCGGCGTGTAGCGCAGAATCTCGGCTGAACCTTACCGGTTTATTCCGAAACCGACTTCGATGACTGAACGGTAGTGGGCTGTTGATCGCAGCTGGCGCTTTGTCGCGAGCTGCCTACGGCCCATCCGCCATTAGAAGGACCCCAAGGCTAGCGCGGTCAATGCGGCTTGTAGCATCCGTCGAAGATCCGTGTCTTCGCTGAGCGAGACACTACTTCACAGCGGTCGCTTCAATTTCGACCAGCCAATCCGGCGACACAAGCCCGGCAACCAGTACCGTCGTTATGGCGGGACGAATACCCTCGAAAAATCGCTTGCGTACGTTGACCGCTGATTCAATGTCGGTTCGACGAACAAGGTAGATACCGAGTCTGGTGACATCGGCCAATGCCATTTCGGCGTCCATAAGCACAGCTTGTAGGTTTCGAATCGCCTGCTCGAACTGCTCTTCGAAGCCCGTCTCCAGCGATCCATCTGGAGCGACCCCTATCTGACCGGATACAACGAGGACTCGCGAGGACGAATCCCACTGTACGCCGTGTGCGTATATTCCGGCATAAACAGGATCTACTCGGAATGGATCGTGGCGTGTTGCTGGCATTCAAAACTTCTCCGGCATCGTGTTGCGTGGTGACACAGTATGCGGAAGGTCGGCGCGCAAGCCAGATCGTATTCCGCACGTAACGCGTGAGAAACAATCACACCAAACCGGACAGCGCTTCTGAAAACTTCTCGGTGTCCTTGCTACGTCTGGCAGAAAAATGTGTCGCAAAGTGAAATGTATCGGGCCAGTCAACGTCCGCGATAGGGAACTCGGCAAGTTGTCCGTTATTCAGTGAATGTCGAACCAGAATATTGGGTAGCAATGCCACGCCCAGCCCTTCACGGGCTGACTCAATGGCAACGACAAAATGCTGACAAGCAATTGTTGGACCGGTCGGTCGCTGCGACGGATCGACGAAACGCCATTCATCGGTTGCAAACGTCTGCATCCTGGGCATCGTCTGCGCATCGTGTTTGCGGTCCGGTCTGACGACGGCGGTGAGTCGGCCAGGCGTCAACGGACTGGTATTGAGCCCAGGCCAGTCACCGCGTCCGTACCGTATGGCTACATCGGTCGCCTCGCGCGACAAGTCTACGGGCCGATCCGTTGTCGAAATTTTGATATCGAGATACGGTGCTGCCGACGCTAGCGCCGCGTAATTGGGCATCAAGAAGTGCGCGGCCAACGATGCAACGGTTGTCACCCGGAGTACACGGGATTCCGGACGCTCGCGTCGGTGTTCATCGAATGCATACCGCAACTGTTCGATTGCGGGTGAAACAGCGTCCCGCAGGCGAGCGCCTTCTGCCGTTAGAACCACGCCTCCACGAGAACGATCGAACAAGCGTTCACCGACGTGATCTTCGAGCGCTGCTATCTGCTTACTAACGGCGCTATGAGAAACCGCTAGCTCATCGGCAGCTCGTGTAAAACTAAGGTGTCTCGCGCACGCCTCAAATACGCGAACAGCATTTAGCGGGGGTAATCGGGGTGACATGGCGTCCTCCGGGAGGCGTTGGTCTTTCCGCTACGCATTCTTGCATGACGGGCCGGCGCTGGCATAACAGCGCTCCGGTGAAGACAACCACCATACTCGTTAATTCTCGAATGCCGAAGGGCTCATCAAGCGCAAGCGCTGCTACCAATTGTGCAAACAAAGGTACAGACATAGCGAACGGTAGCACCTTCGCCGGCGAATGAGACGACAAGAGTCGACCCCAAAGACCAAACCCAATCAACGTAGCAAACAATGCGACAAAACCGAGTGCCAACCACGCTGCGCCTGTGGCGCTCGCCATAGTCTCGATAGGGTTAAGACTTTCGGTCGCAACGGACAGTGCGAGCAACGGGATTGGCGGTATCAGTGATGACCACGCCACCAATTGAAAACCACTAATCGTCGATGAGTGGCGCATTACCAGATTGCCACCGGCGAAACTTAGCGCGGCTAATGAAACGAGCGTGAACCCAAACGCATCAATACGACCTTCCTGCCCGACGAATACGAGCGAAAGGCCGGCACCGCACACTAGAACGCCCCACCACTGTCGCGCCGATACCTTCTCTCGAAACAACGCCATGCTTATCAGCATCGTGAGCGGTACTTGCGCTTGAATCAGGAGCGCGCTCGTTCCTGCATCTGCATGGCCATCCATCGCAAAGAACAGTAGGCCAAACTGCAACACGCCCATCAATACACCAAACGCGATGACGCTTGATACGCTGCCTTTCGGCCAGCGTAGGAACAACAGCGCATACATCGCTACTGCCGCGAACCGTAAGGCGGCAAAAAGAAGCGGCGAGAACTCTTCCAGTCCAACTTCGATGACCGTAAAGTTTGCGCCCCAAATGAAAGCGACGAGCAGTGCGATCGCCATGTCGCGTATGAGCATGGTCGAAGATCATGCCGGCAAGACCTATGATACGCGTCGACAGTTTGGCACCGACGGCGTGAGAAATAGTCACAAGGCATTTCCACGCGTCTCGTCCGACGCCTTACTTTGGCGTACGTTGTAATATTTCCATGTAGCGGCGGGTCTGTGGCAGTAGAGACAACCCTCAGACGCCGTCGCCACCGCCCAATGCCAACAGTTACCATGCTCGCTGTGGACTCAAAGAGCCCCAAAAGTAACCCGGAATTACCGGAATCGCGAGGCGGAGCGAATCCGTCTACAGATCGACGTGAGAACGGCCTGCTTGGCGCATTACCCGCGCCAATCGCTCGCTTATTGAGCTCTCCCCTCGCCCGTTCGCTGTGTGCCGCCGCGGTTGCGTTTGTGTTTTACGCGATTTGGGCGGCGTGGGCGAACCGGATGCACGATACGTCAATGATCCGCCTGGCGGCGCTTACCCAAGGTAGCTACAGCGCTGCGATAACGTTTGTGATGACCTCGTTGGTCGAGCTGTTGTATCGGGGTAATGCCAGCATCCGACTCCGGGTTATTCGTAGCGTTGCCGCCACCGTAGTGCTTCTGGTCGTTTCGTCGGTCGGTATACACCTGGTCGCCGGAACCGCCGAAGTGCTGGTCACGGTACTGCCGAGCTGGGTGTTCGGTTCTGCGTATGCGTTCTCGTATGCCCTGGCCTTGGCTCGTGCAGAACGACGCCGCTTGGAACCTGGCCCATCCGACCGATGAGCGCTGTCCAGGACGACATCCCTCGGCGAATTTCTATTCGCGCGGTCGCTGATCGCAGCACCTCGTTCGGCCGCCGGCTCTTTTGGCTGGCACCGGCGCTCGACAAGCTGCTCGGCATCGATGCCATGCACCGCTTCGCTGAACAAAACCAGCTCTACGGACTGCCACCGGAGGAGTTCGCGACCAAGGCCCTGCAAGGTCTTGGCGTCGATGTCGCCGGCGCGGAGGCGCTGGCCGAGCGCTTGCCCGAATCGGGCCCGACGATTATCGTCGCCAACCATCCGCACGGCGGTATCGAGGGCATGGTGATGGTTCACCTGCTGGCGGCACTGCGCCCGGACGTGAAAATCATGGCCAATACGGCGCTCCGCGTCTTCAATGAACTAACGCCGTACTTCATCTTTGTGAATCCGCTGCAGCCTCGCCATCCGTCGAACGCGCGCGGCTTGCGCGAGAGTCTCAAGCATCTTCGAAACGGCGGCGTTTTGGTCATGTTCCCGGCGGGTCGCACGTCATTTTATCAACCGGACCTTAAGTGCATTGCCGATGCCGAGTGGAACCGGTCGGTCGCAACATTGGCACGTAAGACGAACGCACACGTGTTACCGATGCGCTTTACGGGTCGCAACAGTGAGCGGTTTTATCGGCTTGGTGCTATCTGGTATCGGTTTCGGCTGTTGATGCTTGCCCGGGAGCTGATGAAGACGACGAATCGCAGCATCAACGTCGTCGTTGGGCGAGCGTTTCCCAGTAAGCCGTTCGCGGCCAGAAGCGATGCCGAGTTTACGGAAATTTTGCAAACGCAAAGTGCGGCGCTGCAGCCAGAGCAACCGCCCACCAAGGTCGCGGTCGGCGCTATGGAGCCGCTAATCGACACGCCGGACCGTGCGGTCATCGCCGCCGAAATCGATGCGTTACCGGCGCACCAACGGGTGCTCGATGCGCGCGGTTTGACGGTCGGGTTCGGCACACGCGCGCAGTTGCCAACCTTGGTCGAGGACATCGCACGAGAGCGCGAACGGACGTTCCGATTGCTGGATGAAGGCAGTGGCCTGGCGCTAGATACCGATCGATTCGACGACATCTACGATCATCTGTTTTGTTGGGACACCCAATCGCAAGCGTTAGTCGGTGCGTACCGTATCGGCCGACGCGACCACCTACTGGCAAATGGCGGTAACTACCTGGCCCACGTCTTCGATTTCGATCCGGCATTTTTCGAATCACGAGCGCCGGCGTTAGAACTTGGTCGTTCGTTTGTGACACCGGAATTCCAACGCTCGCGCCATGCCCTCGATTTTTTGTGGCGCGGCATCGGCGGGTATCTGCGTGTCTATCCAAACTACGGCACGCTCTACGGGACGGTATCGCTAACAACCCAATACGATCCGGTCTCGATCGCCATGATCTGCGACGCGCTGATCGACGAGACGCCGACGGTGAAACCACGAATCGCGACAGATGGCATGCTGCCGGCAGAATGGCACCGGCTACGTCGGCGCCAAACCGTCGATATCAGCCTTGTGAACGCGCTGGTCGCCGCTCGGGAGGCCGATGGTAAAGGCCTGCCGGTGTTACTTCGCCACTACGCAGGTCTTGGTGCAAAATTCCATGCGGTTGGCATTGACCCTAACTTCGCCCGCACTCCAGGTCTGTTGCTCAGTGTCGACTTAGCAACTCTGCCGGACGCCAAGCGGCGTCGTTACATCGATACCGAGAACGGTGATTAAGCGGCTGAAATGAATTGGGGCTATCACCGGTCTATACCAACAGCTAACGCAGATCGGAGAAAAACCATGCTCAACTCAAGAATCGCGAGTCGGAAACGGTCCAGCTCAATTGCAGCGCTGTTATTCAGCCTGATGCTTCTGCCAGCCGCGCCGGCCTTGGCAGACAAAGCAGCGATCTACACCGGCGTCTTTAGCAACACCGCGCTAAAAGGCTACGACACCGTCGCTTACTTCACGGAAGGCAAACCGGTCAAAGGTGATGAGCGTTTTGCGACAACGTGGAACGGCGCCGAGTGGCTGTTCGCGAGCCAAGCCAACCTCGATGCGTTCACGGGCGATCCCGAAAAATACGCACCGCAGTACGGTGGCTATTGCGCTTGGGCCGTGTCGCAAGGCAGTACGGCATCGGCCGACCCGAAAATCTGGGCCATCGTCGATGATAAGTTGTACGTCAACTACAACCGCAAGATCGGCAAACGTTGGGAGGCCGATCGCGCGAATTTCATCGAACTCGCCGACGCCAACTGGCCAACGGTACTGAAATAGGTCTACCCGGTGAGTGGGAAGCGCGTCCCTTGATTGCGGGAATGGGCGCGCTCACTCGCCGGCGCCGATGATCAAATACTCACGTAGCGCGTCGACCAATAAACTGCCGGTATCGGCGTTCGTGAACACCGCGAAACCGATGTCATGGTCTGGATAGACTTCAAAATGACAGGTGAAGTTACCGTTGTTGCCACCGTGTCCGTAAACGAGTCCGAACGGGCTATTCATTAGGTGAAACCCTAGGCTGTACCGCCCCGGCCATTGCGGCTGTTGCCGAGGATCCAATGGCACCGCCACTTGCGGCTCAAGCATGTTGGCGTATCCCTCCGCAGATAGCCCTTTTTGCGCGAGCAAGCTCAGCATAAACCCAGAGAAACTGCGCGCCTCGGTGTACATGCTGTGGGCAACGCCGATCGCGTCGGGATAAGCATGCGGACCTGCCATGCCCGCCAGATGTCCGCGCGAGGTTTGCGCTCGAACTTCCGGCCCATCGGCGAAGAAGGTGTGTTCACCAAAGTTCATCACCGCGACCGTCTCTTTGCGAACCACGCTTTCTAACGGCTCACCGGTGATGGTCGCGATAACGCGACCTAGGTACTCAAAGCCCTCACCGGAGTAGCCGAACTGAATGCCGGGATAGAATTTGATGTCCAACTGACCATCGGCATTCATCCAGCGCCAATTGGGGAAACCGGTCTGGTGCGACAACACGTGCCGGGCTGTGATTTTCTTGTAGCGCGCGTCATGGGCAATGTCCTCGAAGGCGAGGTACTCGTGTAACGGTCGATCGAGATCAATAACGCCACGTTCGGCCAGTCGATTAACCGCGAACGCAAAGACCGGCTTGGTAATCGATGCCGCCTCGAATAGCGTATCCGGCGCTACCGGCTCGCCATTGAATGCGTTTTGCGTGCCATACGTTTGATAGTGCGCAAGCTCGCCGTCTTTCACCAAAGCCATCGACACACCGGGCACGTTAAAGTGCGCCATCAGCGCCTGGACAACCTCATCAATTGTTGCGGCATCGGCCGCGCTAAAATCAAACAACGCGCCACGTTCAGGCGTCGTTACGGGCAGCGGTGACGGTGCGACCTGAAGCGGCGGGCCCATAACGGTGTTGTCGGCACGGACCGTTACAGTCGACGCGTCGGTCGCTGCGACAACAGTTGGCAAGTCATCTAGCCACAGCAAGCGATCGACGGCGCTAAGTTCATAAGTATCGGCGGGTAACTCGGTGCGGTAATTACCTTGTTCATCGGCCAACACCTGTACCCAGCGGCGTGGCTCGTCTTGCGACGCCAGACGGATACGCAATCGGCCGCGGTCCTCGGTCTCGACTCCGGTTAACGAAACCCGGCCGTCGATCGTTCCTAAGCGCGTATCGTTGCCAACGAGCAATAGGTCACCGGTACGTCCACCCGACTGACTTTTGCCAAATCCGGGCCCCCACGAGAACAAGCGGGACGGAAGACGGCCATCTTCTATGTCCTGATCAGCGATCAAGAAGTCGACGCCAACGGTAATTCCAGACGGTATATCGATCGGACTCTGGATGCGCCACTCGTAGGTTGTCGTCGTTCCGCTCCGAGCAACGGCAACGTCGGCGGAGTCGAGCGCCGTCGCCGCCACCGTTGCGTCCCAACTCGATTCATCACTCAGCAACTCGTGCCGGGCACCCGTCGCAAGGAACAAGGCCGCACCGGAACCCGTTTTCGTATGATTAAAATCGACGTACGCGATGACGCTGTCGCGGCGGTCCCACCCGGTGTCGTCATTCTCGGGAGCAACGTGGATATCGTCCTCGACCGTTACAGCAAGAAACAACGTTTTGTTGGCGCTATCGAACGCTGCGCGAAAACTCGCCGAAAAACTGGCGTCGGCGGCAACGATATCTTGCTCGTCGTCGTAGTGGATCGGGAAATCCGGCGCGTCACTCGGCCAGTCCGCTAGGCTCCCGTCAATCTGAATGTTTGCAGCAGGTGTCGCCTTGGCAACCACGCCATTATCGGCGAAAACGTTGCTCGCTAAGAGCAGTCCGACCACCAGAGCGTTAACCCGAAACCGCATCGATCATCTCCCATCAGAAAGGTATGGCTATTGGATGCCAGTGCCTTGGAATCGGTTTATGGTCGTCGGTCTGTAATGAACCGATAAATTGCTGCACTGCGGACAGCGACCGCGCGATAGATCGTCACATCAGTTTAATGGTGAACCGATATACTGCCTAGCCATGACAGCCGAAACTACCACCGCGCGCAATTGGCCAGTGATTCCTTACACCGATTGGCAAGACACAGCGGCTGCGCTGCACCTGTATTTGCAAATCGTCGGTAAATACCGCCTCGCGCACACACCATGGGTTAACCACTCATGGCATGCGACGTTTTACCCGACGCCCCGCGGCCTAACGACGTCGTTAACGCCCGACGGTGACGGCGGCATCGAAATCCAATTCGACTTTGTCGATCATGTCGTGCGCGGGATTTGCGGTAGCGGCACCGTGTCCGAGTTTAGGCTGCAGCCAATGTCGGTTGCCGATTTCCACGCTCGGTTTATCGCATTGGTCGCCGAGCTCGGCGGCAGCCCTCGCTTTCACGGGCGGCCGAACGAGCTGCCGACCAACACCCCCTTTGTTGACGATACGGCAACCCGTCCCTATGACGCCGATGCAATCGGCCGCTTCCATCGTGCGATGAAGTCGATCAGTCATGTATTTCAGGATTTTCGCACCGGCTTTCGCGGCAAGGTCAGCCCAGTGCATCTCTTTTGGGGCAGTTTTGATCTGGCAGTTACTCGGTTCTCAGGGCGAGCCGCCCCGCTTCATCCCGGCGGTTTTCCCAACCTGCCCGATAACATTACGCAGGAAGCGTACTCGCACGAGGTTTCGTCCGCCGGTTTTTGGGCCGGCGGGGGTCCCGTTGAAGAAGCTGCGTTTTATTCCTACGCGTATCCGTCGCCGGATGGGTTTGCCGATGCCGCGGTCCGCCCCGAGGCAGCCTATTTCGATAAAGACTTTGGCGAATTTGTCCTGACTTATGAGGCGGTTCGAACGTCGCCGGACCCGGCCGCCACGCTGATGGCGTTTCTCGAGTCGACCTACGACGCCGCTGCATCGCTCGGTGACTGGGACCGATCACTGGAATGCGATCGTGGTCAGAAAGGCAAGCCGTTACCGCTGGACTAATCGGCGTAGGCGGTCAGCCGCACCAACGCTTGGCGGCATAGCCGCTGGCGCGCGTGTCACAGCGCCTGCCGACCGGTGCGCTCAACGATAGCGTGCGGCGTATATCTCTGCGATGGCCACAACCAGCGGATTCGTCGGGGAAGAGACAATCGACGGAATCACCGAGGCGTCTACGACGTCGAGGCCACCAATCCCGTTGACGCTGAGCCTGGTATCGACGGGCGCCTCAGAGTCTGTGCCCATTCGGCAAGTACCGCAATAGTGTCCGAAGGGCGTCGCCCCCTTGCTAATAAACGCCTGTAGCGACGCCGCATCGTCCAGCAAATCGCGATTCAGCTCTGTAGCCTGGAAATGCCGAAACTCGCGTGCCGATAACAACGCACGGCTGAGCTGTAATGCCGCTATCATGCCGCGCCGATCATGCGCATCGGCCAGGTAATTGACGTCGATCGCTGGCGCAACGCCCGGATCGGCGCTCGCTAAGGTCAACCGGCCTCGGCTGCGTGGGCGCGTAAAGCTAAACGAGGTTTTGAAGCCGCTCGGCGCACTCACCAACGGTGGAATGGCGCTGGCTGTGGTCGAGACGTTCAGCAAAATATCGCGGTCACCACCGTCTTCCGCTGCGGCGTAGACCACAGCCACCGATCCGTGGAAAGCAGACTGCTCCATGGCGTCTGGCGTTGCAAAGTTGTTACCGGATACCAGCAAATGATCGTGCAGATTACGGCCGATCGCTTCGACATCCAACACCGGCCGTATCCCTAAGCGTTGCAGGTCGCCGCCCGGTCCGATGCCGGACAGCATCAACAACTGCGGTGTTCGCAACGCCCCGGCACACAACACCGTTCGCCCAGCGTGTACGCGCCGCGTTTCGCCGCCGTGCTCGACAACGACTCCGTCGCAACGATCTCGATCAATCAGTAGCGCCGTCACATTCGCCTTGGTCAAAACTGTGAGATTCGGTCGATCACGTGCGCTCGACAAGTACGCCAGCCCGGTGTGCTGGCGCTTGCCCGCAGAGAACGCCAACTGATTCACGGCAGCGCCCATCTGTGGCCCTGCATTGATGTCAGCACAAACACCAATGCCAAGTCGCTCCGCTGCCGCCAACGTCGCGTCTGCCAGTGCCGGCGGATCCGGGAGGCGCATTACACCGATGGGTCCGCTGTCACCGCGGACCGTCGCGTTGTCTGCGTTGAACGTCTCGGACCGACTCAACATCGCGGCCATGTCATCCCAACCCCAATCAGCGAGGCCCCACGACTCGATATCGCGTCGCGTGGGTCGATGGTGAATCATCGCGTTGATTGCGCTTGAGCCACCAACGGCGCGACCGTGGCCGGCAAAGAGCACTTTGTCGTCGAGCGCCCGTTGCGGCACCGTGACATCCGGATAAATGAGGTCTGAGCCCAATAGCTTGAACCACTGTTTGGGCTGATCCACCAGCGGATTGTCGGCGTCGTTACCGGCTTCCAGCAGCAAGACGCGCAGGTTTGGATCCTTGCTGAGCCGCGCAGCGACAACACAGCCCGCCGAGCCAGCGCCGACGACGATGACGTCATACTCGTCCGGTCCAGCAGCGAGTCTAGTCGGCGCTCTCGCGCACGACGCTAGTGCCGCGGCTGCCGATACCCCAAACAAGCGTCGCCGTGTGAGCTGCGTCATCCCACCTCCTCTGAGCTTGGACACATCGTCCACTGGACAGTGTGCCACACCGACGGGGCGCATTCGGACGCACCGTGAAACCGGCCGGCAATCCGCTGGCTAACGTGGATTGTGGACCTCAATGGCGTAAGGATAGGCCCAGGGCGAACCGCGCACCTCACAGAGCCCCCTAGGATCTGGAGTCAATGATAGGCGTTAGTGTTGTCGACGCGGTGACTGACAAAACCGCGATTGGGGCGTTACGCTGGGCGCCAACCGTCCGCAGTTCTACGTTCGATTGCGACGGAGAATGGCAGGCTAACGGTGGTTCGCTTACTTGCGCTTCTTCTTTCTGCCCTGAACCGCCTTAAAGCGAGGGTTTGATTTGCAGATCACGTAGACCCGGCCACGTCGCCGGACAACCTGGCAGTCAGGATGGCGCGATTTCGCGCTCTTTAGAGAACTCAGTACTTTCATCGGTCGGATCCGTGCCTCTACCGGCTAAACAGCCGCCGTG
>JBCDBO010000056.1:0-20289 GCA_039183535.1 Pseudomonadota bacterium | reverse complement strand
TCGCTAGCGGCGCTGGCACGACGACCGAATGGGCCTGCTGCCACGCCGGCGTCTGCGCCGAGCGTCAAGCCGCGTTTTAGCAAGGCGTCGACAGCGGCTTGGGAGCGGAAAACCAAAATTAGCTCCATCGCGGATAACCCCGCTTGCCAGCCAAAGCTGCCGCCCGATACCGTCACGAACACGGGCGGTTGCCACTGTCCATCAGTACTGCGGCGGAGTAAGACCCCGCGGCCAAAGCTGCCTCCAACGCCGAAGCCGGCTTTGATGAGCTGCGGTACGACAATGACCGCGCGAGCATCGTCTCGAAGCCGTTCCGGTAGGCGGCCGCCTACGCCGCGTACGACCCCATCCCAGGATAAGGACGCGTTGTCGATACGAATATCCAGTGAATTTTCGGCGCGCGAGACGCTGGCGAACGACGCCCACACAATGACGATAATTATGCTTGTAAGTCTCATGACACTTAAGCTCCGACGATAGGCGGCAGAGGGCACTGCAAGACGGCGGCGGTGGCTCGCATTAGTTCGACTTCAGCAAGCCGTAAGCCGCGATCATTCGCGGCCGTCTTGACCAGTGCTGTGATCAGACGCTGCTTATCGCGACCATCCAAGCGATTCAGTATTGCCAGCGCTGCGTCGGTGCGTTCGATCCAATCGCCGGGCATGCGAAGTTCCTGCCACTCGACCCGCTCGTGCTCGCTGACTGGCAATTCGACCAAGCCGCGCCGATAGGCTTCGGTTGCGTCGGTCGCTGTCTCGTGGCCCAGGTAGGCAAACACGGTCAATACCGTTCGTGCCGCTCGGCGTGCCGATGCGGAAGTTCGCAGCTTGCGCGAGCCGACAACCGAATGGCGAGGCGTTTGCGAGTCGCGCAGCTTGCTCTGTAGCACGCGTGCAAAGGCGTATTCGAACAACTCCACGTGCCCATCGCTTTGAATAAGCTCGTCAACCAAATCAATAAGAAACGACAGTTGCGCCGCGGGTCGAGACTTTAACGCCGGAAATGCCATCTCTAGGAGCGGCAATCGGTAGATTGCGCCGAGGCTGGCGAACTCGTCGTATAACTCAGCGACACGACTTGCGCGTAGTTCGCCGAGACGAGCGGCCAGCAAGCCGAGTTGCCGTTGCCGTTCCGGCTCATCACGATCGAGCACCAACGCTAGCGCTAACAGCACGGACTGGTCGCGAGAGTGTGCGGCGCTATCGAGCAGCTCGGGCACTGAGCGGCGCAGTCGGCCCGCAAAATCGACATGCCGTTGCGCGGGTTGGCCCGATTGCTCAAGCCAGTCATTGGCATTGACGTCACGGGCGCCAGCAAAGCCGCTGATCGGCGCGTTATCGCTGCCAACGACCGAGCCTGTCTGGCGTGGACCTCGGCGCGTCCGATCTGGGGAAAACGACGCGTCCAACGCCGCAATCCGCTCCTCGAGCGGTGGGTGTGTCGCCAGTAGCCCGGCTAACATCCGCTGGCCGCTCGCGAATAGCATATGACTGATTTCTTCGGTGTCAGTCGCGCCCATCCGTGAGCCATGTTCGTAACCGCCGATCTTTTTCAGTGCACCGGCTAATCCGTCTGTTTGTCGCGTGAACTGAACGGCGGATGCATCGGCCAGAAACTCCCGTTGGCGCGACACACCTGCCTTGATCAAGCGGGCGGCGAAGACACCGGTGTAGCCAATGACAAACAACGCGAGCCCGACGGCGACTAAGGCACCAACGCCATTGTTACGCGATGATCGGCTGTTGCTGCGGCCGGAGCTGCGCAGAATGATTCGCCCGATCATGCCAATCGCTAGGATTCCGAACAGAATTCCGATCAGTCGGATGTTGAGCCGCATATCGCCATTCAAAACGTGGCTGAACTCGTGGGCAACAACGCCTTGCAGTTCGTCCCGACTCAATTGCTCAAGCGCGCCGCGCGTAACGGCGATGGCGGCATCCTCGGCGCCGTAGCCGGCCGCAAAAGCGTTGATGGCGCTCTCGTTCTCGAGGATAAAGATGTCGGGAACCGGCACGCCCGATGCGATAGCCATCTCTTCGACGACATTACGCAGGCGTCGGCGTAGCGGGTCATCACTATCGGTCGCCACCGGGGTGGCGCCAAGGTCCATCGCAACCCTCGCTCCGCCACCAGACAGTCGAGCGATCCGGTAAAGACTGGCCAAGCCGATAAAGCCCCCAGTGCCGAGCGCCGTTCCACCGAGTAACGTGGCGTTATTGGCGAGCCGGGCCAGTAACGGCTGACCGGGCGTTACGAAGTGATCGGCCGAGAAGGCCACGCCGACCACCGCTGTGACCAAACCGACAATGACGACAACAGCCAATGAATACAACACGATCAGCCGCCGCGTCATTCGTCGCGAGCGATCCTGTGCGTCAAAAAAATTCACGGCTTAATCGTTACGTGCGCAGCCGACGGCGTGAGGCTGACGCTACGTGAACGAAACGTCGGGAACCGCGCGTTTTTCCTCGGACTCGATTTCGAGATGACTTGCGGCGGTGAATCCAAACATTCCAGCGAGTATGTTATTCGGAAAATTCTCGCGGGTAATATTGTAGTTCATGACCGCATCGTTGAAGGCTTGGCGAGCGAAAGCAACTTTGTTTTCGGTCGTCGCGAGCTCCTCTTGGAACTGCATCATGTTCTCGTTGGCTTTTAGGTCCGGGTATGCTTCGGCTAAGGCGAACAAGCGACCGAGTGCGGCGCCGAGTCCACTTTCGGCAGCGCCAAGCTCAGCGATCAATGCAGCGTTGGCTGGATCGTCTTTGGCGGCGTTCAATCCCGAGACCGCTTGATTGCGCGCCGATATGACGGCGTCGAGTGTCTCGCGTTCGTGTTTCATGTAGCCTTTGACCGCTTCGACCAGGTTCGGGATCAAGTCGTGCCGGCGCGTTAGCTGCACGTCAATCTGAGAAAACGCGTTCGCCACCCGGTTCTTATCCGCCACCAGGCGGTTGTAGATTGCGATACCAAACATGACTAGGGCCGCTATGACGCCTAGAAAGATGAGAAACCCCGTCATCATTGACTCCAATTCCCAAGTTTCGCGACAGAATACCGGCTGGCTAGCGACGAGGCTAGCAATGCTGTTGCTGTTGCTGAGCACCGGCAACAGCGTAGTTGCTGCCGACGCGCCATGGGCAACGCGCGATGCGGCATTGATGGGGACTCGGATTAGCGTCACGGTTGCCGGCGTCTCGCCTGCGACGGCCGAGGCGGCCATTGATGCGGCGCTGGCAGAGATCTCCCGAATCGAGCAATTGATGAGTACCTACATTGCCGATAGTGCGATCTCCGCGATCAATCGCGATGCACATCGCGGTCCGGTGGTCGCCGGTGAGGAGTTGTATAGCCTGATCGAACAGTCGCTAATGTTTTCGGAGCTATCCGACGGCGCGTTCGATATTACCTACGACTCGGTGGGTCAGCACTATGACTTTAGGGCCGGCAAACGACCGGATGAGGAAACGACGGAACGTGAACGTGCACGCATCGGTTTTCAGCAGCTGACGCTTAATCCTGAGGATCACAGTGTCGCGTTTGCGCACGAGGGTGTTCGCATCAACCTTGGCGGCATTGCGAAGGGTTACGCGGTTGAGCGCGCCGTCGCGGTATTAGCGCGCTTTGGCGTTCGCCACGCGATGGTCACCGCCGGTGGTGACACTCGCCTGGTCGGTGACCGATTAGGCCAGCCGTGGATCGTTGGTATCCAGAATCCGCGGGCGGACGACTCGGTGGCGGTTCGGCTCGGATTGGCCGACGAGGCGATCTCGACGTCCGGCGATTATGAGCGGTATTTCGAGGCGGATGGCGTTCGATACCACCACATTGTTGCACCCAAATCTGGGCGCCCCGCCCAAGGCGTGCGCAGCGCCAGTGTTATCGGACCTAACGGCGTTTGGACCGATGCGCTGTCAACCACCGTCTTCGTATTGGGCGTAGAGGCGGGCATTGCGTTGATCGACTCGCTGGCTGACTACGAGGCGGTGGTCGTTGATGCGCGTCAACGGTTGCATTATTCGCACGGTTTGGCCGCCGGTAATGTCGCTGAATAGAGACAGTTTAGTCAGCAATTTCAGCGAGTTACGATAAGGCTCATGCGTACCTCAAGCGCTTAACCGCTATTCTTTAGGCGCGCGCTCGAAGGCGTCGACTGGGTCAAAGAAATACCGCCGCTAACCCGGTACAACAAGGGACTGTGACTTCGGTCACGGCCATTGACCGGCACAGGTTGCGAATATTATGTCTTCCCGCTGCCGGCACTTCGTTTGGGTTCAGTCCCGGTCGCGATTGATCGGGCAAATTACGGGATCTCACAGTATGCGACATACCCTAGAACGTGCTTTTTGCGTTGCCTTACTCGTTGCCTTGCCGAGTTTCGCGGCAGCCGATTTGGCCGAGCAGCGGCCGGCGCCAGATTTCACACTCGATAGTTTTAGCGGCGAGACACTCAGCCTCACGGATTTTCGTGGTGACGTCATCATGATCAACTTCTGGGCGACGTGGTGCGGCCCATGCCGCGAGGAAATGCCGATACTTGATGAGCTTTACTCACGCTACAACCGTGCGGGCTTTCAATTGCTGGGCGTCAACATCGACGATGAGCCACAGCGCGCCAAAGATATGATCGCTGAGCTTGGTGTCAGTTTTCCGGTGCTGTTCGATAGCAGCAAACAAGTCAGTGAGTTGTATGCCGTCCAAGCAATGCCTGTGTCCGTTATGGTCGATCGGCAAGGCGTGGTTCGTTACGTACACCACGGCTACAAGCCGGGCTACGAGGATAAGTACCTCGACCAAATTCGCGAGCTGATTCGCGAGCGATAAAAACGCTGAGCCGGCGCCTTCGGGTGCCGGCGCATACCGCTGGGAGTTAAGACGTTGAAAACCGCGCAGTTCGCTTTGTTTCTGCTTTGCCTCGGGGGCTTCTCGATCGGTTCCACCCAGGCCGATACCACGGATACGGGCCTCGACGCCGAAGTCCAAGCGCTGAAGAAACAGGTGCTCGATCTTAATCGCGACTTGTTCTTGTTGGAAGAAGAGCTTTTGTTTCCGGCAAATTCTCAGGTCGCCTTGTTCTTGTCGTTAGACGTCGGTGATTTCTTCGCCCTGGAATCGGTGAAAATTGAAATCGACGGCAAAGAGGTTGCGCACTACTTGTATTCCGAACGAGAAGCGAACGCGTTACTACGCGGTGGTGTGCACCGGGTTTATCTTGGCAACCTAAAGGCCGGCGAGCACGAATTGGTTGCTTATTTTACCGGCGAGGGGCCGCACGTTCGCCAGTACAAGCGTGGCGCCGATTACACATTCACGAAAAAGCTCGGCGCGAAGTACATGGAGCTTCGCATCTCAGACCGCCAGAGTAAGCAGCAGCCCGAATTCTTTATTCAAGAATGGGAATAGCCGGGTGCTGCAATGCTGTCTACATCGGTTAGCGATCGTCGCTATGGTAGCGGCATCGCTGCAGTGGCGACCCGCCAGTGCGGCCGAGCCGTTACTGGTTGAAGATCCGTACTACGGCCAAGCCCTGTTTAATTTTTACCAGGGCGAGTACTTCGACTCGATCATCGACATCACGTCGGCCGCCGCGCGTGAGCGCTTACCGAACCATGCCGACGATGCGGAGCTGTTGCTCGGCGGATTGTATTTGTCGTACGGCCTACACGACGAAGCGGCCACCATTTTCGACCGTTTGCTCGCTACGAAGACGGCGCCGGCAGTTCGTGATCGAACGTGGTTCTTCCTTGCGAAAATACGTTACCAACGCGGTTTTCACGCTGATGCGCTGACTGCGCTCGAATCCATTGAGGGTCGTCTTGAAAAGCCGCTGCGAGCGGAGCGGCGCATGATGCATGCGCAAGTCCTCATGGCACTCGGCCGCTACGATGAGGCTGCCCGTCGACTTGAGGGCTGGCGCGGTCCCGAAGACTGGCATCACTTCGCGTCGTACAACCTAGGCGTTGCTTATGTGCGCGCCGGCAACATCAATGCTGGGGCGCGCATCCTAGAGGAGTTAGGCAGACGCGGTGACGTTGATGTCGAGGAATTTCGCGCCCTGCAGGACCGAGCCAATGTGGCGCTCGGTTACGCGTATTTGCAAAACAAGCAGCCCGACGATGCGAAGATCGTTCTACAACGCGTGCGGCTCGATGGGCCTTACTCGAACAAGGCGCTGCTCGGCGTTGGCTGGGCCGACGCCGAATTGAAAAATTACCGGCGCGCCTTGGTCCCATGGCTCGAGCTGCGTGGTCGTGACTTGCTCGATGCGGCCGTGCAGGAGTCGCTGTTGGCAATCCCGTTTGCCTACGGTCAGCTCGATGCCAACAACGAAGCGGCACAGCAGTACCTGCTCGCGATCGAAGCGTACGTCGATGAAACGCAGCGCCTAGATGCGGCTATCGAGCGGATCGAATCGGGCGAGATTGTTGCCGAATTGTTGGCGCTTGACCCGGATGTCGACGCCGGCTGGTTCTGGCAGTTAGGCGCGGTGCCCGATAGCTACGAGTCGCGCTACTTGTATCACTTACTCGCGTCGCATCAGTTTCAAGAGGCATTGAAGAATTTTCGGGACCTTGCTCAGTTGCGCAAGAATCTCGATACATGGGGCGAAAACGTCGGTGTTTTCGACGGCATGATTGAAACCCGCGAATTGGCGTTCGATGCGCGCCGGCCGAAGGCATTGGACACCGTCAATGGTAACGACCTTGATCAGTTACAGAATCGCGCCGATACGTTGTCCGCCCGAATTGCAGACATTCGTGCTGAGCAGGACGTCGCAGCAATGGCGCCGGTCAGTGAGGCGAGGCTTTGGGAGGAGATCGCGGATTACACGGCCACACCGGGTTTGGCGGGGCCGTGGCCAGAGGCCGCCGACGCGCGCGACAAGCTGCGCTTGCTGCGCGGCGTTATGCAATGGGAAATGGAAAAGAGTTTTCCTGCGCGTGTTTGGCAAGTCGAGAAAGACCTACGCGATATCAATCGTGCGCTCGATATCTCCCGCGGCTTGCACGCGAAGGTGGCTACGGCCCTCGACGATGAACCGGCGCGTTTCGCCGAGTTTCGTCGCCGTATCAACGATTTGGTACCGCGTATCAACGCGCTATCCGGCGCGCTTGACGCGTTGCTCGTGAAACAACAAATGGTTGTTAACAGCATCGCGGTCACAGAGCTAGAGGCTCGCAAGGAACGCCTTGATACCTATACCGTGCAAGCACGCTTTGCGCTTGCCTCTATCTACGATCGGGCATCGGGTGGAGGGCAGAACTGATGTCGCAGTCAGCAACAGCTACGTTGATCGCGATGAGTTGGTTGTGGCCCTTTGGCGATGACGTTAACCCGAATCGCGACGAGACCATTCGTAGTCTCGAGGAGCGCGACGTCACGGTTATTCCGTCCGAGCCGATTGAAAACTCGGCTGAGCTCGCCCGCGACAATTATCGCGCCTTTCTCGATTTGGTCGGTGATGACCCTCGCCTTAGTGTCGAAGCGATGCGCCGCCTTGCCGATATAGAACTTGAGATACATGAGTCGAAACAACTGGCGGATAACATCGATTCGCTCGGTAACATTGGCTACGACAGCGCCATCCGCCTGTACGAGCAGTTACTCGCTCGTTACCCGGATTACGGGCGCAACGACATGGTTCGTTACCAGCTTGCGCGCGCCTACGAGAGTGCCGCCCAACCGGAGGCGGCGTTGGCAGCTCTCGATACCTTGGTTCAGGAATACCCCGAGACGGACTTAATCGACGAAGTGCAGTTTCGCCGTGGCGAGATGCTGTTCATCAATAAGCGCTACGGACCGGCCGAGGATGCCTACGCGAGTGTCGTCGGCTTTGGTGACGAATCAACGTTCTACGAGCAATCGTTGTACAAATTGGGTTGGGCGCGCTTTAAGCAATCGTTCCTGGAAGAGAGTTTCAATCCCTTTTTCGAGTTGTTGGATCGCAAGCTCCCCGACGACAGAGAAGACGCGCCGATGGTGCTCGATGAAAGTTTGACGCGCGCCGAGCGAGAGTTGGTTAGCGATACCTTTCGTGTTTTGTCGATCAGTTTCTCGTACCTCGATGGCGCCGAGACCATTGATGACTTCTTTGGTACACGCGCACAGCCGAGTTACGCGCATATTATCTACGCCAATCTTGGGGATCTGTACCTCAGCAAAGAACGCTTCGCTGATGCCGCCGGCACCTACCGTGCCTACGTCGAACGAGATCCATTGCATTTTCGCGCACCACTGCTGCAGGAGCGCGTCATTGAGGCCTACAAGCAAGGCGGGTTCCCAGGCGAAGTACTAAGCGCCAAAGCGGAGTTTGTCGAGCGTTACGGCATGGACACAGCGTTCTGGGCGACGCGCCAGCGCGAGCAACACCCGGCGGTGGTCACGAGCCTCAAATCGAACCTCGATGATCTAGCGCAGTTCTATCACGCCAAAGCGCAGCAAGAGCAGTCACGACCCGATTATCAGACCGCTGCCCGCTGGTATCGGAAATACCTCGATTACTTTCCGGGCGAAGACGATTCGGCCAACACCAATTTCTTGTTGGCCGAGATTTTATTCGAATCGGGTGATTACGCGCAGGCCACTAGCGAGTATGAAACGACGGCTTACACATACGCGCTGCACGAAAAATCCTCGGAGGCGGGTTACGCGGCGCTACTGGCTTACCAGCGCCATGAGGATACGCTCGACGATCCGGTAGCGCGATCCGATTGGCACCAGCTCTATTTGGACAGCGGCTTGCGTTTCGCCGATACGTACCCGAATCACCCGCAGGCAGCGCCGGTCATGACAACGGTCGCCGAGGACCTATTCGGTCAAGGGCAATTCGATCTGGCGATTGCCGTTGCACGTAACGTTGTTGGTAAACAACCCGTGCCCGATCGCGCGTTGCTTGATACCTCATGGACCGTTATCGCCCATTCCCACTTCGATCTTGCGCAGTATGCTGAGGCGGAGTCGGCGTATTTGTCGCTGACGCCGTTGATACCGGCCGATGAGCCCGACCGACAAGCGGAAATTCGGGAGCGAATCGCGTCGTCGGTGTACAAGCAGGGCGAGCAGGCGCGAGCGATCGGCGATCTCGCGACAGCCGTGAGTAATTTCCGTCGAGTCGGTCTTGTGGCAGCTGGTTCGCCGATTATCGAAACGGCGGAGTACGACGCGGCATCAGCTTTGATCGAGCTCGAAGACTGGGCGGCAGCGGCGAACGTACTCGAAGAGTTTCGCCGTACGTTCCCAGACAGCGAATACAATGAAGAGGCGACCCGTAAGCTCGCGGTCGTCTACTTGAAAGGCGGCGACCAAAGCCGTGCTGCCGAGGAGTTCGAGCGAATGGCGAGCGCTGCCGGCGCCACGCCCGATATGCGTCGTGAAGCGTTGTGGCAAGCCACGGACTTGTATCGCGACACCGGTAACGTTAGCAAGGAAGCCGCTTTGCTCGAGCGGATTGTCAACGAGTATCCCGAGCCTTTGTCGGAATCGATTGAAGCACGTCTGCGCCTGGCCGACGGTGCCAGTGTCCGTAACGACAACGCGTCACGGACCTTTTGGTTACGCGAGATCATTAGCGCCGACGCCACGGCCGGCGCGGGCCGGACAGATCGCAGTAAGTTCCTGGCAGCCAAGGCAACGTTGGAATTGGCGGAGCCGCAGCGCCTGGCATTTAGTGCGATGCAGCTAACGATCCCGCTCAAACAGAGCTTGAGTGTGAAAAAAGACCTAATGGAAGGCCTCATTGCTGCTTACAGCAAAGCGTCCGATTATGGCGTTGCGGAAGTGACGACCGCGGCGACGTTTCGCATTGGCGAGGCCTATCAACAGTTCAGCCGCGACTTGATGGAATCTGAGCGGCCAGCGGATCTCAATGCCGATGCGCTTGAGCAGTACGACATCTTGCTTGAAGAGCAGGCGTTCCCATTCGAAGAGCAGGCCATCGATTTGTACAAGGCGAATGCCGTCCGGACCACCGACGGTGTTTACGACGAGTGGGTCCGGCGCAGTTTCGATGCGCTTGCGGAGTTATTGCCGGCCCGCTATGCCAAGTACGAACGGAGCGAAAATGCCCTCGTTACGCTTAATTAGTGTGGCCGCATTGGTCTGGCTCGCCGGCTGCGCGGCGCCGGGCGGCGGCGGTGCGGATACATCGTCGGTAGCCGCTGGCAGCGATCGTATCTCGGAGTCGGCCGGGCTACCGAGCAGTAACTCGAGCTCTGCAATGACCGATGCTGCGCTGGCGCCGCCGGAGGTAACCGCCGCGTATGCACGAGCGGTGCTGCTGATGGAAACTGGCGATCAAAGCGGTGCCGAGTCAGAATTTAAGCGCTTTGTCGCGGCTCATCCCGGTTATGCAGGGCCGCACGTCAACCTTGCGATCATCTATATCGCACAAGGTCGCTTAGACGATGCCCAGGCCGCGATCGACACCGCGTTGACGCTCAACCCCGAATCGGCAGAAGCGCTGAACCAACAAGGCATACTGCATCGCAGAAATGGCCAATTTAGTGAGGCAGAGAGCGCATATTTGAAGGCGATCACAGTTCGACCTGACTACCCGTTGGCACACTTAAACCTTGGGATCTTAAATGAGCTGTATTTCGGGCGTTTGGTCGATGCATTGGAGTTCTATCGCTCCTATCAACTGCTGACTCCCGATGAAGATCCGACGGTTGCACGCTGGATTACCGATCTCACGCGTCGTACCGCTCGAAACTAGTAGTAAGGGTTCGTCAATGCACCAGCGTCACAACAGCACGGCAGTGATCGCGTTTTTCGGCATCTTGATGCCGATGGCGTTTGTGCACGCACAGGAATCCGAGCCAGCTCCCGTTGAAGATATCGAACCCGGCGTCTCCGGCACCGAACTGGATGCAGCGGGTGCCGACGCAGCGCCCCCCGGCCCTGGCCCTGAGGAGGGCGTCGTGCGTCGTGCGTCGAATGACGGCGTCATTGATCAGCTTGATCTTGGCAGTACAACGATCACCGGCAACCAAGAGTTGCCGAAAGTTCTGTACATCCTGCCTTGGAAGCAAGCCGATCTCGGCGACCTCGTCGGTCGACCGGTAAACACCCTGTTAGACGAAGCATTGGAGCCGGTCGACCGCGATGTCTTTCGGCGCCAAAGCCGCTACTACGAATCTTTGTACAGCGTCGAGACGGTTGAAGAACCGTAAATAACGCTGATGTTTCACGCATTTGATGACGTAAGAGGAAGAGTCAAATGAATGCTTTAGACGCTGTTGTCAATTTTTTTCAGAACGGTGGCGCGTTCATGTATCCAATTCTGTTTGTCTTCGGACTCGGATTGGCGATTGCCATTGAGCGCTACACCTATCTTTCGGTGTCAGGCGCGAAAAACCGTGCGTTGTGGAAGAAAGTCGTTCCGCTCCTAAAAGCCGGTCATTTCAAGCAGGCATCCGAAATGACGTCAAAGTCAGGTGCCGCGATCGGTACCGTGATGAGCTACGGTTTGTACCGGATCGGTTCGGCGCGTCGCCGCGACGATATTGAAAAGGCGATGGACGAGAGCTTGATGGAGGTGCTGCCGCGACTCGAAAAACGCACGCATTACCTCGCGACGTTGGCGAATATCGCGACCTTGCTCGGTCTGCTCGGTACGATTATCGGTCTGATCCGCGCGTTCACCGCCGTCGCGCAAGCCAACCCGGCTGATAAAGCCGACATGTTGTCGGCCAGTATTTCGGTGGCGATGAACACGACAGCATTCGGCCTGATGGTCGCGATCCCGCTGTTGCTGATTCACAGCGTTTTGCAGACGAAAACCAACGCGATTGTTGATTCGTTAGAGATGGCGTCGGTGAAGTTCCTTAACGCGGTCACCGAACGGCGTGAAGCGGGAGCGGCCGCGTGAGATCAAGCCGCCGGGCCCGTCGCGATATAGAAGCGGCGGACCTCGACATTACTGCGTTTATGAACCTGATGGTCATCCTGGTTCCGTTTCTTCTAATAACGGCTGTGTTCTCGCGGCTAGCCATTCTCGAGTTGAATGTGCCGGCATCCTCTTCCGAGCCCGCCGAAGACCAAGAAGAAACGTTGCAACTGGAAATTACTGTCCGGGAAAGTTTGATCGAAGTAGGCGATCGACGCGGTTTTGTCTTGGCCCGGATCGAGAACACGACCGATGGCTACGACTTTGAGCGGCTGTCGGACAAGCTCAAAGAAATTAAAGACAAAAATCCCGACAAAACGGACGCTACGTTACTCCTTGAGCAGGAGATCCCGTACGACATCGTCGTGCAGGTCATGGACAAGATGCGCGTGCGTGAGGAAGTGATCGACGATGCTGTCGAACGGTCCGATTTGTTCCCCGATATTTCGATGGGCGACGCGGTTGCCGCGTCCGCCGGAGAAGCCTAATGGCATCGTCGAAGCGTGCAGCCAGAATGGATCGGCGCCATCGTCGCTCGAAAGGGTCGACAGCACTTAATCTCGTGTCGTTGATGGACATTTTTACGATTTTGGTTTTCTTCCTGCTGGTTAGCTCGTCGGAAGTTGAATCGTTACCGAATGCGAAAGACCTGCAGTTGCCGGAGTCGATCGCCGAGCAAAAAGCGAACGAGACTGTCGTTGTGATGATTACCGAACGCGACATTTTGGTTCAAGGTGCGCCCGTTGTTGCGATCGACACGATCGACGAAGCGTCAGGCAACGTTATTGAACCGCTTAAGGAAGCATTGGTTTCGCAGAACGATCGCGTGCTTCGTCAAGCGGCGAACGCCGATATATCGCAACGGGAAGTTACGATTATGGGCGACCGCGATATTCCGTATCGCTTGCTGAAAAAAGTCATGGCGACGTGTACCGATGCTGATTACGGTCGAATCTCTCTGGCCGTGCTGCAGAAAAGCTCAGACAAACTCGTTCAGGCGAGCGCTGGCGGTTAAGAGGATTTCGGCGTGAATTTACCGTTCTACAGAGAGTACGTGCTGCCATGGAGTGTCTCGAGCGCGGAAGAAAAGAGCTTTCGTAAGACGCTGCTGACGACCATGGGCGTTATCTCGTTCCTCGGTGCTGCTTGGCCGTTTTTGCCGGTGCAGGAAAAAGACCCGTTTGAGGTCGAGGAAATTCCTCCGCGTTTCGCTAAATTGGTATTAGAGGAAAAACCGGAGCCACCACCGCCGCCACCGCCCGAGCCGGAGCCAGAAGAGCCGGAGCCAGACGTCGAAGAGCCGGAGAAGGTAGCCGAGGAAAAACCGCCGGAACCGGAGCCTGTGCCAGAACCGGAAGTCGCGCCCGAGCCTGAACCAACGGCACGCGAGCAAGCCTCAGTCGCTGGATTATTACCCTTTGCTGAGGACCTGGCCTCGCTCACCGACAATGAGCTTGTATCGAACATAGCAGATCAGCGCGACCTGTCAGATTCGGTCGGTGCGGATACAGCCAATGAACGCTCGCTCATCACCAGCAATATTGCCGGCGGCAGTAGCGGGATCAACACGTCGAACCTATCGCGAAATACTGGCGGTAGCGGGCTGGTTGCTCGCGCGACGACAGCGGTAGAAGCACCGGTTGAGGGCGTTGGTACAGGGCGCAGTAACAACGTTCGTCGCAGCGGTACAAGCAACAAAGCATCACGCAGCCAAGAAGAAATCGAACTCGTGTTCGATCGTAACAAGGGCGCAATCTATCGGTTGTACAACCGCGCGCTGCGCGAAGACCCAACGTTGCAGGGTAAGTTGGTTCTTCGGTTAACCATTGCGCCAGACGGGTCGGTAACAATGTGCGAGGTTGTCTCGAGCGAGTTGGCGAACCCGGACCTTGAACGAAAGTTAGTGCAGCGGGTCAAGTTGTTCCGTTTCGACGCTAAAGATGTGGAAGCGATAACAACGACGAAGCCCATCGATTTCTTCCCAGCGTAGCCGCTCGCTACCCAGCTTAGCCGGCGAAGCCCGCGAATCGCGACCATCGACGACTGGACCACCACGACAGTGCGGGTCAGATCGTAGTTTGGGACTAGCGCTAATAGGGCGCCAATGAGCGTGCTCTTCAGCGTGAGTAACGGCGACAGAAACGCCGTTGCTCGGCACGCCATGCGTTCAGTTCCGCTTTGATCCTCTTGCTGTCTTTGAGCGAGTGTTTACGCCGCAGTTTGCCCTCGGCGCGCTCAATTTTGCTGGCTAAGCGTTGGCAGTCGAGTTTTGCACATGCATCGTGACTGGCGACAGGCGTGGACATCGCAATAGCGACAACGGCCAGTAGGGTAACTCCTCGGTGCATGCGATGAGTATCGGCGCAAACCGCAGGCACAACCGCTCGGTAAACTCGGCAAAGCGCCGTGAATCGCGACAAGTCGGTCTGCGCCACCTAAACTATCGAGATGTCTGCGCCATGCCGACCCGGAGAACTAACGCCGTTGTCATCGTCTTTGTGGCGATTGACGGCGCCTAACGCAGGCCCGATGACCGGCTCGGGAACCAACACGTATTTCTACGGTTCTGAAAGCGGCTGTATCGTCGTCGACCCGGGACCAAACGACCCGGTACATCGCGACGCGATCGTTGTCACCGCGCCTAGATCCATTCAGGCTGTTGCTGTAACCCATACGCATCGCGATCACAGTCCCGCGGCCATGCCGTTGGCGGCATCTCTCGGTGTGCCGGTTTTCGGAATGCCGCCGCCCGCGACCCCAGAGAATGATCATGGGTTCGCTCCCGATGTCGTTTTGGCGGACGGCGGCGTAGTGCCGTTACAAGGCGGCGCACCGTTACAGGTTGTGCACACGCCCGGGCATGCGTCGAACCACCTGTGCTATCTGACGCCAGACGGTGTGTTGCTAACGGGCGATCACATCATGCAAGGCAGCACCGTCGTTATCATGCCGCCAGACGGTGACATGCACGACTACCTGCACTCACTTCGGCGCTTGCTGGATTTGTCATTGACGGCTATCGCGCCGGGGCATGGCACGTTGATCACCGATCCGCCCGCCGAGATCGTTGGCTTGTTGCGGCATCGACTGGCTCGCGAGCGCAAAATCGCGACTGTCCTACAAGGGGCGCAACCGTGCGACATCGACACGTTGGTTCGTCTGGCTTACGACGACGTAGCACCCGTGCTCTGGCCGCTTGCGCGCAGATCGTTGGAAGCACATCTGTTCCGGCTTGAGCGGCTCGAGCTGATCAGACAGTCGAGGGTGGGCTGGTGCGAGTATGATCACGGCACGTTAGATGCAGCCGTACACTGGGAGACGCTATGACAGCAACAAGCTTTGGAAAAATCGTCTGGACCGACCTGACGGTCGATAACGCCGATGAGTTGCGCGATTTCTACCGCGATGTCGTTGGTTGGCGCGTGATGGACACTGACATGGGTGGCTACAACGATTACACAATGCTGGCCGACAATGACGAGGCGGGTACGGCTGGCGTTTGCCACGCGCGCGACAGCAACGCCGGCTTACCACCGGTTTGGCTGAACTACGTCGGCGTTCCGGATTTGGACGATAGCATAAAATGCTGCATTGCAAAAAACGGCGCGGTGGTGCATGGTCCTGCGCCATTGGCTGGTGGTCGCTTCTGTGTGATCCGCGATCCAGCCGGAGCACACCTGGCGCTGTTCCAGGAGAAAGCGAAGGAGTCATAACGTGCCGACATTGAAAGACCGTACGCTGTTTATTAGCGGCGCCAGCCGCGGAATCGGACTCGCCATTGCGAAACGCTGTGCCGTCGATGGCGCCAACGTGGCCATCGTCGCGAAGACGGCCGAGCCACACCCGAAATTGCCAGGCACGATTTACACGGCCGCCGAGGAAATCGAAGCAGCCGGTGGACGAGCATTGCCAATCGTTTGCGATATACGCGATGAGAGCCAGGTCGAGGCGGCGGTCACAGCGGTCGTCGAACGCTTTGGTGGAATCGACATTTGCGTCAATAACGCCAGTGCGATTTCGCCGACGCCAACCTTGATGACGCCGATGAAACGTTTCGATTTGATGCATCAGGTCAACACACGCGGCACGTTTATGGTGTCACAGAAATGCTTACCGCATCTAAAAGAGAGCGACCACGCCCACATACTTAATCTTTCGCCGCCGCTTAATTTCGAAGAAAAGTGGTTTGCCCCACACGTTGCCTACAGCATTGCCAAGTACGGTATGAGTCTGTGTGTACTCGGTATGGCCGGTGAGTTTCGATCGCACGGTATTGCGGTTAATGCGTTATGGCCGCGGACGACCATCGCGACGGCCGCCGTGCAAAACTTGCTCGGTGGTGACGAAATGATTGAGCGCTCACTGAAACCTGAGGTCATGGGCGATGCCGCGTACCTCATTCTGTCGAAAAGCCCTACCGAAGAGACGGGTCAGTTTTTCGTTGACGACGAGGTGTTGGCCGCCGCTGGTATCACCGATCTAACGCCATACAAAATCAACCCAGAGCGGGAACCGTTCCCGGACTTCTTTGTCGAGCCTAAGAGCTCGACTGGTAGCTAAGGCGACCATTGGCAGCGGATCCAGCAACAACTCAAGGACTCGATCCTCACGCGCTAACACGCGACGGGCTGCTGACCACGACTGTAACGTGGACAGAGCGGGACGCGGTTTGCTACGCGCTAGCGGCAGGCTTTGGCCGCGACGAACTCGAGCGCAGCGAGTTGCCATACTTGTTTGAAGGCCATGGACTTGTTGTTATGCCAACCTTTGCCGCGCTGCTGGTCGACGACGATTGGTTGGACGATTGTGGCTGGCAACGCAATCATGTTCGCTTAACCGCACGCGAGCTAGAGGTGTTCAGCCCGATGTTGCCACGCGACAGCGTCGAAATTTCGAGCGAGGTGAGCCATGTTTGGCCCGACCCGGCCGGTGAGGGCTGCCACGTCCGTTTTCGCAGCGAGGCCCGTCGGGCGCGAGATCGACGCGCTTTATTCGCGCTGACGACCAGCTACCACGCACGCGCCGATCGACTTGCACAAGCTGTTACGCCAGCGCTACCGCCAGCGCCGAAGGACAACCGATCCGAACGCGACCCGGATTTTTCATTGGCGATAAGGCCTGAGTTTGACAGTGCTGTCCTGTATCGCTGGCTAGCCGGTGGTCCCGCGTGGCACATCGATACCGATGCCGCGCGTCGTGCGGGTTACGATCGTCCGGTCGTACCTGGCGATTGCCTAATCGGCGCTGTTTGCCGTGCTGTGTTAGCGACCGTCTGTGATTTCGATCCGACCTTATTGCGTGGACTGCGGGTAAGGCTGCATCGCGCCGTCTATGCAGATGCCGATTTACGTGTCCGGATGTGGCAAGACGGTCCCGTTGTCTCATTTGATGTAGCGGAGGCGCCGCGTGGAGAAGCTGTTTTGAGCGGGCGCTGCACGCTCGCGACATGACACAGACAACGCTTAGTGCTGTCGCGCTGCTAGTCAAGGACTACGACGAAGCTATCAATTGGTACTGCCGCTGTTTGGGATTTACGCTGCGTGAGGACACGCCGTTGGGTGCGAACGGCAAACGCTGGGTTGTCGTTGGTCCGGCGAGCGGTGGGGCCGGTCTTGTGCTCGCGAAAGCGAAAAACACGGCTGAAGTTAACGCAGTAGGCCGACAAGCACCTGGACGCGTCTGGCTATTCTACGATACCGACGATTTCTATCGTGAATACGAGCGCTTGTGCGCGCGCGGTGTTCGATTCATAGAAACGCCTCGCGACGAAGACTATGGCCGGGTCGTCGTCTTCGAAGACTTGTACGGCAATCGTTGGGACTTGCGGCAGCCGACGCCCTAACCTGTCTTACGCTCGCGCGGTGAGACATACATCGTGATGTCGGCATGCACGACGACGGTGCCGTTCGTGTCCACGACATCGACTGGCACGACGACATCCTGGGCCGTACCGTCGCGCAATGCCGGTAGCTTTGCCTCGGCGCGAACATGCGTCGTGGCTTTGTTTAGGTAGCTGATTTGCATACCACGCGGAATCCAGCGCATGGCCTTCGGTATCGATACCTCCGTCACTGTTCCAGCGACGAGTTCACACAGATTGGCCATCGCGATCGCGTGGACAGTACCTATGTGATTGGTGACGGCACGGCGTTTGCGCATCGATGCCACGGCGCGGCCCGACTCGAGCACGTCGAAACGTGGCTTGATCGACGCGAAGTAAGGCGTTTGCCAGCAGACGATTCTTGAGAATAACCAACGACCCGCCGATACGTTAGATAAGCGTTGCCACAAGGCCATCGCACGTTCGTTCGCCACCGTCGAAACCGCCGTCTTTACGGTCGCTCAGCCCGCACGGAAAAGCGCACGTCGATCGCGTCTTGCACTTCGAGTGCACCGAGCATGACGCTAAACGGCGTCAGACCGAGTTCCCGCTGGCTTAGTGTTGTCGTCCCGCTCGCCGTCAGGCGATTCGCGTCGATCGTGACCTTAACCGGTACCTCGATACTGCTTGTCTGCTCGCGAATCGTCACCAGCAACGTGGCTACGACTGCATCATCGCTACGGGTGATGCGTGCAATCGCCAGTCCTATCGTCGGGAAACGTTCCCCATTCAAAAGGCGCTCGGAGAGCATATTACGCTGCGTTCCGGCGATGTCTTTGGCACTCGGCTCCGACGCAAATTCGGGGCCGGCTGCGTCGCGGCGCGCTGGTTCGTCAATTCGAAGCGCTGCGACAGGAAACGACACCATACCTGCGGTTTGTTGCCAATCGGAACTGACATAAAACTCGCCGCTGAGGTCGGCCACGCTGATGATGTGATTATGGCCGAGCGCAGCAAGGCGACCGCCGCGGTAAATTTTAAGCTCAATATCTGACGCATCGCCGTTGACGACGTAGCGTTCGGCTTGTGCCGTTGCTGGTGCAGCGGCACCGGTCGACTGACGTGGCTCAATGGGTGGCGCAGCCGAGCACGCGACGATGCCCAGACCGGCAATAACGATGGTAATAATCCCGCGCATGGCGCAAGGCTAGCCGCACTCGGTAGGTAAAGACAAGGCGCGTTCTTTGTGATGAGCAGGTATGCTGCCGGCATCCGTATTGCTGGAGTTCCATCGTGACAGAACGTGTCCACTTATCGATCGCCGATCACATTGCCGTCATGGAGTTGGCGCGACCTGAGAAAATGAACGCGCTCGATCCCGCCATGTTCGATGCGATCATTGCGACGACGGCGACCATCGCCGGTAACGCAGACGTGCGGGTCGTCGTACTGACCGGTTCCGGCGAGAGTTTTTGTTCGGGTCTGGATATCGCATCGTTCGCAGCCGATGGGCAAGCATCGTTGCTGGAGCGAATGCAGCCTTTACCGGGAACCGATGCGAATTACTACCAACAGCCAGCGCTAGGCTTGCGGCGTTTACCAGTACCGGTGATTGCCGCGTTACACGGCGTTGTATTCGGTGGCGGTTTGCAAATTGCCTTCGGCGCGGACCTTCGAATCGCTGCGCCGGATACACGCTTTTCCGTCATGGAGGTGAAATGGGGCGTTGTACCAGACATGGGCATTACCGTCACGGCACGCGACATCATACCGGCCGATCGAATGAAACGTTTGGCGTTAACCGGTGATGTGATCGATGCGAACGAGGCGCTGACCGCCAATTTGGTAACCGAAGTGGCCGAATCGCCACGCGATCGCGCAATGGCACTGGCGACAACCATCGTTAATCGATCCCCAGATGCTGTCCAGGCCACGAAGCTGCTCTGCAATCGCGCCGTCGACGGCGACACCCACGCGGCGCTTCGAAACGAAGCTGAGACGCAGCTACGTGTTATCGGCAAGCCAAATCAGATGGAGGCTGTCGCCGCTAACTTCGCTAAGCGAGTGCCGCAGTTTGGACCGGTATCAGGCTGAGGCTGCGTTTGCGGACGAGCGTCTTGCGAATGTTGTCGACGCAACGCCGAACCAGTCCAGGAGACGCTGACAGTATTCACTTTTCGCCACATTAATTTCGAACACGTCGGCGGCTTCTGCCAGCTTGTCATAGCCGGCCTTCAATAACGCAACGGCGTAGCGTTCCGAAATATTGACGTCGATCCGGTACCGGTCTAATAGGCGACGCAACGGCTCCGGGTCACTAGGATCCGATGCCCCCTCTGCGATACCGGCGAGCTCGTTGGCGAAAATCGCGAAAGTCTGCATCCGCGAGTCATCTTCACCGGCGACTTCCGGCGTTTGTGCGGTTCCAACCATTACCGAGCGAATGGAGTCGGGCAATTGCCAGGTTCTGGCAACCGCCGCACCGAGCTCGCCGTACGACACGCCAAGTACGCCTCGCGACGCCGCTGCAGCGTCGAGGCCGCGCTCTTTCTGCGCATCGCGACTTTCGAGCCACTCCTCG
>JBCDBO010000055.1:0-20369 GCA_039183535.1 Pseudomonadota bacterium | reverse complement strand
GCGAATTTCGAGCCACTCCTCGTTAAAGTAGTAAATCGACAACGGTTCTCCAAGATTTTGAAACATTCCGTAGATAAACGCTTCCTCGGCGCCGCGGAGTCGGCTCTCTTTGGCGATGTGGCGGGCGATCATCCCGGCCAGCAAGCTGCGTACCATCGAGTCTTTCAAGTCGACTGGCGCGTTGTTACCGCGCAAGTGACCGAACACGGTCAGACTGTTGGCGATCATCCGTATCTGCGATACGCCCATCAGTACGATCGCCTGCGAAATACTGGTGACTTCGGTAGCGCGATTTCCGTACACCGGCGAGTTGGCTAACTTTAGAATTTTGTTGGTAAGGGCGAAGTCGCGCAGCACCACGTTCGCGAGTTTATCGGCGGAGACTTGCACGTCATCGCCTGTTAGACGATTGATGTCGAGCAGCGTTTTCGACACGGTAGGGAAGTCTTGCTTGCGCTGCATGCGCCGCATCAAAAACTCAACGGTAACGTTCGAGTTACTCGCGTGTGCGTCGGCTTCCAGTCCGGTTTCGCGCAGGAACAGATCGAACGCATCGCCCATCGTGCTCCCGCAACTGTAGCGACCCTCAATATCACGCTCGAGTGCGCCGCGAAGAAAGCGTGCGAAGGCTTCGCCGTGCTCGAGTTCGGTGATACGCGTCAGGTCGGCATCTTGCGTTTGGATTTGTTTCATGACGAGGGCAATCGTCGTTGCATCCATGGCGTGGCGGCCGGTCACCAGCTCAAAAAACGTACTGCCGAGCGCGAAGACGTCGGTGTATGGACCGAGTGGATGTCCGGTAAAGTGCTCTGGTGCCATATAGCGCAATGTGCCGGTAGCGGTACTCGAGTTTCGAGGCGTATTCTCGACATGCTTCGACAGGCCAAAGTCCATAACGCGCGGTACGCCGTTGGTATCCATCAGGATGTTGCGCGGGTTCAAGTCGAGGTGGACGAACTGCATTTTGTGAGCGGTACCTAGTGCATCGAGTACCTGGCGAATAATCGGCGTCGCTTCGGCAATCGTCAGCGGTCCGAGTCGCGAGATTCGCTCGCGCAGCGTTTCGCCCTCGACAAACTCGAACACCATGTACGTGCCATGCTCGGATTCGCCGGCATCGTGAATGGCGACGATGTTGGGATGGCGCAACTGACTCGAGATTCGGCCCTCAAGCGGCGCGGCACCTGTCTGATCAGCAGCCAATTCAGGCGCCGTGGCCGAGATCACCTTTATCGCGACCTTGCGACCTAGGTTTGGATCGTTTGCCAAGAATACCGAGCCTTGCGACCCTTTCCCCAACAGTCGCACAATCTCAAAGCGATCGATCTTGCCTTGAATATCCAAGTTCATTTCGGATTCCTGTTTTCGGTCGGCGCCCGCCTGCCTGACCTCTGTCCGTTATCGGCAAGAACACGGTGATCCTTAGCGAAAAACCGTGACAGAATCCTAAGGTTTCGGGCCTAATTGCGCGCCTTGGGCGCTGGCCGTTTGCTCTGTATCAGCGACCAGGCAACCGCTGCAAACAAGCTGATGTTGACGCGCTCCTCGACCAGCGGACTGGTCGTATTCTCGGCGCCGTCCAGAAACGTCGCTGCCACGCCAACAATGAAAAATCGCTGTTTAGCGCGATGCGACCAACTGACGCTAAGCTGGCTGCCGAGATAGCCGGCCTTGGCATCGAAGGCCGGCCGTGCCGGTGTGGCGAATCGGTTGGGAACCTCGTAGAGATATTCCATCAGAGACTCGCCAGCGAACGCCATGCTGATCGCCACCGAGAGTTCGTCGTTAGGGTTGAAGAACCCGGGCATTTCCAGTTCAAGTTCCGGGTTAAACACCCAACTGCGGCTATTGAGGTCGCCGTCATCGACCGAAAAAGCAGCGCGCACTGGAAATTCAAGCTTCCAATGGCGATCGCTGTCTTCGGGCGTCAAATGCCACTCAAGTTCTGGGCCTATTTCGAATAGGAAGCCGAGATCCGGCATGCCGCTGCGAATAGCCACATCGTCGCTATCAGCGTTGAAGCTCCCATTCAGGCTGATGTCGAGCTCGAGCTTGTCGTTCTCAATCAACTTACCTGATACCAGCGAGCCGTCACCGGCACGCAAGAAGCTACCGCGATAGATAACGATCGGTAGCGGTAGCGCCCGTGTTTGCGTGGCGCTCGCGCCAGGGTAGGCAGGTACGTAAGCTGCCGCGGCCCCAGCACCGAGCTCCCACAACGGCAGCGCACCGTCGTCATCGCCGGCCGAGTTGCCTGCGTTAACGACGTTTTGCGCCACTGCTGGTGCGCCGATTGCAGCGCCAACCAGCGCCATCACCGTGACCAGAAAACGCGCTCCGGCGTGCTTCGTCGCTTCGTGTACCATGCCAATCCCGGTCAATCGCCGCGCCGAAGCTTGCCACAAAGTCGTGTGTACCGTGCGACCAACGTCACATCGATGGAGAACCGAACGATGACAAACCAACTTGTGGAATTTTCGCTGGCCGGGAAAACGGCGCTCATCACCGGTGCAGGCAGCGGACTCGGGGCGAGTTTCGCCGACGTGTTGGCTGCCGCCGGCGCTCGGTTGATATTGGCGGCAAGGCGTGTGGACAAGCTCGAAGCGACCAAGGAGCGCATCGTTGCTGCGGGCGGTGAAGCCATTTGCGTACCGATGGATGTGACAGCGCTGCAGTCCGTAGAAGATGCTTTTAACGAGATTGATCAACACGGTTGGCGCGCGGACGTGTTGATTAACAATGCCGGTGTTAGCCGTGAACAGTTTATTGGCAAGTTTACCGAGGCCGACTGGGACGCCATCGTCGACACCAATTTAAAAGGCGTGTTTTTGGTGGCGCAGCAATTCGGTAATCGGTTGATTGATGCGGGTCAACCTGGTTCGGTTGTCAATATCGCATCGATCCTCGGTCATCGGTCGTCGCGCACCCTGTCGGCTTACTGTGCATCAAAAGCTGGCGTGCTGAGCCTGACCGAGAGTATGGCCAATGAGTGGGCTCGGTTCGGTATTCGGGTCAATGCCATTTCGCCTGGTTTTTACAAAACGGAAATCAACGAGCACTACCTCGAATCGCCGCAGGCACAACAATTGATCCACATCATTCCGCAAAAACGGATCGGCGAAAACCGCGACCTAGCTGGCCCACTGTTGCTGCTCGCCAGTGATGCTGGGCGTTATATGACGGGCAGCAACGTAACGGTCGACGGTGGCTTACTGCTCGGCGGTCTTGGTTGAGTCGGCAGCGTCCAAAAAAGGCTTTACTTGCTTGTCGGTAACAAGTAACCTGCGGGTGTGTTGCGATGCACCATTCGCCTATGACCAAGCCAGGCTCTGCGCCGTCTTTAACCCAAGCCGAACGTTCGGCGCTGTCCGATCGCGCCATGATCGAGGCGGCGTGCGAGCTGCTGCTGGAGAAAGGTGCCGGCGGTACGACGCTGGCGGCCATTGGCGAGAAAGCAGGCTATAGCCGGGGCTTGGCAACGTATCGGTTCGGAAGCAAGGCTGGCCTGTTTAAAGCGGTCGGCAAGGCGGTGTCGCATCGCTGGTTAGCGGTTTTGCAAGCTGAAGTCGGGGAGCAAACCGGCGTCGACGCGATGTGCGCTGCCATCGATGCTTATGCGAAATTCGTGCAAGCATCTCCCGACGATGCGCGCATTCAACAAATTCTTTTCTCCGAAGCCGGTGGACCGGAAAGCGAGTCGCGTAGCCTCGCAATCGATACCTATCGACGCCAAATTAGCGACGTCGCTACCTGGCTGGCTGACGGAATCGACACCGGTAGCGTTCGCGACGATATCGATATCGATGCTGAAGCCGTGCAGTTCGTCGCATCCATCGTTGGTGCCACCCACTTATGGCTACTCGTACCCGATCACGTGCGGTTCGATGCGATGCGTCGTTCTGCCAAACAGCGCCTTCGAAATCATCTCGCAAGCGCCGCGTAATTTTTCTTATTCAACCATCAGGACACAACCATGACCGACGCATTTATCTACGACCACGTTCGCAGCCCTAGAGGCAAAGGGCGACCATCGGGGTCTTTGCACGAAGTCACGCCGATCGAGCTCTCCGCGCAAGTGCTACGGGCCTTGCGGGATCGTAACGATCTTGATACCAGCGGTGTTGACGACGTCGTCTTCGGTTGCGTGTCGCCGGTCGGCGATCAAGGCGCCAATGTCGGGCGTGTTTCAGCCTTGGTGGCGGATTACGATCAATCGGTGCCTGGCAAACAGCTCAATCGCTTTTGTGCGTCGGGCTTAGAAGCGATTAACACCGCTGCGGCGCAAGTCATGTCGGGCCAATCGGATATGGTCGTCGGCGGCGGCGTCGAGTCAATGTCGCGCGTACCGATGGGATCCGACTCCGGTGCGATGGCGGCGGACCCCAAGGTTGCGAGCGAATTGTACTTCGCCCCGCAGGGGATCGGTGCGGATTTGATCGCGACGATCGAAGGTTTCTCGCGCGAAGCGGTCGATGCCTATGCTGTTGAGAGTCAGCGCCGTGCTGCGCATGCTTGGGATAACGGTTACTTCGACAATTCGATCGTACCGATTCGCGATCAACTGGGGATGGTATTGCTCGATCGCGACGAGCACATGCGACCGGGAACCACGGCCGAAGACCTTGCCGGGCTCAATCCCGCGTTCGTCATTCCGGGCCAGCAAGCCGGTTTCGATGCTGTTGCTTTGCAGAAATACCCGCAGGTCGAGGCAATCGATCACGTCCATACTGGCGGCAACTCGAGCGGCATCGTCGATGGCGCTGCTGCCGTGCTGGTCGGTAGCCATGACGCCGGTAAGGCGCAAGGCATAAAGCCGCGGGCGCGTATAGTCGGGTTCGCATCGGTGGGGTCGGAGCCGACGATAATGCTGACCGGGCCGACGCCCAGTGCCGAAAAGGTCTTGAAGCGGTGCGGGATGAGCGTCGACGACATCGATCTGTTTGAACTTAACGAAGCGTTTGCATCTGTCGTCATGAAATTCATGAAAGATCTCGATATCGACCACGAGAAAATCAATGTGAACGGCGGGGCCATAGCGATGGGCCATCCGCTCGGCGCAACGGGTGCGATGGTATTCGGGACCGTACTCGACGAGCTTGAGCGGCGCGATTTGAACACCGCCTTGGTCAACTTGTGCATCGGCGCGGGCATGGGCACCGCGACAATCATCGAACGCGTCTAGCGAGGAGCCACCAATGACTACAACCATTGATTTCGCCGTCACAGACGGTATTGCGACCCTAACGATCGACATTGCTGATCGTTCGATGAATGTGCTGACACCGGAGTTTCGTACCGACTTAGAAACCTGCATTGAACGAGTCGCTGCTGACGATTCGATTCGTGGTGCCGTTATCGCTTCCGGTAAGTCGTCGTTTTTCGCCGGTGCCGACCTAAAAGGTTTGGCAACGTGGTTTGACCCAAATCAGCCGGTCGAAACCGTTTACAACGAAGTCTCGGGTTTCCAGCGCTTGCTGCGCAAAATGGAAACCTGCGGTAAACCGTTTGCAGCAGCGATTAACGGCACCGCACTTGGCGGCGGCCTCGAGATTTGCCTAGCGTGTCACTACCGGGTTGCTGCCAATAACCCGAAAGCTAAGCTCGGTCTGCCGGAAGTACAAGTCGGCCTGCTGCCGGGCGGTGGCGGTACGCAGCGGCTACCGCGTCTCATCGGGCTTGAAAAAGCGCTGACACTGATGGTGCAAGGTAAGCACCTGGCGCCGGCCGAGGCCGATGGCTTGGGGGTTGTCGATGCACTCGTTGCGCCCGGTGACGAAGTCGATGCTGCGCGCCGTTGGGTTGCCGAGGTCGGTACGCCAGAGCAGCCGTGGGACGTGAAAGGCTTTAAGGTCCCCGGTGGCGCAGGCTTAATGCATCCAAAGTCGATTCAAACCTTGATGGTCGGCTCGGCGTTAACGCAAAAAGAGACCAACAACAACTACCCGGCACCGCACGCTATCTTGTCCTGTGTTTACGAAGGAACCGTTGTGCCGATCGATAAGGGATTGGCGATCGAGTCGAAGTACTTCGTCTCGTTGCTGCGTGATCCGGTCGCGCGGAACATGGTTCGTACGTTGTTCGTCAATAAGCAAGCCGCTGATAAATTGATTCGGCGGCCGGCTGATGTACCGAAAACTGAGATCACCAAATTGGGTGTGCTCGGCGCCGGCATGATGGGCGCCGGTATCGCTTATGTGTCGGCCAGAGCCGGCATGGATGTCGTTTTGCTCGACACTGAGCTCGACAAGGCCGAGCACGGCAAAGACTACTCGCGCAATTTGGTCGAGAAAGGGATCAAGCGTGGTAAGACGACAGCCGAAAAAGGCGAGGCGTTACTCGCCAAGATCAAGACGACGACGGACTACGCGGATCTTGAGGGTTGCGAGCTAGTGATCGAGGCCGTGTTTGAAGATCGTGGTATTAAGGCCGCCGTCACTGAGAAAACGGAAGCGGTGATCCCAAGCGATGCGATTTTCGCGTCGAATACATCGACGCTGCCAATCTCTGGTTTGGCGGAGGCATCGAAGCGGCCTGGACAGTTTATCGGTATTCACTTTTTCTCACCGGTCGACAAGATGCCGTTGGTCGAAGTTATTCTCGGTAAGCAGACCGAAGATCGGGCCACGGCTGTCGCACTCGACTACATCGGCCAGATCCGCAAAACACCGATCGTTGTGCATGACAGTCGCGGCTTTTACACCAGTCGCGTGTTCAGTACATACACGCGCGAGGGCATGTACATGCTGTCCGAGGGTGTGAAGCCAGCGTTGATTGAGAATGTCGCGAAGCAAGCCGGTATGCCAGTCGGACCGCTTGCGGTGACCGACGAGGTCAGTCTTGAGTTGTCGTACCACGTGATGGAGCAGACCCGTAAAGATCTTGGCGATGCCTATCCGTGGACCGCCGCGGATGATGTCGTCAACAAGATGGTTGTCGATCTTGATCGTCGCGGAAAACGGTTCGGCAAAGGGTTTTATGCATACCCCGACGGTGGCTCAAAACATCTGTGGCCCGGACTAGCAAGCGAATTTCCCGTCGCCGACACACAACCAGATGTCGCGCATCTTCGCCAACGCCTACTCTATGTCCAGGCGCTCGACACCGTACGGTGCATGGACGAGGGCGTTGTGACCGATCCCGCCGATGGCGATATCGGCTCGATATTCGGGTGGGGATTTCCACCGTACACCGGCGGTACCGTTTCGTTCATCGAGACAGAAGGGCTGGCAGAGTTTGTGAAGAACGCCGATGCGCTGCATGAGCAATACGGTGATCGTTTCGCGGTTCCCGATTCGCTGCGCCAGTTAGCCGCCTCCGGTGGGAGTTTCTATGCGCTGCCGCCTGCCGCTCAACAAAGCGCAGCTTAGGGTAATTCAATGAGCCAATTCGAGACTATCTCCGTTGCTCGCGATAGCGCTGTCGCGACAGTGACATTGAACCGGCCCGATGCGATGAACTCGTTCGATACGCCAATGCGCAAGGAACTGGGAATCGCTATGCAGCAGCTGCGGTACGACGACGACGTCCGCGTTGTCGTTCTTACGGCCGCTGGGCGTGCGTTTTCTGCCGGTGCTGATCTTAAAGAGGGGTTTCCGGAAGGCGACTATCGCGTCGGTGAACAACTGCAGCAAGAGTATCGACCGAGTTTTCGGGCGATCACCGACATGCCTAAACCGGTAATCTCGGCAGTAAACGGATCAGCGGCCGGAATCGGGCTGGCTTACGCGCTAGTAGCGGATATAACGATCATGGCAGACAGCGCGTTTCTGTTGTCGCCGTTCACGACGATTTCGTTGGTTGGAGACGGTGGCTGCAATTGGTTGCTGGCACGTCAGCTCGGTTATCGTAAGGCGTTCGAGCTCAGTGTTTTGTCGGAACGTATTACGGCCGAGCAAGCGTTGGCTTATGGTTTGGTCAATCGTGTCGTGCCTGCGGACGAGCTGGCGTCATCGACTGCGGAGTTGGCGGCGACGTTAGCCGCAAGGGCACCATTGTCGCTGGCGGCGACCAAAAAAGTCATGCGCTTTGCAATGACCGCGTCCTACGACGAGACCTACGACTTCGAGGCGCGGACGCAGACCGAGCTTTTGTTTACTGAGGATAACGTCGAAGGCGTCAGCGCTTTCCTCGAAAAGCGTACACCTCAATTCAAGGGTCGTTAACGCGATCCTTTCAATCAAAGAGCAGGGGTAACCATGCGACGTTCTATTTTCGAAGAAGAGCACGATATGTTTCGTGATTCTGTTCGTCAGTTCATGATTAACGAGATCGCACCGCACTGCGAACGATGGCGCGAGAACGGTATCGTCGATCGCGAGGCGTTCGAGAAAGCCGGTGAGATGGGCTATTTAATGATGTGGGCCGACGAGCAATACGGCGGCCTTGGCATCAACGATTTCCGTTACGAGCAAATTCTCATTGAGGAGCTGGCCTACCACGGTGATCCAGGCTTTTTCATGACCTTACACAACCGATTGGTAGGTCCGTATATCGGCGAGCTCGGGAGCGAGGAGCAGAAGGCGCGCTGGCTGCCCGATTGTGCCAGCGGCAAAAAGATTCTTGCCATCGCAATGACCGAGCCGGGTGCTGGCTCGGACGTTGCGGGAATTCGAACGCGCGCTGAAGACAAGGGCGACCATTGGTTGCTCAATGGCTCGAAGACCTATATTTCGAATGGGATTCTTGCCGATCTCGTTATCGTTGCGGCGCGTAGCGTACCGAACTCGTCGCACGGTATTGGCTTGTTTGTCGTCGAACGCGGTATGGAGGGCTTCGAGCGTGGCCGCAATCTAAAAAAGATGGGTTTAAAGGCTCAGGATACGGCGGAGCTGTTCTTCAATAACGTCAAAGTTCCCAAAGCGAATGTGCTCGGCGATCCGACGCGCGGCTTTTACAACTTGATGAACTTCCTAGCAGAAGAGCGTCTGATCGGCGCCGCCAGCTACGTTGCTGCGGCACAAAAAGCGTTTGATTTGACGTTGGACTTCGTTCGCGAGCGCAAAGCGTTCGGGCAAACGATCGGTGATTTCCAAAACACCCGGTTCAAAATGGCCGATATGCGCACGTCGATCGATGTCGCGCAGACGTTCGTCGATCGCTGTGTCGAGGAGCACAATGCTGGTCGTCTAACGGCGGAAATTGCGGCGCAAGCTAAGCTGCATTGCAGCGAGCTGGAAGGGCGGGTTACCGATGAGTGCGTGCAGCTGCACGGAGGTGCGGGCTACATGGACGAATACCAAATCTCGCGAATGTATACTGATGCACGGATTTCGCGAATCTATGCGGGTACCTCGGAGATTATGCGCGAGATTATCGCGCGGTCGTTAGGTCTCGATCCGCGCGCGAAACGCGCTGCGCCAGTCAAGAAAGCGGCCGCGGATGCCGCTTAGCCGATGGTTACGTCAATCATCCCATTCCACATAGATTGGCGATGACCAAGCGCGCTCCGAAATTGGCGCTAAGCAGTCCGGGTTAGAAAACTCGCCGCGACATGGAGTCGTGGCGATGCACTGACCTTCTGTGTCGTACTCACACCGCAAGCCAGCGCCGTTTATCGCGAGACTTGGCGAGGCGATGGCTCGGACGTAGTACGTGGTGTCGCGTTGGTCCCGTTCAAAATCGGGATCGGTAAACGTGAATTCGCAGCCGAGCGGATCCGGCTCACACAGGTGAGTCAGCCATTGATCGTCAATGAGACCGTCGATCGGTTCGTCCGCACTGACTTGCGGCCTAATGCGTACGACCTCGAGCTTACTAATCAACTTACGCTCTTCGGATGCATGAAAGCACTCGTTCCCGCAGAGTTGGTCGAGACGTGTTTCACCGACGGTGTCGGTAACTGAGCGTGGGCATCCAGGCAGCTGTTTGTAAGCGCCTGCGGCGGCGACCCGAAAGCTCGGCGATACCGTCCGGCGCAGCTGCGAACCCATTGGGTGGACCGGTTTCTCGACGGTTCCAGCATCGAACCACAGCAGGATCCGGTCACCGCTGGTCGCGTACACATGCCGCGTTTGCAGCGATTGCCAAAGTGCTTGTCGCGACGTGTCACCTACATGCACGCCAGTGAGTCCGCCGCTGTAAAGAAAACTTTGGGCGCGTTCGTGCTCGGCAAGGTGACGTGCGACCTCGGCGACCGGCGCTAGTCGTGCCGGCTCGGCGCCGAGCTCGCTGCTCGTCGACGCCAGCAGTTCACCAAAGTCGGCATCGGCCGATACATTCGCACCAAAAATGCGGCCAAACAACGAATCGGATGTCGTTCGTACAGCATCGGTGTTGCGAAAGCGATCGCGTTCTTTGTAACCATTACCCGGCCGTGCGCGAAGTGACGCCGACGCTGCGACAAATCCCAAGTAATGACGGATCGGTTCGCCGGTCGCCGCGAATTGCCGAACCGCGAGGCGGTACTGCGCGGAGCCGCGATCACGGTAGTCGAACGCGGGTAGGAAGCAGTTTCGACACTGGCCAGCATCGCGCCAGGCTGCTGCGGCCTCCTCGCGAAATAAGAGATGACCGCCGATGGGAACACGTGCGTACAGTGCGCGTGCCGACGCGGCGCGCTGTTCGCACCGAACTGGGTCGCCGCCATCGGCGGCGCAGCGCAGCGCGATTAGTTCGCCGGCACGCCAACAGGGCGCAAGGTAATCGGCGGTCGGGGCAGGGCAGGTCGCATTACGAGCCAGGTCGCGCCAGTCGATTGGCCGATAGATTTCGGCGCTACCCCGACCAGAGTAGATTTCGAATAATTCCGTTGCGCTCGTCAGATTGGCGTGCGCCGTGCGAGTGAGATACTCGCCGACGGTGTTGTCGATCGCGGTGCGAACGATGGAATCGGCATCGGTCGCGACGGACGCGATTGCGTCACCCAACGCCAGATGTTCGTTACAACCATCACGGCGATCGGTGTTACAGCGACGTGCTAGCCGTGTTGCACGACTGTGCGCCGCGAAATCCAGCACGCGTTGTGAAAACGCCTGTACGGTCAATGCGACGCGTTCTTGCCACGTGGTTGTCGTGCGTGCCGTCGCCGCTAGGTTGTACCGAGGCGGCTGTGGCGGCGCTGCGCTTGCGGCAAAGTCGCGAAGTAGTACAGCATGCGCTGGGACGCTGCCGCTTTCGTCGAACGGCCATGAGAAACCGGCAAACACATCGTGCGCTTCGTCATGGCCACGGGCGATGGCGGTGCATTGCTGAGCGCCTTCCAACGTTTGCTGCCAGCGACTGGTCGTTAGCGATTCGGCATGATCGGTCACGGCCCAAAAATCGATTGCCGCGCAATGCCGAGCAAAATCGCACGCGTCGCCCAATGTGGCGGAGCCACTGCCGCCGAACACCGGCAAGCTCAACAAGAACGCTGCATCGGAGACGCTCGTGTAGACCCGTGGGTCACCAAAGCGAATCGTCGTCGCGCCCTCAATCCGATGCGCGCGGCGGATACGGGTCGCACTAAAGGCGCGATCGATCGCCTCATTCGACGCTCGACCCGGCAGCAACCCAATTGATCCAGGTCCATCGTCATGGCCGAGGCGACCGCTGCTTGCGGCCCATAGCCCGCTACCGATTAAACCGGCAATGACCAATACTGTGAGCAACAGTCGCATGCCCGCTATTGTGGCAGTTTTGTCGGTCGCTCGACGAGCCGTCTAGATGCCGCGGCTTTTGCAGGTGTTCGTGGACAGCGCTACTATCGATGCCCCAGGGGTGGCACCAGCCTGAGATCCGCCGCGTTTTAAGCACCGGCGGGAACCCTTTGAACCTGATGCGGTTCGTACCGCCGTAGGGAGACTGACAATGCGTAATCTAGTTCGCGTCCCGTTTTTGGGCGCGTTTTTCCTTTGCAGCGCTTACCCACTAGCCGCAATGGCTGAGCCGATCGACGAGATCGTCGTTCGCGCGGACCTTCGTGAGCGACCCAGCCGCGAGCTGGCGGCCAGCGTAAGCGTGCTTGGACGGGCGGACATCGACCGTTTGGCGCTGACGCACTTCGAAGAGATTGCCCAGACAATCCCTAACCTCAATTTTGCTGGCGGCAGCAATCGACCCCGTTATTTTCAAATTCGCGGTGTAGGTGAACGTTCGCAGTACGAGGGGGCGCCAAACCCATCGGTAGGGTTTGTTATCGACGACATTGATTTCTCGGCGATCGGCGGCGTTGCGTTGACTTGGGATGTTGAACAGATCGACGTATTGCGCGGTCCCCAGGGTACGCGTTACGGCGCCAATGCAATCGCCGGGCTTATCAGTGTTCGCGGGCGACGTCCCGGCGACCAGTTTGGCATCGACGCTCGTGTTCTGGCGGGTGGTGACGACGCACGCGCCGTTGGTATCGCCTTAGAAACGCCGCTGGGGGAGCGCGCGGCCGTGCGAGTGAGTGGCTACAACTACCGCGCTAACGGCTTTCGCGATAACCCGTTCCTTGGCCGTGACGATACCAATGGCCGGGACGAGACGGATTGGCGCGTCGCTGCTGACTTTACCGTTACGGATGCCATCGATGTTGAGTTAACGGCTCTCTACATTGACGTCGATAACGGTTATGACGCCTTTGCATTAGACAACGGCTTTACGACGTTTTCCGATCGTCCCGGACGCGATGCGCAGCGCACACGCGCTGTGGCAGCTCGGGTCAGTTGGGATGCTGCGCCGACATGGCGTCTTTTGAGCCTAAGTAGCGTCGCGCGTTCGGACATCCGCTTCAGCTTTGATGCCGACTGGGGCAATCCCGATTTCTGGGAACCGTTCGTGTATGACTTTGTTTCTGACCGACGTCGAATTCGCGAAAATCAGAGTCAAGAGTTTCGATTTGTCTCGGCTCCGGGTAAGGGCCTGTTTGACGGTCGCTTGTCCTGGGTAGCCGGTGTTTATGCGGCGCGTCTGCGCGAAGATCTGGTAGCGCTCGATCAAGGCGTTTACATCGATCCGGCGTTCGGCCCGTTCATCGTCGATACGCCGCCGGTGGCAAGCGACTACGCGGCGACCAATGTCGCCGGGTACGGCGAAGTTGAGTGGTCGTTCGACGAACGATGGGCGTTGACGGCGGGTCTACGCATCGAAAATAGAGATGCCGACTACACCGATAGTAACGGTCTGGTCCTAAATCCGAGCGAGTCGATGGTCGGTGGGCAGGTGTCGCTTACCTTCGATCGTAGCGACGCCGAGCGGTATTACCTGCGCGTAGCACGCGGTTATAAAGCGGGTGGCTTCAATTTAGGGCCGGTACCCGAGGGGCTTACCGAATTCGATGCCGAATTCGTCGATAGCATCGAGGTCGGTGCGATTTGGCAGCCTAGCGGCAGTTCGACGTCTGTGCGTGCTGCGGCGTTTCTCGATCAGCGCGATGACCAACAAATCTCGACATCCGACCAGCTCAATCCGAATGATCCATCGTCGTTTGTCTTTTTCATCGACAATGCGGCTGCTGGGCAATCGTATGGACTCGAACTGGAGCTCAACACCGCATTCAGCGAGAGTCTACGTGCGTATGCGTCGGTCGGGCTGTTATCAAGCGAACTTGAGACTGACGGCGCACTGGCGAGCCTCGATGGGCGCGAGCAGCCACACGCCCCCGGCTACACCTTTGCAGCCGGCGTTGCGTACGATCCGACCAGTGGGTTTTTCGCCGGGTTGGACTTGACGGCCCGTGACGCGTTCTTTTTCTCGAGTGGCCACGATCAACGTTCGGAGGCTTATCAACTGGTTCACGCACGCTTCGGGCTGCGCCGCGGCAACACGACCGTCACGGTGTTTGGGCGCAATTTGACCGATGAGCGCTACGCGGTACGCGGGTTTTTCTTCGGAAACGAGCCGCCCAACTTTGCTGATACGCAGTATGTGCGGCTCGGTGATCGTCGCCAGGTCGGCATCCGCGTGGACTGGAGTTTGGATTGATGCGTGTCGTTGTCGATATCTCTTTGTATCCGTTGACCGAGACATACCTGACGCCCATCAAAAACGTCATAGAACGGCTACGCGCGTACGAGGCCATCGATGTCGAGGTCAATCGGCTCAGTACCCAGCTTACCGGTGAGTATCGTGACGTGATGCAGGCATTACAAAACGAGATAGAACCGAGTCTCGCCGATTCCCACCAAGCCGTCTTTGTCATGAAGATCCTCAATGCCGATAAAGCCGGTTATTGAGTAACGGCGACTACCGATGGCAGTCCACGAGGTGTTGCAGTGGTTGGCGGTCGGCGGGGCGATTGCCTACTTAGCGCTCGTGATTCGCGAGTCAATTTGGTGCTGGTTTTTTGGCGCCGCTAGTAGCGCAATCTATGTCTACCTAACGTGGCAGGAGGGCCTTTCCGGTCAAGCCGGTCTCAATGCGTTTTATGTCGCCATGGCTGGCTACGGTTTTTGGCGGTGGCGTGGCGGGGTCCGCAACGACGACGATGCGGTACCGGTGGTTTGCTGGTCTTTGGCCGTGCACGCAGGTGCATTGTTCGCCATTGCAATAGGCACAGTATTGCTCGCTCACTGGCGCAGCGCGGCGTCGGGTAGCAACTTGGCGGTTGCCGATACGGTTGCCGATTCGGCGATTACCCTCGCGGCGTTGTGGACGACGTTCTTGGTCGCTCGAAAGGAACTGACCAATTGGCTGTACTGGTTCGTGATCGACGTTGCAACGATAGTGTTGTTTGTGCGCCAAGGCTTGGGCACGGCAGCGCTGCCGTTCGCCGTTTACTTAGCGATGATTCCGTTTGGTTTTCTGGCGTGGTGGCGCTCCTATGAGCAACAGGCTGACGCTCGCTGAGGCGCTGGCTCGTTTACCCGGCGCGGTAGACGACACCTCGGTTGCGGCGATCGGGCAGACATCAACGAGTGCCGTTTATCGCCTACGGCTTAACGGCAGCGATGTCGTGCTGCGAATAGGCGATCGCGACGCCGATACGCGTGCGGCATTAGCCATTCAGCGCAGCGCTGCGGAACGTGGCCTATCGCCAGCCGTCTTGTTGGCTGCCCCGGATGCCGGGTTGATCGTAACCGCTTTCGCAGCGGGCCAGGCGCTGATGACGCGCGAATTGCATGCGCCCGCCACATTGCAAGCCATCGGCCGCTTGCTGCGACGTCTGCACTCGGGTGCGCCGACGGGTCATCGACTCGATCTTCTGGCGGCGGTTCAACGCTATGTCGCGAACTGTCCGGCGGCCGTGCAACCGCTGGCCGAGCGCATCGCGACCGAGATCCGCGAACAGATTGCGTCGGTCACGCCGCTGTCGTTAGTCCCGTGCCATAACGACCCCGTGGCGGCGAATTTTTTGGTCGGTTCGGCGTTGCAATTAATCGATTTCGAATACGCGGCGGACAACGATCCACGATTCGATTTGGCGGTCGTGAGCGCGCACCATGCACTCGACTCGGACGCACGGCGCCGCTTGCTGCGCGCGTACGCGCCGGACGATATTGATTGTTTCGCGGCCGACTTTGCTATATGGGAGTCGATCTATCGCGGGCTCCATGTATTGTGGGCCAGTGCGCGAGGGCCGGTGCCGCCTACCAGTCGTTGCGAAGTTCCCTGAGCTTCAAGAACACCGCTCTGCGGCTGGGCTGAGTACCAAGTTCGGGAAAACGTTGCCGCAGAGTAGTCAGCAGCGACGCCGAATCTAGACGCAAAAATGTATTGAACGTGGCTTCCTCGGCCAGCGTTGTTACGTGAGCATCGTTCGGGTCTTGTTTTTCGATGCGCTTCAACAGTGCCGCTGCCGCGTTGTTATCGGGCTCCAGCGCCAACGTGAAGCGTAGGTTGTTGGCGAGGTACTCGTGACCTGGGTACAGTCGCGTCGTCTTGGGCAGCTGGCTTATTTGGTCACGGAAGGTTGCGTACAACGCGTCTGGGTGGCCACCGTTGTGACAGTTACCGGCGCCGGCGTTAAACAGTGTATCGCCGCTAAACAGAGCGGGCTGCTCGCCATCGGCTAACAGACAAATGTGGCTCATCGTATGCCCCGGTGTGTCTAAACAACGCAACGGCGCTAGCCGACCGATCGTGATGGTATCTCCGGCAACGACGGTTCGATCGACATCAGGAATTCGGGCCACAGCGTCGGCGTGCGCATACAGCGTTGCGCCGGTTCGTTCGATCAGCGCCGCGTTACCACCGATATGATCGCCATGATGATGCGTATTGAGAATGGTGGTGATCTGCACACCGAGCTCGCTCGCTCGTTGGGCGCAGCGTCTGGCGTCGAGCGGATCGATCGCCAAGGCTTCACCGGTTTCCGGGCACGCGATCAGGTAATTAAAATTGCGGTAGGCGTTACCGGTCCAAATCTGCTCGATGATCACGGCTTGCGCAATTTACCGCGTTGCGCCGCGAGCGTAGACACGTTCGCCGGCGACCCAGGTCTCAGCCGGTGACAGTGTGTACAGCTCGGCCGCCGGCATCGTTAGGTAATCGCGATCGAGCAAAATGAAATCCGCCCGAAAGCCAGGGGCTATTTGGCCGAGTTCGTTCTCTTGGTGTGCCGCGTAAGCCGCGTCGATAGTAAACGCCCGCAATGCTTCTTCGCGCGTGAGCGCCTGTTCCGGGTACCAGCCGCCAACGGGTGCGCCACTGTGGTCAGTGCGGGTAACGGCGGCGTGCAAGCCGTACATAGGATTGGCTGATTCGACGGGGAAGTCGGAACCCGCAGCGAGTATGGCGCCTTGCTCGAGCATCGTGCGCCACGCATAGGCACCGCGAATCCGTAGACTACCGATACGGTCCTCGGCCATGTTCATATCGCTGGTGGCATGGGTCGGTTGCATTGAGGCAACAACGCCAAGCTTAGCGAAATCACCGATAAGCTCGACCGGTACGATCTGCGCATGTTCGATCCGATTTCGAAGTGGCGACGGCTTATTGCCTTGCACCTCGGCGAATGCCTGTAGCACAACCCGATTGGCTAAGTCGCCGATCGCATGAACATTGGCCTGAAAGCCTGCTTCATTGGATTTACGAATCAAGCTCGCGATCGTGTCCTCGTCGCCAAACAGTAAGCCCCGGTTGCCGGGCTCATCCGAATACTCGTCAATGAGCGCGGCGCCACGGCTACCAAGTGCACCGTCCGCGTACAGTTTGACGCTGCGTATGCTGAGACGGCCGTCGGCATAGTCGAGCAGCGGTTCGCCAAACCCATCGAGCACAGCACCCGCGCCGGAAAGCATGGCGTAGACGCGCACCGGCATTCGGTTAGCGTCTGCGAGTTCGCGCAATACGCGCGTTTCTTGCAGCGAAACGCCGGCGTCATGAACGCTGGTTATGCCGAGACGGGCGAGTTCTGCCAGGGCGGCCTCGATGTAGCGAGCAACGTCTGCGTCGCTATTGGCTGGAATCGCCGCTTCGACAAGATCCATCGCCGCGTCGACAAAAACACCGGTCGGCTCACCATTCTCGTCGCGTAAAATTCGCCCGCCAGCAGGATCGATTGTGTCGCGATCGACGCCGGCGGCGGCCAGCGCGGCGCTGTTACCCCAGGCTGCGTGACCGTCGATACGGCCGAGCCAAATAGGCCTATCGGGCTCGATTGCATCCAACTGCTGGCGCGTCGGGAAAGCGCCGCCTTCCCACAACACCTGGTTCCAGCCGCGGCCGGTAATCCACTGCCGGTCGGGATGTTCGCCGGCAAAGTCGCGCACGATACTCAGCGCCTCGGTCAGCGAATCGACGCCGGCCAAATTGATGCTCTCTGTAACGACGCCGAGGGATGATACGTGCCCGTGTGCATCAATAAGACCTGGCAGCATGCTCCGGCCACCACCGTCAGTGATCGGCGCATTGGCGAAGCGGGCGAGAAGATCAGCGGCAGCACCGGTGGCAACGAAGCGGCCATCGGCAATTGCGACCGTATCGAACCGTTGCAGCCCGTCAGCCGTTATCGTCGCGCCGCGGACGTTCGTCAAGACGAAGTCGGCCGGTTCGGGCGTCGGTCCCGTACATGCCGCTACCGCCAGACCGGTGACTATTAACAACACGCGCATCGGTTTATCACTCCCCTCAAACCACAGACCGACGATAGCGCGAATCGTAACGTCTTGCAGAGTCGCTCGAGCACAGCCAGACTTTCGCTGGTAACTAAATTGAGCCCTGTGACTAATGAGAAAGCCTTGGAGTTCGAGCATTTTTCTAACCGCAGCCGCGTTACTCACTGGCTGCGGCGACAAGCCACCCGCGGCGGCCGAGCCCGAAGGCGATCGCTGGCTCCTGACGGCCATCGGTACTGCTGCCATGCCAACCGATGGCGCGGCCTGGCTACGCTTCGATGACGATAATCAACTGGTCGGTTCGACTGGCTGCAATTCGTTTAATGCGGCCTATCGGCGCAACGCGTCGTCCCTGTACGTCAGTGCCTTGGCGCTGACCCGCAAAGCATGCCCCGAGCCGCAAGCTGCGACTGAACAACACTTCGTGGCCGCACTGGAGGCTGCTGTATCGGTAACGATCGACGGGGAGCGCATGACGATTGAGTCCGAAGCGCCAAATGGGCAGCTCGCGTTCAATCGCTCGGGAGCGTCTCGTTGAGTCAGCTTAGCGTTGTCCGTCACGGCCAAGCCATGTTTCTTACCGATGATTACGATCGACTGTCCGACTTAGGTAAGCAGCAAGCAGAGTTAGTTGGGCGTTCGTTGGCGGCCGAGCAGTTGGTGCCAACGCATATTTTCGTCGGCGCGTTACAGCGACAGCAACAAACACTGGCCGGTATACAGAAATACGTCGGCGAGACGGTCGATGTTGTTCAAGACCCGTTGCTAAACGAGTTTCCCTTCGAAGCGATGTTACAGGTGCAAACAGAGCGCTTTCGCGGCCGTAATCGTGTCGTCGATGCCATCTTAGAGGCATTGCAAGGTGATCTAGAGCGCGACGAGCGCATTCGCGAGGTGCAGCGCTTGCTTGAGTTTTCGATCGACGATTGGGTGCAAAATGACCGCGAAGATCGTGCAGCGGGCATTCCTGCATGGCGAGAGTTTGTGGCTGGCGTACAGCGCTTCTTGAGCTCGTTGCAGCGCCAGATGCCGTCTGGCTCGACCGTGCTGGCGGTAACGTCAGGCGGTGTTATTGCGGCGCTGACGCAAACGGTACTTGAAGCACCGATCCTCAGCGCTGCGCGGCTTGGCTGGCGCGTTAACAATGCGTCGATAACCCAAATGACGTTTACTCAAAAACGGGTTTCATTGGATGGTTTCAATCGCATCGGGCACTTAACGTCGGACATGCGGACCTATCGATAAACCAACGAGGTTACAGCTAAAACTATTGGCGGTACGAGATCCGCCGGCCATTGTGTCGTGCGGCCGTACAGCGCGCAACGAAGGTGAACCGCGGCGCGCTAACACTGCGCCGTGAGTGGTGTACGGCTGCGATGCGATGGCGCCGAAACAGCGCATCTTTTCGTGTGGTCCTTGTGTATTGTCTAGGTCGGCATGAGCGATGAGGCAATGACGATGATCGATCTGTACACATGGACCACCCCCAACGGGCGTAAGATTTCGATCTTGCTTGAGGAGCTCGGATTGCCGTATTCGGTTCACCCGGTCCATATCGGCAAAGACGAACAGTTCGCCCCAGAATTTCTCGCGATTTCGCCGAACAACAAAATTCCGGCCATCGTCGATCACGACGGGCCCGACGGTGCGCCGATTTCGGTGTTTGAGTCGGCGGCGATAGCGATGTACCTGTGTGACAAGACCTCGAGTTCGCTGTTACCGCAAGCGCCGCGGGCGCGCACGGCCGTGTTGGAGTGGAGCATGTTCCAAATGGCGAGCTTGGGCCCAATGTTTGGTCAGCTCGGCCATTTTGTTCGATTTGCGAAAGAAGACATACCGTACGCAAAAACCCGATATCGGGACGAGGTCGCGCGTATTCTCGGTGTCATGGAGAAGCAGCTCGCTGATGACGAATACCTTGCGGGCGAGTACTCCATCGCCGATATCTTGTGTTACCCCTGGGTTCAGACGTTGGTGGACGCGCTCGCCCCGCAGCTCCCTGGGCTGCTGGATAACACGGCGCACATCGAAGCCTGGCGAGCGAAAATTGCCGCACGACCGGCCGTAGAAGCTGGTATGCAGGTCCCCGTGGTTTAAAAAATCTCTATTTGTGGTTTCAACGCCACAAATTATGACTAATGCAGCAAAAAAGCCTGTTTACTGCGTTTTACCGATTGACACAGCGTTGTTTCTCTGCCACTCTTCGCGTCAAGAAACAGTCGGTGACCCAAGCACTGACGTTTCGGAAAACGGCAGACGCAACACCTTCAGGCAAGGTCGAGGCGGGGGAACTACACTGTCGTCGACTAAAAACGGCCCGTCAGGGCCGTTTTTTTTTTGAAACAAAAAAGGCCCCGCAGGGCCGTTTTTTTTTTGAAACGCAAACGCCCGAACGGGCTATTACCCCGGCGG
>JBCDBO010000054.1:0-20569 GCA_039183535.1 Pseudomonadota bacterium | reverse complement strand
GCGAACCGCCAAAGCTTAAGGGTTTCGCGCTGGATTGGTGCGCTCAGGGCGGTGTCGATACGCACTGCGCGCCCGGCCCAGAAACCGTCAGAAGGCGCGCTGGGTCAGCGGCCCAAAAACACGTTACTTTGTATCACTTTTACTGGGCGCGGCATGCATCAAACGATGGCGAGACTCAGGTGCCACCGCAGCGATCCGTGGCTAGGTCGGTCTCAGGTGAACGTCTGCCATGGAAAAAACGCGCAGAGCGTGCCGTCCTCAAGCGGGCTCCCTCCAGGGGGTACCTCAATAAAGCCGGCGGTTTCGGTGAGTGCTGCATAGTCGCCAGACGTGTTAAAGCCGAGCGGCGTCGCCAGCTGTTCGCCGCCGCGATAGGTACTCTGAACGGGCACAAAGCGCGTTAGTCGGGCGAGCCGCTGCACCGGTGCCGTTGTCGCGACGGTGAGCTGCGGCTCGGCCGCGAGTCCCGCGGAGGCGACTAAATAAGGCACGACGAAGCGCCGGTACGTAACCAGTGCCGAGACGGGATTCCCTGGCAGGCCAAATACGGTTGCCGTGTCGCTGCGGCCAAACCACAACGGCTTGCCCGGTTTTTGTGCGACCCGATGGAAGACCCGTTCGACACCGAGACTCGACAATACATCAGGAACGTAGTCCGCTTTGCCGCGCGACACGCCGCCCGACAAGATGACGACATCGCTGTGCGACAGAGCATCGTTCAATACCGCCGCCAGACGGTCGCGTGCGTCCGGGCAGTGAATCAGCGTCGCAACAGCAAGGCCGGTGGCGTGTACCGCGCTTACTAAGGCCGGTCCATTGGACAAACGTATTTGGTAACTCTCGATGGTGGACCCGGCGGGTACCAACTCATCACCGGTGGCGATTACGGTGACTTTCGCCAGCCGACTGGTCGCGACCTCGGCGTAACCTGCCGATGCGATAGCGGCGATCTCGGTCATTCCGATTCGCCCGCCAGGCGATAGCAGCGTTGTGCCGCTCGCGTGATCGCTGCCGGTCGCATGGACAAACTTACCGGGGGCAAGGACCGCCTCAGCTGTGAGGGTCACATGGGTCCCGTCTCGCGATAGCTCCTCGACCGGTACCACACAATCGGTGCCCGGTGGCAGCACCGCGCCGGTCATCACCTCAACGCAACTGACATCGTCGGCGATCGTGACATGCGGCTCGGCCCCGGCAAACACGGTTCCAAGACAGCGCAGCGTCGCGCCCGGCGCCACACTCGAACGCAGCGCAATACCGTCCATCATGACGCGGTCAAACGGTGGCTGCTCGCGCTCGGCTCGGATCGTTTCGTGCAAGACTCGATCGTGCGCGTCGGTCAGTGAAACCGTTTCGCTGGCTAGTGGCGGTACGTTCGCCAGAACGGCGGCGAGTGCGTCGGTGACGTTAAGCACGGTGGCGCAGCGCGTGATGGCCGATATCGGTTCGGTAGTAAGCGCCGGACCAATCGATGGCGGCTACCGCGGCATAGGCGGAGCGCTGCGCTGCCTCGACGGACTGGCCGCGGCCAACGACGCATAGAACGCGACCACCGCTCGTCAGCACGCGATCGCCATCAAGCGTTGTGCCGGCGTGAAAGACTTTGACATCCGTACCTGCGAACTGATCGAGCCCACCGATCTGCTCACCGCTTTGGTAATCGCCGGGATAGCCCGATGCCGCCATGACAACACCGACGGTCGGTTTTGGGTGCCACGCAATCGATACGTCGGTCAGTTGGTTTTCAATCGCTGCAAGACACAGCCCGGCGAGATCGCTTTCTAGGCGCATTAAAATCGGCTGAGTCTCGGGATCGCCCAAGCGGCAATTAAATTCCAGAACTTTTGGCGTCCCATCGGCCGTGATCATCAGGCCGGCGTAGAGGAAGCCGCAATAGTCGATGCCGTCCGCCGCGAGCCCTTGCAGGGTCGGCGCAATCACGTCTCGCTCGATTCGGCCGGCCAGCTCTGCATCGATGATCGGTGCCGGCGAAACGGCTCCCATGCCACCGGTGTTGGGCCCTTTGTCGTCATTATCACGCGCTTTGTGGTCCTGCGATGTCGCGAGCGGAACGGCCGTTTGCCCCGCTGCAACGACGATAAAGCTCGCTTCCTCGCCAACGAGGCACTCCTCGATAACAACGCTCGCGCCGGCGTCGCCAAAGCGGTGCTCGCCGAGCATGTCGACGACAGCCGCTTTCGCATCGGCGATGGTCGCGGCAACGACAACACCTTTGCCCGCCGCCAAGCCGTCTGCTTTCACGACGATCGGCGCCCCTTCGGCGTCGATGTAGGCGTTGGCCGCATCGATCTCGGTAAACCGTTGCCAGCGAGCCGTCGGAATGCCATGCCGATCGAAGAACGCTTTGGCGAACGACTTCGATCCCTCCAATTGTGCGGCGGCGGCTGTTGGACCAAAGCACTTCAGGCCGGCCGCTTGGAACCGGTCGACGAGGCCGGCGACCAGCGGTTGCTCGGGCCCGACGACGGTGAGCGCAATACGCTCACGCAGCGCAAAGTCGAGTAACGCGGCTTCGTCGGTCGCTGCGATCGCTACGTTGGTGACATTTGCTTCAAGTGCGGTGCCGGCATTACCGGGGGCGACGAACACGTGGCGGTCGGTACCGTGGCGCGCCAGCTGCCACGCCAGGGCATGTTCACGTCCGCCGCTGCCGATGACCAGGATCTTCACGCGCGAGCCCTCAATGGCGAAAGTGCCGCATCCCGGTCATGACCATCGCAAGGCCATGTTCGTTGGCAGCGGTAATGACTTCGTTGTCGCGTTTTGATCCACCGGGTTGTATGACAGCGCGGATGCCGTGCTCGGCAGCCGCATCGAGGCCGTCGCGAAACGGGAAAAACGCATCGGATGCGAGTACCGAGCCAGTGAGCGTTAGCGATTCATCGGCGGCCTTAATCGCGGCAATGCGGGTCGAATAGACGCGACTCATCTGGCCTGCCCCAATACCCAAGGTTGCGTTCTCGCGGCAAAAGACGATCGCGTTCGACTTCACGTACTTAACCACCTTCCACGCGAACAACAGATCTCTCAGCTCGTCGGCACTAGGTTTGCGCTCAGTAACGACGCGAAGGTCTGGCGCATCGATGACGCCATCGTCACGATCTTGTACCAACAAACCGCCTGAAATCTTCTTGATCTCAAACGCCGCATCGCGCCGTTGCGTCAAGTCGCCGGTTTGCAGCAGGCGCAAATTCGTGCGCTTCGCTAAAACCTGCCGTGCCGCGGCGTCGACCGACGGCGCGAGCAATACTTCAACGAACTGTCGGTCGATGATCGTCTCAGCGGTCGCGGCGTCTAACTCGCTGTTGAACGCGATGATGCCGCCGAACGCCGATGTCGGATCGGTTCGATACGCCGCCTCGTAAGCTGCCAGCACGCTCGGCGCTGTTGCGACGCCGCACGGATTGGCGTGTTTGACGATGACACAGGCCGGTGTCTCGAACTGGCGAACGCATTCGAGCGCTGCGTCGGCGTCGGCGAGGTTGTTGTAGGACAGCGGCTTACCTTGCAGCAGCTCCGACGCGGCTAAGGTACCGGTTTGTACGCCGGGGTCTCGGTACAGGCGCGCCGATTGGTGTGGATTTTCGCCGTAGCGAAGTGTCATGACCTCGCGCGCAGCAATCGTGAGCGCTGTGCCGTCCGGCATCGCGCCATTGTGGTCAAGAAGGTACTGACTGATGACCGTGTCGTAGAACGCGGTATGGCGAAACGCGCGGGCCGCCAGCTCGGCGCGCAGCTCGGCGCCCGGGCCGCCGCTGGTCAATGTCGCGGCAACGCGCTCGTAGTCGTTTGGGTCGACGACGACCGTAACGGCTGCGTGGTTTTTGGCGGCGGCACGAATCATGGCCGGTCCGCCAATATCAATATTTTCGATTGCGTCGGCGAAGCTTGCGTCACCGCGAGCGATTGTCTGTTCGAACGGGTAGAGATTGACGGCGACGATGTCAATCGGGCGGATCGCGTGTTCAGCCATCGTCGCTTCGTCGGTGCCTCGGCGCCCGAGAATGCCGCCATGTACCGTCGGATGCAGTGTTTTGACGCGCCCAGCCATGATTTCTGGGAAACCGGTAATACTGGCAACATCGGTCACGGCGACACCGGCCGCAGCGATCGCCTTGGCGCTGCCACCGGTAGAGATGACTTCGAAGCCAGCCTCTGCGAGTGCGCGGGCGAAGTCCACAAGCCCGGTTTTGTCGGAGACGCTTAGCAGTGCGCGCGGGGCGTGGCTCACGATAGACGGTTTAGCGTTGATCGATCAGAGCGTACTGCTGCAATTTTTTGCGCAGCGTACCGCGATTGATGCCTAGCACCTCGGCCGCTCGACTTTGGTTGCCGCCCGTGTATTGCATCACTTTGCGCAGTAATGGTTTTTCGACTTCGCACAACACCAGGTCATAAAGCCCGTTAGGGTTGTGGCCGTTTAAGGTACTGAAGTATTGCGCTAGCGCTTCTTCGGTCAGTCGTCCCAGTGGTTTATTTTTTTCGTTCTTCGATTTCTTTTTTGCCACGGTGGTTACGTGCCCGGATCTCGTTTTATTGCGTTGTTTTTCCCGGTGGCATCGTCAGGTGCCAGCCCCGGCCCTCGGGGTATTCATTGCCCAACCCGTTGTAGCGAGGAACGATGCAGTCATTTCGAACTGTTCGTTAGCGGTTTGTGCCCGCACGACAGCGCGACGAAATGTGTCCCCATCTGTCAGGTTCTCGCAGTACGCGATTAGATGTTTTCGCGCCACCCGTACGCCGCTTTTTTCCCCATAAAAACGGTACATGTCATCAAGGTGGGCGAGGATAATATCACGGACCTTCGCGATAGAAAGTCTTGACACGGGAGCAGAATTGTCGAGCGCAGCGTTGATGTCGCGAAAGACCCACGGCTGGCCCTTGGCAGCGCGTCCAATCATTACGCCTGCAACGTTGCTTGCTCGATAAACTTCAAGTGCCTTCTCCGGTGTGTCGATATCGCCGTTCGCGAAAACGGGTATCTCGACAGCTGCCGCTGCGGCGCCGATGTGCGCGTATTCCGCGGAACCGCCAAAGCGGCATGCGCGGGTACGACCGTGTATGGCCAGGGCAGCGATCCCACAGTCTTCGGCCAATTTTGCAACGCGCACGATATTGCGGTTGTCGGTATCCCAGCCCGTCCGCGTTTTTAGCGTGACGGGAATCGATACGGCCGCGACGACCGCTTGCAGGATGTTGGCGACCTCGGTCTCGTCGCGAAGCAAGGCAGAGCCGGCCAACTTACGGCATACCTTCTTCGCCGGGCAGCCCATGTTGATGTCGACGATGTCCGCACCCATTTGCTCTAAGGCGCGAGCCGCTTCCGCCATCGGAGCGGTGTCGGCGCCAGCAATTTGCACGACGCGCAGACCCGCTTCATCGTCAAACGCCAACCGTTGCCGAGATTTTTTGCTTTGCCACAGGCGGGTATCGGCGGTGGTCATTTCCGATGCGGCCACGGCGGCACCGAAGCGCCGTGCGAGGCGGCGAAAGGGTGGGTCGGTGATGCCGGCCATCGGCGCCATTAACGCCCGTCCCGACAGTCGGTGCGGACCGATCCGGACTGAATCATCAAAAACAGCGTTAGCGGTGGCGGCCATCGACGTGCATAGCGCGGCAAACGGCCGAGCAGCTTAGCAGCTGGACCGTGTCCTGCCTAACAGCCGCTGTTACAGGCCAGCTGGCCGTCATCGCGACGAAAGCAGACTTCCAATTCGTATCCGGAGGCTTGTTCGCCGGGATCGCGCAGCAGGGCTTCGACGTCAAACGATGTGCCGGGTGCGATCCGCTCGGCCGGCGAGTTACCGAGCAAATAACGATCGGCGTCCAGTAAGCGATGGGCGAGCGGTGCCGTACCGTTGCCATCGTCAAACCGACTGAGCAGCGTGACATGCACCAAGGGGTACGGCAGCGGTTGCTCAGCCCGATTGCGAACCCGACCGACCACGCGCATAGCCGTTTCATTGGCGGAAGCGTCGCGTTGCTCGAAACACAAATCGCGTATGTCCCAAGCTGGCGCGAGCCGCTCGCCATAGATCGCAAAGTACACGGGGTTAAGCCAACCTACCGTGGCCAAATCGGCCCGATACTGATGCAGTGCTTGTGCCATAAGTACGACCGCAGCGATGGCTGCCGCTGCGCCGCCATAGCGTGTCCAGACCGTTGGCGGTTCCGGCTCGCTGGCCATACCTATGGCGGTTTCGAACAGCGCTTCGTCTGAGTCGGCCTCTGCGTGTGCAGCGGTGCTTGCCGGCAGTAACTCGCCGGCGTGATCTGGCAAGCGCGTTTCGCTGACGAATATGCCGGATGTATCCGGTGTGTCATCGTCAGCCGTCGGTCCGGTATCGGCTGTCGCTGGCTGATCGAGATCCAAGTCCAGTGCGTTGGCCGTCTCGGCCGCCAGCGCATCGTCGTCGGCCTCGAGGATGAAGTTGTCGACGACGGCTTCGACAAAGGCGTCGTCGGCCGGCAAGAAATCCGACGCGGAGACGGTAAATTCGCGCATGATTTCTTCGTCGCTCGGTTCGGGTAAACCCGAGCCCGGGACCGCGTCTGAACCGCCGGCAGCGTCTGCCTCGGCCGTTGCGGCAAGGTCAGCATCGGCAACATCGGTCGTGGGTGTATCGCTGGCAGCGTCGACGTCGAGCGTCAATACAAACTCGTCGTTGTCTCCGTCGTCTGCGCCATCCATCTCGCCGGTGGCGTCAGCCAGAACCGCTTCGCCGCTATCGATGATGTCGCTCGATGCGCCGATCGTCGCCGAATCCTTGTCCAACCCCGTCGCATCGCTGGCCTCGTCGGCCAGTAAATCGGCGAACACGGTTGCATCGTCTAAGCGTTCGCCGTTCGACGGCGCATCGTCCGCCAACTCAGCGGTGTGCGGCGGCGTAGCCGGGATCTCGTCGGCCTCGGCCTCGGCCTCGGCGCCGTGGCCGGTGCCGTCGTCGTCAGCGACACTGGCCGCTTCGAGGTCCGGCAACGTGTCGATCTCGGCCAGTAATGCCTGCCAGTCGTCACCGGCCGGTGCTGGTTTTTCGACGACAGCCAGCGGTGGCGGTGGCGGCGGCTCGAATGTCAGCGTCTCGGCGTTTCGCGACGCATCGTCGGCATCTTGATCCTGTTCAATTGCGGCCTCGACAGTTGCCTCCGAGTCGCTCTCGGCAGCCGCGTCACCGCCCGCTGGATCGGCTGTGTGATCGATGTCGGCGTCGTTTTCAGGCGCACCGAGCTCGCCCCACGACTCGGCTTCATCGGCCGGGACGTAGCGCGCGCCGGGGTCGTCGGGCGTCTCTTCCGGCGCATCGCGCGATGCGACGACGACCCAGCCAACCCCGGTTTCGGCGAAAGGACGGTCGTCGCTCGGCGACGCTGACTCGGCATCGACCTCAAACACGGCGCCGCATTCACCGCAGCGAACCCGTGGATCGTCGGGTTTCAAACTCGCTTGATCGAGCGCAAACACGGTGCCGCACGCAGGGCAGGTCACTTCAATAATCATCGGCGTACGCCCGTGACCAACGCCCAGCCGCTCCGGCGAACGGTCGGCGCTAGCTCGAAGGCCGCCGCGAACGCTTGCTCGACGTTGTCCGCCTGCGCCTCAAGAATCCCAGTCAGTGCCAATCGTCCACCACTCGACGTGCGCGCTGTCAAATCGTTCGCCATATCAATGAGCGTGTTGGCCAGAATATTCGCAACCACGACATCGTAGCTGCCGGCGAGTAATTGTTCCGGTGCGAATACCTGCAGTCGTTCGGCAACCGCGTTGATACGCGCGTTGCGGTCGGTGGCGGTAAGCGCTTGTTGATCGATGTCCACGCCATGCGCATGCTGGGCGCCTAACAGCAACGCGGCGATTGCCAAAATACCGGAGCCGCAACCCATGTCGAGCACGCGGGCGCCGTCAAGCGGTATCTGCTGCAACCATTCGAGCGCCAGTGCGGTTGTCGTGTGCGTGCCGGTGCCGAAGGCGAGACCCGGATCGAGAATGACACGGATGCGTTCGTCGGGTGCTTCCGCTTGATGGCTGGCAACGATTCTGAGTCGCGGACCGACATTGCGCGCTGCAAAGTCGCGTAGCCACTCGTCGACCCAATTGCGCTCAGGCAATGGCTCAATGCGAACATCGTTGCGCTGCACGCCGTGTTCGGCCAGCGCAGCCACGATCAAATCGCCATTAACGTCGGCATCGAACAAAGCGGTCAGCGTAATATCGTTCCACAGAGGTGTTTCACCGGGCGCCGGTTCGAGTACCGGACTGTCACCGCCGTCAGCGAGCGTGATCGCAACAGCGCCCAGCGCGAGGCAGCGGTCCTCCAGCGGACTGACCCCGTTGTCGTCGGTACGTATGTGTATCTGCTGCCAGGCCACAGGAGCTCCGGCGCGCTACAAACCGAGGCGCTTTTCCAAATAGTGAATGTCCGTGCCGCCGGCTAGGAAAGCGCCGTGACTGCAGATTTCCTGATGCAGCGGTACGTTGGTTTTGATGCCTTCGACCACGATTTCCGACAGAGCGCTGTTCATGCGGGCGATTGCTCCCTCGCGGGTCTGCGCCGACACGATCAATTTGCCGATCATCGAGTCGTAGTAAGGCGGAACGACGTAGCCGGTGTACAGATGACTGTCGACCCGCACACCGAGCCCACCCGGCGGATGCCACAGGCGGACTGGACCGGGACTCGGGACAAACGTCTTCGGGTCCTCTGCGTTGATACGGCATTCGATAGCATGGCCGCGAATCTGTACTTGATCTTGCGTCAGCAACAGTGGCTCGCCTGACGCGATCCGTAATTGTTCTTTGACGATGTCGATACCGGTAATCATCTCGGTTACGGGGTGTTCGACCTGGACCCGCGTGTTCATCTCGATAAAGTAAAACTCGCCGTTCTCATACAAGAACTCGAAGGTGCCGGCGCCGCGGTAGTTGATTTCGCGACAGGCCTGGACGCAGCGTTCGCCGATCGTCTGCCGCACTTCCTCGGTAATACCGGGCGCAGGCGCTTCCTCGATCACTTTTTGGTGACGCCGCTGCATGGAGCAGTCGCGCTCGCCCAAATGAATGACGTTGCCGTGCGTGTCGGCCAACACCTGAAACTCGATATGGCGTGGCTTCTCGAGAAACTTCTCCATGTAGACCACCGGGTTACCGAACGCGGCGCCAGCTTCGGCCTGCGTGACGGCAATCGCGTTGATCAGTGAGCCTTCGGTCTGTACGACGCGCATACCGCGTCCACCGCCGCCGCCAGCGGCTTTGATAATGACTGGGTAGCCGATCTTGCGGGCGAGCGCTAAGTTGCGCTCTTTGTCATCGGTTAGCGGGCCGTCTGAGCCCGGAACGGTCGGGACGCCCGCTTTTTTCATCGTCGCGATCGCTTCAACCTTGTCGCCCATGATGCGAATTGAGTCGGCCCGCGGCCCGACGAAGGTGAACCCAGATTGTTCGACGCGCTCGGCGAAGTCGGCATTTTCGGACAGGAAGCCATAGCCGGGGTGGATCGCCACGGCATCGGTGATTTCCGCCGCGCTAATAATCGCCGGCATATTGAGATAGCTATCGGTTGACGGTGCCGGGCCGATGCACACCGATTCGTCGGCCATCAGCACATGCTTGAGGTTACTGTCAGCCGTGGAGTGCACGGCGACCGTCTTAATGCCCATCTCTCGACAAGCGCGCAGGATCCGCAGCGCGATCTCGCCGCGGTTAGCGATAACAACTTTATCGAGCATTGCTCAGTCGCCGCCGCGTTGGTCAATGACGAATAAGGTCTGCCCAAACTCGACCGTGTCACCGTTTTGACAACGGATCGATTTTACGACGCCGGCAACGTCCGCTTCGATCGGGTTCATCATCTTCATCGCTTCGATGATGCAGAGCGTATCGCCAGCGTTGACCTTATCGCCGACTTGGACGAACGCCGCCGCTCCGGGCGATGAGGCCGAATAGAACGTACCGACCATCGGCGAGACCACCTCATGACCGTCATCGGATGAGGCTGCAGCAGGCGCTTCGGCGGCCGGCGCTGCGGCGGCCGGCGCAGCCGCGGCGACCGGTGCAGGCGGCGGTGCTGGGGCGTAGACCGGCGCGGCGGCAACGCCACCGGCATGGCGCGTTATGCGCACCGAGTCCTCGCCTTCCGAAATCTCGATTTCGGCGACACCGGATTCCTCCAGTAACTCGATTAGTTTTTTGACTTTGCGTATGTCCATGACGTGGCTCTCATGCGTGCGGCCGAAGATGCGCGATAGCCGCTTCGAGTGCGAGCTCGTAGCCGACCGGGCCGCAGCCGACAATGACGCCGACTGCGATATCGCTTAGGTAACTGAACTCGCGAAACGACTCGCGAGCGAAAACGTTTGAAATGTGCACGTCCCAAAACGGCAGAGCGGTGTACGTTAGTGCGTCGCGTATTGCGATGCTCGTGTGCGTAAACGCGCCTGCGTTGACGATTAGGGCGTCAGTGCCGTCGTCTGCGGCCGCTTGAATGCGCTCGACGAGCTCGTGCTCGGCGTTTGATTGCATGGCAGTTAACGTCGCCCCGAGCGCGCCCGCGCGGCGGGTTGCCGCCGCTTCGATGTCCGCCAACGAGGCGGACCCGTAAATCGCGGGCTCACGCCGACCCAAGGTGTTCAAGTTTGGGCCGTTAAGCAGAAGGATGGACGCTTTTTCCGTCACGAACTGGGCAGGATCGGCGAAGTTAGCCGCAGTTTATCGAGGCGCGCGGAAATAGCAACCGCAAACGCTGACCCAGCGTAGCGAATTGTTGCCCGGGGCGGTTGGCTCAGCCGGCGGCGAGCTGTTTGCGGGCCGACTCGGCATCGATGTTGCCGGCAGCCAGCTCGCGCAGCGTTGGTAGCAATACCTCGAGCTGGTCTTCTTTTAACTCGCCCGCGTGCGCGTAGACGAGTTCGCGATTCGGTGCGATGACCAATGTCAGCGGTAGACCTATGAAGTCGAGGCCGAAGTCGGCAACCAACGCATTTGCGGCCGTCTCGGCGAGGACATTCGGGTAGTTGAACGCGATATCGTCAGCGTAGGCACTGACCGCCGCTGCCTCATCGACGGCGATACCGATAACGCGAATGCCAGCCTCACCCTCGGCATCCGCCAGGGCTTTAAGCAGCGGGATCTCGCGGCGGCAGGGTGCACACCACGTCGCCCAGAAGTTTAGAACGCGAACCTGACCGTCCGATGCGCTGAGCGTCAGTGTCTCGCCGTTCGGCTGCGGCAAGGAGAAGTCGACCGTGCTGTCGGCTGCAGCAACCTCCATCGTTCGAGCCTGCGAATCTGAGCCGGGCTTTGGTTGCAGCATTTTGGAGGCGATGAAGCCACCGGCCATGGCCAGAACGACCAGAGCCACGAGTGCGAATTTTTGCATGGAGGTGCTGTGCCGTGACGTTTACGCCACCCCAGCTTAGCTGGTTGAAAAGGCCGCCGCTACGTGTGCGGAAAATTCTTGAGGTCCCATTTCACCAACGACACGGTAGCGCCGATGTTCGATGCCGACGCCGTTGTAAAAGACGATCCCTGGCGGTCCGAAAAAGTCGAACCGACCGAGCAGCGCCCGGTCATCGGCACTGTTTGCCGTGACATCGGCCTTCAACAATAGGGCCGGCGCTAAAACGTCACGAACGGCGCCATCACTGAACGTGTATTTCTCCATCACTTTGCACTCGACACACCAGTCGGCGTAGAAGTCGAGCATGACCGGTTGGCCGCGTTGCTCGGCAAGTGCCAGTTGTGCGTCCAGTTCAGCGACGTTGCGTACCGTGACAAACTCGAGCTTTTGCTCAGCGACGGTGGCCGAACCGCCAGCGCCGCCGCTGGCGAAGTTGATCGGCTTCAGCGGGTCATCGTTGCCGGCCAGGGCGCCGAGAACCAGCGCCGCACCGTAGACCAGTCCGACGATGCCAAAGGCCTTGGCGGCGCGCTGTCCAGCACCCGATTCGGCGGTCAGTGTATCCAGCCCGCCGAGGTAGATGCTCGCAACGACCGCGATCGTGCCGTACAAAGCCAGCGTCAATGGGCCCGGCAATAGGTGATCGACGACATAGACGGCCAGTGCCAGCATGACGAAGCCGAAGCCGACTTTGACCGCGACCATCCACGTACCCGTTTTCGGCATGATCTTGCCGGCGGTGGCGCCGACGACAAGCAACGGCATTCCCATGCCGATACTCATGACAAACAGCGCCGACGCGCCGCGCAAAATGTCGTCGCTCTGGCCGATAATTGCGAGTGCCGCGACCAACGGTGGCGCGACGCACGCGGTCACGATCAACGACGACAGCACGCCCATGATGAACGCACCGGCGAATGTCCCCGACTCTTGCCGACCGCTGATCGCGGCCAAGCGCGTTTGCACCGACGATGGCATCTGCAGTTCAAACGCGCCGAACATGCTGATCGCGAGCACAACGAACAATCCGGAGAACAGCGCGAGTATCCATGGTTGCTGAAACACGGCTTGCACTTGCTGGCCCGCCGCGGCAAACGCGCCGCCGGCGATGGTGTAGGTAAGCGCCATGCCGAGTACGTAGGTCAGCGCGAGTGAAAACCCGCGCCATGGCGTCAGCGTCGCCTTATCGCCGGCGATGATACCGGTCAGGATCGGGATCATTGGCAGCACACACGGCGTTAGCGACAACAGCAGCCCGGCGACAAAGAACGTGCCCAGCACAACCCAAATGTTGCCCTCGCGGATGATGCGGGCAAAACGATCTTGCGCCGATTCGCCATCCGGCGCAGCGACGCTTGTGGCCCCGATAGCGCTAGCGGTTACCGCAGCGGCCGCTGACGATGCTGCGGCCGTAAATTCCGCGCCGGCCGGCAGTACGGTCGCTGCCAAGCGTGAAATATCGACGTCGACCAGTCGTGTCGATGGTGGGTAACAAATGCCATCCTCGGCGCAGCCTTGGTACTTCAGTGCGAGCTGGAACTGATTGGTCGTGTCGTCGGTGTAGCTTAGTGGTGCCTCATACCGAACGCCGTCGTAGTAGACGGCGGTCTCGCCAAAGTACTCGTCGTTCTTGGTTTTCGCTGGCGGCATGCCGAGCGAATCGGGTGCCGTTACGGCGGCGTTGGTCGTGGTGACCGCGAAATTGTCGCGGTACAAATAGTAGCCAGGCGCGATCTGCCAGCCGACTTCGATTGTGTTGGCGTCGATAACGTCGACGACCGGGGCAAAGGCCTCCTCGATCGGCAAAAAGTCGCCCGTGCTCGATACAACGGCCGAGCCGCCGCCGAGTCCGCCAAACGGAGATTCGGCTTGACCGAGAACGCTGTTTGCCGATGCGCCAAGCGACAGATCGCGGGTCCAGCGCTGCGGCGGGTAACAGATGCCTAGGTCAGCGCAGCCCTGTGAGCGGACTTCGACGGTCGTTGGGCCGTCGCCCGAATACGGAATGCGCAGCGAAAAGGCGTCGCGATAAATCGTTCGGTCACCGAAAAACTCGTCGCTATGCGGCAGACCCTCCGGCAGCTCCGGGTCGCCCAACGTGATGGCGCCGCTCGCCGCAAAGGCCAGCGAGTGCTGGTATAGGTAGTAGCCTGGTTCTAGCGTCCAATCGACACGGATCGCATCGCCGTCATCGGACAGCGTGTATTGAAAGGCGTCGTCTGGGGCCAGTGGCTGCTCGGTCGCGTGCAGTGGCATGGCGAACAGCATCGTCGCGAGCAACGAAATCGGGGCAGTGATGAGCGATGGGCGCATGAGCTCGTTTCAAAATCCGTGGTACAGAGGTCAGACCGGCCATTGTGGCTGAGTTCCCGGGCCAAGCCCGTGATGGTCCACGCAATTTGAGACCCGGCCGGTTCGCTGATTATTTCAAATGTCCGTTCGGAAAGCTGCCCGCGGCGGTGCGGCGGCCTGGGCGGCGATCGGCGCATGGGCCTTGAAATTCGGGGCGGCATCCCTATGATTAGCACTCCTTCACGGTGAGTGCTAACAACAGCCGATGCCGTGATGAAAAATTGTTAATAAATTCAGACACTCACAGGAGACAACCCGATGAAGATTCGTCCTCTTCACGATCGTGTCATCGTTAAGCGCATGGAAGAAGAGCGCACGTCACCCGGCGGCATCGTCATTCCGGATAGCGCTACCGAAAAGCCGATCAAGGGCAAAGTCGTTGCCGTCGGTAACGGCAAAATCCTCGACAGCGGCGACGTTCGCAAGCTCGACCTCAAGAAGGGCGACACCGTGTTGTTCGGCAAATACAGCGGCACCGAAGTCAAAATCGACGGCGAAGAGCTGCTGGTCATGAAAGAAGACGACGTCATGGCGGTTCTGGACGGCAAGTAAGCCGTCGATCTGCCCTGATTTCTCTCATTAACTCGATATAAGGAAGCTTGAAATGGCCGCTAAAGACGTGCGTTTCAGTGATGACGCCCGCCAAAAAATGTTTGCCGGTGTCAACGTTCTTGCCAATGCCGTTAAGGTGACGCTGGGCCCGAAAGGCCGCAACGTTGTCCTCGACAAGAGCTTTGGTGCCCCGACCGTCACGAAAGACGGTGTTTCTGTTGCCAAAGAAATCGAACTGGAAGACAAGTTCGAAAACATGGGCGCGCAGATGGTCAAAGAAGTCGCGTCGCAGACTTCGGACGTCGCCGGTGACGGTACGACGACCGCTACCGTTCTGTCGCAAGCCATCTTGCGCGAAGGCTTGAAAGCCGTCGCCGCTGGCATGAACCCGATGGACCTAAAGCGCGGTATCGATAAAGCATCGACGGCGATCGTCGAACAGCTGAAGAAACTGTCGAAGCCTTGCAAAGACGACACGGCGATCGCTCAGGTCGGCACGATCTCTGCCAACTCTGACAGCGAAATCGGTGAAATCATCGCTGAGGCGATGGATAAAGTCGGTAAAGAAGGCGTTATCACCGTTGAAGAAGGCTCAGGCCTTAACAACGAACTCGACGTCGTTGAAGGTATGCAGTTCGATCGTGGCTACCTGTCGCCGTACTTCATCAACAACCAAAACTCGCAGAGCGTTGAGCTCGACAACCCGCTGATCCTCTTGTTCGACAAGAAAATCTCGAACATCCGCGATCTGCTGCCGTTGCTCGAAGGTGTTGCGAAAGCCGGTCGTCCGCTGATCATCATCGCTGAAGATGTCGAAGGCGAAGCGCTGGCCACGCTGGTTGTTAACAACATCCGTGGCATCGTCAAGGTCGCTGCCGTTAAAGCACCGGGCTTTGGCGACCGCCGCAAAGCCATGCTGCAAGACATCGCGATCCTGACGGGTGGCCAAGTCATTTCGGAAGAAGTTGGCTTGTCGCTTGAGAAAGCAACGCTGGAAGACCTTGGCGAAGCGAAGAAAATCCAGATCACGAAAGAAAACACGACCGTTATCGACGGTGCTGGTCGCGCGCAAGACATCAAAGGTCGCGTTGCGCAGATCAATGCTGAGATCGAAGAGTCGTCGTCCGACTACGATCGCGAAAAACTGCAAGAACGCGTCGCCAAACTGGCTGGCGGTGTTGCAGTGATCAAAGTTGGTGCAGCGACCGAAGTCGAAATGAAAGAGAAGAAAGCCCGCGTCGAAGACGCGCTGCACGCGACGCGTGCGGCCGTCGAAGAAGGGGTTGTACCGGGCGGTGGTACTGCGCTGATCCGCGCCGTTAACAAGATTGCCAAGCTCGAGGGCGACAACGACGATCAGACCGTTGGTATCAACATTCTGCGTCGCGCTGTTGAAGAGCCGCTGCGGCAAATCGTGTCGAACGCCGGTGGCGATGCCTCGGTGGTTCTGAACGCGGTTGCTGCTGGTAAAACCAACACCTACGGCTATAACGCAGCGACGGGTGAGTACGGTGACATGATCAAGATGGGAATTCTTGATCCGACGAAAGTCACGCGTTTCGCTCTGCAGAACGCAGCATCCGTCTCGGGTCTTCTGTTGACCACCGAAGCGATGGTTGCTGAAGCGCCGAAAGCGGATGAGCCGGCCGCTCCGCCGATGCCAGACATGGGTGGCATGGGCGGCATGATGTAAGTTGGGCGTCTAACGCTTCACTTACGTCGCCAAGCGACAAGAGGCCCCGGTGTGCAAACACCGGGGCCTTTTTTTTGGTAGCGGATATCGAGGCGCTGAACGCAGGTGTAGGAGGGCCGTCCTCGGCCCGATGAATGCGTGGCCTGTGCTAGCTGCGGTTGATCGCGGCGGGGACGCCGCTCCTACAGCGGGGGTTGGCGGTGACGGTGAACGGTGGTGTAGGAGGGCCGTCTCGGCCCGATGAATGCGTGGTCCTTGTTAGCCGCGGCTGATCGCGGCGGGGACGCCGCTCCTACAGCGGGGGTTGGCGGTGACGGTGAACGGTGGTGTAGGAGGGCCGTCTCGGCTCGATGAATGCGGTGTCCTTGTTAGCCGCGGCTGATCGCGGCGGGGACGCCGCTCCTACATTCATGGGTGGGAGCGGCGTCTTATGCTGTCGCGGCTTAGTCGTGCGCCCTGCGGCGGATCGCCACCAAAGCGGCTAGGCCGAGCAATCCGAGGACACCCAATGCGCCACCGCCACCTTCGCGAACTGCGATGACTTGTCCGCCGCCGACGATGATGACTTCATCACGAGTTTGGTCCTCGAGCGGCAGGTCGAACAAGTCCAATGCGTCGTTCGGGCCGTACTCGGCGACAAGGCTGCCATCGAACGCGTCATACAGCTCGATCAGTAGGTCGTACGAGCCCGTCGGGTAGCCGGATATCAAATCGGTATCGACGAAGTACTCATCGCCAGCGCCGGCACCGAATATCGTGAACACATCGGTGACGGTCAATTCGTTCCACGGACCGCCTTCAAGTGACAGATACAACACCGCGTAGACATCGGCGCTCGAGAAAATCGTATCGGCGTCAAAGTCGAGGATCAGTCGCGTGAAAAACCCGTCGCGATCATCGTCAAACTGGACGTCAGTAAACGCCGAATATATCCAGAAATCCTGGTTTATCGTCACCGCATCGGTAGGCGGTCTTAGCAACGCTTTACGCGGACCAGACTGATTCAGCGGCGTCGCCGATTTTTCGTGTTTGGTGGCGTTTTGGCTAGCAGAGCGTTGACCCTGCTCAACAAAGATCTCGCGCTCAACCGACTGTGCGCCGGCAAGCGTACCGAACACCGTTAGCGCGGCGCCGGCCAGTAATGACAAGGGGCGAATTTTCATAGGTCTGTCTCCACGGGGTGTCCGTGGTGACATTGAACGACAGGGCGTCTGAATCGGCCCTTAACAAGCCGTTAAGCCCGCGTTCAGGCGGCCGGCGCGTCCGGCGTTTGGGTCGCGATGGGTTGTGGCCGCCGAGGCGCGCGCGAGCGCTGTGCCTGTCGCTTACTGAGCACTCGGTAGCCAAGCAGCGCGCCAACGATAGCCGCATAGATCAGCGGTTCGGTGATGTCTTTTTTGACCTGCCACCAGAAATGCCAAACAGCAAGAATCGCGGCCGGGTAGATACCGTAGTGCAGCTGTTGCCAACGTCGACCCATCGCACGGCGCGCCGCTAACGGCGATGTCGCCGTTAGCGCAAGCAGAATAAGCAGACCCGCAAACCCGACGGTGATGTAAGGGCGCTCGATGATGTCTTCGATGATGTACGCCAGGTTGAGGCCTTGGTCGAGCACGGCGTAGACGAGGAAGTGCAAAACGACGTAAAACGCCGCGAACAGACCGAGCATACGCCGAAAGCGAATGAACTCGCCGATGCCGGTGATTTTGCGAAGCGGCGTAATCGCTAACGTGAGCAGCAAAATTCGAAGACCCCACTCGCCAAAGCTATCGAGCAGCGACTCGGCCGGGTTTGGTCCTAACTCGCCGCTTACCAGGCCGAACACCGCCAACGCAAACGGCGTGAGTGCCGCGGCGAAGACGATCGGCTTAGCGATCCAGCGGGTTATTTGGCTGCGATTCATCGTCGTCAAAAATTACGAGCAAGGTCTAAGCCGGCGTACAGATCGGCGACCTGATCGGCATAGCCATTGAAGGGCAGCGTAGGTACTTTTTCGCCGAACAGGCCGCTACCAATGCGCTGTTCGCGCGCTTGGCTCCAACGCGGGTGATCGACGGCCGGGTTTACGTTGGCATAGAACCCGTACTCACGGGCATTGGCCATTTTCCATGATGTGCGCGGTTCGCGTTCAGTAAAGTCGATGCTGACGATCGACTTAATGCTCTTGAAGCCATACTTCCACGGCACCATCAACCGCAACGGCGCACCGTTCTGGTTCGGCAAAACCTCGCCGTAAACACCGACGACCAGCAGGGCCAGTGGGTGCATCGCCTCGGCGATCGTGAGTCCCTCGCGGTACGGCCAGTCAAGAACCCGCGAGCGTTGCCCAGGCATCCGCTCTGGATCGAGCAACGTCTTAAACGCCACGTACTTCGCATTGCTGCGCGGCTTAAATGTCTTGATCACGTCGGCGAGCGGAATTCCAACCCAAGGGATGACCATCGACCACGCTTCAACGCAGCGGAAGCGGTAGATGCGCTCCTCCAGCGTGTGCGGCTTGACGAAGTCTTCAAGATTGAAGGTGCCGGTTACGTCCGCTTCGCCACCCACCGTTATTGACCACGGCCGCGGCTCGAAGTCTTGTGCGTAGCGCGCTGGGTCGCGCTTACCGGTGCCGAACTCGTAAAAGTTGTTGTAGCCCGTGACTTCCTCGTACGTGTTTGGTTTCTCGTCGGTCGATAACGGGCTCTTGACGATGCCACGAAGCCGCGCACCGGCCTCGGTCGGTATTTCAGCGGCCGAACTGGTACCGGCCACCGACAGCGTTCCGGCTGCTACCGCCGCTTGAACCAGTGCCCGACGATTGAGATAGGTCCGCTCCGGTGTAATCTCCGAAGTGCGGATTGCAGGTGCACGGCGAATCAGCATTATGTTCTCCTGGTGCGCAATGGCGCAGGCGGTCAATCGACGGTCTTGCTGCAATAGACCCACCTACCGTTGCTCTTATTACACAGTGTCGGTGAAGTATTTGTCGCGAACTTACCGCTCGGTTCGTGTTCCAATGTTGTAACGGCCTGTGCTGGCACTTGAAATCGGCACTGTCGACGGCATTTCCTGGCTATGAGTGATACATCGGGTATTAGTGGGGACAAAATTCTGACGCTCGTCGGTGAGTCGACGCGGCCAGAGCAAGGCTTGGCGATTGACATTATCGCCGACGTCGTCTGCCCGTGGAGTCGCATCGGTGTGCAGCGCTTGCAAGCGGCACTGCGATCGGTGCACGGGCCGGCAACGCTGCGTTGGTTCCCATTCCAGCTCAACCCGGACATCGACACCGCCGGCGAGGCGCTCGATGCCTACCTGACAAAACGCTTCGGCGATCGCCAAGCGGTGCAACCGGCCTTGATCGACCTCGCACGAATGGGCGCTGATGAAGGTGCTGCGATCCGCTTCGATCGCATTAGCCGAGTGCCCAACACGTTTCTGGCGCACTGCTTACTTCATCAAGCTGGCGAGTTCGATTCGCAAACCGAACTGGCGATGGCCTTGTTCGATGCCTATTTCGCCGATGGCGCCGATCTTGGTGACACCGCTGTGCTGCGCGACCTAGCGCTGCGGGTCGGGCTCGATACACCGACCATCGACGCGGCATTCAATGACGATCGCGTCCACACCATCGTGCGAGCGAACGAGGCGATGGCGCGCAACGCAGGCGTTGCTGGCGTGCCCAATTTTCTCGTGAACCAGCGCGTGTTCGTCGTTGGTGCGCAAGAGCGCGACCAGCTGGTCGGCGCCATTGACCGCGCTTTGTTCGGCGGCGGTGACGACGACGAGGCACCACAGCCCCTGCATTGACGCTCGCGCGGGACGCCCCGTACCCTAGCGGTAGCTAGCGGCGACATTGGGGGGTGCTGCTATGACCGTTGCATCGGTGCTCGTTCTGCGTTGGGTCCACATTCTGGCCATGGTTTATTGGTTAGGCGGCGAGTGGGGCGTCTTCCAGTCGTCGTACAACGTCGTCAACCGACGCTTGTCGCTCGAAGAGCGCCGCCGCCACATGGAAACGGCGTACCGCATTGACATTCTTGCCCGCACCGGCATCATTTTGCTGCTGCCGCTCGGGCTGCATATGGGCAACATCTACGGACTGCAGCCTTTTGGCGGCGGTTGGCTAACGCTCATATGGTTAGCGACGGCCGCCTGGCTGTCGCTGACGTGGTCCGCCTTTGTTTTTCGCGAGACCGATCTCGGCATTCGACTGACCAAAATCGACGAGTGGCTGCGGTTTATCTTGATCCCGGCGTTACTGATCTCGTCCATTACCTCGTTGCTCGGTTACGGACCCTTTTTGGCAGGTCCCGGTATGTACTGGTACGCGCTGAAAATTTTGATCTACGCGTTGATGCTCTGTATCGGTCTTTATCTGCGCTTTGTTATGCGCGAGTGGACGGAGCTCTTTCGGGTGCTCGCCGTTGATCCGAACGACGCAGCAGCGGAGCAGACGCTTGAGCGCTCGATTCGTCGATCGCGCTACGTGGCCTACGTCTACTGGGTCGGAATCGCGAGCGTGGCGTTCCTCGGTGCAACGAAAGCGGTTTAGTCGCATCGCTCGGCCTGC
>JBCDBO010000053.1:0-20764 GCA_039183535.1 Pseudomonadota bacterium | reverse complement strand
TCGGTAGCAGCGTTTTACACGTCGCGAATTGCCATGCCGTGAAACCGCGTGTCGGACATGTTCACCAAACGCATGTCGGACACACGGGGCCACGTTGGCTGTACGAGCCGAAACATCGACGTCCTCTAGCCGCACACGGACACTCGCTACATATTTTCTGCATAACGGAGTTAACGAATGACGGGACCTGAACTAACACCGCCGGCTGACGGCGCAAAAATCACAATCGAGAACGGCAAGCTTCAGGTCCCTGACAATCCAATCATTCCGTTTATTGAGGGTGACGGTACCGGTCGGGATATCTGGGCCGCATCGGTGCGCGTCTTCGATGCGGTTGTTGCCAAAGCCTATGGTGGTAAGCGCGAACTCAAATGGATGGAAATTTTCGCGGGTGAGAAAGCCAACAATCTCTATGCCAGTTGGTTGCCAGACGCGACTGTTGAGGCGTGCCGCGAGTATCTTGTTTCGATCAAAGGTCCGTTGACGACGCCGATTGGCGGCGGCATCCGTTCACTGAATGTCGCTCTGCGCCAGCTTCTCGATCTCTACGTTTGCTTGCGTCCAGTTCGTTGGTTCGAAGGCGTACCGAGCCCCGTTCGTAATCCGGGCGATGTCGACATGGCCATCTTCCGCGAGAACACGGAAGACATCTACGCGGGCATCGAATTCGAAGCCGGTAGCGAGCGCAATAAAGAATTCCTCGAATTGTTCCAAAAGCACTTCGGCAATGAATACGAGAATATTCGCTTTCCGGCGACCTCCGGTATCGGTATCAAGCCGGTCTCGAAGGAGGGTACCGAGCGTTTGGTCCGTGCAGCGATCGACTATGCCATCGCGAATAGCCGCAAGAGCGTCACGTTTGTCCATAAGGGCAACATCATGAAGTTCACAGAAGGTGCATTCCGCAACTGGGGCTATGAACTTGCGGAACGCGAGTACGCGGAACATACCTACACGTGGGATCAATGGGAACGAACCCGGGCGAGAGACGGTCAAGAGGCAGCGAATAAAGAGCAGGCCGATGCACTGGCTGCCGGTCGTGTCCTCATCAAAGACGCGATTGCCGATATCACGCTGCAGCAGGTGTTAACGCGGCCACGCGAGTTCGACGTAATCGCCACCATGAACCTGAATGGTGACTATCTGTCCGACGCGCTTGCGGCACAGGTAGGTGGGATCGGCATAGCACCCGGCGGCAACATAAACTATGCCACTGGGCACGCAGTCTTTGAGGCCACTCACGGAACGGCACCGAAGTACGCCGATCTCGACAAAGTAAACCCAGGCTCGGTCATTTTGTCCGGCGAGATGATGCTGCGCTACCTCGGCTGGACCGAAGCGGCCGATCTCATCATCTCCGCGATGGACAAAACGATCGGCGACCGGATCGTCACCTACGATTTCGCTCGCTTAATGGAAGACGCCACCGAAGTGAAGTGCTCGCAGTTCGCCGATGCCATGATCGAGCGAATGTAGCTTAACGACCGTTGTCGCCTCCCACTCTCGACAAGGCTGTCGACGCAGCAGCGGCCTTGGTCGCTGCCTTCGAGCGTTACAACCGTGATTTTCGCACGGTCACGCGCCGAGCACAGCGTCGCTTCGAACATCGCGAGTGGGCGGCGATGCAAAGCGATGCCGTCGCCCGTATCGAGTTATACGGTCAGTCGGTTGGCGTGGCGACAACTGACGTCACTCGGGTATTGGGACCGCATATTGATGACCGGGCTGTCTGGGCCGCCGTCAAAACGGACTTTGCCCGGCGAATCGATGCGTTGATCGATCGCGAGTTCTACCAAACGTTCTTCAGCTCTGTCACACGCCGCGTGTTCAAGACGGTCGGTGTCGATCCCAATATCGAGTTTGTTGCCGAGGACGTAACGCCGTCCGAGTACCGCGCCGATCAAGTCCGACGATTCGACTACCACGTTCGCGGCAACCTCGTATTCGTGGTTGACGAGTTACTCGCCGATTATCGATTTCGTGGTGCGCCGTTCAGAAACGCTGAGAAAACGGTTGGTTATCTTTCCGCCGAACTGGACGCCTATTGCAGAACGCGTGGCCCCGGCTGTCGCATCGAGCGGATTGAGATGCTGCAGACCGTTTTCTTCCGCGGCACCCGTGCGTATCTTGTCGGTCGCTTGCACGGCAATGGCTGGGAATCGCCGTTAGTCATCGCGTTGATAAACTCGGACGAGGGAATCTATGCCGATGCGGTCATTGTCTCGACCAGTGATGTGAGCATGTTGTTCGGCTATACGCGCTCGTACTTTCATGCCGATCTCGATGCCGTTGGTCCGGCCGTCAGTTTTTTGCGGGCCCTGATGCCACGCAAACCGATTGCGGAAATTTACATCGTTCTTGGCCGTGCTAAGCAGGGCAAAACTGAGCGCTACCGGCAGTTCTTCGCGCACCTGAGTCAATGCCCACCGAACGATCAATTCGTTCATGCGAGTGGTGACAAAGGCATGGTCATGGAGGTATTTACGCTGCCCTCCTACGACATTGTATTCAAACTGATCCGCGACCGGTTCGCGTACCCCAAAACGATGAGCCGGCAAGACGTCAAAGACAAGTACACACTGGTCTTCAAGCACGACCGCGCGGGGCGCCTCGTCGACGCGCAAGAGTTCCGCCGACTACGATTCGAGCCGGATAGATTTTCTCCCGAACTGCTCGATGCGTTATTAAGCGGCTGCAGCAAGATCTGTCGGCTTGAGGAAGGGTCAGTGATCATCGATCACCTGTACATCGAACGTCGCCTCACGCCACTTAATCTGTTTCTGAAAGAAGCGACGGACGCCGAGGCCAGAGCGGCAACTATCGACTACGGCCAGGCGATTCGAGACCTCGCAAACAGCAATATTTTTGCCGGTGACTTGCTACTGAAAAATTTCGGTGTGACGCGGCACGGCCGAGTTATTTTCTACGATTACGACGAATTGTGCTTAGTGACCGAATGCAACTTTCGGCGTTTGCCCGAACCCCAAGACGACATCGACGAAATGCGCGCTGATGCCTGGTATTACGTTGGGCCCGACGACATATTCCCGGAACAATTCGTCCAATTTCTTGGCTTTAGCGAGCCGCTAAAGGCTGTTTTTCTTGAACATCATGCGGACTTACTGGACGCTGACTACTGGTCGACGGTGAAATCGGAGCTGGGTCGCGGCATCCACCGCGAAGTACTGCCATACACGACCAAATCATGGATCGAACTAGTACAACCAGGCCTGTATCGGCCGACGCAACGCTAAGTGACTCACCGCGGTTAACCGTCTACGTCGACCGCTCGTGTTCGATTTGCCGGCGGGAGACGGACGCCATGGCAGCTGTGATTGCGCCCGATCAGCTCGAATTCGTCGACTGCGCAGCCAGCGGATTTAACGACGACGACGCACGTGCCGCGGGATTATCGACCCGCACACTGCAACAGGCGTTACATGCTCGGGATGCTGATGGTCGCTGGCTGCGTGGTGCCGATGCCGTTGCTGCCATGTATCGACTGGCGGGACTGCCACGCTTAGCGGCGCTTTTCGATTCACCGAGGCTGCGATGGTTTAGCGCACCTGGTTATTGGTTGTTCGTGCGTAGCCGAGGATTTTTAAAGGCAACGGGACTGGCGTCGCTTTATCTCGTCGGAATAGAACGACTTCTGCGCCGGCACTCGAACCAAGCAGATCGCAACGATCGAGATCAAGCTGCGACTTGAAAACGCCGATCTGTCTCCGCACGGAACTCATCTATCGCGCGCACTCGCTCCTGGTCGTTCCAATCGAACTCCGCGGCTAGCAAGGTCGCAACCGACTCGACAGTGGCCCGACCGCGATCTGGGCCCAAACCAATCATCGTACGACGATTGATAACATCGTCGAGATTGCGGGCGAACTCGAAACGGCACGCAAAGGGAACCTCGGCAGCAATCGCGCCCGTCCACGCACAGATCGTTTCGCGCCATTCTGGGTTGGTATCGGCGAGCGCAATCACATCGAGTGCCCGAGAGCCGTATACGCGTAGCAGGTGAGCGGCTGTTTCGCTACGCAGCCAGGGCCGCTGCGTCTTTTCCCTTGCAGCCGTAAAGCCGACGGCTCCAGGAAGCTTTTCACTGCGTGTTTGGCATGCTGCAAGTTGCCAGTCGAAGTCGCGGCTAATCTGCTTAAGGCAATCCTCGGCAAGGCTCCGGTAGGTCGTCAGCTTGCCACCGATAATGGAGTACAAGCCGCGAGCAACATCGCTATGGTGACGGATGATGTGTGAGCGGGTAATTGCGCTGGTTGGCCCATCGGCTTTATGCGGTAGTGGTCGCAGCCCGGAGTAGGTATGACGTATCTGCTGACGCGACACATCCGCGGCTGGGAACAAGGCGTTCAATTCAGCGAGCAAATAATCGATCTCATTGCCGCTCATCACCAGGTCCTCCGGCGCAGAATCGTCGCGAATGTCCGTTGTGCCGACCAACAATTGTTCGTTCCACGGCAACACAAAAAACGGTCGGCCATCGCTGCGCGCTTCGACATACAGCGCTTGCTCGGGCGCACCGTCGAATCGGTCCATGATTAAGTGAGAGCCTTTCGTCCCGCCCATTTGCCGAACGATGGGATCCGTGTCGACCCGACCCAGCAGAGAGTCGACCCACGGCCCCGTCGCGTTGACGACGACGGGTGCAATCGCACTCTCCTCTTGACCCGTAAGCTGGTTCTGCCAATGAACCGCACCCACTTTTGAGCCACTCACGTCGACACGTGTAACGGTGCAATGGTTGTGCAGTACAGCGCCGGCCGTTGATGCCGACAAAACGTTTTCAATGACGAGACGCTCGGCGTACTCGACCTGACCATCGTAATAGCTTGCCGATCCGCGCAAGCCAGCCGCATCTAGCGCGGGAAACAACTCCAGCGTCTCGCGGCGGTTTAGCATTCGATGCCCCGGTAGGCTTTTGCCAAACGACAACAAGTCGTAGGCCAGCATGCCAAGCTTTACAAGCCACGGTCCGCGGCGGCTCTGCGTATAAATCGGTATCGTTAAGCGCAGCGGCTTCACCAAATGTTCAGCAGTGCGAAACAACGCGCGTCGATCGTGTAGCGACTCATAAACGAGTGCGATCTCGGCGTACTCCAAGTAGCGCAGCCCGCCGTGAATCAGCCGACTCGACCAACTACTGGTGCCACTGCCAAAATCGTCTTTTTCAAGCAGTAGAACCCGCAGCCCACGCAATGCGGCATCCCTCGCTATGCCGGCACCGTTGATACCACCGCCGATGACAATTACATCAAAATCCGTTTGCATATTAAGTCGGTCGTGTTTGGCCGTTGCCGCGCACGCAATACTTGTAACTGGTTAATTGATTCGCACCAACCGGACCACGAGCATGTACGCGCCCGGTCGCAATTCCGATTTCAGCACCCATGCCAAACTCGCCGCCGTCAGCGAACTGGGTCGATGCGTTGTGCATGACGATCGCGCTGTCGATGTCACGCAGAAACGCATCTGCCACCGTCTGGTTGGCCGTTACTATCGCATCCGTATGGCCAGAGCCGTACGTTCCGATGTGCGCCACGGCCGCTGCGTAGTCCGCGACGACACGGATCGCGACAATGGCCTCGAGGTACTCGGTCGTCCAATCTGACGAAGTCGCAAGTACCGCGTCTGGTACGAGTTGGCGGGTACGCTCGTCACCACGGATACTGCATCCGGCCGCACGGAGCGCGTCGCTTAGCGCCGGCAAGACGCGATCGGCACAGCCTTCATCGATCAGTAGCGTCTCTGCGGCGCCGCATATACCGGTACGCCGCATTTTGGCGTTAACCGCGACCTCGACAGCCATCGCTGTTTCGCAGTCCGTGTGCAAGTAGACATGACAGAGCCCGTCGAGGTGCCCTATGACCGGCACACGGGCATCATTTTGCACGCGCTCGACCAAACTGCGGCCACCGCGTGGCACCAATACATCAATATTACCGTCCAGTCCTGCCAGCAACATCCCGACCGCTGCACGATCTTGTGTTGGCACGAACTGCACAGCACCACGCGGTAAGCCGTTATCCTGCAACGCGTCTGCCAGACAGGCATGTAACGCTTGATTCGAGCGGACGCATTCGGATCCGCCGCGAAGAATCACGGCGTTGCCGGATTTAACGCAAAGCGCACCGGCATCGACCGTCACGTTCGGACGGCTCTCAAAAATAATTCCGATAACGCCCAGGGGGACGGTCACCTGCTCAATGACGAGGCCGTTCGGCCGCTCCCAACGCTTTTTTGTTCGGCCCAACGGGTCATCCAGTGCAGCGACCACCTCCAGTCCAGCAGCGATTGCCTCCACGCGAGAGGCATCGAGCAACAATCGATCGAGCATCGCACCGCGGCGTCCGTTCGCCTGCGCTGCTTGCTGGTCCGCGGCGTTGTCCTGCAGGATTTGAGCTACCCGCATTCGGATCAATTCGGCCGTTCGGTGGATGACGCGATTACGCGTGGCAGTATCGGCACCGGCCAGACTGGTCGTCGCTTGTCGAGCCGCCGCACCGATCGATGTCATGCAGTCGACAGTCGCCTGTTGCGGCTCGCCCATTGCCGCACTCACAACGACGCCTCGCGCTCGGTCAGAACCAGATCGTTCCGATGAATTAACGCACCGTGCCGACTCACCGCAACACTCGATTCGGACAACAACGCGCGCGTTTCAGCGGCATCGCAGGCGCATAAACCTCGTGCGATTTCGATCCCCTGCTCGTCCACGAGGACGACGGTATCACCACGTTGAAACGCACCGTCCACACGCCGCACGCCGACCGGCAACAGACTCTTCCCGTTGCGCAGCGCCGTGCACGCCCCCGCATCGAGCCACAACTGCCCCGCCGGCCGCAGTGCGCCGGCGATCCATCGTTTGCGAGCGCGCTCCGGACGCGCGCTAGCCACGAAATGCGTGGCTGGCCCACCATCTAACCAACGTTCGATACAACCGCTACGCGTCCCGTTGGTCACGAACACCTCGACACCGGCTGCCGTTGCGAGACTCGCCGCCGCCAACTTACTGCGCATACCGCCCGAGCCCCAACTCGAGCGTCGTTCGCTGACCATCGCTTCGGTCGACGCATCAATACGATCGATACGGGCGACAAGTTCAGCATCGATATCAGACGGATGCTTGGTGTAGAGACCGTCGACGTCACTCAGTAGAACCAACGCATCTGCATCGACCATTTGTGCAACACGTGCCGCCAATCCGTCGTTGTCACCAAATCGTATTTCGTCAGTGGCAACCGTGTCGTTCTCGTTAATCACCGGGACGACACCGCGCTTTAACAAGACGCGAATCGTATCGAGTGCGTTCAGGTAACGCCGCCGCGATTCGGTGTCGCCAAGCGTCAGCAAGAGCTGCGCAGCACGCAAACCATGCGCATCGAGATGCGATTGCCACAATTGCGCCAGCGCGACTTGACCAACCGCTGCAGCCGCTTGCAGCTCATCGAGACGACGGCCGCGACTTTTGATTCCAAGCTGCGGCGCACCCAAAGCGATCGCCCCAGACGAAACGAGTAGAACGTCGACTTGGTTCGCCCGCAGACGCGCAATCTCGTCCGCCAACCCAGCGACGAACGCCGTATTGGGCTCGCGACTGGCATCGACGAGCAAGCCGGAGCCGACTTTAATGACGAGACGTGAGAATGGGCATTGCATGACGGTTACGACGTCGCCAGGCTCTCTGGTAATGGGTGGGCGTGGATTTGATCGCCTTTCATGGCAGCCAATGAACCGGACCGAATGACCGCGCGAATGTCAGCCCGTTGCCCGCACCGCTCAATAAAGGCGTCGAGCTCTCGCGGCCGTGCAGCCAACTCGACGGTACAGTTCTGTTGCGAGTCGTCCAGCACGCGCGCCCCGGCGGCCGTGCAATCTGCCATCACCGCATCGTACTCGCCGGTCGCAATCGAAAGTTTCAGCAGCAACAGCTCGCGTTCGTAGTGCTCACCGAGCGTCATGTCGTAAATGCTAACTACGTCGACCAACTTGCCCATCTGGCCGGCAATCTGCGCCATCGTGACATCTGATCCGCTGCTGACGACCGTCAATCGTGAGACTGTCGGATCATTGGTAGGGGCGACATTTAGCGACTCAATGTTGTAGCCACGCGTCGAGAACAGCGACGTAAGTCGGGTTAATGCACCGACTTCGTTCTGCAGCAGAACCGAAATAATGTGGCGCATTGCGAGGCGCTCAAACGACGACAACTGACACCCTGGCATGATCGCGCAGCGACCCCGGTATTGCAATGCACAATAAAATTACCGAGACTCAAAAGCGTAAGTGTCATAGTAGCCCGAGCCGATGGTCCGAATGGTCACACCGAACGCGTCGCCACCTGAGCCGCACCGCCTTGCCGGTGCCTCGATGAGCAACGCCGACATCCTTGTCCAGGTCCTGGCCGACGAAGGCGTCGATACGATTTTCGGTTACTCCGGTGGCGCGATTTTACCGGGCTACGACGCTGTATTTCGGTACAACGAAAAGACGGACAACAACGATCAATCGGCGATGAATTTGGTCGTACCGGCGAACGAACAAGCCGCCGGCTTTATGGCAGCCGGATACGCGCGCGCCTCGGGTAAGGTCGGCGTGGTCATGGTGACCTCTGGACCGGGTGCTACCAATACCGTTACACCAATTCGCGATTCGTTTGCCGATTCGATTCCGATGGTCGTCATTTGCGGTCAGGTTCCGCGAGCGGCGATCGGCACCGATGCGTTTCAAGAGGCGCCGGTTACCTCGGTGATGGGCTCTGTGGCCAAACACGTGTTCCTTGTAACGGATGAGTCGAAGTTAGAACAGACCGTGCGGACGGCGTTTACGATCGCGCGCGAGGGCCGGCCAGGACCGGTTGTTATCGATATTCCAAAAGACGTGCAAAACTCCGTTTGCCAATTTCGCGGTGCCGGCGAATTACCGGTTCCGGGATTCCGTCGCCGCTTGGCCGAAACAACCGAAAATCATCTCTCGCAAACGCAGTGCGAACACTTTTTCCGATTACTCGCGGCTTCCGAGCGCCCATTGATCTACGCCGGCGGCGGCGTAATTAACGCCAATGCCCATACCGAGCTGCGGCGGCTTTCCGGCGAGTTCGGCATACCGGTCGTGACGACCCTGATGGGCATTGGCGCCGCTGATACGTTCGATCCGCTGTGCTTACACATGCTTGGTATGCACGGAACAGCCTATGCGAACTACGCTGTTGAGGACTGCGATTTCCTGATTACGCTCGGCGCACGTTTCGACGATCGTGTCGCCGGGGTACCTTCTGCATTTGCGCCGAATGCAAAAAGCATCGCCCACTTCGACGTAGACCCGTCGGAGATCGGTAAAGTCAAAAAAGCCGATTGGGCTCACGTCGGTCGCTTACAACGCGATCTTGCAACGCTCGTCGGGTACGGTCTCCGGATTCGTTTCGCCAAATCCTTCGAACCGTGGATCGAGCATGTCGCCGCATTAAAGCGTGACTATGCGATGAACTACGACCGTGACAGCGAGCTTGTTCAACCACACTATGTCATCGAAGAGATCAACCGACAGACCGGCGGCGGAGCGATTGTCTCAACCGGCGTCGGACAACACCAAATGTGGGCCGCCCAATACTTCGATTTTCGCGAACCGCGTCTGTGGCTTACCTCGGGCAGTATGGGAACTATGGGCTTCGGCCTACCCGCCGCTGCCGGTGCGCAATTCGCCTGCCCAGAGCGCATCGTCATCGATATCGATGGCGATGCGAGCATTCGTATGAATCTAGGCGAGCTCGAGACGCTGACAACGTACAATTTGCCGGTCAAAGTCGTCGTTATGAACAACCAAGGCGATGGGATGGTCAAGCAATGGCAAAAGACCTACTTCGAAGGTCGTCTTGCCGGCAGCGACAAAACGCTCCACCGCAAGGACTTCGTACTAGCCGCCCAAGCCGACGGCTTTGGCTTTGCAGAACGACTCGAACGAAAAGCGGACGTTACGGCGACGATTACTCGGTTCCTGGCCTTCGACGGACCTGCGTTCCTCGAGGTGCGGATCGACCCAGATGCCATGGTGTTTCCAATGGTCGGCCCCGGCCAAAGCTATCGCGACATGTTGACTGGCGATCACATACCGTCTCGTCAGCCACCGCCTGACAACACGCCTGATCCGACATCGATGTTCTGACGTTTCAGTCGTCGGCCAGCATTCGCACTTCGCGTTGCGGGAACGGGAACTGATACCCCTTGCGCCGAAATAGCCGATATATCTCGTGCAGAATATCGGCCTCGACACGATTGCGGCCGTCGTCGATCCCTTCCATCCAATACTCGATCAAAATATCGATACCGCTATCGCCGAACCCCGCGATTTCGGCATCCGGTTGCTGATCTTTTTCGACGCCCGGACCCGATATGACTTGCGGGTGAGCATTGCAAATACCGCGCAAGTCGTCGAACAACGCATCAAGATCGGTGCTGTACGCGACTTGGAACTCAATTGAATAGCGCTGCTGAGGGTCTTTGTGGGTCCAGTTCGTATAAGTCGCGGTAATAAACTGCTCGTTCGGTACGACCACGTCTTTGCCGTCGTACGTCTCTAAGACACCGAAGCGCATGTTCAACTCGCGCAGCGTGCCAGAGCGGCCATCTTCCAATTCCACGTGATCGCCGATGGCCAGCGAACGATCAAGCAAGATAATAATGCCCGAGACGAAATTCGACGCGATTTGCTGCAGACCGAAACCGAGACCAACACCTAGGGCGCCACCAAAAACGGCCAGCGCCGTCAAATTGATCCCCATGATCTGCAGCAGCAGCAGGAAGATCAGAACGAACAAGCCGATCTCGAACAGCTTGGCGAATACCTCGCGCGTACCAAGATCGAGTTGTTCTTGGCGACGAATCGCCTCCTTCCCCGCTGCGTTCGATAGCCGACCTAACCAGAATAGTATCGAGCCGAAAACGAAGGCCCGGGTAAGGTCATAGAGCGACACATTGACCGAGCCCGCCGAGAGGGCGATTCCGTCGAGAAAGCCGGTGACGTTATCGAGCCAACCAAAGACGGCTAGAAAGGCGACCGGCAAGCCGACCCACAAGCCCATCGCTCGAATGAAGGCGTTACTGACGAGTCGCTTAATGAGCGCATACAGCAAAGCAACCAGTGCCAAGCTCTCCGCGGCCCGAATCAACCACGGCGCAGCGCCGCCATTGAACGCACTGTAGAGGTTTGCGGCCAACAGCAGCGCAACGATGATCGAAAACGGAATGATCGCGCCGCGCAATCGGTAAAGGCCATGTCGAAACGCAGCGAAACGGGTATCGCCGGGCGGCACCCGAAACACGCTGAGACGCTTGATGGGGATGGCAAACAACGCACCGACGATGACCGCCACGACTATCGCGGCTAACTGCACATAGAAGGCCGGGCTATGCACCCACCCGCTGAACACGTCGGCCAGACGCCGAAGCGCATCAACCGCGAGTGTTTGTAGTTCACTAAATTCCATGGGTTACCATTGACTGTCGATGACGTTCGCCGCAATGAGCTTCATCGTCACCGGCGGACCGGTCGCGGCGGATATGTCGATGCCGTGATGGCCGCGCCCGCAGCTCTTCACTCTCTCTACACGCTCTGCTGGTATGGTACCAGCGAAAGTCTGTAGGGAGAGTTCCGTGGCCGAACTGCCATTTGTCATGATCGCTAGCGCCGTTGCGATCGTCGTTACATTAACCGCATTGTGGCTGGTCAGCGTCGTCGTAAAAGATGCGAGCATCATCGACATATTCTGGGGCCCTGGCTTCGTATTGGTCGCTTGGGTCGCCTATCTGTTTAGCGACGGGGTCGAAGCGCGCAAGTTGCTGCTAGCGACATTAGCGACCGTTTGGGGTCTGCGGCTCGGCATTTACTTGGCCTGGCGAAACTTAGGCCACGGCGAGGATCCGCGCTACCAAGCCATGCGTGAACGCGCTGAGCAAGCTGGTAAGAACTTTGCGCTGACAAGCTACGCGCGCGTCTATTTGCTGCAAGGAACGGTTATGTGGATTGTCTCGCTGCCGTTGCAGCTCGGCCAAACCTACAACACACCAGAGGTGCTTGGACCGTTGGCGTGGTTGGGTAGCGCCGTTTTCGCGATCGGCTTTTTATTTGAAGCATTTGGCGATTACCAATTGGCCGCCTTTAAAGCGGATCCGGCGCACAAGGGTTTGGTCATGGATCGGGGCCTGTGGCGCTACACACGGCACCCTAATTACTTCGGTAACGCCTGTTTGTGGTGGGGAATATTCCTCGTTTCCGTGGAAAACTCAGTCGGCTGGTGGGGATTGATCTCGCCGGTTTTCATGACCTTCCTGCTGCTGAAGGTATCGGGTGTCAGCTTGCTAGAGAAGTCATTATCCGAAACCAAGCCGGCGTATCGGGACTACGTCGAACGGACGAGCGCCTTCTTCCCACTGCCCCCGAAAGCCGCCCGCGATCGCGGTTAATCGGCCACCAAACGATCGATTTTGGCCGCGCAGATAAAGTCGTTGTCACTGAGACCGTCGATCGCGTAGGTACGGTACGACACCTCGGCAAATCCGTATCCCACCGTTATCTCAGGATGGTGGCCTTCGGTTTGCGCAATAAAGGCGACGGCGTTGACGAATCCCATGGGTCGGTTAAAACCCACGAAGGTAAATCGGCGCGAGATTCGTTGGGCGTCGAGATCGAGCTGCCAGCCGGAATTCAAGGCTTGCATCAGCTCCTCGCTTTGCTCGACGGTCAGCGGTGGCACGCCGCCTTCGCAAGGAACACAGCGCCGCGCTGCCAATACATCTGCCATCAGGACCCTCAACTACACAACCGTGAAAAAGGGCCCGCCTAAGCGGGCCCGTGCATTGTCGCTACAAGCCTGCCAACTGTCCACGCATCGTCGTTGGCGACACACCGACGCGCATCTCAACCCGGCGCTGGAGGGCTAAGGTATCGATCGTCGTGTCGGTCGGGTCCAACTGCGTCGACCCGTGGCCGGTTACAGTGATTCGCGCTGCGGGGAACCCTGCGTCTAGCAGCACGGAACGCACGTTCTCGGCACGCCGCAGCGACAGTCCGAGATTGTAATCCGGCGTGCCACGAACGTCGGCGTGACCGTTGAGCTCAATAACAACGTCCGGTATAACGGCAAGACGGCTTGCGAGCGCCGTCAGTCGCTCAGCGATTAGCGGGTCAACCGCCGCTGTGTCCGTCGCGAACAGCAAATCCATCGCAAGGCCGCTCGCTAACAATTGGCGGGCTTGCTCGACCGGTAGCTGCAGCGACTCGATGCGCGCATCGAGCGTTGCCAGATCGGCCTCACGGGCAGCTAATTCGGCTGTCAACGTGGCCGTCCGCTGCTGCTCGGTCGTCAGCGATGCATCAAGTTCGGCGATTTTCTCGCCACGCTTATGAAAGCGATCACCGACAAAGGCGCCCGCCGCACTGCCGACAATAAAGCCGACTGGACCACCGGCAACCGCACCGACAATACCGCCGACCCCGATACCGACGTTCTCCGACGTCGATGCCAGCGCTTGTGTGGTTGGCGCGAATGCCGCGACGGTAGCGGTAGCCGCCAATGTCCAAACTGTATTTTTCATCATTCTGCTCCGTTGGTTAAGTACGAAGCAGAGTTTGCGAGCTACGAGTGGCCGAACCGTCGCCGAAACCGAGCGCTATGACGATGAATTGTGGCGAAACATGGCTGCGTGTCTAGCTGCGATCGGTAACGGCGACGAAGGTACCGCCGTTGCGAAACGTCAACTCACGCATCAACGCCGAAAACTGCCTCGCCTCCTCGCTGACCCGACCGCTCGAGAATCGGTGTGGAAAGCCGACGGCATGAATACGTACGTTTCGCTTGCCGTCCGCATCCTCCGGGTTTAGTCGATCGACAGCATCGGCCAAGGCCTCTACTGAGCCGCCTTTGAAGTCGTCGCCGAACACGTACAGCGAGACTTTCTTGCCTTGGCGTCCGTACGTTCGTATCGCCGTCTTAATGCCGTTTACAGGGCTCGAAACACTCGTCGCTCGCCAATTCGACATACGCCGATTAATCAGCTCGCGTCGAGCGGGCGTATCTTTGAGCCACGCGCCGGCCGATTCCGGAAACATATAGCGACCGTTATCGTTCATGATTTGCATGCCCAAAACGTTCGGGTACAAATCCAAGGTCTCGCGTATTTTTCGCCGAACCTTTTGCCAGCTGTCTTGCTGCATACTGCCGGACGTATCGATGATGAAAACAACGTATTCGCTATCGACCGGGATACCACCAACCGGTGCGTCATCGGCACGCCGGAAATTGGGCCGCAAGCGCTGCATCTCCTCGGTCAGCGCCTGTCGCGCAAGCCGTAACTCACCTTCAGTCTCGGCCGAGAACGACGAGTCATCCTCTTGGGGGTCGTACTGACCACGAATCTTCGTGAGATCACCCCGCAATTTCGCAAGCTTCAGTTGCGACTCGGTAACTTGGTCGCGTGCGCTTTTCAATTCACGGTTAAGGATGATTGACTCACCGCGAATTTGAAAAAGCTCTTCCTGCAACTTTGCGATTAGTGATTGCAGGTTGTTCTTTGATCGCTCAATTGTGACCGGCTCATAAATCTTTGTCAGAACCAGCAGGAGAATGATCGCACCGAAGCCGCAGCAAATGCAGTCGAGAAACGACAAGCTGAAGTTATCCGCCTCACGTCTTTTTCGCGCCATCGTCCGTAATCCTCGTTAGGGCCAGTCTTTGCTAACGCTCATAAACGAACCGCCGCTGTTGTAGGCCAACATCCAAAATTCCACCGGTGCGTTGTAGTCGCCCTCCATCGGGTACAGGAGAACATTTATTGGGATACCCGATGGCACCTCGCGAACCGCTTCGCGGAAAAGGCGAAGTCTCTCCGGTCCGGTGACGAACCCACCTTTACTTCGACGATCGCCTTGTGTCGGTAACGAATCGGTTAACACAAAGACGGTATCCGGGCGCGGGACCATATTGGAAATCGTACGCAGTGCCTCTTGTAGATTGGTGCCACCCTCGGGCGGCGTTTTGCGAAGCGTACGCACGGCCTCACCGAGGGTATTGCCCTCGCCCACATCCAGCCAAACACCTTCTGTTCCCTCGACGACCGGCTCCGTTGTCTCATTGAACATGTAAATCTGGAATTGGGTATCGGGGCGCATTTGCGACGAAATCCAATCGACAGACGCGACCACCTGTCGCCATTTGGCCGAGGAGAGTTTTTGCTCTTCGGGAAGATTCCGACGACGCAGTATGTTGACGAGTTCGCGTGCGAGCATACTGGCCGAACGATCGACGAGAATCAGCGAATGCGTTCCACCAATTTTTAAACCGGTGAGATACTGACGATCCCCTGTACCAACGAAGCTGCGAACGTTATTACCTGGGTTTTCCTCTTCAGCAGCGGCTGCTAGCAGGCGCTCACGTTCTTTTTCGAGGGTCTCGATGTCGGAGCGTAATTGCTCGATGGACTCTTTCCGGGCCAGTGAGTCGCCATCAAATTCGGCGAGCTTTTCTTTGATTTCCTCGATTTGCTCGAGAATACGCGCTGACTCGCCGTCGGTACGAATGCGTTCCTCCTCGACAGATTCAAGGACATTGCGCAGTTTGACGAGATTTTTTCTTCCCTCCAGGACCTCCTCGTCGATCATGTCGGTCTCCGACATTAGCTCGGAATTTTCGGCATCGGATTGGATTGCCACCGTCGCATTGATGATCATGAAGAACAGGATCACGGCGCCGAAACCGCAACACATGCAGTCCAGAAACGACATGCTAAAGGCTTCTGTTCGACGTTTACGTGCCATGATCGGTCACAACTTGGATGAGCGCGAGTTCGACACCGGGCGTACCGACGCGAATGACATCACCCGTTCTGAGTAGTGTCGATCCATTGACGCGATTGCCGTTTAGGTACGTACCGTAGCGACTATGGTCAGCTAGCACACAGCCGCCGGCATCACGGTGCAATGAACAATGCTGTTGCGACACACCTGCCAGACCATCAGGGAGGGTGATTCGCCGTGCACTTTGCAATGCACCGGTACCAATCATCAGTGCTTCACCATTAAGCTCCATAGCGACCGAATCGAACAGCACGTGCGTTGGCGCATCTGTGACGGCCTCGTCGCTTGCGGCCGACTGCAACGATACCGCCGCTTGGTCCGCAGGCAGCGAACGAACGAGTCGGCGCTCGCCTTGCGCTTGGATCGACGTCAGACGAGCGAGCGCCCCGCGAGCGGCGCTGTCCGCTTCAACGACAAAAACATCGGCCGCCGAGCGAGACTTCAAATAGTCCGATAAACCGGGCAGTGAATCGGCGTTGGCATCAAGTTGCAACGCAATCGGCCCGCCGGAACTCGCCAAGGCGCGCAGTGCATCCGCTATCTGTTGATAAACTGCGCTTGCCGCCTCGGGCAGCAGCAAGGTATCGATCGTTGCTTTGTGCTCCAAGCCACCGTATTCAATACTGGCGTCGATTGGGTTACCGCGGCGAACATCGATTAACCAAGAATTCAAGCGGTCAAGCATCAATTGCTCGATATCGGCCGAGTGCAACGGATCGAACCGGCTCTGTTCGACAAACTGACTGGCGATCGCTTCCAACCACCGCTGGCGCAGCGCCTCGAGACCGCAATCATCCAGAACAACATGGCGAGCGACCGATAACTCCTGGCCTTGTTCGATAAGAGTCAACACGGCGCCGTGCAGACCGAGTTCAAGATTGACCAAGGCTGCACCTTCGAAGCGGCGCCGTGACGTAGCGACCGCAGCGTCGACCAGCCCGGCCACACGAATCTGCAGCGCGCCGGCGATACCGAGTAAGACTCCCAAGGCCGCTTTGTCGAAGTAACCAGGCACGACGAACACGACGGGCTGCGCGCCAAATGGTCTCAGTAAGTCCTCTAACAACGTTGCCGCTAAATCGGCTGGGGTTAAGTGCGAAAAGCGCTGATCGCGCAGCGGCTCGGTTGTCAGTTTGTAAATGAATCGATTCTTGACGGACCGTGGGTGGCGGCGCGACTCGGCGAACGCGGTTTGGCCAACGACCAATCCAGATTCCGACAAATAGGCAAACGCCGGCGCCGCCTGGGTACGATCGCCGTCCTCTGCGGCCAGACACCGAGCATCGTTTAAGTGGAGCGCGGTCGTCGCCATCGATGGATCAGCTTGCCTTGAGGTGGCGAATCAGATTCTGATCGGTGTATTCCTCAGTATCGAACACGAGCCGTTCCTGCATAAGTTGCAGCTGGTGAACGAGAAACATTAGGAAAATACTGATCAGCAATGCGATAAACGTCGAGTTAAAGGCGACGCCTAAGCTCTGGGTCACACCAGCAATGTCACCTTGGACAGCGCGGTCTGCTTGCGCCAAGGCCTCACCGATACCGCGGACCGTACCGATAAATCCGATCGATGGGATCGCCCACGATATGTAGCGAATCATCGCAAGCTCTGACTCAAGTCGCTCCGCTTCAGATTCGCAAACCGTATGTGCCGTTGACGAGACGTCTTGCACGTTGCGGGTTGAGCCGAAACGCTGCAGCGCTGCCAAAAGTGATCGTGGTAACAGCATACGACGCCGCTCGTCCGGTAGGTTCTGAATCTGGCGGGCAAACTCGCGCGTATCGTCGGGCAGTATCCGCATACCTTCCGCGATCGGTATCAAATTCTCATCGAGCAGACGACGCTCGCGAACCAATACGGCGGCCTTGTACACCATAATTGCCAACGCCCAGAACATAAGGATGAAGCAAGCTTCTTGCTCAAAGTCTTTGATCAATACCCAGGTGGAGCGCTCGCGAACGTAATCGGGATCTTGTTCCGCGGCGAGATTTTGCTCGGCGATGATTACCTCGGCGTTCGGTCGGACGACGCCAACGTAAAACGTATGTACGACGATAATGGCGATAATAAGTGCGAACAGTTGAAAAACGAATTCGACGGGAATGTTCTTGGTTTTCACGGGCTAGCCTTGGTCAAATATCGTCCGGGTACGTCAACGGCTGGTCGGCCGATACTTCCTTCGACGGAATAAAATCTTTGTCGTCCTCGTAAGAACCACTCTCGGTTGGGTCTTCCTCGACATCGATTTCGATCTTGGTATCGGCGTCGGTCGCGCTGTCCTCATCGCTGTCTGACTGGGCCAGACTTAAGGTCGTTGCGAGCGATAACGCCACAGCGAAAAACACGCCTCGTCGATTCAAATACAACATCGCTATCATCCTTCACTCAGTTGCAGCGCTCGCGCCTGGTGCGTTTCGCGCAATACGAAAACCTACATCTTGCCGCGCACTGTTACCAAAATCGCGGTAGCTTAAGCGCAACGTCGTTTGCGTCGCGTGGCGCCAACTTGAACCACGTATCACGTTGAAGCGCGCTTGCTCTGGCCCTTCCGGATCGGTATACACCCGCGTCGAATCAGGGGTATAGACTTGGTAAAAGTCGTGCACCCATTCGGCAACATTACCGGATAAGTCATAGAACCCGGCTTGGTTCGGGCGAAAACTCGCAACCGGCGCGGTTGCCGGAAACGCATCGTCATACCCCGGTAATACCGTCGGTACCAGTTTAGACGCCGATTGGTCGGCAAAGTTGCCCATCGGTTTGCGTGGCGGCGTATCGCGTTCGCCCCAAGGGAACTTTAGATAGGCCTGACCCGCTTGAAAACGTGCCGCCCACGCCCACTCTGCTTCGGTCGGCAAGCGGTAACCGTTCGGCGTCGGTCGGATCGGCACCAACTTATCGAACTTCTCCTCATACACGGGGTCCAGCCCATCCTTTTCGCTTAACCAATTGCAATAGGCAGCAGCCTGCTGCCAACTGACATTGATGACGGGATTGCTATCGGCAGCAAGGATCAATGGCTGTTCGCGGCTGGTAATCGACTCGTGTTTCGGATTGAAAAGACGGTACTCACGATTCGTTATCTCGCGGGTGCCTAGGTAATACGGCCGGGTTAACACGACCTGCCGCAAGGTTTCATTCGCGCGACGTCCTGGCTCACGCCGCGAAGCACCCATAGTGAACTCACCCGCGTCAACATAGCGCAACACCGGACCCTGACTCGATGTCAGCGTTGCCGAAATTTTCGATAAGCGCTCTTGGTTGAGGGTTTTTAAGCGCACCGCCACGCGCTGCGGGAAGCCTGGTCGCGGTGTGATGGTATCGGTCCACTCGACGTATCCATCACGTTGCACAGTGATCCGCTGCGGCGCCGCCGGCAAACGCAACTCGCGACTGCCATTGCCGCGGCGCTGCCCGTTTACCAACACAACGGCATCGACGGGCCGCACATCGAGTGAGATTACGCCAGAGCGGGCCGACAAATCGACAAACAGATCTTCCCCTTCCGCCGAACTCAACGTGACGACGCGCGATGTCCGGCCGTAGCCCGCTTTGGATAACTGCACAACGTACTCAACGTCCGGCGACAGAGCGATGTCAATCGGCGTTTGCCCGCGATACTGGCCGTCGACGGTCACGTTCGCGCCCGCCGGTCGAGAGCGAACACTGAGCTGGCCATCGGCCGGCTCGAGGACGATCGGCTCAACGTGATGATCACCGCCGGCGAGTACATCGACCACGACACGCTCCGGCTTGTAACCGGCAAGCAATAGGGTCAGCGCCTGGCGGCCCTCAGGCACGCGCACAATGCCTGCGGCCGTGCCGAGCTCAAGTTCACCAAGCGTCACGAGTGCACCGGCCGGCTCGGTCTGAATATCAACCCGTCCAAATGTCGGTACCAAGTCGGCGACGATTTCCAGGAGTTGGTCCCGGCCGGTCACCTCAAGACGCCCTCGCCATGGCAGATACAGCGGCGCGTCGATCGTTACGTCGTAGACGCCCGCTGCTACATCGGCAAGATCGAGTGGCAGCTCACCGAGGACCGTACCGTCCAGACTGACCGTTGCGGTTGTTTCGGTTTGCGCCGCGAGGCGCAATCGACCGGGCAGCGGCTCCAACTCCGCCCGCAGTGTCAGCGGCTTATCGGCCAACTCGAATTTTTGTACGTAATCGTAATAGCCAGGTGTCGACAGCCGCACGGCATGATTCCCCGGCCGGAGCAAATAGCGATCACCAACCTTCAACTTGAACCAGCCGCCGCTCAGTCGGACATCGGCCATTTCGGCAGGCACCGTGTCGAAACGAACACTTTGTGCCGTAAACAGGACCGCGCCGACAGTTCCAAGCAGCGCCAATGCGGCACCGACTGCGAATGGCCAGCGGGCACGCCGCGGCGGCGGCGGTGCTACGTCGGTAGCCGCTCGCGTGAAGACGGTGCTTTCGATTTCGTCATCGTCATCCGCGCCCGCCGCTGTCTCGACCGGCGGCGCCGTTATGTAATCGCTGCTGGCGACGGCGAGCGATAGTGACAACGTGTCGTTGTCACTGGCCGCAACGGTCAGCGTTGCGCCGAAGTATTCAATCGAATCGCCCGCCGCCAGTCGGGTTGCGCGCCCGAGCGCGATACCATTGACGGTCAGCCCGTCTACGCCAGACGCGGGCTGCAGTAGCCAATCGCCATCGAGGTTGTCGATTGTGGCGACGACATCGGCGCCGCCCGGACCAGGCACCTGCAACATAGCGGCGCCACCCGGCCCGACGGTTAGTGGTAACTTGTCAACACCAAAGGTTTGCTGCCCGCCGGTTGCCCGCTGTACGTGAATCGCGCTCAAATTTGCTCCTCGCAGCGCACAACAACCGGCGCTGGCGGATCCTCCGGTGAAACTCGAAACTGTAAGCGAACAT
>JBCDBO010000052.1:0-20775 GCA_039183535.1 Pseudomonadota bacterium | reverse complement strand
GCCGAAGCTGCCATCATTCCAGCCGGCGTCGCACAGATTTCGCCCACGGCGACCTCGCCGGCCATGACCGACCTGCAGGGGTTGTCTCTGCAATTCGCAAAAGAACCGGTGTCCGGTTTCTGGCCTTTTATTTGAATGAGACCGGATTGCGGCGTGCCCTACGAACGGAAGCAGCCGACATTCGCGGTACGCTATATGTGACAGCGTCTGCAGAGTTCCTGCGTCGAAATACGGGCTGGTCACCAAGTGTTGAGCTCGATCGCGCCAGAAAGATGACGTCAGCCTTTAGACAAGCAGGTGTTGCTGTGTCCGAGCTAACGGTTATGGCAGCGTTCGGATGTAACTACTCAGCGGATGTGGACGTATCCACTGTCATCAACTGCATCGACCGGCTACAAAACGCTAGCGTTGAAAGCGAGCATGCCAGCGACAAGACTATCTGTCTGGCTGACACAATGGCCTGGGCAACACCGAAGAGCATTCGCCATGTCGTCTCAAGTGTGCGCGAGCGATGGCCGGAAAGCCGTATAGCCCTGCATCTGCATGATACTCGGGGGCTTGCAATGGCAAATGCGCTTGCCGCTCTGGAGCTCGGCGTGGATTGTTTCGACTCAGCAGTGGCGGGACTTGGCGGGTGCCCGTTCGCCAGTCATCAGGGAGCCGCCGGTAACATCTGTACCGAAGATTTCGCGCTTCTTTGCGAGGAGATGGGTATTGAAACAGGCATTGATCTCGATCGACTCTGCGAAGTCGCGCAATTTGCGGAGTCGATTGTGGGTCACACGCTCCCCGGCCGTGTGAAGCAAGGAATGAGTCTAGGCAGCTATCGAGGTGGCCAGTAATCGTAACTCACAGCCAGATACAGGGTATTCCTGACCATGCCCCGTGTTCGCCAGTGCCGCAGCTCGATACGACGTTTCGTCTCTCGATGAATAGCTACCTTCCTTGTGGGGAGCAGATCAATGCGCCAGAGGTTCTGTGCTTCTAAGGCTTCCTTCGAAACGCAGGCACCGGTGCGCGTTCGCGACTCACAGGCTCCATCAGTCCGCATGTGTCACGATGGATTTTGCGTGACCGTCCATCCAAGGGTTTACCGACTCGCCGCACAAACCAGTCTTCGATACCGCTACGAATAATCGTCCACAGAATCGCTCTCGACGCGCCGATCGTTCCGCGCAACGTACCGCTGATTTTTGATTGCCCGATGCGTCGCAGGTTGGTAACCGGTACTTCAACGACGCGTAGCCCCGCACGGAGTGCCTTGATCTGCATCTCCACCGTCCAACCGAATGCACGGTCTTGCATGTTCAGGTGCCGTAAGGTTCTTACGCGCAGTGCTCGAAACGGGCCAAGGTCCGTCACTTTCGTTCTCCAAAACCGAGTCAGTAGCCAAGCTGCCAGTCGGTTGCCGTAGTGCTGTATGAGTGTCATCGAGTCTTTTTCTTGCTGACCCAGCGAGCGCGAACCGATAACCAGGTCGGCACCGTCGATAACGGCATCGAGCAGCGTCGTTAACTCGCTGACATCGACGGATCGATCGCCATCGACAAACGCGACGATGTCGGCATCGGTTAACGCACCAATGCCGGCGAGGCAGGCCGCGCCGTAACCTTTCTGTGGTTCACAGACAACTGAAGCCCCGGCCCGAACGGCAATACGGAACGTATCGTCGTCAGAACCGTTATCGGCTACGATCAGGCTGTCAATCACAGGTACGCCTAACGTCGAGTCGGTCAGTGCACGTAGGTCGCCAACAACAGCGCCGATCGCTGGCGCCTCGTTGTATGCGGGAACGATTACAGCAATACGGTGGTCTCGATACATCGTCTTTTCCTATAGCTGTTGGGTAAGCGCAGCATGGTCGCGACTGAATCGCGTGGCGCAGGTAGCAGTAAGTCGGCGGCGGTAGCCGTGGTGCTTGCCGGAGTTATCTCGGCACTGGCCTGGGCATACTTGGCTATGCAGTCCGGAACGGATGGGGAAGGCCTGTCTCGGTTCGTGAGCGTTGCCGGTGTCGTGCTGGCGCTGCAGATCATCGTTGTTGGCGGCTTTCACCGCATGGGCTGGCGGATGCCGCTCATCGTTGTCGTTGTGTTTGCGGCCGTGTTTCGCATCATTGGTGTCGCGGGCGCACCGCTGCTCGAAGACGATCACTTTCGGTTTATGTGGGACGGGCGCAGCACCGTCGAGCTCGGCACGCCGTACGGGCACGCGCCCGCGGACTTCTTCGACGCCGATCTCGGCACGTTCGAACCCGTGTTGGATGACATTAACCATCCCGACATTCCGACGGTTTACGGGCCAGCCAGTCAGTGGACGTTTGCATTGGCTTACGTGGTCGCGCCGGCGAACGTCTGGCCGCTGCAACTAATCAGTGCGCTGGCAGACTTTGCGTTGGTGTTGTTGCTGGCTCGCATCGCCACCCCGCTCGTTGTGTTCTTGTATGCCTGGGCGCCACTGCCGATTAAAGAATTCGCCTTTACCGCGCATCCTGACTCTGTCGGTGCGGTGCTACTTCTCGGCGCGTTTATCGCTTTCAAAGCAAGACGGGAGTTGGCGACTGGCGCGATGCTGGCCCTCGCACTGGGCGTCAAACCGTTTGCATTAGTGCTGGCCCCGTATTTTCTCGGCTTTAGCCTGCGGGCCTGGGTGGCATGTGTTGCAACGATGCTTGCCCTCGGGTTGCCGTTTGGGCTTGCCGATGCCTGGTTACCATCGGGGCTTGGCGCCATGGCATCTGTCTGGCTGTTTAACGCGCCGGCGTATTTTCTGGCGCTACATCTCGGTGGCGCCGGTGCCGTACAGGGTTTGAAAGCTGTGTTCGTCATCGCGTTCTCCGCCTGGTGGGCCAGCCGTTTCGTGCCGTGGATCTGGCGCTGGTTCCGGCACCGTGACATCGCCGTGGATGCTGTGCCGGCCGCGTTGTCGACGGGTCTTTTTCTCGCCATCCTTCCGGTCTGGAACCCGTGGTACGTTGTCTGGTGGCTACCGTTTGCAGCGCTAGGACCACTCCGACTAACACCGTGGGTCGCCGCTGCCGCGTTACTATTGAGTTACATCACCGGCATTAACGTCGACAGCGACGCCCTTGCGCTCTATCAACAACCTACCTGGGTGCTAGTGGCTGAAGTGGTGATAATCACTGCAGCATTAGCGTTCGACATTCGTGTTGTCAGACGCCAGCGAGCTGCAACTTAAAGCGCTTGTTCAGGTAATAAATCAGGTGAATGGACTGATCGTCGCTCAGTGCGGCAAGCGCCGATGTGTCGCCCATGTCGCAGAGCACCAAGGCATCGGCCAGCGCGCGCACCGACGTGCCGCGAAAAGGTTTCAGGGATGAACGCTTCACTTTCACGGGTTTCTCGTCGCCGTTCACGCAATAGCGTTGTTTTGGCGCTCCGGCGCGACCTTTGAATACGGCCTTACCGAATTCATACGATTCGTCGACGACCCGCTGCGGCGCTGGTGCTGATGAGCGGCCAAAGCCACCGCCGACGCCGCCAGAGGCAAACGCAGCACTCCCGGTGACAAGGAACAGGACCGCGGCGGTCGCTGTCAGAACGACAGAGTGTTTCTGAAACAAAAAAACTGGCATACGAGGTTTCCCCTTGTGGTTGGTCATTGCCCAGTGAGCCGTTACAGTCTCGTTACGAACTACGCGCGTGCAACGCGGTAATACGTTCGGTAGGAGTCGCCTGAAACCTACGAAGTTCGTGACGAAAGCGGATTTTTTCGATGCAAAAAATCAATGAAATAATTTCGCTACTGCTCGGGTCTTTCCTTGTTCTAGTTGCGTGTTTTGGCACTGCCCAGGCGCAGGAAGACCCGGTAGCAAAGCGCCTTGAGAAGCGAAGCGCTGAGGTGCGCGAGCAGTTCCAAGACGTTCGCCATATCTCGCCGGAAGACTTCCTGGCTTTGGAGCAAACGCCGTTACTGATCGATGTCCGCGAGGCCGATGAATACGCCGTCAGTCGTTTGCCGGACGCGCGTCATGCGGACAACGAAACGACGCTGCTAGCGCTCGCCGAGCAAGCGGGTGATCGACCGGTAGTGGTTTACTGCTCGCTCGGTGTTCGCTCGTCCCGGGCCGCACAATTGTTGCGTGAGAACGGATACACCAACGTTGCCAATCTCGATGGCTCGTTGTTTCGCTGGGCTAACGAGGGGCGTGCGCTTGAAAACGCCGCGGGGCCGACTGAGTTGGCCCATCCGTTTAATCTGTGGTGGGGGCGTTACCTAAGACGCGAATTGCATGCGCGGCAGCCTCGTCTCGAAGACGCGGACCAGGAATAAGTACCTAAACTTTTGAGTACTTCGGGCAATGGTTAACCACTGTGCTCTGTTGGTGCGGCCTCGCCATCGCAATCAAAATTGAGGCCTAACTCGACCACTCCCAAGTGGGAAGGGGATTTCCCCTGAGCGACTGGCAGACCGGCACCGAACCCGACCGACTGAAACCACCACGCTATTTCGGAGCATAGGAGAGCGTCAGATCGGCAGTACCCGATACCGGCCGGAATCGAAAAAATCGGCTTCATTGGTGGTCGCAAGGTTTAGGTGTTGGCGAATGGACGCGTCCTTGGTCGCCCAATGATCGCGAGGTGGAGCATGCCGAGCGCCGGCAGTAAGGCAAACAACACAGAGTCCCGCCACCACTCACTGAATTGCGTGCCGCTGAGCGCCGCCATCTTCGTGAAGTACACAGTGAGCGTCCATCCGACCGCCAGCAACATGGCCAACAATGTCAGTCTATTGTGTTGTGTCGGGCCGAACACAATCGTTAGATAGGCGAAGGCCAGTCCGAGTGGACCAGCGATCGCTGCGGATAGTAAGGGTGCTGTGTAGCTGACCGGCACGCCTCCGGTCGCGAGCGATCCGGCAACCGCGAGGCCGAATAACGATAGCGGTGCAAAGCAAACAAACATTTCAAGCGCCAATACCCAGCGCGAAACAGTCGGATCACCAAGACTCATCGTTCTTATCCTCGTGCTATAACTTGAATAGACAGTCCCGACCGCCCAAACCAGAGCTGCAAAATCACCATCAATCGCGTGCAGCTCGTTGGTTGCAGCCGCAGCCCATTCCGCATGCGATTTGGGCATGACGTGGCGAGCGTGTGACATCAGTCGTATTGCGCATCGACGAACAAAACTGTGTTGACTGGTCACGTGCGACAGACCTTAGGAGTTTGGTTGGTGCGCGTGTCTGAAACCGCCCTCAGTTCCTCCCTAGCGTATGCGACCCCTTCCGCAGACAGTCGATAGGTATGCCTGCGCGGCCTACCGCGTTCGGGAGACTCGACCCAACGCGAATCGAGCACGCCGCGATCGGAAAGCCGCATCAAAATAGGGTATAGCGTGCCGGAGCTAAGGCCCGTTTCCACCGAGAGGTCGTAGCCGTGCTGCCACTTTCTTGGCTGGTCAAGAAAGGCTTCTAGCAATCGCCGAGTTTGCGGCGAGCATTTGCGTTTACGCTTCATGATCAATAAGTCTACATATATCGACTTAAAAGTCTAGAACTGCTTCACAGATGTGCGATCGATGGCCGTGATATGAGCAATGCAGCGAACGCTGCAGAAGTCAGTTCGTGGTGTTCTACCTCTGACCGAATAGCCATTTACCGGGGAAACAGGTGCATACGGGTAGGTGCCAAATACACTAGCTAGCGCCGTCTAACCTTCCTCGCCAAGCTAGCGACACCGCCGCAGTAAGAGATTGGCGGATCGACAAACGACCGCTGCTTGTCGTTCAGATATGCCGCCGCCTGTTTCTAAAGGGTTGGCCCTTTTACGACCAGATCCGTGAACGTCATTTTTCTGCAGACAGTTTTTCTATTCAGCGTACGCTAGACGATAGTGCGTTGGTTAAGTAACGTCACGTAAGTAGACTCAAATCAGTGTCGTTGCTTCCGGCTGCCCATGTTTTGATTGCTAGCCGTTCGGAGAACTTACTATGGCGAGTACGCTGCTATCTGACCGCGATATTGTTCAAGCACTTATCACCCGCGATTTACAAGTTACCGGTCTAGCTGGCTCTAGCCCGGATGATTTTCCCCTGGATAGCAATAGCCCCATTCAGCCAAGTTCGATCGACTTACGTGTTGGCAAGATAATGCTCCCAACCAAAGAGATTGACGATAAGCATCAGAATTCAAACGATCCGCAACATCAGAAAAGCATACATCTAGAGACTGGACAGACTGCAGTTGTAGAAACGCTTGAAAACATTTCGCTCTCTTCCTCACTTTCTGCGTTCGGGTTTCCGCCAGCTCGGTTGAGTCGCGATGCCGTTCTCATGACCAATCCGGGTCATGTGGATCCAGGCTTCGAAGGAAAGTTGAGCTTTACCCTTATCAACATGGGTCGCGAAAAAAAGTATCTAGAAGAAGGCATGGACCTAGTGTCACTTTTAGTTTTCAAGCTCGAGCAGCCCGTCCAAAAAAACTACAAGGCCCGAAAAGCCGCTGCCGATTCTTCTCTACGTCGATTCTGGCCTACATTGAACCAACTAGCTCCAGACTTTTTGGATATCGACCGGCGGACTGTCGATGGCGCAAAAACCGCAGTAGAGGATGAGCTTGAATCCGCTCGGAAGCTACTTGGCAAGGCTGAGTCAAAGTTGGAAGCGTCCAAAATTTGGGTGCCTGCCTTGGCCGGACTCGCAACGGCGTTTATTGGTATCGTCGGCACATATTTTTTCGAACGGCTTGGTGAAGATGTGTTCGCATCAAGCGGCCGCGTCCAGGAATTAGAGACTACAGTAGAGGGTTTAGAGCAGCGAGTTCAGCAACTGGGTCAGTTGGAGAACGAGCTAAGAATCGATGAGAGGCTCGATGATATTGAGCGGCGATTGAGCTCGCCCGAAGGCGAACAGTGAATCACTCTCATCGTTCGGGGCCGCAGATATACCTAATTAGCCGACCCGAAATAGATTTAAATGCCATCGAGTTGTTTCTTCGACGGAGAGATCTCGATTGGGCCCGCACAAAAGACGCGCATAGCCCCGAGGAGCTCGTCGAATTTGCCGGCCGTGTCTGTTATCTCTCCTTCACAAAAGACACGGCGAAGGTCAGGTATCCAAATTCCCGCTATATCGAGAATCTCATCCAGCAAGGTCATGAGAGTGTTCTCGAGCATGCAACTTGGACCTTCGTGTTTGACGGCGTAAGTCGTGCTTTCACTCATCAATTGGTCAGACATCGTATCGGCTTTTCTTATAGCCAGCTGTCGCAGCAGTACTTTGAAGACGATGCCTTCGATCCGGTGGAGCCTGTAGAGCTGGCAGAGCATCCAGAGCTACGTGAAATTTGGCGCGCATCGATTGAGAGCGCTAGAGAGGCTTACCGCCGATTGCTTAAGGGCTTTCAGCAATCACTTTCGAGCCGCGATAAAGAGTCCTTGCGATCAGTGCGATCAGCGGCGCGTACGCTCCTACCTAACGCCACGGCTACGGCAATAGTCGTCACAGCAAATGCTCGCGCACTAAGGCACTTTCTTGATCTTAGGGGTGCAATCGCTGGCGATTCAGAGATGCGTGCCGTTTGTGTTCGCCTTCTAGAAGTCTTGCGGCTTGAGGCGCCCGAGCTTTTTTCGGATTTTCAGATCGTCGATACCGATGATTCGATCGGAAGCGTTGCTAAGGTCGATACCTCACAGTGACGTCTACCTCTCCGTACCCGTTAGAAAAAAATGGCGGCCGCAGTCCTTTGTCGCCTGTTCGGAGCCACCTTTAACGCGCTAAGTAGTCAGCCACCAAGTCACTAGACCGCGATCCCTCCGCCCGAGGGCTCTGCTCCTCGCCATAAAGATCCAGAACCGTTTGGTAAGTTGGTTCCGCCGCCCGCTGCATCACATTTTCGAAGGAATCACCACCGCCGGCGCTGCGCAGTTCTCGGGCTAGGTAGTACGTGAAGACACTGCCTTCCATTTCGTCTGGACCGATCCATGAGAGTTGATCCTCGGCTGAAGCAGCTAAGTAAACGTGGCGGGTTGGGTTTCGAAACTCTGCGTAAGCATACGTTCGGGCTTGCGGGGCAACTTTGGCGGCTTTCGTCCCGAGGTAGGCCTTCGGCGTGCCCACGGCATCGCGCACCGACTCAATCGAGACTTCTTTACTCTTGCCGAAAACATCTCGCGTAGCTGCGCCGGAAAAGCACGAATCGAAGACAACAACTATATGTTCCGCTCGTAAGCGATCAATTAGCGTGCCGACTTCGTCGTCCAGTAGTTCGCCATCGTAAACGTACAGCGCTTCGTCTCTGCCGTCCTCCTCAGGGTCGATCGGTCCCGTTAACCCAACGTTTCCGTCAAGTTGCGTACCGTGGCCGCTGTAGTAGAAGAGTGCCGTACCGTTCTGACCAGCTTGCCCCAGGTGTTGGGAGAAGGCGGTAATGATGTTGGCGCGCGTTGCTTCGTTATCCTCAAGAATGACGATGTTCTCGGGCTTAAAGTCGTACTCTTCCAACAGCACCTGGTTCATGCGATCAATATCGCCGGCAACGGCAGGTAGGTTATCGCTGGGGTTGGGATATTCCGCAACACCTATCAGCAGCGCATACCGATCAGCCGGATCTCCGCCTGTAGCAAACTCGAGTAGCTCAGGTGTTCCAGTACTTAGCGTAAGTTCATATGGCCCGTACTGATTAGAGCTATACGCGGTCGCAATTACCGTGTATTGACCATCTTCTGGTGCAATGAAGGCAATACTGCTATCAGTCGTGCTGCCCGACGCATCATCATTCTCGGCAACGGTGTTGCCGTATCGGTCGTTAACTCGTAACGCTGTATCAAAAGCGACAGAGGCCATCTCAACGCTAACAGGGTCGCCTGCCGATGCGGTAAACGTCCAGCGCTGATACGAGCTGCCATCGCTTAGCGTTGGCGATGCTGGAGTTAACTCGCCAAGGTTCGGCTGGTCGAGCCGGAGTTGCGTCTGGGTTGGTAGAGTCGCGACCACGGTGTTACTGAACGCCGGTGTAGTCGTAAGTTCGTAACTACCAAAGTCGGCTTGCGCCGCATTGGCAACAATCTCAACAACGCCATTAGACGGTACGACGAAGAAAACCTCGGCGTCGGTTGTACCATTCGCATTGTCGTTCTCAGCAATCGTTTCGCCTTGGCTATCCACGACAATCAAATAGGTATCGAATTCACTCGACGCCATCGTCACTTGGATCGCCGTGCCCGGCTCGGCCTGCAGTGGCCACAGTGCGTACGGTGTGCCGTCCGAGAGGAATTCGGAACCAGGCGTTAGTGAGTCCAAGTACGTGTTGCCGACAGCGACTTGGCCACTCTTCGACGTACGGTCTACTTCGGTATTGGCCGAGCAACCGGCTAAAAAGGCACAGGCTAAAAAGCTAATTCTATTCACGGTCGGAGCCTCCACTGCTCGTTATTTGTAATTATTAGGACGCGCGAATCGTCGGATTGTCAGGCATAGCCTGACATGTGCTGCGATCAATCGTCTACACTTTTGTCGGAAATTATCTCGCGGAGCGCGATGTGGATCAGGACTTGACCGATTTATTAGCGCTGGCCTCAGATGAAAAAGTAGGCCGGGAAGCAGCACTGCAATCGATATACAACCGGAATGCTCGCCGCTACCTCGCCTTCTTGCGAAACAAAGGCGCAAGCCTCAGCGATGCCGAAGACATACTGCAGGAGTTTCTTAGCAAGCTCTGGAAAACGCAGGCGGACTTAGCGGCTGTGGAGAATGGCGGCGCGTATCTATGGCGGATGCTGCGTACAACGTCAATCGACTATTTCCGTCGCAACAACAAGCTTTCTTTGGTCCAAGGCGCTGAGGCCAACGATGCGCTGGATGAAGCACTTCGCAAAAAAGGGCTCGAGAAATCGAGCGAAGAGCTCAGCGATATCGAGCAGCACGACTTGTCACAGTGCTTGGACAGAGCATTAACCGCGTTCGAGCAAGACTGTCCCGAGCGATCAGACGCCATTTCATTGATCGTGGTCGAAGGATGGAATCAAAAACAACTGGCCGAGTACCTCGGGCGCACGTACGGGGCAACGCGTGAGTATTTCTCGCAGTCCTGTAAGCGTTTTCGAGAATACTTCCAGCGAATTTGTCCGGAATTCGAAGAAGTAGTGAGAGGCTAACGGCTATGAGCGACGACGACCAATGGGCAAAGCAACTCAGCGGTGAGGGGCAGGCCGACGACCGACTGGCGGCGCTACTTCGCGAGCGTGTGCTGGAGCGCCAAAGCAGCACTGAGGCAGAAATTCCCGAGTCGGCTATCGAGCGGGGCCGCGAGCGGCTGCGTTTCATTACCCGCAGTAAGCCTGCCTACCGACAAGCGAATTTTCTTTCGGGTATTGCAGCTGGGGTGATTGCGACCTGGGCAGCAGGTATATTTTTGATGCCACTGTTTGAAACAACTCCTACCGAGCCATCGGCGATCGAGACGATGCTCGCGAGTAAGTCGCTATCGAACGAGGCTGAGCTACCGTTCGCAAGTCTCGTCACGTTACTTGAGCAGCTCGAGCGGGCGCGTATACCTTATGTGTTAGCCCATGAGGACAAGCGTTCAACGATAACTTTCCGCTTAATTCGATCGCCGCGTGAGTTAGAAACTTGGTTAGCGGAAAACGGTATTTCGGCGAGTGTTGACGATACCGTGCGCTTGCAGATCCAGGCGGCGGAGAAAGAGATCCCATGATCCGTCCGCGCGACTACTGGCCCGTAAACGCTCTGCCCGCCTTACTCGCTGTTGCGTGTGTCGCATATGGTCCCACCGCATTTGCTGCCGAGCGAGCCGTTGTGATCGGCATCAGTGATTACGTGACGGATAAGTCGCCGAGCGGCATCGTTCGTGAGCGGCGCATCAAAAACCTACCGGCCGCGGAGAAAGACTCGGCGCTGTTCACGGAGCTGTTGATACAGCGGTTCGAGTTTGACCGCGACAACATACACCGCCTAACCAATCAGGAAGCGACCCGAGAGGCCATTCTCGGCTCAATCGAGCACGTGTTGGTCAAGGAATCAGAGCCGGGTGATATTGCCGTGCTGTATTTCGCAGGGCACGGGTCACAGGTAGAAAACGATGCCTCGACCGAGCTCGATAGGCTCGATGAAACGCTGCTACCCGCCGACGCGGTCTCTGGTGTACCTGATATTCGTGACAAAGAGCTGCGGCGGCTTCTGAATAAGGTCATCGATCGCGGTGCTGAGCTCATCGTTGTTATCGATGCGTGTCACAGTGGCTCCGTTACCCGAGGGTTCGCACTGCCGTCACAGGTTACTCGCGGCGTAAAACCGGCCCGACAATCATGGGCGCCATTCGACCCGGGACCGCTACCATCGACACGAGGTGCGTTGGTGCTGACATCGGCGGCGGACTCGCAACTGGCGAGAGACGGTGCGTTTACGTCGGTGCTCCGCGATGCGTTGCTCGCTGGCGAGCGTAATGAGCCAGCGCAGGATACGTTTCGCCGTCTCCGAGCGACGATGCAATCGCAAGGATTGCCGCAGGAACCGGGTCTTGCGGCAACGTCCGAACGCCGTCTTCGTCCTTTTATTCCCGCAGCAAATTCCGAAACCCCCGCAACCATGAGTTTTGCCGTTACGCATTTGGATGCAGCAAGCAACCGTGTGCTCATCCAAGGCGGCGAGGCGATTGGCTTGCAGCCAGGGACAACCCTCGTACCAAAGAACGGATCCGATTCGGTTGTGCTGAACGTCAAAGGCCACCTAGATCTCACTCGCACTGCCGTTACGTTCAGAAAAGGAGGTATTGATGACATCGCAATCGGCGATTTGATGGTAGTTCGTTCCGTCGCCGCATCGCCGTCATCGCAGGTGTCGGTCTGGATCGAGCGCGCGGAGGGTATCCGTGCCCAAGACCTAGCCACACTGCACGAACTTCGAGAGCGAATGGACGATCGCTGGGTTGACGATCCAACAGCGAAGACCCCGGATTGGGTCCTAAGCCGTGCTGATTCCCACTGGTTACTGCGCTGTATGACTGAAGAGCCTGTTTCACACCGCTGGCAGTCTCTCGCAAGTGACGAGCTACTGGCCAAGGTAGGAGCCACCGATAGTCTGTTCGTTGCGTTACCCGTGGATACCAATCAACGCAATGCGCTCATCGAACGATTAACTTCAGGCCGAATCCCTGTAGTGCTCGCGGATTCGGCGGCCGATGCTCACTACGCGTTAGCAGGCCGGCTGGGTCAAACCGGCCCCGAGTTCGCTTGGATTGCGCCGAATGCTGTTGAGTCGTCATGGAACTCACCGTTACCACTCCGTACCGATTGGGTCAGCGGTGACGACGTCGATACCTTGGCCGACTACCTAGGCCGAATCAGTCGCATAAAGGGCTGGCTTAGCCTTCGAAGCCCCATCGAAGCCCGACCATTCGCCTATGATTTGATTTTTGAGACGCAGGCCAGCCGGGAGAAACGGCAAGGTGGTTCGCAGCGCGTCGGCGATGTATACGACGTTAAGCTTCGCCTTAGGAATGATGACGACAGCTTCACGCTAGCGCGCCGTTTCGTTTACTTGCTCGCTCTCGATAGCTACGGAGCAAGCCACTTGCTGTGGCCACAAGACTGCGAATCGGCATCGACGGAGCAGCTTCCGGGCAAAGCCGTGCGTTCCCGTGCCCCAACGGAAATCCAGCTGCTGTCCGGCTTACGTGTCCAACCACCCGCTGGCGTCGACACGATTGTCATGCTCACGAGCGAAACCCCAGTCGACGACCCATGTTCAATCGAAGCGGCCGGTGTGCGCACGCGATTACCGGGGGCCGATCCTTTGTCGCTGGTCTTAGGCCAGGTAGGGCAGCGAACACGCCGCCCGGCACTGGTGCCGCGCGACTGGACGATTGATCATTTTGTATTCAAAACAGAAGAGCAATGACGGATGAGTCTTCGGAACGTAGCAACGACGCTGGCCGCAGTGACGCTCGTCGTCGCCTGTGCGGCAACGCCTAACATTGAAAAGCGCACGAATGTTACCAAGGCTACCGCTACCAAGCGCGTTGGCCCGTACAAGCAGTGTTTTTGGGACTACGAGAACGGACTGCCGCGTTTTCGGAACAGTGCATTAGACGCAGAGTTTGATAGCCGCTTTGATCCCGGCATTACGGTATCGAGACGCGGCCTGACGGCTCGCGTTGTTGGTGTCTTCAGCGCCACTGATCTCGCACCGTTCGGTGCCACCGTGCAAGACTTAGCCCGCGTTTATCCGTACATCGTGCCAATACAATTCGTAGCCGAGCACCGGGTTCGAGCCGAAGACATCAGTCAGTCGGCAGCTGTTCGTGCACAAAACCCCGCCGGTGAGACCGTCGCGACCGAGGTGACTCGCTGGCCCGAAAACGCCGCGATGATTGTCTATCCGGTATCGATTGCTGCAGAGGGTTACAACACCGTTGCCGGTCAGTGGCACGTGGTCGCCAAGGCGCGCGGTGCTTACAGCAATTCGGCGGGAAGCTTCGGCCTATTTCCGTTTATTAAGTACACATCTCGCGGACACGCGTTACATGGGCCGATAACCGGCGATGCTGTTGCTGATGAGTGGTACCTGCGACGCGGTAAGGTCTCACACGGTTGTAACCGCATGGATGGCGAGCATGTGATTGAGCTGAGTGTTCTACTGGGTTGTCCGGTGGTTGGCGATCCTTCGGCATGCCCGGTCGGTAACGAGCGCGTCACCGTTATCGAAGACTTCGACGTGATTCCTGACCCAAGGCGGAGCGATCACGTTGTCGGTCCGATTAATGACGTCGCCGACTTAGCGCAACGTTTCGTCGTGCCGGATGTGGCGGGTTACCCCCGCGATGCGTCTTTTCCGTTGCCTGCCGAATGGCAGCGGTCCAGCGACACATCCTCAGTCTGGTTATTGAAGACGGAATTGCAGGCATCAGCAGGCGCATTGAAAAAGGCGTGGGCGCCAGTGCTTGAGTTCGCGACTTGGGATAATCGCGTAACCAGCACAACGGATGGCTTTCCCCGTGTTCTCGGTCGAAACTGTCGGTAGCAACGTCCAGAAAAAAGGCGACCTCTCGCGAGGTCGCCTTCGTTTAGCGCTGCCGCTAGCTAGCTTCGGTAGCAGCGCATTGCTTGCTCTGCGCGGATTGGGCCGGGCGGGTGTGTGATCGACCCGGGTGTCCGCGATAGCGTGTGAGCCACGGCGGTAGCATCGCGACGTGACAGCCAACCTTGGTCGCGCCCAATCTGCATTGCCCAACAATCGGCCGCGGATTCGTTCGAGCCAAGCACATGGTGTGCGCACTCGTGGGCGTAGATAAACCGTTGTACGGCTGGGTCCTCGTTAAAGAACCGCGGGCTCAAAATAATGACACCAGGCCGAGCGAACGCAATGTCTTGTATGTGCTGGACAACCGTCGGGATCCCGTAGCAAGTCATTGAGATTCCACCGATTACTGGGTTTTCACCGAGCGGGCGTGCCGGCCCGCCGAATGGTTGGAAAGCCAGTGCGGGGTTTTGAGCAGCGATGACAGTAAGAAAGACGAACAGGGTCTTGCGAGCGAAGGTTTTCATTGTCGATGTCTCCAATTAAGTGCGTTGTTACAAAAGGAGACGACGGAATTCGCAAAGTGTCAGGACCGAGGTGTTGTCGTTTTTCGCGGCTTTGTCTTAGTATCGAGTAAACGTCATGGAATTTGACGTTCGCTAAAAGCGCAACACCGAATAACAAACAAAAATAACGGTTGTCGTTATGCGTGTACTAGAGCGATGGGATGTTAAATCCCTAGCACGGAATATTTTCTGTCTTGCCGGGTTCGTCGGTTTCTCTGCGGCGAGCGCGGGCCCGGTCGGTTCGACAGCCCCGGGCTCACCGCAGCAACAGTTCTCTGACCCAGCTCAATTAGAGATTGAGGGCCGCCAGCCGACCGGCACCGGCGAAACACTGCCAGACACCGGCCTTGACGCTGAGACAGCCGCCACCGAGTTTGATTTGCGTGACGTCAACTTTGTTGGGGTCACGAAGTTCGCGGTTGCCGAGTTGCGTTCGGACTGGAGCGCTCTTATCGGTCGTCGAGTAACCGTTGGTGAAGTCTACGAGAAAACCAATGCGCTTCGCGCTGCTTATCGCAATGAAGGCTACTTGCTTGCACAAGTCGTCACGAACGTAGATCCCGAAGCCGGCGTTGTTACCGTTGACGTGATCGAAGGTGACGTCGGCGCCGTTAACTTCCAGCGCGGCGTGACTGGGCGCGATGGCATGCTCGATGCGATTGGTGAGCGTATTGCAGAGTCGTCGCCGCTCGACGTTAACGTGCTCGAACGCGAGCTGCTACGACTGAACGACTTACCGGGCGTCACCGCCTACGTTATACCTGAGGGTCCACAAGTCGTTGGGCAGAATGCACGACTTGATGTCTACATGGACCACAAGACGATCGATTTTGAGGTGGGTGTCCGCAATCGTGCCAGTGAGCTCATTGGGCCCGAGCAGTATGACCTGACGTGGAACTTCAACTCGTTGTTCCGCGCCTACGAGAATACGCAATTACGTTTTGTTACGAGCGGTGACGAGCGGCTGCGGTTTGGGTCGATCGACCACACGCAGGTGCTTGGGTCGAAAGGTACCCGGCTAACGCTCTCTTACGCGACCAGTTCGTCGGAGCCCGATCTCGGTACTGACTTCTCACAATTCAATCTGGTCACCGATAACGATTCCGCAAGCATCGGGCTCACATTCCCCGTTAAGCGATCCCGTGCGAGTAATCTCTCGTTTCGCACCCGGCTCACTTATCAGGAAAGCGTTACCGACGAGACCGGCTTTACGCTGACGGAAGACAATATCGCGGCACTGCGCGTCGGTGTTACGTACGACCGCATCGACCAGTGGTTCGGCGGGCGCGGTTTGAACCTCATCGATTTTGAGGTCAGCCAAGGGATCGATGCGCTATCGAGTTCCGAGCCGGACAGTCCGCTGTCATCTCGGTCCGGCGGCCAGCCGTAATTTACAAAAGCGACTCTTTACTTTGCACGCGTGCAATCGTTGGGCGGTCGCTTTTCGTTGTTGCTCGCGCTCAACGGTCAATACGGTTTCCGAAACTTGATGAGTCCGGAGGAGTTCGCCTTCGGGGGTGAGTATTTCGGCCGCGCCTACGATGCGTCGGAACTCGTCGGCGACCATGGCTACGCGGGCAAAGCAGAGTTCCGCCTGGCGACCGGTGGCGAACGCAATAGCGCCACCTGGTACGCCTTTTACGATATCGGCCGAGTCATACAGCGCTTCGGGCCAGGTGAGGATGGTTCCAAACCTCGCCGGCAGTCTGCGTCGGCAGCGGGCGCCGGGGTTCGCTTCACACTATTCGGTGCACTGAGTGGTTACCTCGAGGCAGCGGAGCCGTTGTCGGACATTGTTGCCGCCGAGGGTAATGACGACACCCGGTTCTTCGGCGGGCTGAAGTTCAGGTTCTAATTCTCAGCCGGTACGTCACGGTAGACAGTGCCGGCCATGCAGTAGGAGTTTTGCGTGGATAAGAAATGCCCAAGTCATTGGCAAAATTGGCGCCGACGTAGCGCATACACCGCTGCTGCGTTTTGCGTAACTGTATTGTCGGCGCAATCCTACGCCGATCCGACCGGTGGCCAGGTGGTTCGCGGTGACGCAACTATTTCGAGCGAGACCGGGCTGACGACCATCGATCAGTCGTCGAACCGAGCCGTCATTCTCTGGGACGATTTCTCGATCGCAACCGACGAGGTTGTTCGATTCAACCAGCCGTCTGCCGATGCCGCTGCCTTGAACCGGGTAACGGGTTCAGCGGCCTCGATTATTGAGGGTTTACTCAGCGCCAACGGCAATATCTTAATAATTAACCCTGCGGGTATTCTCTTCTCCGATTCCGCGCAAGTTGATGTCGGTGGGCTGGTCGCAACCACGGCCGACATTGCTGACGATAATTTCATGCGCGGCGACCTCGATTTCTCGATTGCCGCACCGGATGGTTCAACGGTGGTTAACCGCGGCTTGATCAGTGTGGCCGATGGTGGCCTGGCGGCATTGGTCGCGCCCGGTGTTGAAAACACCGGCGTCATTCAAGCCCGCCTGGGCAAAGTGGCACTGGCATCCGGTAACCAGTTTACGCTTGATCTGTACGGCGATGGACTCATTCGCTTGCCCGTCTCGGAGTCGGACCTTGCGACGATGGTCACCGCAGACGGTGAAACGTTGGCGACGTTAATCAACAACACCGGAAGTATAGAAGCCGACGGCGGCCGCGTGTATCTCCTTGCAGCAACGGCAAGTAGCGTACTCGACCAAGCGGTCAACGCAGCCGGCACGATTCGCGCGCGTACCGCGGACGGGGCCACCGGCAGTATCGTCTTGGCGGCCGGTCATGGTCGAGTCGACGTTACGGGTTCGCTCGATGTATCGGGCAACGGCGCCGGCGGTACGGCGGGTGACGTTTCCGTCACCGGTGATTCGGTTGCCGTTGGAGATACGGCCGTTGTCAATGCGACGGGTACGGCAGGCGGCGGAACCGTGCTACTCGGCGGCGACTATCAAGGCGGCGGTGACCTTGAGACGGCCTCGTCTACGACGGTCGCAGCCGGCGCACGTATTGACGCCAGCGCAACCGCGAACGGTGATGGCGGCAAGGTAATCGTCTGGGGCGATGACACGACGGTTTTCGAAGGCACTGTTCTTGCGAACGGTGGCGCTAACGGTGGCGACGGTGGTTTCGTTGAGGTCTCGGCGCTAGACGTATTGCAGTTCTATGGCGAAGTGTTTGCGTCAGCGCCGTCGGGTATGCCCGGTACTTTATTAATCGACCCGGAAGACATCGTCATCACGCCATTCGGCCGTGCTGATGCAAACGGTTCGGCGATCCAGGGCGAAACGCTATCGCGCATGCTGCGCAGTGGCATGCATGTCGAGCTATTGGCGTCCAACAGCATAACGATCCGCGATGTTATCGACGGTCGTGCGCTCGAAGGCACGACCGGTCAAGCGGAAGCCATGTTGATTCTTAACGCCGGAAACACGATTTCGATTCAAGACGGTTTCGGTGCCGTTACGAACGGTGGCGACATCCGATTAACGGCGGGCGCGGGCGGTATTTCGATGGGTGTCGATGCCTACCTGGTGGTCGCCGACGGCGGAACGGCTGGGGGCGCACTGACATCGGGCGTCGGCGACGTGATTATCGATGCGGATGGCGATGTCGTGTTGAGCCAGGTGGTTTCGCTTGGCCGAGTGGCCATTCGCTCACGATCGGGCACGGTGACATTCAATCAGTCTTTATACGGCGCCGACGGCGAAACGGCTGGAGTAGGCGGTCTACTGGTTCGTGCGAACGGTAATGTGAATCTCCGCGGTGTCACGACCACGGACTCATCCGATTCTAGTGGCGAGTTACTGTGGGGCGACGATACCGTCATCGCCGATTTCACGACCGGCGATATTGATATCCAGTCAACGGGTGGCGGAATCACCTTGGCTGATGGTTCAGAGGCTGATCCAACGGCAATCACTGCGGCGCGAAATCTCACGCTCGACGCCGCCGGGACCATAACTATTGGCGGACAGGGAGTCGGTTCAACCGCTTCGATCGTAGCTGGCGCCAACACAGACGAAGCGGCGTTGCTGTCTATCGCTACCGACAATGCCGTTGTCTTGAATGGATCGGTACTCAATCTCAGCGGCAGCGCCAGCAATGGCGGTGTGCAGATTGGTAGCAACACTCGCAATGTGGGTTCCGTTTCCAGCGGTAGCGGTGACGTTGTAATCCAAGCCGCTGGACTGTCCGGGGCCGCAAACAGCGCAGCTATCACTATTGTGTCGAGCGGCAATGTTAATACCGGTGACTTATTAACGACCACGGATTCCGCTGTCTCGGTAATCGGCGCGTCCGTCGATGTTGGCACTATCGCAGCGCCAACAGCGGATGCCGAAAATCCCGATGAAGTTGCGACGATTAACTTACGTGCAAATGATGCCACTGGGTCGGGTATCGAAGCAGATTCGCTGCTCGCGAGCGGCGATGTGACGTTGGACTCGGCCGCCGCACTAACGACAGGCGCTATTTCCTCGACCGGCGGTAATGTCCAAGTCAATGCCGACGGGATAGCCACGCTGACCGGCGATATCTCGGCGGCCAATGGCACGATTAACATCGGTAGTACCGATACGGGTGGTCGCCGTGTAGGTGGCGTCGCCGCAGCCGATCAGTTGTTAAGTGCCGGTGACGCTGTGACGATTGCTAGCGCCGGAGCTGTGACGGTCGGGCGAATCGATGCTGTTGGTGGAATAACTATTGACGCGAATGGCGCAGAGCCGGCATCGATTAATATCACAGGAATCGACGGCGATAGCACGGCCCTTTTGGCATCGTCCGACAGTGGCGGTACGACTTTGGTCGACCTTGATGCGAATGGCGACATTACGCTCGGCGATGTATTCGCCGAGCACGGCTCCATTGAGATAGGCGAAGACCCTGCATCGGGCACGCCAACAGCGGGTCGCGTTGGTGGTACGGTAACTGCCAACAATCTAGTGGCCTGTGCCCAAGAGGCTAATGGAGACTGCAATACATCGAATCCTGGCGATGTCAGCGTCTTTGCAAACAGCAACGTAACCGTTGAGAGAATCGTCAACGGCGGCGCGGTCGTAATCGATACCGATAGCGGCAATATCGATATAGCGCAAGGTATTTTCGGTATAACCGCAATTCTGACGCCTGGAGATGATCCGCTGCTTACGTCATCCGGGGTTTCCACTCTCAAGTTGGTTACACGCCAGGGCGACATTCGATTAGGAGGCGCCCAAACATCAACTGGCCCGATTCAGATAAACGCCCCTAACGGAGCGGTTGTCACTACCGACTTGGTTAGCTCAAACAGTAGCCTCGAAATCGTGACGGGAGCACGGTCTGACGGAGTTGGTCTTCAGTCCGCCTTGCTACAGGCTGTTGAGAATATCAGTGTCGAAACAGACGGGAATGTGACCGTTTCGCCTCTCGATTCAGCATCGCTCGCTATTGTTTCAAGTGAAGGCAGCGTTTCTATCGTCCAGTCTGGCGGCGACTCTCTAAGGGTTAATGGTGAAATTCAAGCATCAGCTGTCGACCAAGATGTCAGTGTAACGTCTTTGACGCCTGCTAAATTAGTACTAAACGGTGTAGGGGCTGGACGCAACGTACTGTTGTCTGCACTAGGACCAATTTCGAACTTGGCGCCTGTTGCAGGTTTCGCAGCAGCTGGAACTCCTAATGGTGTGGTGGGTAGCGTGCGGGTTTCTTCCAACGAGGCTGTCGAGCTTTGGGGTGCGTCAAGTTTAGGTGCTGATTCAAATGGAAATGGGATATCTATTTCGGCACCTCTAGTTTCGATAATGGGACCGCTGAATAGCGAGGCTGGCTCGATTCTGATTAATTCTGGCGATGCTTTAACAACGACGCAGATTTCACTGAACCATAATCTCCGGAGCAATGGGGGGGACATTCTACTCGACGGAGATGTTTCACTTTTCGCAGGTCGAATAAACTCGACATCAGATGGTTTCGCCGGGATCTATTTCTTTTTACCAAATGGAGCAGACCCGAACGCTCTCGGTATTTTCGGTACGAACGGATTGCTTGCGAGAGACGTCTCTTTGGTCGCGCCACAAGACTCAAGATTTGATATCCAAGGATTCCAAGACGATAGTCGAATTGGATTTCAAAATGATGATATCGATAACTTTATCGAGTCGCTTTTTATACCAGAAGAAACCACAAAATTGTTTAAGTCGGATAGAGAGAACAGCGAGGTAAACGGCCATAAGGGTAGAAGTT
>JBCDBO010000051.1:0-21793 GCA_039183535.1 Pseudomonadota bacterium | reverse complement strand
GAAAACGCGTGCCGCGATGCTACGTCTGCTTCGTTGCTGCGCTCGCCCGAATCGCGTCGACATCGAGTTTGTTGCGGTGCGCGGCGCCGGCGATGCGTGCTACGAACTGATCACGATCGTCTTGCAGTTGTGTCGCCAACGCATCGCTGGGCTCATGGTTACTCACCGCATTCGCCTCGATAAGTCCCGCCTCGGCCAACAGATGCTCGAGAACCAATACTCGATCGCGCAGTATCCAAAGCTCCGACATTAATTCTGTGTTGGTTCGCGCGAGCGCATCCGCTTCGCGTGATCCGAGGTACGGTCGTTCCGGTGTATCGGTTGTTCGTGTCATTGCTCGTAGTCCGGTAGTCGTTCGGCTTAGGCGGGTTTCGTTGCTCGAGTCACCCACGGGTAGCTCGTGTCTTGCAGTGCATACTCTTCGACGTCAACGAAGCCGATATCGGCCAAGATCTCGGCCAAATTCAACGCACAGGCTTCGATAAAATACGGCTCAGCCCGGTTGTCGCGTTCCCATGCGAGCAGGCCGGCACGGAATGGACTCACCGCTCGAAACGGCGGTGGGTCCGAAATGACAATGTCGCCACCGGGCTCCAATATACGAAACATCTCTTTGAGGACGGCGACGCTAACGGCGGCAGGCATCTCGTGGTGCAGCGCATAGGAGATAACACCGTCGACACCACCGTCCGGCTCACCGGTCGCCCGCGCGTCTTCTTGGCGAAACTCAATACCCCAGCCGCGCTGCTCACTGAAGGCGAGACCGTTACTTAAAGTCTTGGCCGATAAGTCGCCGCCGACCAACTCGGCATCCGGAAACCGTTGTCGGCACAACCCGAGCGTGCCAGCGCCGCCGCAGCCGGGATCGTAAATACGCCGATACCGGTCTTTACGAAACTGCGCAATGACTTGGCGGCGTTGCTCCAAAAGATCGTCGCCGACCGCCACGGCCGCGAAACCGCCGCGGCTAAACACATGCGGAATAAACCCGGCGAAGGCCATTGGGCCGCTAAGATCATAGCCATCGAGGCCGCCCGGTTGCAGGTGCCATTCAACGCCAGCGTAGTACGCCGGTTCCTTGAGGGTCGGGTCGAGTTTAAGCCGCGGATGATCGGACGGTGTTGCGGCTGGCTTGGGCGGTGCAAATCGATCCCGTCGCCGCTCGACGCCGCGCATTGAGCGGACCCAATTCTCCTCAGCGACGTAGCGTTGGTAGAAGCGGTTAAAGCGATACGCCAACGAGCGCTCCGCGACATCACGGATCCTATCGAGTCGGGCCGGCCACGCAGCCGCAGACACCGTTTGCGGGTCTTCGCTGGCGAGGTCGGTCGACGCGGCTTCGCGGTCGAAATCAGCCTCCGCTTTATGCAGCAAGTCGGTCGAAGAAAAAACCTGCAACGAGCCGAGGAATTGCAGGCCAGCACGGGCGTGTTGATCAAGACTCATGCTGAGTCGCTCCTTTAGGCGTCGGCGTCGCGATCGGCGGCGTATCGGTCAGTGAGTAGCGCGACAACAGTAAAACGGCAATCCCATACATCGCGAGCGGCAACCAGACGATGCCGATGTAGACCGCCAGTTCGGCACTGGCTGGTTGCTGGTCAAGCGGACGTGTCTTGTCGAAATGCAGAAGGCTCAACAACGCACCTAGGGCGAGCGGACCGACAGAGTATCCAAGCCGCTCAATGAATACGTAGATCGATGTGTATACACCTTCGCGATTGATCCCCGACTGTTTACGGTCATAGTCAATCGTATCGAGCCACATCGCTTGGCTATTAAGCAAGATAGCCGACCCGAAAATTCCGGCTAAGGTCGCCCGTACGACAACAGCAAGCGTCGCCGTCTCTGGCGTCGCGACTAGCCACACGAGGGTCGAGACCATTTCGCCAACAACGCCGATAACGACACCGCGTCGCTTCGTAATTGAGTCACCAACCCAACGCCACACAGGAATCGCAACGACAATCGTCAGCGTAACAACCACGCCAAACAAGGATAGCAAACGAAAGTCTTGTTTTAGAACCACGGTAACGTAGAACGCCAGCGTGCTCGATACGGCGGCTATTGCGATAAATTGCAGGACCTTAAAGCCGATCAACGTCATAAACGGTTGGTTGCGAAGCATCGCCGCTACGTGCTCTCTGTAACGCGTGCTTGCCTCCGGCGGCCGAGATGCTCTCGCAGAGCTCGTACCGGCGAAGGCTGCCAACATGAACAGCGCGACAATTCCGCCGATGATAAAACCGGTCAACTGATAGGCGTGCCCATCGCCACCCAGCCGTTCAATCAAATACGGTCCGCCCGCATTACCAACGAGGCCGCCGATCATCATAAAGACAACGCGGTAACTCATGATCGATAGCCGCTCACCGCGCTCGTCCGTCATCTCGACCGGCATGGCCAGATACGGCACGTTAAAGACGGTGAAACCGACCGAGTAAAACACCAGCGTCGCGAACGCCAATGGGATCGCCGTACTCGGCGTTGCTAGGCTGTGGACCGAGTAAACCAACGGCAACGCCATCGCGCACAGCAGCGCACCGATAAACAAGTAGGGGCGGCGGCGCCCAAAGCGCGATCGCGTTCGATCGGTGACCCACCCCATAAACGGGTCGAGAAAGGCGTCGACGACTCGTGCCGCAGCGACTAACGCACCAGCGATTACCGGTTCGAGCTGAACGTGAACCGTTAGGTAAACGAGGATCAGGGCCGTAACGACATTTAAGTACGCGATCGTCCCGAACGAGCCGGCGCCCCAGGCAACGGCAGTGATTGGTCGTACCGCCATCGCTCAGTACCCCAACGCCTGGCTGGTGAGATTCGGCAGCACGGCATCATCCCATGTGTTACGCAGCGCCCCGAGACGTACGATGACGAGATTGGCAACCGGATTGATATACACGCGCTGCCCACCGTACCCATCGAGGTACAACCAACCTTGCAACCGGTAGGGTTCACCCGCCGCCGTTGAAAAACCCTCTTTGAGATCGTTGTAGTAGCGTTGCGGTTGGTAGGTTGCACCACGCCACAGCAACCAGCCGTAGTTCGGGTTGGTAGCGGACGGCGCCACCAGTTCGTCCATGACGCCAGCGGCAATGACGCGTTGGCCAAGGACCATCCCGTTATCCTTAATCAATAAGCCGATACGCAGCCAATCGCGCGCCGTTGCCAGTAATGCCGACTGCGCGCGCGGAAATCCATTCGGCTCATTGCGCCAAACAAAGGCATCGGCCGCGCCGATGCGCTGCCACAGACGTTCCGATAAATACCGCTCATACGGTTGCCCGGTCGCTTCCTCCAGCGCGAGCAAAAGCAGCGGCGGCAGCGTGTCTTGGTAGTAGAAAACCTCCCCGGGCTTGTCGCGGAGTTGCAAGTTCAGCAACGTCTCGCGGGCACTCGGCCCATCGAGCCAAAATTTCGCGGCCGCCGATTCCATGCCGCCATCGCGGCTTAGCGGCGCGAATCCCGCCGACATGGTGAGCAACTGCCGCAGCGTAATATCGCCGCGTGGGTCGTCGTCCCAAGCCGACACATAGTTGCCGATGCGAACATCGGCACTCGGGAAAACGCCGTCGGCGATCGCCGCCGCGATCGCCAGGCCGAGTACCGTCTTGGCCATCGAGGCCGATTCAGGCCGCAATGACGCATCGTACGGCGCGAAATACTCCTCGACGACGATCCGCTCGTTATGCCAGATGATCAGCCCGTAACTGGCGGTCGCTTTCGCTGCGGCGATGACCGCTGCGAACCGAGCGTCATTGTCGGTGACGGCCGGTAGCGGCATCGGCGCACCGACAATTTTGCCAAGCGGTTGCAAGCGCTCTAGTGCCGTGGCGTACCAATCGTCGGGGGGATCCGGTACGGCGGGCTGGGCTTGCGATGTGCTGCTCGCAGGCGCGCTCGCACAGCCGGCCGCGACAATCAGCGCGGCAACAACACCGAGCGTTGCTTGGTATTGACGCGTCCCCATATAAAAAGTCTGCTGGGCGCGACGCTGTAACTCCAGCCGTCCGACTAAAATCAAGCAAAAATGGCGAAAAAACCGGCTATTCGTACGGCAGCTGTTCGTCCTACTGCCGATGCAACGCGCGCCAGCGAGCATGCACGGTTCGCATGGTGATTCGCTTTTGGCTCCGTATAAGCTCGGTCAAAAAGGACGCAAGCAATGAGTGGTAGCGACAAAGCGTGGTGGCAGTACGACCCAGACTCTGCGAGCGGCAGCGCGGACAACCCGCACGCTCCACTGACCGAGGCTCAGCGACGCGACACGCTGCCGTTGTTGGCGCTAGCGTTTGGCTGGGGATTCTTGGTCACCGGGCTATTGACCGGCGGCGCGCTCGGCAAAGGCATGCCGTTTTGGCCTGACCTTATCGCGGCCTCGTTCCTCGGCAACCTGATGAACTTTGTCATTGGCGCGTTGGTCGGCTACATCGGCTATAAAACCGCTTGCAATAGCGGACTGTTATATCGATTCGCTTACGGTAACCTCGGCGCGTACGTGCCTGTGTTGTTCGTCGCCGCGCTAACGATTGGCTGGCAAGGCATTGTCGTCGGTGCGTTCGGCTTTGCATGGGCGCAAGCCGTCGACACGCCCACGTTCTACGCAGTTGCGGTTTTCGCGGGCTTGCTCTACACAGCAACGACCTTCTTTGGCGTCGCCGCGCTCGAGCGTGTCAGCATGCCATCGGTGTTGGTGTTGATTGTGGTTGGTGTGTACGCCGCGTGGCTGAACGTCGATAAGGTGGGTGGTTGGCTGGCATTCTTGGCGCTATCCGATCAGCAGAGTACCGCGGAACCACTCGGTTTTTTCGAGGCAACAAACCTGGTGGTCGGCTCATGGATTGTCGGCGCGATCGTTATGGCCGAATACACACGGTTCGCGCGTAAAGCCTGGGTGGCTATCGCGATACCGTTTATTGTGCTCATTGTCTCGCAGTGGTTTTTGCAGTTGATCGGCGCGATGGGCGGTGTCGTCTCCGGCACCTATGAATTTACGACCTACATGCTGCAACAAGGCATGGTCATTGGCGGACTCGGGCTGATCGGCATGAGTCTCGCTTTGTGGACAACCGGCGATGCGAACTTGTACTTGCCAGCCGTACAAACAGCGAGTGTGTTCCGCCGCCCGCAAAAGCTCACAACGGTAGTCTGTGGCTTGCTCGGCACCGTGCTCGGCCTAGGGATTTATCAGTACTTTCTCGATTGGATCGGGCTACTCGCCGCGATCGTTCCGCCGTTGATTGGCCCGGTCATCGTCGATTATTACTGGGTAAATCGCGCGAACTACGATGCTGAGAGCATTGACCAATTGCCGGCGTGGAATCCCAGCGCGGTACTCGCCTATGTAAGCGGCGCGGTCATCGCGTATCTATCGCACACAGGTATCGCCGTACCGGGTCTCGGCTGGCTATTCCCATCGCTAACCGGGTTGGTGGTCTCGGTGGTGACCTATGCCATTTTTCACGGCGTCGCGCGCCTGCTCGGACGAACGTCAGCGCAAGCGAACCGCAGTCAGGCAGGCTAGCGTTTACAACTCGTCAATTAATGCGAGCAGCGCATCGATGCGTTGCACAAGGCGATCGGAAAACTCCGCGGCGTCGTCCTCGGCGGAAATCCGGCGTACCAGTATGTTCTCAAAGGCCTCGGTGCGTAGGCGGTCCGGATCAAACTCAAATCCCGAATTGGGCACGACGCCAGCGTCAAAGTCGGCGAACCGAATAGCCACCAATGGCACGTGCTCACCCAGCGTCTCTGCAAACGGCCCCACAAACAACGCGGCCAGTTCGTTTTGTAGAACATTGTGATGCTCGATCGCTTGGCGGTAATTCGAGATAGCGAGCTGTAGCTCGGAAGAGTCCAACAGCGCGAGACCGCCGGCCCCGACTAGGTTGTCGAGTGCGGAGGTTGCTGGTCGGTAATCGTCGAAACGGGCGACACGCCTGGTCAGTCGGAGAATGGCATCGGAATCGGCGACGGGTTCGGTTTGCGAGAGTAGATCGATAAGTTTTGTCGCAACGACGGCTTGAGCTTGTTGTACGCATATTACTCCGGGCCAGACATCGTCGGTCCGCTCAATGCACTCGCCATCTTCGCGAGGCCCTTGCAGGCCAGCTTTGTTCTGAAGCAGTTCAATTTTGAGGCTCGCCACGTATTCGTCGACCGCACGTTGCTCGGCACGCTGCTCCCACCAGGCCTGGCCGAGCAGGGCCAGAACCACGCCGGCGAATAACAACACGGCTTCGCCGGCGGCCTGATACCAGTTCACGTTGTGACGTGGTTCACGAGATTGCGCCATCGTCGCTGTCTCCCCTTGCCATAACGTCGCCAATCATACGTAACACCCGGATTTTGGCCCAAATAGGTCGCAGTTTTGCGTGTGGTCGGCTTCAACGACAGCGCCGACCGCAGTCTCTACAGTGCTTTTCAAGGTTTTTGACCGAGCGAACAATCATGTCGACATTCAAAACACTACTTATTGCTTTCGCGGCGCTAGGTCCGACGACAGCACTCGCGGGGCTGATCGATTTCCGCTACGAGTTCAGCGGCGGCTCGGTTTTAGCCGGCCAAGTGGATGGCACCGTTCAAGCCGACGGCGATACGTTTGTTGTTAACGGGTTCGGCACTGTCACACTTGACGATATCGCACTCAACCCGATCGACCCCGGCGACATCTGCTCGGGTGCCGATTTCCCGCGTTGCGTCTCCGTTCCGTTGATGAGTTTCTCGGGCACCGTCATGGACGTGTTTGTCTGCGCCCTGGGCTTTAGCAGCTGGGGCAACTGCTCATTCGCCCGCGACGGTGGGTTTTACTTCGCAACCGCTGGACGTTACCAATTCGCACGCGCCGGTAATCGTGCATCCGGCCTCGTTACCGACTGGGATTATGGACCGGGCAACTGGTCGGCACGCCTGGTTGACGATGTTGTTGCTGTACCAGAACCTGGCACAGCCGCACTGCTCGGTCTCGGTGCTCTAGTCGCATGGAGCCGACGCCGACGCTCGACCTCATAACAATAAAAACAACGTACGTTTTGAACCCGGCCTAAGTACTACTTGGGTCGGGTTTTTTCTTGTGCAGGGTGCGTAAGGCACAGCGTTGCTTAGAACGAATACCGCAGACCCAATGTTGTGGTTCGTCGCTTGTTCGGGCGCGCGCCGTACGGCGTCCGCCCGACGATATCGGCCTCATCGGATACGTTTTCGACCGTCGCCGTCAGTGTCACGCGCTCATTGACAAGATAACGTCCCGCCATATCAATCTGAGAAAAAGCTTCGGTCGCCTCGAAAGATTCGCAGCTTGCGCGGACGCAGGTCGCGTCCACAAAATTGACGGATAACAGCGCGCTCCAACGATCGGTTTCCGCACCAACGGATAGCAGACCCTGCGTGTCGGGTATGTAGGGTAGAGGATCGCCAGCCGTGACATCGCCGAAAAAATCTGTATCGGCGATATCGCTATCGAACTCAGCGTCGATAACCGTCAAAGCCAAACTGACCGGAAAGCGCAGCTCGCCGTTAGTTCGGAATGTATGTTGAACACTGAGCTCCAAGCCAGCGACGGTTGCCGCATCGCCGTTGAACGCATCGCCAACTTCGCAGTCGATTCCAGACGACGCCGTGCACGTCCCTACGAGATTGTCATAGTCGGTAAGAAACACGCCCGCATCAATTCGAGTCGCCGTCGACAGATACCGAATTCCCGCCTCATAGTTGATGCTCTCTTCCTCATCAGCACCTGGCGCGTTGCTTGGCGCACTGAAGCCTCTATGAATGCCGCCGTACGCGGACCACGTATCCGATAAGGCGTACACGACACCCAAGCCCGGGATGACGACGTCGGTGTCGTTGCCACGTCGCTCACGGAGATTGGCTGCGTCACGAGAGGCCGGATTGGTCGTGAATCCAGGACGCGACTCCCATAAGGTGCGTTCCTGGTCAATGCTCTCGAAACGGACACCTGGCGAGAGCAGCCAGCGCCCGAACTCAATCTCATCGCGAATCCAGAAAGCCCATACATCGGCGTCTTGCTCACTGTTGCCGGCGTTGCCGAGCAGACCGAGATCCGCCAGGACAAGTCCGCCGCCGGTTTGTGTATACGTACTGTTGCGCTGCAATCGCTCCTCGTGGTCCGTGTGAATGCGCAAACCGGCAGCGAGCCGGTGCACCGATCGACCCAATTCTGCTTGCCACCTCACGTCAAACTCGACACCGGCGGAATAGTATTCGCGTGCATTGGACCGAATTTGAATTGCGCCGGTCTGCGTATCGGCGCCATCCAAAATCGCCGCTAAATCAGTCGGTTCAGCCGGCCCGAGGGATAAGCCACGATTGATTGCCTGAATTACCTGAAACCAACTAACACCATTAAACGTCTCTGCATCTGGTGATCCCGTGACATCGAATCCTTCCGTCTTAAACCAGTCACGCTCGAACTCGTTGTAATAAACGGATGTGGTGACCTCGAGGTCGTTGCGCTGCAATGAATGGCGTAGCAGCACCTGAGCGTGCTCAGTGTCAATATTGTCAAGCGTCGACAACCCGTAGCGTCGAAACGGTGCAGCTGCGAAGTCGGCGTCCGTTAGCCCGAGGTAACTCTGATCCGACGACTCGGTGGCGTAGTGCAGCTTTGCTTCTATTTGCTGATTGTCATTTGTACCGAAGCGGTAGCGAAACTTGGCAAGGTAATCCTCCTTTTCCAGACCGGTATCATCGCCACCATCGAGATCCTGAAAGCCATCGGAACGCCATTGATGGGTCTCAAGCAACCAACCAATGGGTCCTTCGCTAGCACCATAGTTGGCATGCACTCGCCACGTCGTATCTTCGCCGAGCTGAACGTTTAGAAGACCGCCAGCCGAGTCCGGAATCGGCGTCGATATGAGATTTATGGCACCGCCGATCGTGTACGGCCCCTCCGTAATCGCGGCAGGTCCTTTAAGCACTTCGATGCCGGCAAGTCGGCCGGCCGTTGGAAAATAATACGCCGCTGGGGCTGAATACGGCGCTGGGGCAATTAGGATTCCATCCTCGAGAAGCGTTACCCGAGCGCTGCGCTCAGAAGCTGTGCCGCGGATACTGATGTTGGGACGCAATCCATAGCCGTCCTCAATTTGGACAGATACCCCGGGAACACTGCGAAGCATCCGTTGTATGTCCGACTGGTTGAACGCCAGAATCTCATCGACCGCGATCGTCGTAGCGGCACCCGGTAAACGCAACAGGTCGTCTGAGTCACCGATGATCGTGATCACGGGCAAGACAGAAGCATCCGTCGACGGATCGGCATCGTCAGCCGTGTCGTTTTGCGCATGAGCTGTCGCTGCTAATAGACAGCCAAGCGCGCTAAGAAAGGTCTTGCTCACAGTTATTCGCCCACCTTCGGCTAGCTATTTAGAAAAGTCAGGTGGTTATCCCAACTGAAATCCGCCACACGTATCGTGGACTCGTTGTTTAAGCGAAGTGTTGCTGCATCGAGCCGATACAACATCCCCCGACCGCTACTGATCACGAATTCGCGCCTAGTGGTATCAACGCAAACGCCTGCGGCGTCAGGCAAACGCAGCGACGGCAGAAAACGGCTTTGCTTTGCGTGCCACAACGCGACTCGGTGACCGCGAGGTGCCGTAATGACTGCGTTGCCGGTCTTGGCATCGCAGGCGACACTGGCGGTGTAATTTGCGAGTGCTTGTACGTCGGCGACGTCCATCGGTAGTTCGTTAAAGCGGTTATCCCAAGACGCCAAACCGATGATGTGTTGATTCGCGGCATTGCGATCCTGTTGTTGCATAGCCACAAACACACGGTTGTCTGGCAATACGTCAATATGCCGAACACTGTTTTTGGTATGCCGCGGTTGCAGTGATTTCACCAGCGCACCGTTGCGCGGGTCGATCAACACAAGATTCGGCGTCATCGAATCCACGTTCAGCGGTGTCCGCCCATAATCTGGATGTGTGGCGATTCCGCCGTTAGCCACGGCTATGAATCGCCCGCCGTGCGACCAACGCAGCTCGTGCGGACCGATCCCGTGGCTCGAAAACGTCTCTATTTTTCGCAATGAATCGGCGTCGCGCACGGTCACAATGCCTTGCTGCGTTATGAGATCGTTTTCCGTCGTGAACAAATAACGTCCATCCGGCGTAAACAGTGCATGGCCGTAGAAGTGTCGATGCACATCACTGGAAACAGCGGCCTGAATTTCGCCGTCAGACATTCGCAGGCGGATAAGTTCCCTACCGGGCCGACGTGCAACGCAGACCAACGAGCGCCGGTCTGGTGAGGCGATAACATCGTGACCGCGAAACGGGATTGGTGAGGCGTACGCAACGTCGCCACCGTCGGCAATGGCGACAACATGATGAGAACCTGCCTTATCCGCGGCGGAACTGACCATCGTCAAACCAACCGTCGAACTTCGGCAGCCGGCGGCCCCAGCAATCGCCCCGGCAATAAAAAAGCGTCGATTTAACACCGCCTAGTCGCCGTCTTGGTTGTTGAAACCCAAATTCACATCAGCGGCGATCGCCGCATCGATAAACGAATCGGCCAAGTCTTGCATCGACGAGCGAATAGTATCGAGATCGCCCGATCCGGTGCCAAGGATAATTGACTCGACACTGTCGGATAGGGCAGCTAAACCCGACTCTGCCGTACCGAGTTGACCGTCGATTTGTGTTGAGATGGCATTAGCATCGTGAGCGCGGGCCAAGTAATCGCGCAGCCCGTAGTCGGTATCGGCACTGCCAACATCAAGAATTGCACGGGTGGCATCGACGTTTGCCAGCAAATTCTCCAATGAATGTTCGGAGCGAAACGACTCGGTCGTATTGGCGCCGGTCGCAATGGGCCGCGTCAACTTTTCATCCGCAACGAACTCGGTGTCTTGCGCGATACTTTCGAGAATCTCAGTCAGCACCTCGGTTCGGTCCATGTAGACACCGCTGGCACTGGTGAAGTCAGCAAGCAATTGTCCGCTGCTGTCCCATGCGATAGCGAGCTCATCAGCCAAGGTCGCGAGATTGGCACTGACGGCAAGGAGCATCTCGCAGCGACGTGGCCCTGTCGCCGGGTCATCAAGCCCGCCAAGCTCAAACACGATGTACTCGATGGCTGGCAAGCCCTGCGCACCGACAGGACTGGATGCTATCAGGGTCTCATCAATCGACTGCCCACCGTTAAGTACCGCGGTCGTATTGTTAATGACGGCGTTATTGGCGTCTGGGAAAAACTGAATACGAAACCGGCGGTTGTTCTCTTCCACCGGCCCGAATCTCACGATTGAGACTCGTTGCCAAGCCAACATAGCTGCCCGCCAACTGTCCTGAAGTGCAGCGATCGTGGTTGAGTCCGGAGTCGAACACGTCGTTTGCGTATCGGCCACGAGCATGTCCATGCTGGTCTTCATCGACGCATAGCCAGGGACAATGACGTTCTCACCAATTGATAAGAACAAACGGTCTTGCTCCTCGGCGAGCGTCCCGACCGGACCAAGCGGGTCCGCTGGCGGTGGATTGGTCGTAGGTGGCGGCGCAGCGCTGCCACCGCCGCCACCGCCGCCGCAGCCGCTTATGGTCAATGCCAAAATGACAACGCCGATACCGTACTTAGAAAAACACATAACTTCTCTCCCGATTACAACGCCAAGACAAACCGCACCAACGCTTGCCGTTCAGACGTACTTAACTCTTCAAAAAACTCACGGGAGCGAAGCGCCTCGCCCCCATGCCATAAAATGGCTTCGTCAACCGTTGCGGCGCGGCCGTCGTGCAACAGGCCTGTCGACTGGTTGAGCCGTAAGGCCAATCCCAACCCCCATAGCGGCGCGGTACGCCACTCGGACAACAACGCATCGCCATGGGTGACCGGATCAGCGAGATCAGGCCCCATGTCATGCAGTAGCAGATCGGTGTACGGCCAAATCGTCGACACCGCGCCGTTTTGCATCTCGACGCTATGAGACGGTACGTGACAGCCATCGCAATTGGCTGCATGGAACAACTGACGACCCTGGCGTGAGTCAACCGGCCGAGCGGCTGGAACAGCAAGGTTAGCGGTAAACGCGACAACGCGATCGAACAAATCGTCAACGATTTCCGGGGAGCCAGGTTCATTGGCGCCGGTCGGCTGTACCTTACATTCGGCTTGGCGCCGCGTGCAGTTAGGTTGCAGGCGACGCTGTGACGTTATCCCAATGTCTTGTTGAAACGCCTCTGCGGTTTGCTCCGCGACGCTAGGGTGCACGGCCTTCCAACCGAATCGACCGACCCGTTGTGCACCGCTCGGCATTTTGCGCCAGTGAACGGTACCGCTTATCGAGTCTCCATCGGTATCGTTCGGATCGGCGAGTTCGATGAGTCGTTCCTCCGGAATCGCCTCTAACAACCCTAAGCCATGCAAGGCGGGTGCAATTCGTCCCGACAACACCACGTCGGGGTGACCTTGAACGTGTGCAGAAACCCGAGACAATGTGGATCGATCGGACGTCTGCGTTAGCGTTCGTACAGTCGGGCGCGGCTCGCCGACAAAAAACCCAGCCACTCTTTCGACGTCAGCGTCGAGCGAATAGGTCGCGCGTGGTTGCAGCTGGCGACCAAACACGGGATGTGGCTGACGCCCGTTCGATTTCTCGAGCGCCACGCGAAAAACGGTAGAAACCGTATCCGGTCGATGCCGTACACTGTCGCCGCGCCCGCCGCCTGAATGACACGCGACGCATGAACGAGCGTTGAATAAGGGTCCTAAGCCATCGCGAGCTCTGGTTGAGGCCGGTGCTGCTACCCATGGGTCGCGGAAGAAGGCGAACCCGGTCCAGAAATCCAGCTGTTCGGTGCGATCCAGTACCGGTGTTGGGCGAATAAAGGACGCGGAAGCGGTGGTCGCCGCTGGTAACGTCCAGGCTCCGCCGGGATCGGGTAATGGCGGTGGCGGCGCAGGCTGGCAAGAGACGACCAGTAGCGCCGCGAAAAGCCCGTGTAGGCGCTGTCGGCTCACAACGAACCCAGGAACGCGAGCACGTCGGCCCGCTGCGCCGCGCTGAGACCTTTGAACGCCGTGAGACTGGCGTCCGCCTCGCCACCGTGCCACAGGACTGCTTCTTCGATCGTCCGAGCACGGCCGTCATGCAAAAAGGTCGCATTAGGATTGACGGTTTGAACAAGCCCGAGCCCCCAAAGAGGCGCTGTTCGCCATTCAACCCCGGAGGCCAATAGATCCGGCCGCCCGTCTGCAAGACCCGAACAACGCAACACCCACGTGCAATTATCGCCTGCACTACAGCTGCTTCCGTTGACGCCCTCTCGGACGACGGGATCGCAATCGCCCCCCATGTCATGCAACAGCAAGTCGGTGTACGGGTAAATCGTTTGATCGGACAATACACCGATTGGCTCAGCATCCGGTTCAAGCGTATTGAGGTTTATTTCGCCTAGGACACTACCCGCGGCTGTGCCCGTCGTTAGTGACTGCGTATGACAACCGCCGCAACCGGATTCGAAAAACAGGCTCCGCCCGGCGACGATCGCACTGTCCCATTCGTTCGTTGCGGAATCGAATCCGCGTCGATCTGGTACGGCTAACAACCTTGAGTAAAACTCAACGAAGGCGAGCTCCAAGTCAGAGATGTCGACATCGCCTGGGAATTGATTCGGTTCGAGCAACGCCGCGTTAAAGCAGCTAGCTTGGTTGGGCGCACAAGGCTCTTGGTCGTTGATGCTGCTCGTAACACCAATATCCCCGTTGTAGGCGCTGATCGACTGATGCAGTACGCTGGCCGTCGTGGCTTTGTAACCGAACCGACCTACACGCTCAGTGGCGGTCGTGGGATCGAGTACACGATTCGCTCGACCGCTGATACCGTCCGCATCTGCGTCATTCGGATCTTCGCGCGAGAGTATGTCAGCGTCACTGACCGCACCGAGCAAACCAAGCCCGATCATCTGCGCTCCGATACGCGGCGATAGCAAAACACCATCGGCAAAGTCACCGTAACTAAGCTCGCGAACTTTGTAGATAGGTCGACGCAGTTCAAAGGTCGCGCCGTCATCGTACTGACCGTTAACTGGTTCGTATTCGATAAACGCGAAGCCTTCGCCGATCGCTTCCGTAGCGCCGGCGCCAAACCGAGACAAACCGACAGTAGGGTCGCCGCCTTCAAAAGAAATTGCGCCAAAGGTCTGTAACTGCGTGCCGTACGACGGATCAGGGATAGCTGCATTGTCGGCGTCGTTGCCGAGACTAACGCGCAGAAACATTGAATCGAATGCCGTATTGGTGTCCGGCGGCACACGTCCGCGACCGTCGCGAATGTGGCAACCCTGACACGTCGCTGCGTTTAGTAGCGGCCCCTGCCCGTCATGGTCGTTTCGAAAAATCGCATTACCAGACTTAAAGTTTCCGTCAGCGACAAAGTTCTGCTGAATCGCAGGCGGTGCTTGGCTAAAGGCCTGATCATTACTGACAGTTGTCCCAGCCGCTCCACCAGAAAATCGCTCTGCCGAGGTCAGGGGTGGAACAACGTTGGTCGGTGGTGTGGGAGTGGGCGGAGGTGGAACGGGGTTCTGGGTTACTGGACCAGCACCACCTGATCCACCCCCACCGCAAGCGGTGACGGCCGCCAAGGCGGCGGCCGTCAGAACAATGCGCCCCAGTAACTTGCGCAAGTTCATATCAAGCGTGTAACTAGCCGGTTGCTAGATATCCTCTTCGGTATCTTGTCGCAGATCGCCGGTCGTTAGGCCCAGATCGGAAATGACGGTTTCCAAGACATCGGTCTGTGCCGACAGCGCTTGGATCGCACCGCTAACGTTCGGCTCATTAATGCCAATCTGGATTTGATTATCAAAAGGTATGCCGGCCTTCGCCTGTGCATCGATAACGCTGACTTTGATCATCGTGTCCTCAAGCGCAGCTCGGAACGAGTTTTCCGAAGCGGCTAAGCCTTCGGCAAGCAACAAGTCGTCGATGCCGGCGCCAGAAATAATCTCGCCATCAATCCGTACGTATTCACCTCGGAATGAATTTTGGATGCCTTTGGCATTGAGGAAAATATCTCGGTGCGTGTTGTCAGCGAAACATGAGTGCTCGTCCTCTTGGCTATTGGTCAGTAGCGCAATATTCATGCGCTCTCCGGCCAATTCACCGAAGCCTAGACGCCCCATCCCCTCAAGAATAATGGCGAGTGATGTGTCGCCGCCTTGAACAAATGCGCTGTAGTGATTCGCCGTCCCGTTCGGGTTCCACGCTTCAACAACCGAATTCAAGTCTTCGATCAAGACGTCCGCGGCCGCGATCAGATATTGACCACGGCGGATACAAATGTCGTCGGGCTGCGCGTTACCAATTCCGCTGGTGCAATTGCCACCGGTAAAGAAGTCGGACGCCGGACGTTGGCCACCGCTTGCATCACGTAAACCCGTTCCGCTCCCATCGAGGTTCAGGTCCTGGCCCCAGAGCAGAAACTCGATTGCGTGCCAGCCACTGGCGACGTTGCGCTCGTCGCCGCCGAGTTCAGAAAAGTCTCGGATAGCCTGCGTATCGATCGTAATCGACAAATCAGCGATGATGTTGGTCGTAACGGTTGCCGTTGAACCGGGAATTTCCGGTCCTTCGTCACCGTCGATCTGGTTTGCGACGTAGTCGATTAACGCCTCGCCAAGCGGCCATGCGTTGATCGAACCTTCCGGTCCGTCGCCTTCTTGACCGATCGACCCGTCCGGCAGCAGCGCGTCAATCGGTCCAACGCGAAACCGGTAGACTTCCGATTGGCCGTATGGCTCGCGAGCGTCTAGCCATGCCGTTTTGGCGGCGTCGAGCGTTGCATCGCTCGGGCTATCGACCAAGGCCTGCAAGGCGTCGCGAAGATCCAGCGACAGCAGATACGAGTCGGTATAGACCGCGTAGGCGATGTTGGCGTTGGTTTTAACCACATCGTCACGCATCACTGAATTCGGTGTGCCGGAAGGCCCGGTAGCCCCGGTTGCGCCGGCAGGCCCAGCCGGGCCAGCGGGTCCCGCGGCGCCGTCATCGCCTTCACAACCTGCAAGAAAAAGGCCGATAACGGCGGCCAACGCTAATCGCTGCAACATAGATCTATCCCCAAATGGAGTGTTATTAAAAATGATTCTCAGTAAGGATATCACTAACACTCCGTAACGGCAGTCAAACTAACAGTGACTGCGGCGTGCTGTTACACCGACCGGTAAATGTCTAAGAAGCACCGTTAATTCGCCAGGGATAGCGCTGATCGAGCGCAGTAAACGCGGCTCGCGGCGCCGCGCCATTGCGTGAGGTACTAGTCGCCGCCGAGGCTTGGCCGCGAAAGACGCTCTGATTAGAGCGTCGATGTACGCCCCGTTTCCGGATGGATCGAGCGTCTCAGACCCGTTTCGATTTTTTTGAAAGCTGGGCGGTTTCGCTCGCTAGCCCGTGGCTCGGTCGGGACCGCGGCTCGGTCGTGACCGTCACGTTGTCACGCGCGACGGCCATCCATCCAACTAACTTGCTGTCAGTGCAGTCGCGGCCGCTCGGTGGCGTCTTGCTCATCGATAACCGGTATCGACAGCAGCGCATTCTGATCCTGCTCGCAACAGCTCTCTGCCATCGACACCGACATCGAAATCCGCCGCAGCAACGGAACGCAAGACTGGACGGCGCACGGCGTCAGCACCGATTGCAGGCTCGCCTTACAACCAATTACGTTGCCCGTTTGCGCGCTGCGCACTGCCATAACGAACGCTTGCTCGTGTGGTGACATGCAGGGGCACTGCGGCTGGTGCAGCTCGATCGTGGTTGTCGAGCCTATCAACATGTTGTCCAAGTACTCGGCGAGCACGTTATAGGCACTGTCGACGAATCCCCTCGCCATCACACACTTCAGTTGTTCAGCGGGTGGTTGCCGGTGATTGACCAAGCATTGCAGGTAAATCCGAGACGTCCAAATCAGCAGGCTGAGCGGTTGTTCGCTGGGCGGCTGGCCCCAGTTGGCTTGCATCGTTCGCGATTCCTTCACGCCGACTCTATATAATTGCCGGCCATAAACGTGCGGATTGAAACCGGCCCCGTGCACCGCGCTACCGTATTGCCGGCAGCGAAAGTGTCATGCGGTGACGCAGTTCCGCGTTGGTGTTGCAATTTCCACGTTAATCTAGCCTAATCGATGGTAATGCGAATGATATCGATTCGCAACAACCTTGTTACCTGCCTGCTGGAGGGCAAAACCATGTTGAAACGAGTATTGGCCGCTGTGCTGATTTTTGGCGCCGCGCCGTTAGCGATGGCCGACTGTGAATTCACCATCGAGGTGGGCGACGGCCTTGAATTTAGCGTTACCGAAATGACGGCTGAGAAAAGCTGCGGCAAAGTGAAAGTGACGATCACTCACACCGGCACATTGCCAGCACAAGGCATGGGCCATAACTGGGTATTGAGTGCCGCCGCCGACGTTGACGCGATCGCGATGGACGGCATTGGTGCCGGTTTCGACAACAACTACCTGAAACCGGGCGACGAGCGTATTTTGGCGTCGACCAAACTCGTTGGTGGCGGTGAGTCGACATCCGTCGAGTTCTCGGTCGCGGATCTCAGCGGCGATCTGATGTTCTTCTGCTCGTTCCCCGGTCACTCGGCACTGATGAAAGGAACGTTTAAGCTCGTCTAAGTAAGACAGAGTAACTATGTGAACGCGCTGGCTGCGAATCGCTGCCGGCGCGTTTTTTTTGGCTTGTTGGCAATGTCGATAGACAACAAGAGTCCTCGAACGCCTGCGCAACCAATGATCACTGGGTTGATCGATGGCTCAGCTCAACAGCACGGCGGCGACAGGGAAACGCTGATTGCGCTGCGCTGCATCAGGCTGCGCTCGCCGACAGAGGGGCTCTGTGCGCAAACGACCTGATTCGGGTCTGCGCCGCGCCGCAAATCGCCCCGTCGAGCAAACAAACCATTGCTAACTCACCCGTTCGTGCGATCATAGGCGGGATTTGAAACACAGAGGGAGAATCGATGACTCAATCGAACATGCACGGTCCGTACTGGATCGGCGTACTGGCATTGTCACTGGTCCTGTCCGCCTGCGGCTCAGATTCTGCCGATAACGCAGAATCCGCTGTCGAGTCAGCAGCTGACAGTGTTGCAGACGCCGTTGACGACGCCGTTGATTCCGCCACTGAGGCGGCAGACGACGCCGCCGATGCTGCGGCCGACATGATGGACGACGCCGCCGACGCCATGGATGATGCCGCCGATGCCGTCGCCGATGCGGTTGACGAGACTATTGATGCCGCCGCCGATGCTGCTGACGACGCAGCGGATGCGGTTGCCGATACCGTAGACGCCGCCGCTGGAGCCGTCGCTGGCGCTGCAGCCAGTGCCGGCGGAGACGATCCTTGTTCGCTGACCATTACGGCCGGTGACAACATCGCTTACAGCACAAGCGAGTTGTCGGTGCCGTCGAGTTGCACCAACGTGACTGTCACACTGACGCACACCGGCAAGCTCCCGAAGGTCGCCATGGGCCATAACTGGATGCTAGCAGCCGCGGATGATGCCGCCGGAGCAGCGGCGGCTGGCACGACATCTGGCGTCGCTGGTAACTACCTGCCGAAAGACGATGACCGGATCATCGCGGCAACCAACCTTGTTGGTGGCGGCGAAAGTTCCAGTGTTACGTTTGCGTTGAGCAAGCTTGAAGCCGGTAAGGAGTACGCTTACGTGTGCACATTCCCGGGCCACTGGAACATCATGCGCGGGACGTTCACCGTCACGAACTGATGCTTTCGACCTCTGGGTAGCTACTCGGAGTGCGCATCAAAAACGGGTCAGCTGAAGCAGCTGACCCGTTTTTTTGTGGGTTAGATTTAGCCGCGATAACCGCGCGCGGACTTGCGCTCGCCGCGCGCAAGAACTAGACCGGCACCGAATAAACGGCGAAACGCCGGAATTTTGCACAGTAGCGAGTACACGCGGGCCCGCGATGGGTACGGTTCGCCGTAATGCCAAACCTGTTCTGCACGCACACCGGGCACACTCGCGAGCAGCGGGGCAATGTCTTCGAGCTCGATACCCCATGGCATCGGTGGCGCTTTATAGCGCCGCGTCACGTTGAAGCCTTCCAGAGTACGCTCCGAGAACGCCGTTGGAATCGTGTCGAAGTAAATCCACGCCCGTGGAAATTGATCGGCGATGGTCGCCAGCAAGCCAATCGCTTCCTCGTCCGTGAAGTACATCAACAGGCCTGCGGCATTGAAAAACGGTGTCGATCCGCGCGGTATGGCGTCGGTCCATGCGGTATCCAGCGCCGAACACGCCACCGAGGTCAATCGCGGATGATCGGGGAGCATGCGCTTGCGCAGTGTCACGACCTCGGGTACGTCAACGCTGAACCACTGAATCGCCGGCTCGTCGATTCGCCAAGGCTGCGTTTCGAGTCCATCGCCGAGGCTGACGACAATGGGTGTTTCACCGGCCGGCAATTCGCGCAAATAACGCGCGATCAGATCGTCGCCGTGCCGTGCGCGAATCACGTGAGCGGGATTCGGCCGCCCGAAATGGCCGCGAAAGTCGTAGTCGATACTCGCGACTAACTCGGCTGCCAACGGGTCGACCAACAGCTTGCGGGCTCGGCGTTGCTCTGCCGCGCGGTGCCAGAGCGGCCACAGTAGCGTTTCAGGCACGCCATCAAGTTCAGGAATGATCTTGGCGTTTTGCGGTAGCTGTGTGTCAATCAGCACTGAGCCCATAGACGCGCTCCATTGCGTAATAGATTTAGGCTAAGACTAGTGGTAATGGTTATCTAATGCAAATGCGACTCATTCCTATTTGGAAGCCAGGTTAGCATCGGCATGACGGCGTTGTTTATGTCAAATCTTGGTCCCGTTCGTCTTGCGGTAGGACGACCCGCCAGCACGACTGCTTACCTTGCACCGTTAGCCGGAACCGCTAGTATTGGCGCCGCGAACGCGTATCAAACGCGTTTACGCGGGCAAGTCGCAGCCGTTGTGACCAAGAACAGCGATCTCGGTCCATCGGTGCGCGCAGCACCCTGATCATCAATCGGCATAGCGGAACACGATCGCAACCATGGAGCTCTTACTCGCATTTGTCGTAGCACTGCTCGGCGCGGTCCTGTTGAGCCTTTCGATGCGCAAGCACATTCGGCAATGGCGCCCAGGCACCGAATTGTCGGGCAGCACCGTTATTGTCATGCGCGTTACCGCGTATGCAGCCCTCGCCGCGTCGGCCGTCATTCTGGTTCGAAGCAGCGGCTGGGGCGTCGGGTTGACGATGTATTGTGGCGTGCTTACCGTCGCCGCCTTCGCCGTCGCCATGGCCAACTCGATACGTGGCGCCGGCCAAGAAAAAGGTCGACGTCGGCGCGCGTGAGTCGCGTATCGTCGCGCTCCCTACCTTGCGCACGTGCGACTAAGTGACGCGAAATCCGGCGTGGCTCAAATCCCGCCACGAGCTTAATGCGAGCGTGCGAATCTCTGGATTAATTACGCCCAGAACGCATCTAACGCACGGTAGAGCTCGTTCGGGACTTCGAACTGCGGCAACGCACCCGATGCAAATGACTGCAGCGTCCAGTTGGTTCGCGAGTGCGTCCAAGCCGCGCCACGAAAATCGGTGAAGTCGCCGCGTGTTCCGTGGCCGACATAAACCGGTAGCGACAGCGACTCGTAAACGCTGCGGATATCATTGGCGAACAAGCGACCGCTGATGAACGCGAGCGGGGCATACTCCGCACCGGGTTGGCGCGTCGTTGCCACAGCATAGCGCCACAAACCCTCATCAATCGCCTCGGACCCAAAGGTACGCTTCAGGAAATAGCGAATTGATCCTGGCTTCGTGAGCAGTCGAAATGCACCGCCGCCAAGAGCGCCCAATGACAACAAACCGCTTAACCAGCCGATCTCGCGCGAACTTAACGGTGCGGCCCGACGATTGGCATCGCTGGCCCGAAAACCGGTCGGCGTTATCAGTGCCAGGCGACGGTAGACGTCAGCCTGCTCACCGGCCGAACGCGCCAGGAACTCGGATGACAACGACAGCGCCAAGGCATCCGTCGGGTCGCCGTCGTGCTCAGCGACAATACGCACCGCGAGTGCGGTAATGGCCGCTGTGTATAGGGCAATGTCGTAGGGGCGATCGCTGCGATCCGACAGACCGAAACCCGGTAAATCAAGCGCATAGACGCGTCGCGTCGTGCGGTAGTGATCGAACAGCGGTTTGACCTCGTAGGCGGAGCCGGCCGCATTGATGCTATGGATCAGGAGCAGCGGTGGTCCGTCTCCGGCAACGTAGTACGTGAGACGACCCGCTTGGGATTCAAAACTAACTACGTCGGCATCGAGCGCCGGAGTTAATCGGTCGATTGTGGCCATAGCGATAAGCGTACTCGATCTGACGTGAACGCGAGATGGTGTAAACGTCATTCGTTGTTGCCGATGGCACCGATAACGGGCTAACGGTTGGCGCAATCCACTATCGCTGCGTTGTTGGATCGGGGGCTACGTCTGCGGATTCTGCGGTCGGCATTGACGATGCGTTGAACTCCTGAAAGTAGGCGATACCAATCACAGTGCCAAGTTTCTTACGCCATTCCATGCCTGGGCTCGACGCTTCGATGGCGTACGACGCCGATAACACCGCGGTTGCATTGAGCCAGTCCTTGACATCGATAGCGCCGTGTTCGGCCGCCACCTCCATATCGTCGAGAATTCGCCAAGCGGGTTCGATATCGCCTTGCAGTGCGGCGGCCGTCGCCAGTACGGCCTCGCCCGTAAATGAACGATCAGCG
>JBCDBO010000050.1:0-22648 GCA_039183535.1 Pseudomonadota bacterium | reverse complement strand
GTCGTGTTGTGAACCCGAAAACAAATCCAGCGCAGCACAGTAGTAACTGGCGTAGCGGTTCGCGACTAAATAACGCTCCTCCTCCTCAGCCGTTAAGTCGCTCACGAGAGCCGTCTCGTCGAATAGCCGTCGCCACAACCCAGCTTGCATACCTCGGTAGCCTTGTTCGCGAGCAAGCCACCAGGTGGCGACGAACTTGTCGACCTCGGCCTGCAATTCCAATTCCAGCAACGTGACCGACGAGTCGCGGGTGGCGCGGTTGACGAGATAGCGAAAATGACTGACGCCTTCGATCGCTAGCCACAGATCATTGAGGCACTCATCCGCTAACGATCTGAATGGATCGTCGCGCTGAAGACGCGCTAGCACGTCGTCCGCGACGTGAACAGCGAGCTGGAGTTCGTCGTTGCCCTCCACGACTAAGACGGTTTCGGCACTCTCGCGTGCAGCCGCAACGTGTTTTGCGCGAGTCTCCGCATCAATCAGGAACAGACCGATATCGGGACCCGCATCGAGCCCGTATATTCGCTCGAGGCGCCGTTGCAAGCTCGCCAATACAGCGCTCATTAATGCCTCAAAATGGCGGCGGTTGAGTCGATCGGTCGAATGTTATTCGCGACCAATTCGGCGTAGGCTCGTTTCGAACCAGTACGCCGCCAATACGCATACACTTTGAGCAGGTTGGTATCGCTTCCGACCGCGCCGCGCTCGCAGACGTCGTGCAAAACATCGACCAGCGGCTGAAATTTCTGTGCGAGTTCGGCAAATACGCCGGCCAGTGCCGCTTGCCGCGTAGATCCACCCATCGAATCGGACAGCGACGCGTACGCGCTACCACCCATCCGAATGTAGTACTGGTGATCGACGGCCGCGTCGTGCAATGAGTCGAACCAACAACCGGCGACAAACAACGCGACGTCACCGAGGCGCTGCAATTGAATCGATCGTTCGTCGGGCGTACGCGCCTCGGCCGCCGCCGCGAGCATCGTTGCGAGCGGCGCAAGACCATAGTAGTCGCCGTGGTCTTCGAACAGGTCTTCGGAGCGAGCGAACAGGGTCAGGAGGTTAACGACGTAGTGCTCAGCGTGCGGCTCCAAGTCGATGCCTTGGCGTTGCACAGAGGTTTCAATCGTTCGTCGAAAATAATCGCGCAAACTGGCGACAGCGATAACGTCGCCCGGTTCTGCCATCTGCTGCATACGGCCACTCCTCCTCGCTTCCAGCGACGCAAGGCTGCGGCTAGCTAGACCGGCTGGCCGACAGCCGTGATCTCGACGCTACCGTTTTGCCACTGAATGGACGGTGAACGCAATCACGTTTTCCGGGACTACGGGTTGCACCAAATCGAGCGGAATCAGCCAACTGCGATGATTTGCGTAAGCCAGGATGCGCCGCGAGCCGGCGGCCACCCGCACATCAACGGCTTGCGTCGGCGTAGCACTCGTCGCACAGTGCTGCTAACGTTCGGAACGATGAAGGAGAGTGCGCCGCTTCGGTGCAATCGTCGGGGAACCATAGGTGTATGTCTGTGGTCAATTTGCGCAGCATCAACATAAAGGTGGTAACGATGACCCGTGAACTATTCGCTCTGCAGCGCGCATCGATCGCCAGTACCGCGCTAGTGGCCGCGGCGACAAGCGCGCTTGCGATCGCCAACGAAGCGCATGAACACGGCGCGTCCAATTTGCTGATTGCGCTTGAAGGCGAGCAACTCAGAGTAGAGTTCGAATCACCGCTCGCCAACTTGATTGGCTTCGAACATGCACCGGAGACGGCCGCACAGCGCGGCGCGGCCAGTGCGCTACAGGACATTTTGAACGCGCCGGTGCAGATTGTGCGCTTACCCGCCAACGCCAAATGCGCGCTCGCAGATACTGCGCCAATAACAATCGACGGCCCAGACTACATTGTCGCTAAAGCGGCGGACGACTCAACCGAGCACGATGAGCACGACGGTCATCACGACGACGACCATCACGACGATGAGCATCACAACGATGACCATCACGAGCACGGCGCGCACCATGACGACGGTCATCACGATGATCACGACAAAGCGCATGCGGACCATGACGAACATGACCACGACGACGAACACAGCGACGTCGCGGTCAGCTACAACTTTTCCTGTACGCAGCCTGGCGCGCTCACATCGATCGACGTCATGGCGTTCACGACATTCCCCGGCATCGAACACATCGATGTGCAAGCGGTCGGTGAGCGCGGCGCCATCGCCAAAGAGCTGACGGCCAACACAGCGACGCTCGATTTGTCATCGCTGTAGTCGCCGTGCACGGCGCGGGCGAGAATATCGCGGCAGCGGTTGATGCTGAGACGCTCGTCTTTCGCTACGACGATGGCGACCCGATCATCGACATCGAGTCACTGCGTATCGCTGCCGGCGAACGCGTGTTCATTGAAGGACCGAGCGGCAGCGGCAAAAGCACGCTGCTCGGATTAATTGGCGGCATCTTGGTCCCTACCAGCGGGACACTCAATGTTTTGGAGACGAACCTTGGGGCGCTGTCGGCAACCGAGCGCGATCGGCTCCGTGCTGAGCGTATCGGTTTCGTCTTCCAAATGTTCAATTTGCTGCCGTACCTTTCGTTGGTCGATAACGTCTTACTGCCATGCCGATTTTCGCCAGTGCGCACAGCGCGCGCTGGGGGCTCAGCGGCCGAACTGCAACAAAATGCTGTACGACTTCTTGAGCAATTAGGCCTCAGCTCACACTTGCACGAACGCAAGGTCACCGAGTTGAGTATCGGGCAACAGCAACGGGTCGCTGCGGCCCGCGCATTAATCGGCGAACCATCGCTGCTGATCGCGGACGAGCCGACCAGCGCGCTCGACACGAAAACTCGACAGCGCTTTATCGATCTCGTCATCGGCGAGTGCGAACGGGTTGGCACATCAGTCTTATTCGTTAGTCACGACCCAACGCTCGCCACGGCCTTCGATCGACGAATCGTGTTGAGCGAGCTCAATCGTGCGACAGCGCAGTCCGATGAATAGACTCGCCCTAACCCTGTCGCTGGCGACGCGCAGCTTAGCCAATCGCCGCCTAACGGCGGTGTTGACGGTCTTATCGATCGCGGTCAGCGTCGCGTTGGTAGTCGGCGTAGAACAAGTGCGCACCGAAGCCAAACGCGGCTTCACCAACACCATCTCCGGCGCCGACCTCATCGTCGGTGCTCGCAGCGGGCAGCTGAACCTGCTGCTGTATTCCGTATTTCGAATTGGTGATCCAACGACGAACGTCAGCTATGCGAACTATGAGCGCATAGCCGCACGGGACGACGTAGCTTGGACGATTCCAATCTCGCTCGGCGATTCGCATCGTGGATTTCGCGTTATGGGCACGACCGATGCTTACTTCGAGCACTACCGATTCGCTGATAATCAAGCGCTAACATTTACTAGCGGGGTGCCGTTTAAGTGGGTCACCGACGCTGTCATCGGCGCTGACGTTGCCGCCGCACTGGGGTACGCGACCGGCGATCCGATCGTTGTTTCCCATGGCCTTGGTGCCACTAGTTTCCAGCAACATACCGAGCTGCCGTTCCGAGTGGCCGGCGTCTTACGACGCACCGGCACGCCGGTTGATCGCACGGTCCATGTCACGTTGGCGGGGATCGAGGCGATCCACAACGGCTGGGCCCGCACACCAGCCGCGCGTCAGCCGGTCGAAGCAAGCATCGCCGAACAAAACGCGCTGCAACCGACGTCGATCACCGCGTTCATCGTCGGTATGGATTCGCGCATCGCGATCTTTGGTTTGCAACGTGCGATAAACGAATTCAACGGTGAGCCGTTACTCGCGATCATACCGGGCGTCGCCCTGCAGCAGCTATGGAGCCTAGTCGGGGTTGCCGAGACAGCCTTGTTCGCGGTCAGCGCCTTCGTCGTGATCGGCGGGCTCATCGGTCTGCTGACGACGCTGTTAACCAGCCTCGCCGAACGGCGGCGCGAGATGGCCGTTCTGCGGGCCGTCGGCGCGGGTCGCGGCCTCGTTTTCGCACTGCTGATTGTGGAAGCGTGGTTGCTCGCCTTCGTCGCCGGCCTCATCGGGGTCGGCGTGATACACGCTGCGTTATGGTTCGCCCGACCGATCATTCTCGACCAGTTCGGCCTCTATTTGGCCGGTGGCGGGCCCGGTGCGTTTGATGCGATCGTTGTCGTTGTCGTCGCTGTCGCGGCCGCTATACTGGCGGCATTTCCGGCATGGCGTGCGTACCGATACTCGTTGGCAGATGGTCTAACAGTGCGAACCTGACACGTCCGGCGAGGTCTATAGCGTTATGAAAACTGTCAACCTGCAACGAAGTTTGGTCTTCGCGTCGTTGCTATTAGCAGCGACGACCGCCGCGGCCGAAGACCCGCGCTTACTGGCGTGGGAGGACCTGTTGCCTGAGGGAACACCACAATTCGTTCCCGATCACAGCCAACCCATGGATCAGGTGCAGCCATTGTTCAGCGATACACCACCAGCGCCGACCGGCATTGTCGCGGAGCTGAATGGTGAAAACGTTAAGATCCCGGGGTTCATCGTCCCGCTAGATATCAGCGGCAATAACATTTCGAGCTTCCTGCTCGTCCCGTATTTCGGCGCGTGCATCCATTTGCCGCCGCCGCCACCCAATCAGATCGTCTACGTGACGTTCGAAAAACCTATTCAGATCGAATCAATTTGGGAGCCGTTTTGGGTGACGGGGACGATGGTCACCGAGGGACATCGCAGCAACGTCGGCGAAGCCGGCTACACGCTTCGCGGCGAAATCATCGAGATTTACGAGTACTGAGTGTCGCCCGCACGCTAGTCGACTTCGCGGCGCCAGCGCTGGGCGTTTTTGCCTTTCCGCCGGTAACGGGTTTTGTCCGTAACAACCCGTTGGCGTAGCTCGGGCGAGCGAGCTGCGGCTAGCAACGCGTTAGGTTTACCGATTTTCTTGCCGGTCTTTTTGGCCATAGCGGCATTGTCGGCAACGAAGCGCTGAGCGCGCAAGCATCACGTTTTGTAGCCGCCGCGGTAAAACACCAGTGGCGCTTGATCCGCGATAGCGAATTCCTTAACGGCGGCGATGATCAACACGTGGTCGCCGGCTTCGATGTGCTCGCGCGGCAGGCAATAGAGCCGAACCGGACACTGATCGAGCACCGGCGCTCCCGACGCATCGCGGTGCCAGTCGTGATCCTTGAAGGGCTCGCCGCCCCGTTCAGCGAACGCGCGAGATAACGGCTCCTGGTCGTCAGCCAAAATGTGAATGACAAAAGGTCGAGCACCGTTGAAGTGCTCGAAGCACGATGAGTCGTGGCCGATACACCAAGCAATCAGAGGTGGCTGCAACGACACGCTGTTAAAGCTGTTAACGGTCATACCGACGGGCGCACCGGAATCGCTCGTCGTCGTGACAACGCAAACGCCGGTCGCGAAACAACCAAACACGTCGCGCAAGGCGCGCTGCTCTGCCTGCTCGGTCATGCCGTGCTACCCGCTCCTGAGACTGACCTGGCGCCGCGCTAAATCGCTTTTAGAACGGCGTCGAGCGACTCTTTCGCATCGCCGAATAACATGCGTGTGTTGTCTTTGAAGAACAATGGATTTTGCACACCAGCGTAACCAGTCGCCATTGACCGCTTCAGAACGATCGTCGTTGTGCCCTTCCAGACCTCGAGGACCGGCATACCAGCGATCGGGCTGTCGGGCACCTCTTGGGCGGACGGGTTAACGATATCGTTTGCACCGATGACAACGGATACATCGACGTCCGGAAAATCGTCGTTGATTTCATCCATCTCGAAAACGATATCGTAGGGCACCCGCGCCTCCGCCAGTAACACATTCATGTGCCCAGGCATACGGCCAGCCACGGGGTGAATACCAAAGCGGACATTGACACCAGCGTCGCGAAGCTTCTTGGTGATTTCGTAGACGGTGTGTTGCGCTTGCGCGACGGCCATGCCGTAGCCCGGAATGATCATGACTTCTTTCGCGGACGTAAGCAGCTCGGCTGTCTCGGCCGCCTCGATCGCAACAATTTCGCCGTCGACGTCGCCGCTCGACGAACCGCCACCGGTGCCAGTCCCAAACCCGCCGGCAATAACCGACAAGAACTGCCGGTTCATCGCGCGGCACATAATGTAGGACAAGATGGCGCCGCTCGATCCCACCAAGGCGCCGGTCACGATCAACAGATCATTCGCCAGCATAAAACCGGTCGCCGAGGCGGCCCAACCCGAGTAGCTGTTGAGCATCGACACAACAACCGGCATGTCGGCGCCGCCGATCGCCATCACCATATGCACACCGAACGCCAACGCGAGCAGCGTCATAAAGAGGAGTGACCAAGTACCGCCCCCGTCCGCTGCGCCGTCCACGAATGAGCGACCGACGAGGACGGCTAAAACCAACAAGCCAAGGTTCAGCCAATGACGACCGGGTAACAACAGCGGCTTGCCACCGATACGACCGGACAACTTGCCGAACGCGACGACCGAGCCGGAAAACGTCACGGCGCCGATCAAGATGCCGACATAGATCTCGATATCGTGAATGGTTTTCTCAATACCAACGAAGTTGGCGTTCGGATCGAGGAAGCTTGCGTAACCAACGAACACGGCTGCCATGCCAACGAGGCTGTGGAGAATCGCGACCAGCTCGGGCATCTCGGTCATCTGGACACGACGTGCGAGCGTGAGTCCGATCCAACCACCGGCGAGGAGCATGATGATCAGCCAGACGAAATTGTCGGTGACGACGCCAAATATCGTTGCGAACACAGCGATCGCCATACCGGCCATGCCGTAGGCGTTGCCGCGGCGCGCTGTTTCCTGGTTCGACAATCCGCCAAGCGCGAGGATGAATAGAATCGTAGCTGCGATGTAGCAGACTGTAATAACACCTTGGCTCATCGACTTACTTCCTGAACATTTCGAGCATGCGGCGAGTTACGGCAAACCCGCCGACGATATTGATGGCGGTAATGAGCACCGTTATCCCGGCCAGGAAAACGATGAAGCCGCGCGGGGACGACACCTGCAGTAAGGCACCGATGATGATGATGCTCGAGATCGCGTTCGTCACACTCATCAGCGGCGTATGCAAAGCCGGCGTCACATTCCAAATAACCATGTAGCCCACGAAACACGCCAATACGAATACGGTGAAGTGCGCCATAAACGAGGGCGGCGCTACCGAGCCGAGCCCCAGCAGCGCGAGTCCACCAACAACCATGGCCGCGATTGGGCCTAAGGGCAACGCTTTTTCGGGTGCGCTTACCGTTGGCGGCGGCGGCGCTGCCGGTTTTGCGCTTGGCGTGGCGGAGAGCTTCGGTGGCGGTGGTGGCCAGGTGATCTCACCGGCGGTGCAAACGGTTGCACCGCGAACGACTTCGTCGTCCATGTCGACGACGAGTTGGCCGTCCTTCTCCGGTGTCATGTCGCTCAGCAGATGGCGCAGATTAGTCGCGTACAACTGGCTCGATTGCGTCGCCAGACGACTCGGTAAGTCGGTGTAACCGACGATTGAGACATCGTGCGCAACGACGACTTGGTCTTTTTCCGTTAGCTCGCAGTTACCGCCTTGCTCGGCAGCAAGATCGACGATTACGCTGCCCGCACGCATCGACTTGACCATGTCGGCCGTAATGAGCTTCGGCGCCGGTTTGCCGGGGATAAGCGCCGTCGTAACGATGATATCGACGTCGCGCGCTTGCTCAGCGAACAGCGCCATCTCAGCCTCGATAAATGCCTTACTCATCACCTTGGCGTAGCCACCCTCGCCACTACCGTCTTCGTCGTCCTCAAAGTCGAGCTCAAGGAACTCGGCATCCATCGACTCAACCTGCTCTTTCACCTCCGGTCGGGTATCAAACGCACGAACGATGGCTCCCATGTTGCGTGCCGTCCCGATGGCCGCTAGTCCAGCGACACCGGCGCCGATGACCATGACTTTGGCGGGTGGAATTTTGCCGGCGGCGGTGATTTGACCGGTAAAAAACCGACCGAAATGCTGTGCCGCTTCGATGATGGCGCGGTAGCCGCCGATATTGGCCATCGAACTGAGCGCATCCATTTTCTGTGCCCGAGAAATACGTGGCACGCTGTCCATCGCGAGCACCGTCATGCGCTTTGCATTGAAGTCGGCCAACAAGTCTTCGTTTTGGGCCGGCCAGATAAACGCGATTAGCGTTTGTTCGTCGCGAAGCTTTTTGAGCTCAGCGGAACTCGGTGCACGCACCTTAAGGACAATGTCAGCGGCGTCATAGACGGCCTTCGCCGAACGGCCGATCTCACAACCCGCGTCACGATAATCGCTATCAGCGAAACTGGCGGCTTCGCCCGCCTTTTTCTCAACGATGAGCTCATAGCCAAGCTTGATGAGCTCGGCCGCGACGCTCGGTGTCGTTGCCACGCGTGCCTCGCCGGCAAATGTCTCTCTCGGTACTCCGATTTTCATGCACGGTCCTGGTTGTTTATTGCTGCGAACGATCACTGTCGTGTCGAGGCCACGCCAGTTCGGCCGCCTAACGTAACGCAATTGCGTTGCGCGGAGCTACGGCGATTTAGCGGCGCGGTGCTCAGCACTGACCGCGGTCGTTTGGAGCGGCGGAAAAACATGCCGGCCGGCCAGAATTTGACCGACTTTCGATCTGTTATTGTTGACAATACATAGCCGATATTGGCTATTAGCGTTATAATACCGTGATTCTCACGCAAATTGTTAACAAAATGGTCGCCTCGCCACAAATAACGCCCACCGCCACAACGACGCTCGCCGACCGAATCCTGGCTGATTTGACGGCGGAAATTGTCGAGGGCGACTTGTCGCCGGGCGAAAAACTGCGCGAACCGGACCTTGCGCGCCGTTTCGGCACCTCGCGTGGTCCGCTGCGCGATGCGTTGCGCCGGCTTGAGTCGCGGCGCTTGGTCGTGACAACGCCAAATGCTGGCGCTCGGGTCGTGTCGCTGTCGCATGAGCAGCTACTGGCGTTGTACGAACTTCGCGAGGCGCTCGAGGGGCAAACGGCTCGGCTGGCCGCCGAGCGAATCTCAGCGAGCGAATTGGGCGAGCTTGAGCGCCTGTTAGACACCCACGCGGCTGAGATTGAGCGCCGCAACGGTCGCGAGTACTTTCGCCAACAAGGCGATTTGGACTTTCACTTTCGCATTGCGAAAGCGAGTGGCAACGCGCTGCTCTACGACACCTTGTGCGTTGACCACTACCAGCTGATGCGCCTGTACCGGACGAAGTTCTCAAACCGATTCGGCCGACCCAACCGCGCGTTGGCCGAACACCGTCGCGTTCTCGACGCCTTGAAAGATCGTGACGGCGAACTGGCTGAGTTGCTAATGCGCCGCCACATCCGGGCGGCTCGCGACACGATCGCGGCCGAGCCTTCCACATCAACGACGAATGAGCACCAACTATGAGCAAGCTAAGCGCTGGCGAGCGGTTTCGCGCCGCCTTGGAGCTGGAATCACCACTGCAAATTGTCGGTACGATCAACGCCTACACTGCACTGATGGCCAGCGAAGTCGGCTATCGCGCCATTTACGTATCCGGCGCCGGTGTCGCGAACGCATCGCACGGGCTGCCAGACCTCGGTATGACCTCGATGAACGATGTCGTTGCCGATGTTGAGCGGATCACGGCCGCTGTCGACACACCGCTGCTGGTCGACGTCGATACCGGTTGGGGCGGCGCGTTTAATATCGCGCGCACCGTGCGGGAATTCACCCGAGCCGGCGCCGCTGCGGTGCATATTGAAGACCAGGTCGGCCAAAAACGCTGCGGCCACCGGCCAAACAAGGAGTTGGTCTCACAAGCCGAGATGGTCGACCGAATTAAAGCGGCTGTCGATGCAAAGACCGATCCGAACTTCGTGATCATGGCGCGTACCGACGCACTGGCGGTCGAAGGAATGGCGCCGATGCTTGAGCGCATCGCTGCCTATCAAGAAGCGGGTGCCGACATGATTTTCGCCGAAGCGATGACCGAGATCGACCACTATCGGACGGTCACTGAAACGGTATCGATACCGGTATTGGCGAACCTAACGGAATTCGGCATGACGCCGCTGTACACGAGCGAGCAACTGGCAGCGGTCGGCATACGGATGGCGCTGTACCCATTGTCGGCGTTTCGTGCAATGAATGCGGCGGCCTTGAAGGTTTACCGCGCGATCCGCGAGACCGGCACGCAAGAGTCGGTCGTCGCCGATATGCAAACCCGTAACGAGCTGTACGAGTTTCTGAATTACCACGATTTCGAACGCAAGCTTGACGAGCTGTTCAGCACAACCGCCAAGTCGCGCTAACGAGGAGCACACAATGGCAGAGAAGAAGACCGGCGCTGGCCTGCGAGGCCAGGTCGCGGGGCAGTCCGCGATTTGCACCGTCGCGATGGGACATTCAGGACTGACTTACTACGGCTATGAAGTCGATGATCTCGCTGATAACTGTGACTTTGAAGAGGTCGCGTACCTGCTCTTTAACGGCGAATTGCCCACCACTTCGCAACTGGCCGACTACAAAGCGCGTCTCGCCACACTTCGTGATCTGCCAACGGCGTTGAAAGAAGTGCTTGAGCGGATTCCGGCCTCGGCGCACCCGATGGACGTGCTGCGCACCGGCGTCTCATTCCTTGGCAATCTCGAAACGGAGATGTCGTTTGCGGAACAGCAAGCGGCGGCCGACCGCTTGATCGCGACGCTGCCGGGAATTGTTGTTTACTGGTATCGTTTCGCAAACGATGGCGTTCGCGTTGACCTCAATACCGGTGCCGATTCAATCGGCGCTCACTTTTTAACGCTGCTGCATGACGAAACGCCGACCGAATTGCACGAACGTGTTATGCACGTGTCGCTCATTTTGTATGCTGAGCATGAATTCAACGCATCGACATTTACCGCTCGTGTCTGCGCGTCGACGCTATCCGACTTTCACAGCTGCATCGCCGGTGCCATAGGTTCTTTGCGCGGTCCGTTGCACGGCGGAGCGAACGAGGCGGCGATGGCGATGATCGAGCAGTGGTCGTCGCCCGAAGAAGCCGAGCGCGAAGTACTCGGGATGCTAGAGCGCAAAGAAAAGATCATGGGCTTCGGCCACGCGGTCTACACAGAGTCCGACCCACGCAACGCGATCATCAAACGCTGGTCCGAAAAACTCGGCAACGAAGTTGGCGACACCGTCTTGTACCCGGTCTCGGCCAAAGTTGAAGAAGTTATGTGGCGCGAGAAAAAGCTGTTCTGTAATGCCGATTTCTTCCACGCATCCGCCTATCACTTTATGGGAATTCCGACCGAGCTGTTTACGCCGATATTTGTCATGTCACGGACGACCGGCTGGGCCGCACACGTCTTCGAACAGCGTGCGAACAATCGCATTATTCGGCCCAACGCCGACTACATTGGGCCGGCGCCACGCAAAGTCGTGCCGATTGCCGATCGCTAGTCTGATTAACTATCGCATTTGAGGAAGTACCGCCATGAGCGCCACTGTAGAGAGCAACCTCCGACCTGACTACGACCAGGTTATCCAAGATATCGCCGATTACGTCCTCGATTACCGGGTCGACTCTAGTGAAGCCTATGACACGGCTCGTAATTGCCTTATCGATACACTGGGCTGCGGACTGTTAGCGCTACGTTTCCCGGAGTGCACGAAGCACCTAGGGCCGATCGTCGAGGGCACCGTCGTGCCGCATGGCGCGCGCGTGCCGGGTACGCAATTGCGACTCGATCCCGTCAAAGCGGCTTGGGACATCGGCTGCATCATTCGGTGGTTGGATTTTAATGACACGTGGCTCGCCGCCGAATGGGGACACCCGTCCGATAACCTTGGCGCCATTCTCGCTGTCGCCGATCATTTGTCGCAGCAGCGAATCGCCGCTGGCGATGCGCCGCTGACCATGCACGACGTCATGACAGCCATGATTAAAGCGCACGAGATCCAAGGCGTACTGGCGCTTGAAAATTCGTTCAACCGCGTCGGTCTTTGCCACGTTCTCTTGGTGCGCGTCGCATCGACCGCCGTCGCAACAGCCATGATGGGCGGCACGCGCGAGCAAGTGATGGCCGCGCTGTCGCAAGCGTGGGTCGACGGGTCGGCCTTGCGCACCTATCGGCATGCGCCGAACGCCGGGTCGCGAAAGTCCTGGGCCGCTGGTGACGCGACGTCGCGAGCCGTGCGCCTCGCAGATATCGCGATGCGCGGCGAGATGGGTATCCCCGGCGTGCTAACAGCACCGCAATGGGGCTTCTACGATGTCGCGTTCTCGCAAACCAATAAAGATTTAAAGCTGAAGGATCCGGCCGACCGCCAATTCACGTTCCAGCGCCCGTATGGCAGTTACGTCATGGAAAACGTCTTGTTCAAGATCAGTTTCCCGGCCGAATTCCATTCGCAAACAGCCTGCGAAGCCGCCGTGCGACTGCATCCCGAGGTACGTGATCGCCTAGGTGACATCGAACGGATCGAACTGACGACGCACGAGTCGGCGATTCGTATCATCTCGAAAGAAGGTGACCTTAACAATCCAGCCGACCGCGACCATTGCCTTCAGTACATGACCGCCGTCCCTTTGATCTTCGGTGACTTGGTGGCAGAGCACTACGAAGACGATTTCCACGCCGCCAACCCGCTCATCGACGAACTACGCGCCAAAATGGTGGTCGCGGAAGACGAACGCTACAGCCGTGAGTACCACGATCCGGACAAACGGTCGATCGCCAACGCCGTCCAGGTGTTTTTCAACGACGGCTCACATACCGACAAAATCGAAATCGAGTACCCGATCGGTCATCGCCGTCGGCGTGCTGAGGGAATCCCCGTTCTCGAAGCGAAATTCCAGCGTAACCTGGCAACCCGTTATCCAGCCGCACGCGCCGAGGCCATCTTCGCGTTGTGTAAAGATGCCGACACGCTCGCCGCGATGCCGGTCAATGAGTTTATGGATCGACTTGTCATTTGATCGACGCGCCAAACACCAATTCTGCGAAGCGCCCGCGATGGGTGTATAAGCGTTATTGGTCTTGTAAGGAGTGCGTCGGTGAAAGCGTCCGATCTGATGGTTCGTTGCCTCGAAGCGGAAGGCGTCGAGGTTATATTTGGGGTCCCCGGCGAGGAAAATGCCGACTTTATGCTGTCGCTGCAAGAGTCGGAGTCGATTCGCTTCGTTCTGACGCGCCATGAGCAAGGCGCGGCCTTCATGGCGGAGATCTACGGCCGACTGACCGGTCAAACGGCTGGCTGTCTCGGCACACTCGGACCTGGCTCAACCAATCTGATCACCGGGGTCGCCGATTCGAACATGGATCGCGCGCCGATGTTGGTGTTAACCGGTCAAGGGTCGACCGATCGCTTACACAAAGAGTCGCATCAAATCATGGATGTCGTCGATATGTTCCGGCCGGTAACGAAGTGGGCGACGACGATACTCAACGCCGATACGATTCCAGAGATTATTCGCAAGGCCGTCCGTGTCGCGCGCAGCGAAAAACCAGGCGCGGTCCATATCGAGCTACCCGAAGACATCGCCAAGCAACCATCGACGGCAGCACCACTCGAACCGCGGCGCTTTAGGCGCGCCGTCATCGACGACAAAATCGCTGACCGCGCCTTCGCAAAAATCGCTGCCGCGAAACGGCCGGTCATTGTGGCGGGCAATGGCTGCATCCGCCGCCGTGCCTCGAAGCAATTACGACTACTGACCGAAAAGACCGGTATCGGCGTATTGTCGACGTTTATGGCGAAAGGCGCCGTCGACATGGATGCCCCCGAGTGTCTGTTTACGATTGGCCTTGGCGCGAAAGACATTCCGACCCTCGCGATCGACGATGCCGATCTCGTCCTTACGCTGGGCTTTGACATGGTGGAGTACCACCCGTCGCTGTGGAATCCGAGCGGGGATAAACCAATCATTCACGCAGACTTCCTCCCCGCCGAAATTGACGAGCACTATCACCCCGACGTCGAACTGGTCGGCGATTTGGCCCACACACTGTGGATGCTCAATGAGCGCTTCGACCAGCACGGCGTTCCCGACTACGACTTTGCCAAGCAGCATGACGTACGTGAGCGCATGCAGGCCGAACTCGCCGCACATGCCAATGACACGAGCGAAGGGTCGATTCGTCCGCAGAAAGCACTGGCCGATGCGCGTCGCGTTATGGGCCCCAACGATATTCTGCTATCCGATGTCGGCGCTCATAAGATGTGGATCGCCCGGCATTACCATTGCCACGAACCCAATACCTGTTTAATCCCGAATGGCTTTTGTTCGATGGGCTTCGCCCTGCCCGGGGCGATTGCAGCCAGCCTGTTGTATCCCGAACGGCGCGTGCTCGGGATCGCTGGTGACGGTGGGTTCTTGATGAACGTGCAAGAAATGGAAACGGCCAAACGGCTCGGGGTCGCTCCGGTCGTTATGGTCTGGGAAGACGGTGGTTACGGTTTGATCTCGTGGAAGCAGGAAGCGGAGCACGGTCGGCACACCGATCTTGCCTTCAGCAACCCGGATTGGCTGCAGCTTGCGGACGCGTTTGGCTGGTCGGGGCACCGCGTCGATCGAGCCGCCGAGCTCGCTGACACGCTCGAGGCCGCGTTCAACGAATCGGGGCCAAGCCTCGTCGTCATTCCGATCGACTACCGTGAGAACCTCTTGCTGACCGAACGGCTCGGCGAACTGCTCGGCACCGCCGCATGAGCGAGCTTAGCCACATCGCCACGCGGGTGGTAGGCGCCCCGGCAGCAGCGGGCCGACGCAACGTCATCGCGCCGTACGATGGCAAAACCTTAGCGACGATCGATACCGCCGGTGCAGACGTCAATGAGTGCGCCCTACAAGCCGCGACCGACTGGTTCGGTCAGCGCGAAAACTGGCTAAGTGCCGCCGAGAAGATCGCGGTGTTCGAACGCGCGATCGAGTTGATGCGCGCGCGCGCCGACGAGTTGGCGGTCAGTGCCGCGGCCGAAGGCGGCAAACCATTGGTCGACTCGAAAGTCGAAGTCGCTCGAGCGATCGATGGACTGCGTTTGTGCATCGAGACGATTCGGACCGACCAAGGCGCACGGGTTCCGATTGGCGGTACGGCAGCCGGTGACGGTCGACTGGCAGTTACGCAACGCGAACCAATCGGCGTCGTCGTCGCGGTCAGTGCATTTAACCACCCATTAAATCTGATCGTTCACCAAGTCGCAGCAGCTATCGCGGCTGGCTGTCCGGTCATCGTCAAACCGGCTGACGACACGCCGCTGTCGTGCTTCGCGTTCGTTGACATTATGCACGAGGCCGGAATTCCACCCGCGAGTTGTCAGGCCTTGCTGTCGGAGAGTCTCGACGACGCCGAACGCTTGGTGACTGACCCGCGCGTGGCGTTCTTCAGCTTTATCGGCTCGGCGCGGGTCGGTTGGATGTTGCGATCGAAGTTAAGTCCCGGGACTCGTTGCGCCCTCGAGCACGGTGGCGCTGCGCCGTTGTTTATTACCGACGACGCCGATATCGATTCGGCACTGACAGCGACACTCAAAGGTGGCTTCTACCACGCCGGCCAAGTCTGCGTGTCGGTGCAACGCGTCTATGCGGCACGTGCAATCGCCCGCGACTTTGCCGAGCGCTTGGCCAAGCACGCGGCCGCCTTACGGATTGGTGACCCGACCGATCTCGCAACGGAAGTCGGCCCGTTAATCCGACCGGCAGAAACGCGCCGGGTCTCCGAATGGGTTGAGGCCGCCGTCGCGGCTGGCGCCGAACGCTTAACCGGGGGCGCGGCACTCAGCGATTCGTTGTACCCGTGCACGGTGCTGTGGGAGCCGCCGGTCGACACGCAGGTATCGACTGCGGAGATTTTCGGGCCGGTCGTCTGTGTCTACGCCTACGACGATATCGATACGGCGATCGCGCAAGCCAACGCGTTACCGTTCGCGTTTCAGGGGGCGGTGTTTTCCGCATCCTTGGATACGGCGCTGCGGGTTTATGATCGCCTGGATGCATCGGCGATCATGGTCAATGACCACACGGCCTTCCGCGTCGACGGTATGCCGTTCGCGGGATTGAAACAGTCCGGTCTTGGCGTCGGCGGAATCCCCCATACGATCGCCGATATGTCGATCGAGAAAATGCTGGTCATTAAATCGGCGGAGTTGCCGTGACGATCTCGACGCCCGATCTGTGCGATGCACACCCGTCCGTTGATGTTCTCGATACGCAGCTGCGAACTTTCGGTGGCCGAGCAGCGTTCGCTGGCAACATCATCACGATCCGATGTTTCGAAGACAACTCACTCGTCAAAGCGCAAGCGGCGGAGCCTGGCGCACAGCGCGTGATGGTCGTCGATGGCGGTGGCCTAACTCGGCGCGCCTTGCTTGGCGACATGATCGCCGCGAAGGCCGTCGACAATGGTTGGGCGGGGCTGGTGATCTGGGGCGCTGTACGCGACGTTGAGGCGCTCGGTACGTTGCCACTGGGCGTGCAAGCGTTGGCGGCAACGCCGCGTAAAACGGAGAAACGCGGACTTGGCGATTTAAACGTGCCGATACACATTGGCGGCGTCACGTTCAAGCCAGGCGACTGGGTCGCCGCCGATACCAACGGGGTTATACGCGCGGATTCGGTACTGCTCTAAATCAATGGAGACACGACAATGACAACGCACGCCGATATTGAGTCCTTGTTGTCCGACTATGCCGCGGCTTGGGCCGCGAACGATCCGGACAAAATCGCGAGTTACTGGGATCAAAGTGCCGAAACCCACTTTTATAAAGCTGAGGAATTTGACGACTATTTCGCAACGATGGCGGAGATCAAAAACTACTGGGCGCACAATGAAGGCTTTCACGAGGCGATAAAACTCGGCTTTTCCTTGGTACGCGTAAGCCCATTGGCCGGCGGCATAAGCCTCGTCATCACCCGAATGCGGTGGGATATTCGTTTCGCCAGTGACGCCACGAACGCAGACGGTACCGGTTTCGCGAGCGCTGGCAAGGCGATGGGCGGCGACAACCACGTGCTCGCGCTTGTTACCGGCACGGCCGATGGACCGCGATTCATCGGCTGGAGCGAAACGCCCGACGCGCCGGTTAAGTACATATGGCGCTTATACGAGGAGCAAGCCAGGCTCTAAGCCGCGCCAGCCGATGTAGGAGCGGCGTCCCGCCGCGATAACCCGCGAACCGCATTGTCGACGTCGTCATCGGGCCGGGACGGCCCTCCTACACCTTCGTCGACCGCAAACGTCTCTACCACTGTAGGAGCGGCGTCCCGCCGCGATCACCCGCGAACCGCATTGTCGACGTCGTCATCGGGCCGGGACGGCCCTCCTACACCTTCGTCAACCGCAAACGTCTCTACCACTGTAGGAGCGGCGTCCCGCCGCGATCACCCGCGAACCGCTTTGTCGACGTCATCATCGGGCCGGGACGGCCCTCCCATACCGTCGTTAACCGCATACGCAACGCAAACGTCTTCTCCATCGAACGTTACCCGCCGTCCCCGTCGATCGAGCCGGCGGCGATCGGGTAACCAAGCGCTGCCCAACCGGCATAGCCTTCCCACAACACGGCGGTGTTCTCGTAACCCAAGCGTCGTAATCGGTTAACCGCTGAATCAGCCGCGGCGCGCGGACATTCGCAATAGGCAATGATCCAGGTGCCATCGCGCGGTAAGGCCGCGATAATTTCCTCGCGACTGCTGTAGTACGGAACCGGCACGGAACCTGCGATGTGCGCCATCGCCCAAAAATACGGTACGCGCGTGTCGATCAGGATCATGCGGTGCCCAGCGTCGATTGCCGCGTGTAGATCATCGGCCGATACGTAACGACCGTCGGTTAACTCAAAAGCCGGCGCTTCGCCGCCCGGATTCAAAACGATATCGTCGAGCGTCGGCGGACGGGCGAACCGCATCTCGTCGACATCCCAACCACTGGCCCGCGAGCGCAAAAATGTCACGAGGTTATCGATGTCGGCGTCGCTAAGTTCGCCACTGAACGCTCGCATGGGTGTGCCTTCACGACCGTCCGTTATCGCCGCTTTTAGAAACAGATCGGGCGCTGTCGCGAGCATCGTCGGATTTCCCAGAGCGGTGCCCTCGCCGCCTTCGCCGTTTTCCCCGTGACACTCCGCACAGTGCTGACCGTATAAGACTTGCCCTTGCGTCGCATCGCCGCGGATTGGCGCCAGATCGGCGGTCCGCCGGCGCTGCGGTTCGATCCCTGCCGACTCGGATAACCATCGCGCCAAGGCGATGATTTGACGCTCTGTCATCGGTCCACCGACCTCATCGAGGTACGGTCCCATCGGTGTGCCGGGGCGACCGTACGAAATCGCACCGGTGGGCACACGCAAGCCCGCTGCGAACAGCGTTTTGGTCACGAGCGATGGCGCGTTGTCGTTCGCGTAGCCGCGCCGATCCTCGCCATGACAAAGCGCACAGTAAGTCGCGTAGTCTTCGGCTGGCGTGGCCAGCGCAGCTTGCGACCCAGCCGCGACAAGCAATACGATGCCGATCGAAACCCGCATAGTCGTTCCCCAACGCTGCGATAAGGCCCGAACGATTGTGCGCGCTAGGCTGGCGAGCGACAAGCAAACGCGACGACCGGTTGTTTCTTCGCTACGCTTGACGAAAACCAAAACCGGACATTCGTTTGTCACTGTATTTTGATCACGACTTTGACGGCCGCATTGAAAGCCACGATGTCGGCTCGAGTCGTTACCGCTACACGGTCGTGTTCGTACCAGCGGCCTTGGCCGACGAGTTGGATCTAGCCAACCGGCCGCGATCACGCATCCGCGGTGAGATCAACGATGAACCGATTGACGCCGGTCTTACGCCCGTTCGCGGCCGCTGGTATATCTTGTTGTCGAAAGCCTTTTTGAAACGCCACGCACTCGGCCTTGGCGATACGGTCAACGTTCGCTTTTCTCTGACCGATGGCGCGTTCGTCGATGTACCCGATGCGTTGGCTCTGGCGCTGAGCAATGATAGACACGCGCGAGCGCAGTGGGACGAGCAAACGCCCGGTATGCAACGCGGCTTGGCGTATCGTGTCGCCACCGCCAAACGCGATGCTACGATAGCGAAGCGGGTCAGCGAGGTCCTCGATGTTTTGGCCGGAAAGCAATCACTGCAACGACCACCCATACGTCGCCAGCGACGGAGCAAACAGGCGAGGCAAAGCGATGACGACTAGACGTTTTGGTATAGCACCCGTGTTCGGATTGGGCCGGCGATGAGCGGCAAGAAAAGCACCGTCACACTGTCGCGCTTGGACATTTTTATCGATGCAGCATTCGCGTTCGCGATGACGATGCTCGTTATTTCGGTCGACGATATACCGGGCAGCTACGACGAGTTGATCGTCGCGCTCAAGGGCATCCCGGCCTTTGCCGCCAGTTTCGCCCTGATCATGTACATCTGGTGGTCGCACCGGCGCTGGTCGGAATTGACGGAACAGCACGATGCGGTGTCGACCGTCGTGACGTTGACGTTAATGTTCGTTGTGCTGGTCTTTGTCTACCCACTAAAGATCATGGCGCTAGCCTTTCTCTATTACTTATCGATGGGCTGGCTGCAGCCACCACCGATCGATTTCAATCCCACGCAAATGATCGACCTGTTTGTCATGTACGGCATTGGCTTCGGCATTACGTCGCTATGCCTACTGATCCTTTATCGACGCACCGCGAAACGCGAGCGATCAGCAACGGCACGAAGCGAGGCGCGAGGTTGGGCGATCATGATGACAACGTCGGTCGCCTCAACACTTTGGGCGCTGCTGTTACCAGCGCAATACGGTGTCTTTGCCGGATTTGCGTACGCAACGCTTGCCGTCACGATGCCACTGAACGGGCACTTTTCTGCGCGACACGCGTAAAAAAGCCGCGGCCCACCAAGTGGCGAGCCGCGGCGACGACTGAAAAACCTAGCCGGTTTTTTTGAACTGGTCCTCTTCGGTCGACCCGGTTAATGCGGTCACCGACGATTCCCCCCCTTGGATGACCGTCGTCATGTCATCGAAATAACCGGTGCCGACTTCCTGCTGGTGAGCGACAAAGGTGTAACCCTTATCGGCATCGGCGAACTCTTGCTCCTGCAGACGAACGTACGCGGACATATCTTCGCGCGCATAGTCGTACGCGAGATTGAACATCCCATTCCACATGTTGTGAACGCCGGCGAGCGTAATGAATTGGTACTTGTAACCCATGGCACCGAGCTCGCGTTGGAAGCGCGCGATCGTCGCGTCATCGAGATTCTTCTTCCAGTTGAACGATGGCGAGCAGTTATAAGCGAGTAATTGATCTGGGTATTGACCGCGAACCGCCTCGGCGAACTTGCGCGCCTCGTCGAGATCGGGCGTAGCGGTCTCACACCACAATAAGTCCGCGTATGGCGCGTACGCGAGTCCGCGGGCGATCGCTTGATCGATTCCGGCTCGGGTACGGAAGAACCCTTCCGGCGAGCGCTCACCCTCGATGAACGGCGCGTCGTAGTCGTCGGCGTCACTGGTAATCAGATCGGCTGCGTTCGCATCGGTACGGGCGAGAACGATGGTCGGTACGTCGGCGACGTCGGCCGCCAAGCGGGCCGCACAGAGTTTTTGCACCGCTTCTTTCGTCGGCACCAGAACCTTGCCACCCATGTGGCCACATTTTTTAACCGATGCAAGCTGGTCCTCAAAATGCACGCCTGCTGCACCGGCAGCGATCATGGCCCGCATTAATTCATAGGCGTTTAGAACCCCGCCGAAACCGGCTTCAGCGTCGGCGACGACCGGGGCGAAATAGTCGATATAACCGTCGTCACCCGGCGCGATGCCTTTCTGCCATTGGATCTGATCAGCCCGGGCAAAGGCGTTGTTAATCCGCTCAATGACTTTCGGTACCGAGTCGACCGGGTACAACGACTGGTCGGGGTACATCGAGTAGGCACTGTTGTTGTCGGCGGCAACCTGCCAGCCGGATAAGTAAATCGCCTGTATACCGGCTTTGACTTGCTGCACGGCCTGACCACCGGTCAGCGCGCCCAGGCAATTGACGTAGTCCTTTCCGAACTTGTCCGCTGCCTCGCCATTGACGAGCGCCCACAGTTTCTCGGCACCACGTCGTGCGAGCGTGTTTTCGCGCTTGATGGAGCCGCGCAGACGGACAACATCTTCCGCTTGGTAGTTGCGCTCGACATTGGCCCAACGGGGATTTTCAGCCCAATCGCGACGAATCGCCTCAATCTCAGTGTTGCGGTCGTAATTGCCGGTGTGCACGGGAAGTCTCCGTCCTGTTGAAAGATGGCGGTAGTGTCGGCAAAGTCCCTTAATAAATCGACGAAATAGTTCAAATAATCAGCATTCACGGGATTTATATGCCGCATCCGCTCGAACGCATTGACCTGAACCTGCTCGTGTATCTCGACGTCCTATTGGACGAGAGCAACGTCACCCGCGCGGCACAGCGGCTCGGTATCAGTCAGCCCGCGATGAGTAACGGTCTAAAACGGCTTCGCGAGACCTTCAATGACCCGTTGCTCGTTCGCACCAGCGACGGCATGACACCAACCGCTCGCGCCGATGCACTGCGCGCGCCGCTGCGCGAGATCCTCGCGGGCTGTGAAGCGGTGATTCGCCCGGTCGGCTCGTTTCAAGCGACGACCAGCGATCGCGTGTTTCGGATCATGGCGAGCGACTACGCTGAAACGACATTACTGCCCGCCTTTTTGAAGCGTCTGCGTCACGATGCCCCGCTGATTACGGTCGATATCCTGACACCGAGCGATGTCGTCTTTCGAGACGTCGAACAAGGCAAACTCGACCTGGTTATCAATCGATTCGATGACTTACCAGTCTCGTTCCACAGTGCCGTCCTGTGGCGCGACGCGTTCGCCTGCGTTGTCGCGGCCGATCGCCCGGTGCCGGACACGTTCGACCTAAACACCTACCTAAACGCACGCCACGTTTGGGTCTCGAAAACCGGCATGGGCGTCGGCGTAGGGATCGACCCCGCCGACGTACAGCGGCTTGGCTGGGTCGACGAAGCACTCGCTCGCATCGGCAAAAAGCGCAACATCGCTGTCTTTACGCGCCATTACCCAGCGGCCATTCAACACGCGGAACAACAGGATCTTATCGCGACGGTGCCGCTGAGAGCCGCTCGCGAATACGAGCATCGCCGTCATGTCCGGTTGCTGCCGCCGCCATTCCCGATCCCGGAGATGGAACTGACCATGGCGTGGAGTCCGCTCGCGCACGCCGACCCCGGTCACCGCTGGTTCCGCGGCCTGGTGCGCCATATCGCCACAGAAAGCAGCGTGGAGGCGCTGGCGGCGACGGGGTAGTCATTCGCTTGGTGAATGACCAGAATTGACAGCATAAATTTTCTCGATAGCCCTCCACATCGGTACACTGCTGCCCGGCCGCGCAATCGCGTTGCCATCGATGCAAAGGACATAAACATGACACGATACGTCGACCGCGCCGACCTTGCCGTTGACGAGACACTCGCGACATTCATAGAAACGGAAGCCTTGGACGGCTTACCGCTCAGTGCCGAGAACTTCTGGCACGGATTTAGTGCTTTAGTAGCGAAGCTCACACCGGTCAACGAGCGACTCATCGAGCGTCGTGTCGCGATTCAGAATGAAATCGACGGGTGGCTT
>JBCDBO010000049.1:0-22888 GCA_039183535.1 Pseudomonadota bacterium | reverse complement strand
CAGTCCAGGAAACTTCCGGCTATCTGCGGACGGTAAAGCGGTGCAATTCGCCTTTGGCCGTGACGAGTTGGCCTTGGGTGAGTTTGACGCAACGAGAGCGGAAGAGAATGCGCTCCGAGTTGTAACTCAGCGATCAACGCGGTTTTCGCCGCCATTAAAGCGCTCAGCAGCATGGCGTCTTGCGTACACTCCAAAACAGTCCGATCTCACAATAAACGATCAGCCGATTCCGTTAGAACGTCTTGAGACGGTGCTGACACACGCCGTTGATGAACAAGGTAATCTCGCTTGCATCGGCACCACGTGGGCCATTCGCTGCTTCGATCAGGACCGACGTGAAATCGCGCATCGGCGACTGTCCTCACAGGTCTATCAACTAGGCCTGTCAAGCAACAGCGACTGGCTGGTCGCGGCCTTATCGGACGGCACCATTCGCTGGTATGAGCCAACAACGCTGAAGCCACGCCTGGCACTCTTCCCACACGCCAATACAAAAGACTGGATCGCATGGGTGCCAGCGGGTTTGTATGCGTCTTCATTGCTAGGTGATGAGTTTATCGGCTGGCATGTAAATGGTGGGCCAGTTCAAGAACCCGATTTTTTCCGCGCGGTCCAGTTTGAACGTACGCTTTACCGAAAAGGTCTCGCGGCAGAGGCGCTCGTATCAGATAGCTTTGTGGTCCCCGCGCTACGCGATATTGCGCCGTCGCGAGTCAAAGTGCTCGTTGAGAAGGCGGTTAACGATGGCGAACACGTCGCTACATTAAACGTAAGTGCTGAGCGACTGAGCGCTCCGCAGACCGAATTCGCTGTGTACGTCAACGACATACCAGTGACCGATTCAAAAATAAGACGCCTACAGCAAGAGGCGGCGGAGAGTTTCAGCGAACAGATCGTCATTCCGTTGTACGCGCCGGACAACGCTATTCGAGTTGAGGTCTTTAACGGTGTTTCGATGGGGCTCGCTGAGAGTTACGTCCCCGGCCCGGTTGAGGCGCGAGCGGCGCCAAAAGGTGATCTTTATCTGTTGGCGATTGGGGTCAATACCTTTGAAGACGAACGTTGGGGTGATCTGGAGTTTGCTGTAAACGATGCAAAGCGGATGGTTAACTATTTCTCGGAGGGTAACGGTAGAGACTTATTCAAGACCGTCAATCATCGGATCTTAGTCGACGATCTAACGCGCCCTACCAAAAGTAATGTGCTCGACGCTTTGCGATTTGTACAGTCGGCAACCGCAGACGATACTGTGATAATCGCTTTAGCGTCGCACGGTCTCAGTGACGTAAAAGGTAACTACTACTTTGTACCGATCGACGGTGAAACGAAAGACGGTATTCGAGTTAGAGAAGGTCGCAGCGATATCGCGTCACTGATCAGTTGGCAGACGTTTTTCGATGCGCTGCGGGTTACTGCCGGCAAGCGCTTACTCTTCGTAGATACCTGCGAGAGCAGCGATATGGAGGGCAGTTTTGATATCTACTCGTTAGGCAAACGCAGTACATCGTCGAAATTCGCTTTGTTAACCGCATCGCAAGGGACCGAGGAGTCACAAGAGTACGTTGCACCAGGCGTATCGTTCCTAGACCCGGGTAAAGACGGGCAAGGTTTGTTTACCTTCGCCGTCCTAAAGGCCCTGCAGTCGAACGCAGATACTAACGCCGACGGCTATACAGCGCTGGGTGAAGTCTTCGACTACGCGTATCCCTTCGTGCAAGAGAATCGCGATAAACGGATTGGCCCACAAACCCCCGGGTTAATCGCGCCAAATGTGCTGCGTGATCAGATAATACTTGCCCAAGCAGCCGCTCAGCCGTCGCATGCAGAGCCTGCGAAATCGATCTCCCGACCCGACGCTACCGAAGGTGAACTCCTTAGCGCGGAAGAGATCTATCGCGGCTTAACGACCCGGAGCTTCTCCGTCACGCCGAAAATCATTCTGAATATTGAGTTCGAGTTCGATTCAGATGTTTTAACGCCAACAGCGAAGCGACAGCTCGATGAGCTTGGCCGGGCAATGCGCTCGCCGCGACTTAAACGACGGCGGTTCGAGCTCAGTGGCCATACTGATGTCGTCGGTACTGCGGAATACAATCGAGACTTATCGTTACGGCGGGCGAATTCCGCCCGTACGTACCTGGTTGCAAACCATGCGGTACCGATCGAGCAGGTCGAAACGTTTGGTTTTGGCTTTGATCAACTTTTGAACGAGTCTGACCCATCCGCCGATGAGAATCGGCGTGTCGAGGTGCGGAACGTCGGACGTTTTACAGAGAGGTAGTAGTTATGAACGCTAAGATCGGAATGTTAACCGTTGCATTTGCGCTCTTCGCGTCGCCGCTGCAAGCGGAGCCAAAAGCGCTATTGATTGGGGTGGGCGATTACAAAACACTCGATTCCGATCTGTTTGGGATTGATGTCGATATGCGGACCATGACCGATGTCGCGCGCAGTCTCGGCTTTGCAGAAGATGAAATCACCGTCTTGTTTGATGCCGACGCGACCTACCGCAATATTCGCGCAGCGCTTCGAGAGATGGGCAAAACCGTCGGTCCGAAGGACAACGCGCTTATTTACTTTAGTGGTCACGGCACGCGTGTTACCGACCTTAATAACGATGAGCCGGACCAGGTCGATGAGGCGCTCGTACCGCACGATGCATACTTCAAGCCCGATGCGCCGGAAACCGAACTCCGCTTCGGAAACCTACTGATCGATGATGAATTCGGTGAGCTACTCGATGCGATTAACGGCGACCGCGTGATCGTTGCGATCGACGCGTGCCACAGCGGCACGGTTACGCGCGCCTTTAGTATGGATAACGATCGTGTTCGTGGCCAAGAAAGCCAGGTGCGATTTCTGCACTATCCGGGCGTACCCAAAGGGTCGGGGGATATTCTTAGTCGGCAAGCCGAGGATGGCGCGCAGGTGGCTTACGCCGGGCTGAGCGCTGCGCAAGACGATGAGTATGCGCTAGGTACAGTGTTTGGCGGCTATTTTACGCTGGGCATACAGGCCTCTATCGAGGCGGCCCTTGCCGCTGGCACGGAGTTATCGCTCGCGAACATGGCCGATGAGGTAACGGCCTTTATCGCTGATCGAGTCGATGAAGAGCAGCTTTACACCCCCGCGGTTTATGGCAATAGGGAAATGATTGACGTTGCAATCATCCCCACCGAAGACGGTGTGCTACAACGGCCGCGCTGGGATTCGTATCAGGCCTTGGTCGCCGAGGCCAAGCCGCTGACGGTGACGGCGAATCAGGATGTCTACGAGCTTGGCGATTTCTTGCAACTGTCTATCGAAGTGCCTACAAAAGGGTATCTAAACATCGTGTCGATCGATTCGCGCGATCAAAGCACCGTGTTGTATCCGAATAGGTTTGATTCCGATAATAATGTCGAGCCTGGTGTGCTCGCGTTTCCAACGGAGGCGATGAACTTCGATTTACCCGCTAGCGAGCCCACTGGCGATACCTTGATCGTCGCAATATTCACTGAGTATCCCGTTAACGCGTTCGATCTTCGTATTAGCGACTACAACAACATAGGCGATCCGATCGATGTATTCGCACCGGTATCGGCACGTGCGACCCGAGCATTCGAAGTGGTGGCACGAGAGCGACGCAGTACGTTCTATGCATCACAAATCGTTGTCCCCGTTATCGGAGTCGCGGAATGAGCAGTGATAGTTCGCGTTCGGTTCAGTCACTAGCAATAGCCGTGGTTTGCACGATGCTTTTGTCCGCTTGTGCAACCGATATAGCGCCCCGGCCACTCGTTACCGCTGCAGAGATTGCCGCGGAGACTGAAGTTAGCAATAGCAAAGCTAGAGAAACAGCGCTTGAAGATTTCATTAAGCGCTCCGATCCACTCGGGCCGAAAATCGTCGTCCGCGAGCCCGATTTGAGCGGTCCAGTGCTACCGCCGGTTGATATTGATGTCCAATTCCAACCGACTGGTGGCTCTTCGGTAGATATTGAGTCGTTTCGAGCCTACTACGGCTTTTTAAAGCTCGATGTAACGGATCGAATACTGGAGAACGCAGCACCATCGGCCGATGGCATCCGGTGCAGTGAAGTTGTTTTGCCGCCGGGAAAGCACACCTTAACGGTTGAGATCGCCGATGATAAAGGCCGAAAATCGCGGGAGAAGTTCAAGTTCCGCGTATCGAAACCCTAATTTTCTGCAAATAGCCTGACATTCGCTTTTCCGCACCGTCTCTATGGGTAACGATGGCGCTAACGCGCCCCGTAACCACCAAAACCGACTGGAGACGATGTAATGAAAAAACTAACTGTAGCTGTAGCCGTATCTCTGTTCGCATTCACAGCAAACGCCGATGAATCGTCGTTCGAGTACGACATCCTGGAGAATCTGAATAACACCTATCAAGATCTACTGGAGTCTTCGTCCAACAACTGGACCGACGTACTTGACCGAGTGGATCGTGTATCGACAGGTCTGCGTGACAACTACGACCGGCTCATGTACGAGTTGGAAACGGAACTCGACCGATTCGATGATTGGTCCAGCTCGAGCTGTGTAAGTAGCCGGTACAGCTCTTGCGGCGTAAGTTAGTGGCCAATAGCAGTGCGGGGCTCGTCTGAGCCCCGTACTTGCTCAACGAGGCCGGTTTGGCTTAACAGCAATGCCCCTTAATACACATGCGATTCGCTATCAAGTTTCCGCCGATTCTGCCAATAACTTTTCAATGATCAGCTTGCTCCGATTATTCCGGAAATAGCGATGACGGTTCAGTCGGTATCGCAGCGACCGAAGCCTTTCTCGAAGTTCGTCATGTATCGCCTGACTCTCCGTTTTTGTTTTCGCATAGGGCGAAGCCTCATGCGAGCCAGCAAATCGGTAAGTTCGCGCAAGACATAGCGCCAGCTCAGCATCGAGCATCTGTATCGTGTGTTGCGCGGCTTGCCATGCTTTGCGCTTACCGCCCGTAGATTCCGGCTCGAGTATGGACTTCACGAGTCGAACATCGGCTTCAATATCCGCGACGATCTCTCTACCGACACCATAGCCAATTGATTGACCCGTCAAGTCAGACTCTACAAGACAGCAGAGAAATTGCGACAACAGCCCGAGTCGTGCTGCAGCAATACGTGTCTGTTCGATGCCGTGAAGCCGGTGACCTTCGATGGGAATTTTCGCCTTGTCGAGATCAATTTTTGCTGTCTTAACGGCAGCAAGACCGCCCGCTAGTAAATTGGAACGTGCGTTGTTTAGGTTCTCTGCAAATTCGATGGTCGCAGTATCAATCGCGTCTTCCACTTGCTCGAGGGCTTGATCATCGTGTGGATTGTTTTTTGTGCGTTCACGAACGCTACGTGCTTCCTTGATGTATTGACTGGCGCGTTCGGGGTCGCGACTAATTGTCTCGCTGAATGATCGGTCCATCAAAAACCGAACATATTGTCTCGCCGCTTTACCTTTTAGGCCTATGTTCCTGCCATTTTTACCGTAGCGCTTTTCGACAACGCTATCGAGCAGACTTGCAATCTTAAAAGCATTTTCAGCGTCCTCGGTTCTTCGCACACCGATCATGTGAAGAATAACGCCAAGTCTACCAAGTAGGCGTGACCATACAGCGAATTGGCGCGCACTATTCGCTTTGCTTTTTTCGATCTGCTTGAGCACCGAGTAAATCGTCTTCTCATTTACACTGGCGCCACTGCCAAGATCAAAGTATTCGTAGAAATTGTTGGTGTTCAATTGATCGCGAATATACTTCTCCGCATCTTCTAAATGGCCGCGCTGAATAAGTAGGTCACATTGGATCTTCGCTATTTTGACTAGCCGAAGCGCGTGTTTCTTTTGCTCTTTGTTGCTGAGTTGGCCAATGAAGTTCTCTGCAGTTGTCAGCACCATCTCGCAATAGTCAATTTCATGAGCTCCTAGAGCACCAATTGCAATCGAGATGAACATCTCGATGTTCTGTTCCGTGCTAAAGCCGACAATTGCTTGTGGTGGCAGCATCGCTGGTCCTCGCGATTCTCGATAGCGTACGCCTGCTTGCGGTGCTGCGTAACCGATATGCTGAAAGCACAGCCATACCTGTAGCTTAAGTTGAAAGCCAACATGGCTTGTCGACAGCGAGTACGATGACTCACGCCCTTCGAGAACACAGACCAGGTTGTACGCGGCGCCAAGCGCCTGTAGTTCGTCCCAATCAAGCCAGTCTTTTGGATCTGGAGTGCGCTCGGCAAGACTATTGGGCGTCAGCTTCTTTTCTCGAGCTAATTTGCTAAGCCGATAAGGGTCAATAGACGAAACCAGTAAGACTATCGCCAAAAGATTACGGCGGAGTTTTGCTGGGTCCCGAGCGGCTCGCGCTGAATAGGCATCCTTTATCCTTAGGTGTTGCCGCATGGCGATGGCTGCAACGACGCGCCGAACCTTGCGGATCCAGCGAAAAATTTTGTGCGTATTGTTGTACGACTCCAGCCAACGAATGACGGCGCGTCTGAACACTGGATCAACATCGAAAGCGCGGTGCTGCTCTTTGTCATCTAGGTCATGTTCGTGAACAGGCCCGAACTCAATTAGCGTATCGAGTTGCCGAGTAATCGTCTCAACATGTGCATCGGATACGTGCGTATTACTAGGACTTCGGCGTTTCTCATTACCGCCTAGAGGCAGCCAGCCGACAATCGGCAGTGCCTCCTGCAGTGTATCCAGTCGAAGGTTATCTTCTGCTAAGACTGTGATCGCAAGAATTGTCGCCGACGTAGGGTCTGTACGCGCGAGGGATGTCAGAAGCTTCTCCGCCGCCTTCTCCATCGCGTTACTGTTAACTACAGCACGTATCCAGGCAGGTGAAAGCTCTTCATCCGACAAGCGATCAATGGCTATCAGTACGCCTTGTAGCGCTTCTCCTGGATAACGATCGGCGCTGGTCAAACAGGTCTTAACAGCTGCCGGTAATGATGAGTTTTTTGCTATTTCCAAAAAATTCTCTTGATACGCTTCCTGATCAGGTTGCAGGCCGGTGAATAGGCGAACGTCGTGCAAATACGACGCATCCACTCGCGTCAATACTTGGTCGACAAGAACAATAAAGCGGGTATTACTGTCGCAACCATGCACAATCCGCGAGAATGCATCGTAGAAGCCAGTGTTGCGGAGTGCGGCGTGCACCGACGCGCCTTCCAAGCCAACAAGCACCGGTTCAAAGTGTTTAATGACCACAATTGCGGGTCGCTTCTCAAGGCTATCGAGGGCGGCAACAGCGAGCTCTGATGGTGACTTGGCAGTTGCAGCCGCGTTTGTATCGACCGCCCCAACGATACGATGGTAAAGGGCGCGGCGCGACGCCATCCTCCCATCCACAGATATCATGCGCCGGTGCTGCTCATCGTGTCTGGCGTATTCTTCAAGCCAGTTGCGTACGTAAAACTGCGTGGCTCGGCTGTACTCGCCATAGATCATAAAGACGGGGTGGTGTTTTCTGGTATCGGCGTACGTTGCGTCGCTGTCGAGAAACTCGAAAAGATCGTGCTTCAATCGCGTACGGCGATCATCAAGTTTGTAAACGCCTTCGTTGTTGAGGTCAGTGAGATGTAGATGGGCTGTCGAGTGGGCTTTAGGGTTGGAGAAAACTTGTTTCCATGTCGATTCGAGCTCGTCCAGGGAGTTAGTTTGCATCGCTAAATGTCGGCGATCGACTTCGAGATAGTCGACCAGAAACCGCAACAATTGCTCGATTTGGTGTTTTTCGTAGCGGCCGGTACCCCGAGAGCAAAACCCCTTTACCTTTGAGCAGCCGCTGTGCTGTTCGCCAGACTGTTTGAACCCTTCCAGGTGTGGGCTAACTTCGTTGAGCCCGTATGCCAGCACGTGATAGTTGACCTGAGGTTTTAGGAGTTCGTGCAGAAGCGGTAGGCGCCATCGCCAACCGATGCCAATGTTCGAATCATCAAACAAGAACTCTGCTCGTGGGTCCACAGGCTTGCCGTTTGATGTTCGGTGTTGTTGGTACTCCAGGAAACGGTCGCGCCACGTCTGACGTATCGTGGTTTTCGCCACTGCACCCCCTCGGCCCCATGGCCTGTCGGTATTTCTCGCAAGAAACTCTAGATAACATAGAGATATTTATCTAGCAAATATATCTATGGAGTATTCAGATACGAAATAGTGACAATTACAGATACATTCTTTGGGGTGTCTCGATGCCCATGTAGGCTGGGATTTCTTCACATAATCATGGGGGGAATAGCCATGAGTCTTCGAGCCACTGTAGTCGTTTGCGTTGCGTTTTTCATCGCGTCCAACTCGGGTGCGGACGAGGTCGCGCCGACTGTCTGTACCGTTGCCGACCCGATTACGACGGCCGACGTCCCAATCGTCGCGTCGACCGAAGCGCTGCTCACCGATCTTAACCCAACAGGCCAAGAGCTGACGTTACCGACGGAAGTCGTCGGCGGCCTGCTGGTAGCGTTCGCTACCGTTACTGCGTTCAGCCTGATTCCTATCGTCCGGCGAACGATTGGCCCGAAGCCCTTTCTTTTCACAACTTTGGCTTTGGCCGTGGTGCTGGCACTGTCCGCAAGCGCTTGGCGGCTTCAAGTACAGTTCGAGGCTGAAGGCCCGTCCTTGCTTGATCGTGCCGCGAAGTACAGGAAGTTCACATCGCTTGGCGACGGGGTTCTTTGGGATTCCAACCCCTTCGCAATCACGGCCGACAATGCAGCTTCAGAATGGATTGTTACCGCGCTTCGGGATGGAGATGTGGAGCTAGCGCTGGCCGTTGCAGACAAGTATCGATCACCGGCGGTGCGACCGCATAGGGCCGCCGCGTATTTGATCGGTGCAATCGAGAGCGTTCGGTTGCAGAACGTGGGACGTGCTAAGCGTTTGGTGGTGAAGTCGATTAAGGCGCACCGTGGCACTAGCTTGGATCGCATGACAGCGGAAGTTGTCGCCTTGGCGGCGGTTACAGCAGCTGAGGCCGGTGATATCGAATCGGCGAACGCACTGTCGGATGAGCTATCAGCTTTGCCGTCGTTGAGGGCGCGCCCCGTCCTCAACGCCGCTCACGTAGCTGCTAAAGGCGTATTCAAGCTCGAACAGCCACAGCGTAAGAATAAGGATTTGCGCGCGATCGTCGGTGCCGCCATCGTGCGCGCGAACGCATTGTCACTTGGCAAAATCGGCGATCGAGCTACGCCCAGTCAATGGCAGGCAGCACTCGCTCAATCTGAACAGTTTTTGGGCATAGCCGCTAAATGGCCGTCTGCCGCTACACAGCAGCTGCAATGCGATACGGCGTCGCTTGCCGTACTCGTCGGTTCCTTGCACCTTCGACATGGTGAGCTCACCGATGCAATAAAAACGCTCGGGCGGGCAGAGGTCCTGGACCCTGGCGACGACGTCGCGCCCACGCTCCTATCCAGCGCCTATGAGCTTCGCGCCGACAGCCATATAGGCAACTACCAGTTTGGTTCGGCGATTGCCGATCTGGAAGCGGCGCGTGCCCGTTCACCGGCAAATGCCGTGCTTAACTGCCGGTTATCGGACGTTCATTTGTACCAAGCCACACGTCAGGCTGCGCGGGGCGACTTCAATGCAGTCGGAAAGTCGACGCGTGTTGCGCAATGGCTGTGCCCCGATGACGTTAACAAAGGTCTCATCGCACGTACTTCGCTTATGGAGGCGGAGCATCATCTGCGTTATGGCCGTTGGTCCGACGCACGATCAAAATTGCAGCACGCGCGGCGCGACGGTGATGCCGAGACGCAGCAGTTGGTGGGCACGCTGACGTCGACGCTGCGAAATGCCAGTCACCATCTGGAAAACATCCACCGAGTAAGTCGCTGGATCAAAGGCGTCCCATCCGTTACCGGCTTTGCTTGTACGGCGCAGGTAAACGGAATTTGTACCGACTACGTCATATACAACGGTACACAAGCAATTGGCGGTGCCGGCACCAATCTAAACGCTGTAGGTCTGCAATCCTCTGCCGAGCAGTCAGTTTACCTGGATAAGGGAGCAAAGAAGCATTACGAGGTTGTTCAATTTGTCAACACGCGATCGGAACATACAACGGTTTTCTATGAGACCGATGGAGACTCACGCGTTGATGGGAAGGACGAGTACAAAAAAGGTCGGTTAGTCGCGACAAAAAAATACAGTGCAAAGATTTCTCTGCGTATCGTCGGTGCCGCAATCGCGTCGCGCCGTTTCGATTTTTGGGGTGATTCCCCCGATCCGTATCTCAATGTTGGTAAGACACCGTACAAGCAACGATGGCAGAACCTCGGTTGGACACGGACGATTAAGAACACCCAGTTCCCGAGTTGGTCCTACGATGCATTCTCGGTGGATTTACGCTACGGAGACTGCGTAAACGCCACGATGTTCGATCATGATCGTTACAACGCCGATGACCGGATCGACAAATGGGAATGGTGCGAGATACCGACAAATGGCGAATACATCGGTCGGTACGGGAACGCTGTAGTTGAGCTGTTGGTTCGGCCTACCCGCCGGCCCGAAGGTCACTTTATCGTCGAAGGTGACGAGTTACCCAACGTATTTCGTGCACCAAGTCGGCGACAAGATCCCGGTGATATCGCTGACATCATACGGGCGGCGCATAGATCCAAAGAGCGAGCCGCTCAAACAACGGAGTTTGTCGCCGTCGTTTTGCCAGAAGCTGTCATTCAAGCCACGCTGCGTCGAGCGAACTTGTTGGCCCAGATTGGGCTGGGTTGGCTCGGCTACGAGGTGATATCGAACGACCTAGCATCGTCCGATCCATAGGCTTTACAAGGAGGTCAATATGATCAAGAACGCTTTAGTTTTTCTGTTAATGCTCGCGATAGCGCTGCCCGCCACGGCTGGTGTGCGCGATGATGTGGCGGGCCGAGTCTTGCAGTCGGAACGTGCTGTCGTTGCGGCAGCTCGGCAACGATCCGCGCGCGATGCGGTAGAGCGAGCGGCGCAAGCTCGCTACGAAGCGCAGCGCCGCACCGTGGCTCGCGCACAGGCACAAACGGCACAGAGCGTGCGTCGTGCTGAGTCTGTAAGCGGCCGTAGCCCAACCTCGTCGCCAACCTCGCAGTTTCAGGCTGTTCGTGATCCAGCCGTCATCTACCTTCGGGAAGATCCTGTCTCACGCAGGCTGTACGTTGGCCGCTCTAAGAATACGACGTCGTATCTGCAGCGTCAGATTGCTCATGACCGGTCCCGCCAGCGCGCTTTGGCAACTCATCAACAGGCGGCAGACAGTGTTAATCAGGCGCGTCATCGATTCCAGGTGATTGGAACGGCGAATGGCAGACAGGCGGCTCGTGTTGGCGAGGAGTCAGCGATTAGATCCCTAAAAAATTCGCCCACGACGGGATCACGGATGGCAAATCGGCGCTATGAAATGAACGAGCAGAGTTATCGGCAAAGCGGTGGGCACGTCCAACGCGCGGCGCCGTCGGTGACCCAGCAAACGGCGGGACTGCAAAACGCTCCGTCTGCCTCGGCTGCGTTCAATCGAGGCGCTAGATAAATCGAGCCTGTCATCCAGCTCACGTGTCCGCGGCTTACCCAATTGCCGCGGACACATTAGCTCACCATTTGTCCACAAAACACCGTAGTTGTTTGTTGCGTAGAACGCTCCCGCAACTCGCGTTGCTCAAATAAGCGTGCTTACAGCCGCTACTGGGCAGCGCCGCGGGTCTCAGGCAAACTACGCAGCATCAACTATCTTCAGGAAGTAAACTCGTGAGAATCCTTGCTGCTATTGCTGTCTGTTTAACGACTTTTTCGGTCGCCAACGCTGATCTCGCTGACAAAGTGCAGGCCGCGCTCGATGCCGATGGACGACCCGCTGCAGATAAAGAACGCGACCGTAACCGTCGCCCGCTGCGAACGCTGGAATTTTTCGGCATGAAGGACGACATGCGCGTTCTGGAGCTGTTCCCAGGCGGTGGCTGGTATACCCGTGTGCTGGCGCCGGTACTGGCGGACGAAGGCCAGCTGTATCTCGCACTTAACGCGGGTTTCGTCGAGTCTGGCGTGCTACAGGAAGCGGGCTTTGACAAGGTTGATGTGCTGGATACTGGTGCGAACGTTCGCTACGACCGCGAGCTCGGTCATTACGTGATCGAGGACTTTGACTTCGGCGTGCGCGATCTCGACCTTGTGCTGACGTTCCGTAACTTACATAGCTACAAACCGGAGTATCGCGCGATGATTAACCGTGAGGTGTTCGAAGCGCTGAAATCCGGCGGCCACTATGGCGTTATCGACCACACGCGTCGCCATATGGAGGCTGACAACGGCGAGAACGGTCGCCGCATGGACCCGGTTGTTGTTATTAAAGAAATGCTCGACGCTGGCTTCGAGTTTGAAGGCCACTCGACACTGCATTTCCGCGCTGATGATGAGCTGGAGTATGAAGTCGGCCGGCGCAGTGTTGCGGGCAACACCGATCGCTTTACGCTGTTATTCCGTAAGCCTTAATCGCGAAACTGATGTGGCTGTCGGCTTCGGCCGGCAGCGCATCGTCGGATATGTTGCACCTTGGTGCGCCTAACGTCGTTGGCTCATCCAGCGATCAACGATCTAGCAACCGACGTCTCCCAGGTATTCGGCGATGAAAATATGGGTAGACGCGGACGCGTGTCCCGTGGTGGCAAAGAACATCTTGTTTCGCGCGGCGACTCGAACCGGGGTCGAGCTGACGCTCGTAGCGAACCAGCCGATATCGACACCGGCCGCGAGCAACATACGATCTTTGCAAGTGCCCCGTGGTTTCGATGTCGCCGACGATGAAATCGTCAAGCGAGTCGAGCCTGGCGATCTTGTCATTACCAGCGACATTCCCTTGGCCGCAGAGGTCATTGCCAAAGGGGCAAGTGCCTTAACGCCGCGTGGCGAACAGCACACGAAAGAGAACATCGGTGCCAAGCTCAACATGCGCGACTTTATGGATACGATGCGATCCAGCGGTGTAGAGATGAGCGGCGGACCGTCTGTCTATGGCCAACGCGACAAGCAGGCATTCGCGAATCGATTGGATCAGTGGCTGAGTAAACGACCGAAGCAAGACTAGTCGAGCGTAGCGGCGCTTGATGACTAAGCTAAGGTGCAGGCGCGCGAACGCGAATGGCGATTACGGTGTTGTCGAAACCCGTCGGTATTAACGCAAGTTCCAACGCTTGCGAGTACCCATGGTTGGCGCTGCTGACGCCATTGCCGGAATAGATCTCAGCCGATTTATCGGTTCGGTTATAGCGTATGAGCGCTCCACCCACCGGCGTTACTTGCAACGTCCCGTTAGCCTCGATTTCTATGCCGTCGATATCGGTTAGCCAAGTCGGCCCCAGTGTCTCTACGACATTGGTTTTTAGGTCGACTTGCCACAGGCGTTCTCCACCGACCAATAAGTATTCATCGTCTAGTGCGATGCCGTTCGCGCCTTGGAACTGTGGCGTTGCGGTCAGCAGCGTTTGTGAGCCATCAGGCGCTACCTTTAAAACGCTGTGTTTTGCGGTATCGGTAACGAAGGCTGTACCGCCCGCTGTCACGGCAACATCGTTAGCAACGGTTGTACCGAGTTCGATCATCGTTATCGGCGTGTAACTCGGCCATGCCAGTATCCGCAACCGGTTGCTGTCGACAATATAGAGACGGTCGTTGACCCTCGCCATGCCCAACGGTGCATCGAGCTTGTCGACAATACGCCAATCGATGGCTTCTCCCTTACTATTAAGAAGCGATAAGTACCCGTTCCCGGTCTTGCTGAAACCGCAGACGTTCGAGACGAGCAGCGTATTGTCCGGTAATGGCAGCACCGTTTCTGGTTCGCAGAAATCGCCACGCGCGACCCAAGCGATATCCGCAGACAACGGTGCAGGGGGTCCGCCAGCGCAGCCGCCGATAGAAATGGTAATCGCGGCGAACGCGAGAACGAAAAATGACCGCCGTAACAACGATATAAGCTCAGCTGCAAAAGCAATAGCTTCGCTCGACAGACAATCCCACCGGCTAGCGAAGTACCTCACGCCTCTTGCGCCGCTTGTTGCACCACCAACAGTTGCTGACGATAGTGGCGCAGCGTTAACGGCAACAGCACGATCGTGACCACGCCCAGCACCACCGGCACCGTCGCTAAGGCATAGTTCAGATTCGCTTCGCCATAAACGTGCTGCGATAGCAGCCCGACGGCAGGCGGTCCGACAAACAACCCGAATAAGCTCATGACCATGTAATACAGGGCCACGATCTGGCCGCGAATATGCGCTGGGATGATATTGAGCAACGCCGTGACCGAGACGGCCGATATAATCATCACGCCCAGGCCACCGGCTGTTAGAACCGTAAACGCAACAGCACCGTTCGGCATTAACGGCGCCGCCGCGTACAACGGCACCATGATCAGCGTGCCGAGTACCATCAGCAACAGCGGACCATCGTGGCGATCGGCCTGCACAAGTCTGTCGCTGATCGCTCCGGCACCCAAGTAAACGATCAGTCCGATCGGTAAGCTGACGATACCGTTTATGAGAGCATACTTTTCGCCGGACCAGCCGAAGGTGCGCTCGAACATCGCGGGATTCCAGAAACCGGCGTAAGCGAGCGTAACCATGAGGCACATGATCGTCATAAAGAGTGCGTACGGCTTCCAGTGCGCGCCCAGAAACTGCAGTACCGTGATGAACGAGCGTCCAGCCGCGTCGCTTTGGGTGGCTAATTGCCGGCGGGGCTCACGGATAACGAAGAAGATGAGGGCGGGTAACAACCCGGCCAAACCAAAAATCACGAACACCAATTGCCACGGGGCAAGATCACCGACAATGGGCAGTGGCGGGATCGTCGCTGTTTTGGTCCAGTCCAGCACAAACGCGCCAAGTAGAAAGCCGATACTGCTGCCAATGACAATACCCAGTGAGTAAACCGCGATGGGTTTGCCGCGCGACTCTTTCGGGAAGCTATCGGCAATCAACGACATCGCCGCGGGGCCAAGAGATGCCTCACCGACACCGACGCACATGCGCGTCATAAACAGTTGCCAGAACTGACGTACCAACCCGAATACGGCGGTTGCTAACGACCAGAACACGATGCCCGCGCCAACAATCCAAGTACGACGCCGTCGATCTACCAATGCACCAAAGAATACGCCGGTCGTTGCGTACAACAACGCAAACGCCGGTCCCAGTAGCAAACCGATTTGGGCGTCGGTTAACGCAAGATCGCGTTTGATCGGTTCGACCAGAATGCTGAGCAACACCCGATCGGTGTACGAGAAGATGTACGCAACCAGCAATAACGCGACAAGGCGCCACCCGGCTCGGCGATTAGGGTACGTGTCGGCGCTCATGCGATGATTCCATCACAGGCCGATAGGCGTCGCAATTTTGACCATCGAGCCGCACGAACGAAGAGAGTCTGTTTATGAGCGGGAATCTACAATGGCGCGTCGCTCGCTACGTCGCCCCGGGCGAGCTGGTAGGTCCCGAGCACTTCACGCTGCACGACGAGGATGTTCCTAGCGTCGCCGATGGTGAGTTTTTAGTGCGTAGTTTGGTGTTTGGCACGTCGCCGGCACAGCGCGGCTATATCGACACTCGCAAGACAGATCTGGTGCCTATCGGTGATGTAATGCGCGGCCGCGCTATAGCGCTCGTCCATGAGTCCCGGCACCCGGATTTCGTACCCGGCGATTGGGTCAACGCCTCGACCGGCTGGCAACAGTGGTCGGTGCAACGAATGGATCGACCGAACGTGCAGGCAATGAATGTGCTCTCCGTCCGTAAGGTCGATAATTCGCTACGACCTGCGACGCTCCATTTGGGGTTGCTGGGTAGCGCGGCCTTCACCGCGGTGCACGGTTTGCATGCCATTGGCGAGGTAACGCAAGGAGACACCGTTGTGATATCCGCTGCCGCAGGTGGCGTTGGCAGTGTCGCGTGTCGTGTCGCGAAGCTTGCCGGTGCTCGTGTCGTTGGCATCGCCGGCGGCCCCGAGAAGTGCCGTTGGGTTGTCGACGTACTAGGCGCTGATGCATGCATCGACTACAAGGCGGGCGCAATCACGGAACCGTTGCTGGAATACTGCGGGCACGGTGTTGATGTCTTTTTTGATAACGTCGGCGGTGAGATTCTAAACAGCGTTCTGCCGAACTTGGCGCTCGGCGCTCGAGTCGTCATCTGCGGCTACATTTCCACAAACTATTTGGCGGCTGATGCGCCGGGTCCCAGTAACTACACGTACTTGCTGCGAAAGCGCGCAACTATGAGCGGGTTCGTTATTTGGGACCACACGCACCGGTTTGACGAGTACTTCAAGCAATTGCATGAGTGGCATCAGGCGGGCGAATTACCTGCAGAGATTGAAGAAGTCAGCGACGGACTTGAAACACTGCCGGATGCTTTGCAGAGTTTGTTTACCGGCGCCAATCGCGGTATCCGCTTGGTGCGCGCTGCCGAAGACGAGCGTTGATCGATTAGGGTCGTCTCGAGCCTACGCGAAGGCTTGCACTAACTGCTAGTTAGCTCACTGATGGCCCGGTACGCCTGACTGATTGCCGTATTGGTATCGGCCGACGCGCCGGCATCCGAGTTCGCAATCGTGATGCGCCCAAACGGTTGCCGACCGATCACCCATGGTTTCTCAGCATCGTTTTCGTAATCCGGCTCCCACAGCAGGTCTGGGCTGTACGAATACCCGTGTGCCCAGCGGTTGACGGTGATTGCGTCAACGTCTTTCTCAGCATCGAAGCCCGCTTTACCCAGCGCTTGATGTAATTGATCGCGAACGTGGAATTCGTAGGTTGAGAAGGGCGTCTCCAGTAACCGCTGCCTGCCCGCGCGCCATTGTGCCGGCCCTTGGATGTCGTCGAAGTACGGGACGTGGCACAGGTGTAGCGACATCGGTTGGTCTGGGTCGGCGCCGAATTCGTAACCGCCGAGACTCACGGGGTAGTCAAGTTCGACCTGCTTGTAGAAGTCGTTCGTGTAGAACACGTACCGGAGCTGTTGCTCGGCGAACGCTCGCCAATTCGGCACGATTACTTTGGTGTATACGAGCGGAATTTTGACGTTATAGCGAAGACCTACTTTCTGCGCCTCCGGTAGCTCTGGGCAAAGATACGGGATCGCGCTGTTGTAACACGCCATCACGCAATGCTTGGCGCGAATAGCGTGGGTGTCGTTGCCATGGACGTAGGTCACTTGTACCGAATGCTCGTCGGCGCGATGGGCAACGTTGACGACGGTGCTATTGAGCCGAATCCTAACGGGCGCGTCTGGCCGATCGAGCTGGGTGTAGTCCAACTTGGCAAGCACGCTGTCTTCCATCGTTTTGCCTGGTAACGCTGCAGGGATGAGCTGGCGTACCAGTAGGCGTGCGATTGTCGCGTTGCCGTCGGGAAAGTGAAAAATGTACGGCTCAGCGCCGCGACCTTCGGTTTGTTGCACGGTGTGCTCAAATCCGGGCAAGTAGCCGCCATCGCCGTACTTCAAAATATCGATGGCGGGTATCTCATCCATGCCGACGCACCAATAACTCATGCCCCAGCGTTGGTAGATCTCGAGCACTTGCTCATCGACTTGCACGTAGTCCGCCAGGTATTGGCGGTAGCTAATGCGACTGAGAAGCTCGATCTTCTCATCGCGCGTCATGTTCGGCAGGTAGTCGCGCTCGTCGGTGAATGCGCGCAGCAGATCGGCCTTGGCCTTGTCGGTTAGCGGCGTTTCGGCCACAAACTCGTGCCACGGGCGACTGCCGTACCCAGTTACCAACTTGCGCTCACCGTAGGTCTTGGCATCGAACGCGATGCCGTACGACAAACCCATCTCGTCGTACAGGTCTTGGTCGTAGTAGTCGTAGAAGCGTTCGACGTTAACGCCGATGTCTCGTAGCAGCTGACTCGATACCGATGCATAACTCGACGGTGTATCGATCGCCTCGGTGCCGCCGTAGGCAATCTGCCGCCGTCCGTTTACATCAAACTCGTTACGTTTGGCGTGACCACCGAAATCATCGTGGTTATCAATGATCAGAATGCGAGCATCGGGCTGTTGCCGGCGGTAGAAATACGCGGCTGACAACCCGCTTATCCCACCGCCGACGACAACAAGATCGACATCCTCATCGATGCCCGATGTCTGCCATCGGCCGCCGGCCACACGTGCGTGCATCGTTTGCCAGGCGCCTTCATGGCTACCGCGCAAACCGGTTTCTAGCGGTGGGTAGTAGCCGGGTGGTAACTGAAAGTCCTTTTGGTCGCGCCCAAACGCTTCGGTCCACGGGCTGATCAGCGATGCGCCGATGGCAATGCGCGTCCCATTCAGAAAGTCACGGCGTGTGGTTTTGTCTGTCATCAGGCAGTCCCCCGGGCCCGATATCGATCGAAAGCGGCGTTTTGCGTCATCCGCTAGGCATCAGTCTACCACTCGACCGGTAACCCGCCGTGGCTGTGGGGAGCGCTTATGACCGGCTACATAGCGCCTGTCATCGAAAAATTGACAACGCGAGACATTTCGCTAAGGTGGAGGTGCAAATCACGTGTCCAGGAGAAGCGAATGGGCCTGTCCAGATCCGCAGGTCAGCCAGGTTTGAGCGTTATTGCAGCGCTGCTGGTGGTGTCCGTAGCATGCAGTAACGCACTGAATTCGAACGAGATAGCAGAACCCTCCGTCGCTGGCGAGTGGTGGCCAGAGATCACCCAAAAGCGTGTGGTAGAACCGGCTATTGAGGCGCGGATCGACGAGCTAATGGCATCCATGAGTGTGCCGGAGAAAGTGGGGCAGCTCATCCAGGCCGACATCGCAGACGTGACCCCAGACGATCTTAAAGTCTACCCACTTGGCTCCATTCTGAATGGCGGTAATTCGGCCCCCAACGGCGACCCGCGCATTGATGCGGCGGCGTGGCTAAGCCTCGCGGATGCGTTCCACGCCGCGAACCTCGAGCGTGGCGGCACAACGATACCGTTGCTGTGGGGCACCGACGCCGTCCACGGCCATAACAACGTCGTGGGTGCGACGATCTTCCCGCACAATATCGGTTTGGGCGCGGCACGCGACCCCGATCTTATGGCGCGCATCGGCGAGATCACAGCGCTTGAAACCGTCGTCACCGGCCAGGACTGGAGCTTCGCGCCGACGGTTGCTGTTGCCCGCAACGACCGGTGGGGACGTACGTATGAGAGCTATTCTGAAGACCCGGCCATCGTCGCCAGTTATGCCGGACGTATCGTCGAGGGCCTGCAAGGCACAGTAACGAACACGCAGCGTCTGCGCGATGGGCATGTTTTATCGAGCGCGAAACACTTTGTCGGTGATGGCGGTACGGCCGATGGCATCGATCAAGGCGATACCCGGGTTAGCGAGAAAGAGCTGGCAACCGTGCACGCTGCCGGGTATCCCGCTGCCATCGAAGCCGGCGTTGAAATCGTCATGGCCTCGTTTAACAGCTGGCACGGTGAAAAACTGCACGGCCACCGTTATCTCTTAACCGACATCCTAAAAGACCATTGGGGCTTCGATGGTTTTGTTGTTGGCGACTGGAATGGGCATGGTCAAGTCGAAGGCTGCCGCACAACCGAGTGCCCGCAAGCCATCATGGCCGGTCTCGATATGTTTATGGCGCCGGACAGTTGGCGCGAGTTGTTCGCGAACACGTTAAACAACGTTCGCGACGGCGCTATCTCCGAAGCGCGGCTCAACGACGCCGTCCGCCGCATCCTGCGCGTCAAATTGCGGGCTGGTCTTTTCGATAAGCCGCGCCCGTCGCTGCGCCGTTACGCCGGCGAATTTAAGCTGCTGGGCAGCGAAGCACATCGCGCCGTCGCTCGCGAGGCTGTGCGCCGGTCATTGGTTTTGTTAAAAAACGACGGCATTCTGCCGGTGCGCCCAGACAGCCGTGTGCTAGTAACCGGTAACGGCGCACACGATATGGGCCGGCAAACCGGCGGTTGGACGCTGTCCTGGCAGGGCTCTGGCAATGGTCGGGCGCATTTTCCGAACGCCGGTTCGATCTGGGAGGGGCTGCAGCAGGCAATCGATTCGCAGGGTGGTACAGCTATCCTGTCAGCGGATGGCTCGTACGACGAACGGCCTGATGTCGCGATCGTCGTCTATGGGGAGCCACCGTACGCTGAGTTTGTCGGCGATCGTAACGACGTTGCCTATCGCGACGACGGCGTGCATCTCGCGCAGCTCAAACGCTACCGCGAGGCCGGTATTCCAACCGTCAGCGTGTTCCTGTCCGGCCGCCCGTTATGGAGTAATCGACATATTAATGCGAGCGATGCATTCGTGGCTGCGTGGTTGCCAGGTAGCGAAGGCGGCGGCATTGCTGACGTACTAATCGCCGATGCCGACGGCGCAGCCCGCTTCGACTTTACCGGACGACTGTCGTTCAGTTGGCCAAACCACCCCGAGGCAGCGGTACTGCATGCTGCGCATAACGAGCACGCGCTGTTCGCGTTTGGGTACGGTCTTAGTTACAGCGAGACCGAAACGGTTGCTGAGCTCGATGAATGGCCGTCGTTCGATCTCAGCAGCATGGACACAACGCAAACGCTGCTCGTTCGCGGCTCGCCTGTGCGGCCGTGGTCGGTAACGCTCGACGATGGCGAAGTCTCGCAGGAACTTAGTGGCCGCAGTCGATTGGTAACGCCAGCGTTGTCGGTCGTGCGCGAGGACTACATGAGTCAGGAAGACGCGTTACGGTTGTCGTGGACAGGTGACGCGCACGCGATCGTCGGCGGGCAAACGGTCGATTGGGCACGGGCCGCGAATGGCGATTTGTCATTGGTCATCGAAGCGCACGTGGATCCAAATACGATGGGCGATATCGCCTTGCAGCTCGGTTGCGGTACCGCCTGTGAAGATACCTTGCCGCTGCGCGACCTGATGCACGACCCGGCGACGGCTGGCTGGCTAACGCTCAGTGTCCCGCTGAAGTGCTTGACGCAAGACACCGCTGCATTAGCGGCGATGGAAGACCCCGTTTGGTTAAGCGCCAGCGGCACCGCGACGGTGGCATTGCACGCATTGCACCTGGGTCCAACGGAAGGATCGGCGCGCTGTCTAAAATGACATCGCGAGACATTTATGCGACCATGATCGGGTAATCTGTAGCGTCCACTCGGGCGTGCAGTGAGTTCGGAGAGTCGCCATCGTCAGTCGTCCCATTACCGGAGCTTTACCGCGAAAAGCGACGATTAGCGACGTGGCGGACCATGCTGGCGTCTCAATAAAAACGGTGTCTCGCGTGCTTAACCGCGAGCCTCGCGTACGCGAGTCGACGCGCCAGCGCGTCGAGCAAGCGATGCAAACCTTGCGCTACAAACCGAACTCGCCTGGGCGCATGCTCGCCGGCAGCCGCACATATCTGATGGGGCTGATCTACAACGATACGTCGAGCTATATCAACCGCATTCAAAGCGGTGTCTTGAACACCTGCCGCGACGAACACTACGACCTGCTGATTCACCCGTGCGAGTTTACCGATCCGGCCTTACTGGATGAGATTCGCGACCTACTAACGGCCCCACGCGTCGATGGCTTGATCCTCGTCCCACCGCTGTCCGATATGGCGGATGTCAAAGCGCTGGTCACCGAGCTCAATGCGGCAACGGTTACGTTGTCGAGCGATTCGGAAGATCCCGGTGCGAATACCGTACGCACCAATGACCGCGATAGCTTGCGCCAACTGGTGCACTACCTCACGCGGCTGGGCCATCGCGATTTCGGCTACGTAAACTGTTTGCCCGAGCACAAAGCGATGGCGCTGCGCTTCGACGGCTTCTGCGATGGCCTCAACGATGCCGGGCTTACGGTGAATCCGGAATGGGTGGTGCGTGGCGACAACACGTTTGCTTCGGGCATTGACTGCGGAAAGCAGCTTTTGCTGAAAGCGAATAAACCGACGGCTATTTGCTGCGCCAACGATCATATGGCGGCAGGCGTTATGAAGGTCGCGCACGACTCAGGTCTCCGTGTGCCAGCGGATATCTCGATCACTGGTTACGATGACGACCCGAGCGCGAGCTACGTCTGGCCGTCGCTTACAACAATCCGTCAGCCGCTGACTAAAATGGCCGAGTACGCCTCCAAACTGCTGCTCGATGGCCTGCGCGGTCTCGAGCCCGAGACGCGCAATCGTATCGTCGAAGCCGAGATGAAAATTCGCGAATCGACCGGGCCTGCCCCGCGGCGCTAAGCGTCCAATTAGCGAGGCGAGACCATGACAACCACGCGACGACAGTTCACGTGCGCACTGGCTGGCGGTCTGTCGGTTGCGGCAGCCGGCTGTTCCGTCGCCCAGCAAACAGCGTCTGTCAGGGCTATCGACGTTCACGGCCAGCTCAGCACGAAAGATGGAAAAGTCGTGGATCAAAACGGCGTGGCTTTATCACTCGCCGGTCCGTCCTTGTTTTGGCACAACCTTGGTTGGTCGGATCGCGGTGGACTCGAGCCCGGCGATTACTACAACCCGGCCGTTGTCCGGTCCGCGCTCAGGCTTTGGAACGCCCCGATTATCCGCGCTGCGATCGGTGTCGAGACAAACGGTGGCTACATCCAGCACCCCGATTACGCCTGGTCGCGATTGACGGCCGTCGTCGATGCCGCCATCGACAACGGTATGTACTGCATCGTTGACTGGCACACGCACCATGCCGAAGATCACGCGCCGGTTGCACACGCATTTTTCACACGCGTCGCGAAACGTTACGCCGGCTACCCTAATGTTATTTACGAGCTCTATAACGAGCCACTGCCGACGGCGAATTGGTCGCGCGTCATTCGTCCCTACGCAGCTGACTTAATGGAGACGATCCGCGCCATCGATGCCGACAATCTGATTGTTGTCGGCACGCGCAGCTGGTCCCAGGATGTGGATGAGGCGGCCAAAGAGCCGCT
>JBCDBO010000048.1:0-23060 GCA_039183535.1 Pseudomonadota bacterium | reverse complement strand
GGGTAAGCGCGATGGTTTCGTTTTGACGCTCTCGCACGAGGGCCGTGAATATCGGTATCACACCGATCTTACGATTACACTGCCGTGCCCGCGGATAACCATCGACTAGTCGCCAGTCAGCCGGTGTCTGTTTGCTTGTAGGCTGAGCCGCCACTGTTAGGCCGTTGTCATCGGGACTGCGGTCACCGACTCGTGCGCACGGTGGCGAAGCAGGTGTCGTCAGGTTTACCATGCCTCGCCGCTGGTGTTCTGCCGGCGCGTCACTCGGCTACGGAGTCCGACGATGATTCGATGCGTTCCTGTCTTCGTGTTACTGCTGACAGTCGTCGCCCAAGCGGACATTACGACGGCGCCCATCGGCAATCGCACGGAGGTATTGCAGCAGCCGTTCTTGCTCGGTAGCTGGACGCAACTCGAGCAGATTTACCCGACGCGTATGGTGGCGCGCGGTGGCGCGGTTAACGCGCTGCCGGAGGCGCCAAGCGACTTGTCCGACCTTACCTATCGGCATGCCGGCAAGCGCTACACCGTCGCGAAGTATTTGGAGCGCAACGATGTCACGTCGCTCCTCGTCATAAAAGACGGCCAGATTGTGTTTGAGCGCTACCGTATGGGAACGGGACCACAGACACGCTTTACATCGTGGTCGATAGCGAAGTCGGTGACATCGACCTTACTTGGGATCGCCCTCGATCGCGGCTTGGTCGATTCGGTTGACGATTTGGCCAGCGACTACGTCCCCGAGTTGGCTGCCTCGGCGTATGGCAACGTCTCGTTACGCGACTTGTTGCAAATGACCTCCGGCGTCAAATTCGTCGAAGACTATGCGGCGCCAGAGTCGAAAGAGGTTCAAGCCTGGGTGTTAGCGGTCGCGGAGCAGCGCTTGCCCTATAACGACACGATCCTGTGGTTCGATGAGAAGCTGCGCGAGCCCGGCGAAGCGTTCTACTACGCCAGTATTGAAACGCAGGTGATCGGTTGGGTGCTACGCCGGGCAACCGGGAAACCGCTCGCGTCGTTGCTCTCGGAGTGGATTTGGCAACACATTGGCGCCGAGCACGACGCGAGCTGGTTGCTTGACAGACCGGGTGGCATGGAAGTCGCGAGCTGCTGCTTGAACGCAACGACACGCGACTACGCCCGCTTCGGCCTAGCAATGCTGGGCGACGACTCCGATGTGACGAAACCAATCGTGCCACCTAACTGGGTAAGGACCGCCACACGTCCAGACCCAATGCGGCCGTTTCTTCACCGTGGAGAGCTCCGCGAGGGCTTCGGCTATCAGCATTTTTGGTGGCTATGGCCGGACAGCAATGCGTACGCGGCCCGCGGTTTCGGCGGCCAATGGCTGTTCATCGATCCGGACGAAGCGCTGGTCATTGTCCAAACAGCGATTTACAACGCGGACAGTGTTGGTGATGACTGGCCCGAGACGGTTGCGCTGTTCGCTGCTGCGCGCGCCGCACTGCGCTGACTTTTGTAGGCACCGTCTGAACGACGCCATGATGACTGAACCGCGGTAAGTCGCGGTGCGACGTTCGGTGCTATCCAACAACGATAGCCGAAGATTATCTGGCCAAAAAAAAGAGCCGCCTGGCAAATGCCAGGCGGCTCCGTCGTAACGTGTAACTAACGGTTACTGGTGCTTAGGGGCATGCAAAGAAGTTGCAATACCCAAAGCCAGGATCGTTAGTCACATCGATCAGCGTCAGGCCTTGTACGCCGTTGGCATCACTGTGCGAGATGGCACCGAGTTGCTTGCCGCCTGGTCCGAAGAACAAGCCAGCCCACTCGATAGCAATCGTCGCGCTGTCGCCAATAGCGGCCGCATTCGGCGCTGATGTAATCGCCAGGTTGGTGCTGCCCGGTACCGCGCTGAACGACCAATCGAACATGATCGTGTCAGCACTCACACCGTCCTCAACCGCAAACCCGTGAATAAACACGAGATACGGATCGGTGATGTTCGGGTCGACCAGCGGCAACGTAACGTTGACCTCTTCATTGCTGTCGACATTCGTACTCGCATCGATTTGCGTGCAGAGGAAGTCTGGGCAGTAGTAGAGGTACATGTCGAGGTCATGGTTGCCATCGCCGTACTCATTAAACAGCGACCAACGCGCATGCGCGGTGCCTTCCGGCAGTTCCGCGAAGAACGCGAAGCCAAGACCCGGCTCGTTGAACGAGAAGCTTTGATCGGGGTCTTGAGCGACCGTGACAACCGTCAAGAACGGATCTGCAAGGCCATGGACATTCGCCGCGTACGCGCCGTTGTAGCCGAACGTGATGTCGAACTCGCCGGTACCTTCCGGTCCAGCAACTGCGACTTCGGCCGGTGCGATGATTGCCGTGGCGTTAACCGCTAGCGGAACACGGACTTCGAAACGCGGTGGGCGATTCTTCTTCCGCTTCTTGCGACCGCTGAACTCTTGTACCCACGTCAGGCTGCCAAATCTCCACTCGCCCGGGTTGGACGAGACATTGGTGACTGTCACTTCAAACGTGGCCGATTCGCCGCGGTCCAGGTGCAATGTCGACGGCGAGACGTGAACGTCGAAGCCTTCAGGTGCTTCAACAACGGCTTTGTATTGGCCGTTGCCTGCGAAGGCAACGTTCGTAACAGTCCGCGTGACTGTCTGTGTACCGGGCAGTTCAGCGATGCTGATTGCTGGCAGGTTCAGGTCTGACGGATCAAGCGAGAAGCCGTTGTCAGCAAGGAATGCGCAATCTCCAGGGCCGACGAGCGGCGAAGTAGTTCCGCAGCTAGCCGCCAGGTAGTCGAACAATCCAGCGTCGTAAACGAGGCCCGGGTCGACGGCGGCGTTAGGCACAACGTGGCCAGCACCAAAGTCGAACGGATCTCCCGGCGTTTCGCCGTCTTCCTTGAAGACATCCTGACGGGCAGTCGTCATCATGGCTGAACGAATCGCGGCTGGGCTCCAGTCTGGATGCGCTTCTTTCAGTAGCGCACCGATACCCGCGATATGCGGGCCAGACATCGACGTACCAGAGAGATACGTGAACAGGCTGCCTTGCGAGCCGTCCGCTTGATCCGGCGCGTTAGCGGCCAAGATCTGGACGCCGGGCGCCGTGATGTGCGGAGCCAACCAGTCGCCAACGGTCGTGTACGGACCACGAGACGAGAAGTCCGCCATGATGTTGCCGGTGCGCTCTTCTTCGAGGAACGCCGTCGAGTCGAGCGTGGCATTGACCGTCTCACCCGCTTCGATGGCGGCGAGAAGGGCGAGGCCCGGTTCGTTGTCGATCATAACGCCCGGTACAGACAGTGTTAGCTCTGTAGCCGTACCGCCCATGATCGTCTTCGGACGAGTTGCATCGGTATACATCAAGATGCCGATCGCGCCAGCGTTAACAGCCGCTTCCACTTTCGTGGTAAACGCGCACTCACCGCGAGCGATCAGCGCGATTTTGCCAGTCAGATCACTGGTTAGCGGTTCGCAGGCCAGGATCGGATCAGCGGCCGCAACATCTTCGGTGAGCGGGCCGACTTCAGCGAGGCTCGCCGTGATGCCGCCTTCGAGCGACGAGTACAGGCCAGCTACCGAGGCCGGCGAATTGACCAGCGTGGCGCCGGTAAAGATTGTACCGTCGGTCGTTGATGCGCCAACAGACGTCGACCACGGCTCACCAGCGTTGGTCGTGGCAAAGCCAGGGCCGCTGTTACCGGCTGAGCGTGCAACGAAGACGCCCGCACTAACGGCATCAAGGAACGCCAAATCTTGCGGGTCGTTGAACGCCGCAGCCGTACCGACTGAGAAGTTCAGAACGTCAACACCGTCAGCGACTGCTGCATCGGTTGCAGCCGCAGAGTCACTGAAGAAGCAGCTGAAGTTATCGGCACCCGGTGCAAGCCAGCAGACCTTATAGACGGCGATGCGTGCGCGTGGCGCCATGCCGCTGATCTTGGCGACCGGCGTGTTGAACAGCTCAGCCGTCACTTCGTTACCGCCAGCGGTGCTAGCCGTATGGCTGCCGTGACCGGACGTGTCGCGCGGCGAGACAAATTCGCCTTCGACCAACGCTGACTCGCGTGTGCCACCGTTACCGGCGATAAAGCCGTCAACGAAGAAGCGCGCACCGATCAGTTTGTTGTTGCAGTCATCTTCCGCCCAGGCTTCACCCGCTTGGCAGATACCGTTCCAGTTTTCCGGCTCGTCGTATAAGACGAACGTGTCTTGCAGCTCTAGGATGCGGCAAAACGGAATGAACCGGCCAAGGAACGTCTTACAAATCCGCGGTGTCGGGATTTTGCCTACGTCCGAGAAGCTCGGATGTTCTTGTACCGCACCGGTATCGAGAACACCGATAACGATATCTTCACCTTCAAGACCTAAGGCACGGCGTAAACCCTCACGACGGTCAAGCAAGCCAAGAAATTCGGGCGTGCTGTTCGTGTCGAGCGGCATGGCACGGTCTTCAACGACTTTGACGACTTTACTGTCGCCAGCGAGAAGAGCGGCTTGTTTGGCCGTTAAACGCGCGGCAAAGCCATTGAACGCGTGGCTGTAGCTGTAGACTTTTTGGTCAACAGCGCCAACGTTCGACAGCAAAGCATCGTGCTGGCTTACCAAATGAGAGGTGTACTGCTGTACGTGACTTGCGTCGCCCGAGTAACTAGCACCCGGTGCCGGCGCAGTCGCCGCAAAACTACTATCACCTTCAAATCGCAAGCCTGGCGCGCCATCAACTTGGACCACGTAGGTCTTGGTCCGGAGCGCGCCATTGTCACCGGCGTCGAGCTGTAATTCGCTCGGCGGCGCCGATGGTGCCTGACGCAGCTCTTGGGCGTGTGCACCCATCGCTAGCGCCATGGCGGACATGGCTAATAATAAACGTCGCATGATTGTTTTCCCCAACCTCGAGTTATTGGAACGAACTTCGTTGCTTACACGCAGCGAGAACGTCTTCTCATTAACCACAGGCGGCCGAGGCCACCCGCCGTTTACACCGTCAGTGGTGCAGCCGGTAGCCTGATCAGATTGTGCGGAGCAGGTGACACTACTGCCTCAAAGAGAAGCAGACTCGGAAGGCGATGTTCCAGCGTTAATGCAAATGCCATCGAGAGGTCTGGTGAGGTGAAAAGGCGCTCTCTTGCGTGGAGCGTGCCGGCACTATGCGGCAACTGTTGCTCAGATTCAACATAGCGCGGGTGCTGTGTGTCAGCGCTGTCACGGGCTGCCGGAAAAACCGTGAAAAGTGTTTCGTCACTGCGACAAAAACCCGACGAAAACGCCAATTGCGACCAATCTTGTAAAGAGCTTCGACACTTTTTTAACGTTATTGATCAGGCTCGGAAATGCTGTTGGTCTTGCTCGTCGCTACGTTGCGCAGCGTTATGTCGCATTGTCTATGTCACGATCGATTTGTCGCTCGCTGTTCGACGCACTGACGCTACCTATCACTTGCGGAACATTGCGCGACGGATTTCTCGGTGAGGCAAATTTGCTACTGGGCTGCGACAGATTTCTGACGCGGCGACGCCTTAGCAACTACGCAGCAACCCAGCTAGTCGGAGAACGTGCAATTGAACGCGCGTTCATGACGCAGGCGTCGTTCGCGCGAATCCTCGAGCGCGGTTAACTCGTCGCTCGCTCGCCATGTATTGATCTGCGCATAGAATCGAGAACGGTCGCTCAGCATCCAGCGCTCGTGCGCTCGCATTGCAGCGAACGCGGCGTCCATGCGTGTTGTGAGGTGGCGTTGGCGTTCTTCGAGTTCCGCGTGTTGCTCCGCGCGCGACGGATCGTCGACCGTCAAGCGCACCTGGAGCGCCAACCCAATGCTTTGGCCAATCAGTGTATTCGACGTATTTGCCAGCAATTCGTAGTAGCCGAAACAATGCTGGCGCAACAAAGCATCGTTCGGTGCGTTGTCTTGGCAGTATTGCGTTAAGCCGACCGATGCAACACCAGCCGCAAACGCGAAGCCGTAGCCAGCGCTGTCGGGAAACGGCATCCCAGCGCCGTGAAGCGCGATTTCTGAACGTTCGACCAATTCGACAAAGTACGTGGACGTGTGGGTCGCCGATGCGGCTTCGGCGAGCGCGGTCAAGCCACGGTTCGTATCACCGGCAAGAAAATCCGTCAGCGCAAGCTCTGCCCAAGCGGCGCCATTACCACGGTCGCGCTCGACCCAATCCAGCAGTCGCTGCCGGCGCTCGCTGTCTAGGCAGCTGCGTGTCACGTCGTCGGGCGGCGACCGACGGCACAGATCGTAGGCGAGCATGCGCAAGACCGGATCGACCGGCGACTGGGCGATCGCTCGATCGATCATGTCTAACGAGGTCCGCTGACTCGCATCGGTAAACTTCAGCAACATTGCTGCTGCCGCTAGCGAGTCTGAGTCTTCGGATTCACTGAGCGTCGCTAGGATGGCTTGTCGCACTTGCTCCAGCGCTTTCGGCTCGACCCAGTCCTCTAGCAACGGATAGTCGCAACGACTGCCAGTCGGTGCCGAGTGTCGGTGCGCTGCGGTTTCGACCGCGGTCGTTCGTTGCAGAGTCGATACGGGCGTTGATGGCCGCACTTGGATGTTTGGCGCACTGGTTTCTGGCGCAACTGTATGTGGGTCTCGCGGGCAGCAGCGCATGGTCACCAGCGCGATCAGTACCGCAACGACAATGACAACGGCAGCAACTAGGCGAAGACGCATCACGGCAACACTATATACTTAACGGCGTCTGATCCGCGGCTGTGGCGCTCAACACGATGACCTTCGACGTAACAACGACCATTAAAAAACTACTCGTCGTCAATCGCAGTGAGATCGCGATTCGAATTACCCGAGCAGCGTCCGAACTTGGCATTGTGCCGGTGGCGATCTACTCGGAAGAAGACCGTCTAACGCTGCATCGGTTCGCCGCCCGCGAGGCCCATCGGGTCGGTCATGGCAAAAAGCCGGTCGATGCCTATCTCGATATCGACGATGTGCTCCGCATTGCGCGCGAATCGGGCTGTGATGCTGTTCATCCGGGCTATGGATTTTTATCCGAGAATCCAGACTTCGCCGAGCGCTGTCAGCAAGCCGGCATCATCTTCGTCGGCCCTGAGCCGGACGTCATGCGCAAGCTCGGTAACAAAGTCGCCGCGCGTGCGATTGCCGTTGCGGCTAATGTGCCAGTGATGCCAGCGACCGATCCGCTGCCCACCGATATTAATGAGTGCATCAAGCAGGCGGAGACGATCGGTTACCCGGTGATGCTAAAAGCGAGTTGGGGTGGCGGCGGCCGCGGTATGCGGGTGATCGAGTCGCAGGATCAACTTGAACAGGAACTGCCCATCGCCCGCCGCGAGGCAGCCAACGCGTTCGGGCGCGATGAGGTTTATTTAGAAAAGCTGGTTCGCCGCGCGCGTCATGTTGAAGTTCAGGTAATCGGCGACAAGCATGGCAACGTCGTACACCTGTTTGAACGCGATTGCACGGTACAGCGGCGCCATCAGAAGGTCGTTGAGCGTGCGCCAGCGCCGTACCTAGATGATGCGGCACGGGCCGAGATTTGCGGCGCAGCGGTCCGGCTTGCCGAATCCGTTAATTACACCCACGCCGGTACCGTCGAATTTTTGCAAGACATCGATACCGGTGAGTTCTACTTCATCGAAGTTAACCCGCGCGTGCAGGTCGAGCACACCGTTACCGAGCAAATTACTGGTCTCGATATCGTCAAGGCGCAAATTCGAATCGCCTGCGGTGCGCGAATCGGTGAACCGGGCGAGAGTGGCATCCCAGCACAAGGCGATATCGCGATGCGTGGCTCGGCCATGCAATGCCGCGTAACGACTGAGGACCCGCATAACAATTTCATCCCCGACTACGGCCATATCGTCGCGTACCGCAGTCCGTCGGGCCCCGGTATCCGACTGGATGCCGGCACCGCGTATTCGGGTGCGCACATTACGCGCCACTACGACAGCCTGCTCGTCAAAGTAACGGCCTTGGGTCAGAACGACATCGAGGCCCGTGATCGAATGCTACGCGCGTTGGCCGAATTCAAAGTCCGCGGTGTCGAAACCAACTTGGAGTTTTTGCAGCGACTCGTCAGCCATGACGCGTTTGTCGATGCGCATTACACGACACGGTTTATCGATAACACGCCGGCGCTGTTCGATTACTCGACGGTCGATACGAGTGGTGCACAGCTATTGACCTATATTGCCGATGTCATCGTTAACGGCAATCCGCTGGTGGAAGGTCGTGCCAGACCCGGCGTGCTTGCAGAGCCGATCGCACCGCCGCTCGCGCCAACGTCTGAAGTACCAAGCGGACTGCGCGGTTTATTACTCAGTGACGGGCCGGAGGCGGTCGCGCGGCACCTTAAAGACCAGCCGCAACCGCTGGTGACCGATACGACGTTTCGCGATGCCCATCAGTCGCTGTTGGCGACTAGGATGCGGACCGTCGATATGGCGCGGATCGCACCGCACTACGCGCAGCACTTGCCTGGCCTTTTTTCGGTTGAAACATGGGGCGGGGCGACGTTCGACGTCGCGATGCGATTCTTGTTGGAAGACCCGTGGGAGCGCCTGAGTCTGCTCGGCGAGTCAATGCCCAACCTGATGCAGCAGATGTTGCTGCGCTCATCGAACGGCGTCGGTTATAAAAACTACCCCGATAACGTCGTGCGATTTTTCATCCGCCAAGCGGCGGCTGGGGGCGTCGATGTGTTCCGCATCTTCGATTGCCTTAACTGGGTAGAGAACATGCGTCTCGCCATCGACGAGGTCGCGAGTTGCGGCAAAGTCGCCGAAGCTGCGATCTGTTACACCGGCGATATCCTCGATCCATCGCGCAGCAAGTACGACCTCGGCTACTACGTCAACATGGCCAAAGCGCTCGATAAAGCCGGTGCGCATGTTCTTGGAATTAAAGACATGGCAGGGCTGTTGAAGCCGGAGGCGGCGCGCTTGCTGATTCGAGCATTGCGCGACGCAACCGATTTGCCGATTCACTTTCATACCCATGACACCAGCGGTATCGCGGCGGCCACGGTCCTGGCTGCCGTAGAGTCCGGCGTCGATGCGTTCGATGCGGCCATGGACTCAATGAGCGGTCTGACCTCGCAACCAAATCTTGGCTCAATCGTTGCCGCGCTAGCGCATACCGAGCGCTCGACTCAGCTCGATCTCGCTTCGATTCGCAAAATTAGCGACTACTGGGAGTCAGTACGCAGCCAGTACGCGGCGTTTGAGTCTGACCTTCGCTCGGGTGCATCGGAGGTTTACCTGCATGAAATGCCGGGTGGCCAATTCACCAATTTGCGCGAGCAAGCGAACTCGCTCGGTATCGGTCGTCGTTGGCATGAAGTCGCACGCGCCTATGCAGACGTCAATATGGCCTTTGGCGACATCGTCAAAGTAACCCCGTCGTCGAAAGTCGTCGGTGACATGGCGTTGATGATGGTGACGTCGGGAATCGATATCGATGCGGTTACCGATCCACAGACAGATATCGCCTGGCCGCAGTCGGTCGTGTCATTGTTCGCCGGTGAACTCGGCCAACCGCCGGGCGGTTTTCCGCCCGCGCTGTCACGCAAGGTACTCGGCGATCGTCAGCCGAACACCGATCGGCCCGGCCAGCACCTCGACGCGGTCGATCTTGCGGCCGCACGCGACTCGTTGTCGCAACGCGGTGAATCGGTCAGTGACACCACGCTTGCTGCCCATCTAATGTACCCAAAAGTGCACGCTGAGTTCTTACGCCAGCGAGAGCGGTTCGGAGACGTCAGTCTGTTGCCCACCCATGTGTACTTTTACGGCATGACGGCCGGCGAGGAGTTAACGCTAACAATGGTCGATGGGCGTCCGGTTGTTATCACGTATTTGACAATAACCGACCCAGACGAGCAGGGATTTCGTCGAGCTTTCTTCGAGGTCAATGGTCAGCCGAGCTCGGTGCGTGTCCAAGATCGACATCTGGCGCCGACCGAAAAATCGCATGAACGCGCCGATCCGGCGAACGCGAATCACGTTGCAGCACCGATGCCTGGCTTGGTCGTCACCGTTGCCGTTGAGGCCGGCCAGGCCGTGCACCGGGGCGATACGCTGCTTACGCTAGAGGCAATGAAAATGGAGACGGCCATTACCGCCGAACGCGACGGTACGGTCGGACGGATCGTCGCGTCCGTCGGTATGCAGGTCGAAGCCAAGGATCTGCTTGTCGAATTCGCAAGCTGACAGACAGTCGACGCCCCAAAAGCGTGCAAATTCAGCGGCAAACTCGCGTTTGTCGATATTTTTTCTATGCTAAGCTTCCGCGAACTGGGGGGTCAGTGACAGCAACACCATTCGCTTGGTGGACTCCCCTTAGTGGTACTTGATCTTAGGGGGTCACATGCAATTTCGCTCAAGCGACCGGCAGTCTTTGCGACTGGCCGGTGTCCGCACGCTACTCGCCGTTGCCGCTGTAGGATTCAGCGCTGGCGCCGCCGCTCAAGATGACGACGGGTTTTTTCTCGAGGAGATCATCGTAACGGCGACCAAGGTTGAACGTAACGTTCAAGACATTCCCGTCGCCGTCAGCGCGTTCAATGGTCAATTGTTGGTCGAGTCCGGAATTCGCGATATTCGCGAGCTATCGGCCATCGCGCCATCGCTCGTTGCTAACCGTAGCCAAACGTCAACGAACGCGAGTTTCTCGATTCGGGGAATCGGCACCAGCTCGCAAAACTTCGGACTGGAGTCGTCGGTTGGCTTGTACATCGATGGCGCGTTCCGGTCGCGGCAAAATTCGATTATCAACAACTTGGTTGATATTGAAGCCGTGGAGGTTCTACGCGGCCCGCAAGGTACGTTGTTCGGGAAGAACACGCCATCAGGCGCGATCAGTATCCGGACGGTACGCCCGGGCCACGATCCGAATGCGTTCGTCGAGTTACAAGCGGCCAACTTCGGGTACTACAACCTGAGCGGCGCTACCAATATTTCGCTCGTTGAGGATGTCTTGGCAGCGCGCCTCACCGTGTTCGGTGCGCAGCGCGACGGGTATGTTGACGATGTCGTCTTCGGTGAAGATGTCATTAACGACCAAGATCGCTATGGCGGTCGCCTGCAGTTTTTGTACACACCTAACGATGCCTTGGAAGTCCGTGTTATCGCGGACTACGCGGAGATCGATGAGATCTGCTGCTCGACGCTAACTCAAGTTAGCAACGTCACCGCAATCGGTGACCCGACGCGGCTCGGCTCGGATGCGGCGCTGCTCGGTGCAGGCTTTACGCTGATCCCTGGAGAGCGCTTCGAGGACTATGTGCAGGCGACCAACTTCTTGCCGCGTTCGAGCAATGAAGATGCTGGTTTGTCGGTAGAAATCAATTACGACTTTGGCGACTCGACCTTCACGTCGATCAGCGCGGTCCGTGATTTCTCAAGCTTTGACTTCATCGACGCCGACTTCAGCCAAGCCGAAATTTTGAACGATACAAACGATGCTGAGCAAAGCTCGTTCTCGCAGGAATTTCGTTTGTCACGGCCGATCGGTGAGCGCGGTAACCTCGTAGCTGGCGTTTACTACTTTACACAGGATCTCGATAACGTCTCGACGCTCGATCTTGGCACGTTCTCGAGCCCGCTGCTGGAGCTCGACCCGAACATCGCCGGCCTAATTAATGGTGTCAATGCCGTCTCAGCGGCGACAGGTGGTTTGGTCCCGCTAGCCGGTACACCGTTCCCGGCGGACCAGTTCGCTCGCGATGATATGCGCCAAGAACATGAGAGCTACGCCATCTTCGCGCAAGCCGATTGGGATCTCGCGGACGATTGGGTTCTGACGACGGGCATTCGCTACACCGATGAGACCAAAGACATCGTCGGTACGTTCACCAACGGCGCGATTGGACCACCGCCAGATCTCGCGGCGGCCGTGGCCGCGCTCGGTGCGGCCGGTGCTGGCCAACCGTTCGATCCAGCCGCTTTGATTCCGCTGACGATTGACGGGTGGGGTTTGTATACGTTAGCGGCGCTGTCGCCGCGCGCCAACGTAAACGAGACCCTAGAGGACGATCAGGTTACCGGTACGTTGAAGTTGAGTTGGTTCCCAAGCGACTCGTCCATGGTTTACGCGTCGTACGGCACGGGCTTCAAGTCAGGCGGTACCAATACTGACCGCATCGCGCCGATCTTCCCGGTAGTTTTCGGTGCAGAAACGTCAGAGGCGATCGAAGTCGGTACGAAGATTGACTTTGATGAGCAGAACCTGCGCATTAACTTCGCCGCGCATTTGACAACGATTGACGACCTGCAAGCAAACTCATTCACCGGTGCTGGCTTCAACCTGCAGAATGCGGGTACGGCCGAGACCTACGGTGCTGAGCTTGAGCTGTTCTGGAAGCCGACGCAGGGTACGGACATTCAGCTAGCGTTGGTACACAACGTTGCCGACTTTGATGAGTTTCTGTTCGGCACCTGTTGGGTCGCTACACCGTTCCACTTTAACGTTCCGGATCCAGGCCAGAACGATCCGAACCTACCGGTCTGCGATCGCTCTGGCGACCGCGTACCGAGCAATCCGGAGCAAACTGCCTTCCTGATGGGTCGGCATGAGTGGTCCCTCGGCGGCGACACCAGCATGTACGTGCGTGGTGAAATGACGTATCAATCCGATACGATGACGGATGGTAATAACGAGCCGCTGAAACTGCGCCCATCGTTCACGCATTTCAACTTCCGCGTCGGCTGGTTATTCGATGCCTGGGATGCTGAGCTGACATTGTGGGGCCGCAATATCACCGACGAACGTTTCTACGAAACGGTATTCGACGTACCGGTTCAGGATGGCAAGCTCAATGCCTATCCGCATGAGCCACGTAGCTACGGTTTGATGTTCCGCAAGAACTTCAACTAAGCGACGCGTCGCAGCACGACCAAGAAAGCGGCTCCCAGCGGGAGCCGCTTTTTTTGGGGTCGCAGCACAGTCTACGACATTGTTACTGAGAGGCTCAGCTGTCATCGTCGAGCGGCTGTGGCGCTACTGCCCGTCCGCTAGTCGATGTAAACGTAGCGGCCGTTGCCGCGGCGTATCCAGGCGCGTCGATCAGGGCACCAACGACCGTTACGGAAATCGCGGCCGCGGTACAAACGCCTCGAGAAACCGGCGCCCGGTACGAGCCGAGTACCGACCGGTACAAAAACGACTTCCGGTCCGCGACGGGTATTGATAACAACCCGGCGTACAGGGCCATTGTGTCGAACGCCCGGCGCGTAGTAGCTGACGTGCGGTCGCTTACTGCCGTACCAGTCGCGAGCGGCGGCGGTGGAAGGCAACGCAAACGTCGCTAGCGCTGCCACAAGTGCTGAGCCGAGTACCCATTGGCGAAGATGCATGGCTGGCTCCTATCTGTCGAACACGGCACTACCTTAGTGTGGGGCTACTGAACGCGGCATGAACACGATCCGTGTGTTGCTCGGCTATTGGGCCTGCGCTATCGTCCTTTCGCGTCGCAGCGATCGACGTAACACAGCGGCCAGTGCGCGAGTGCAGCGTTTCGTGGCCGTCCCGGGGGGAGAAGCGAATCATTTGTGCAGTTACACAAGCGACCGACGAGTGAGAATCGTGACGTTATTGCCGAGCGCGACCGAGATCGTCGCGGCGCTCGGTGCCGAGTCCGACCTCGTTGGCATTTCGCATTCGTGCGATTACCCGTCGACGATCGCGAACTTACCGCAGGTCACATCCACCACATTACCAGTTAGCGCAAGTAGCGCGGCGATCGATGCGGCCGTACGGGAGGAGCTCTCAAGCGAGCAGTCCTTGTACCAGTTGGACATAGCGACCTTGGCCGCGTTGCGGCCGGATGTGATCGTTTCGCAACGGCTGTGCGACGTTTGCGCGGTCGCGACAGGGCACGTTGTTGAGGCGCTCGCGCAGTTACCGACCAAGCCTATGCTGGTCGACTTATCGCCGATGCGGCTTGCCGATATCTTTGCTGATGTCCACGCTGTAGGCCGTGCTATCGGCCGTGAGTCCGAAGCGGCGCAACTTGTTGCCTCAATGGAGCAGCGGATGATGAGCGTTGCGGTGCGCACTGAGGAGATCGCACCGAGCCTGCGTCCAGCGGTAGGGTTTTTGGAATGGTTGGACCCACCGTTTAGCGGTGGCCATTGGAATCCCGAGCTCATCGAGATTGCGGGAGGCCGGTCGGTGCTTGGTGCGCCTGGCGAGCCGTCCCAGACCCTAACCTGGGACGATGTTGCGGCTGCGGATCCACAGGTTTTGTTCGTCGCCGTGTGCGGCTATGACGAACGCCGGGCGCAAGTTGACGTTGCTGCATTGGCCCGCACCGAACCCTGGTCTTCGTTGCAGGCTGTGCGTTCGGGTCGTGTTTATGTGGCTAATGGTGATGCGTATTTTGCCCGACCGGGGCCACGTGTCATCGACGGGCTCGACTATTTGGCCCATACCTTGCATCCGAGTATTCATGCGGTAACCGCTTTGGCATAACGTCCTACGGAGTTCCTTTTGCACAGGCAATAACCTTGCTACGCTTCTCAAAAAAAGCGATGGGGGTGCGCACCTATGCGCGAGCGCTATCCGATAAATTCCTATTTCAAAGAGCACGGTCTTGTCGACGCGGACGACTACCAACGTCTTCGCGATGCAGCACAACGCGATAACGAGGCTTTTTGGGCCGATCAAGCGCGGCAGCGCGTCAGTTGGTCAAAGCCATTTACCAAAACGAAAGATGTGTCATTCGCGCGCGAAGATATGCACATCCGCTGGTTCGAAGATGGTGAGCTAAACGTTTGTTACAACTGTGTCGACCGTCACGTCGAGACAGATCCGGATCGTACTGCGATCATTTGGGAAGGGGATGATCCGGCTGTTGATCTATCGATAAGCTACCGCGAGTTGTATGAACGCGTTTGCCGAATGGGCAACGTGTTGCGTGAGCTAGGCGTCAAGAAAGGCGACCGCGTAACGATTTACTTGCCGATGATTCCGGAGGCAGCGGTCGCAATGTTGGCCTGCGCGCGCATTGGCGCCGTGCATTCAGTTGTGTTTGGCGGCTTCTCGCCGGATGCGCTGGCCGGGCGTATTGCCGATTGCGAGTCGGCGTTCGTGATCACGGCGGACGCCGGGATTCGCGGCGGCAAAACCGTTCCACTCAAAGCCAACGTCGATAAAGCGCTGGCAAACAGCTTGGTCAGCGGTGTCGAGCGGGTATTGGTGGTTCGTCATAGCGATACCGACATCGATTGGCATAGCGACCGCGATGTTTGGTTGCATGAGGCTGAGGCTGCGGTTTCAGTGGATTGTCCGCTAGAGCCTATGAATGCCGAGGACCCGCTGTTCATTTTGTACACGTCTGGTTCGACCGGTAAGCCAAAGGGCGTCTTGCACACCAGCGGTGGCTATCTCGTCTATGCGGCGATGAGTTTCGAGCTGGTATTCAACTACCGGCCGAGCGATATCTATTGGTGTACCGCGGATGTCGGTTGGGTGACCGGGCATTCCTACATCGTCTACGGCCCACTCGCGAACGCGGCAACCACCGTGATGTTCGAGGGTGTGCCCAATTACCCCGACGCGAGTCGGCTTTGGCAGGTTTGCGATAAACACGCCGTCAATATCTGTTACACGGCACCGACAGCCATTCGTGCGTTGATGCGCGAAGGCGATGCACCGGTCGAGCGGACATCCCGCAAAGACTTGCGTTTACTAGGATCGGTTGGTGAGCCGATTAATCCAGAAGCGTGGGATTGGTACTACCGCGTCGTCGGCGAGGAGCGATGCCCGATTGTCGACACGTGGTGGCAGACCGAAACCGGCGGTGTTTTGATTAGTCCATTGCCGGGTTGTACTGAGCTTAAGCCCGGATCTGCGACAAAGCCGTTACCTGGCATCATGCCAGCCATCGTCGACGGCGACGGCAAAATTCAACACGGTGCGGCGACCGGTAACCTGGTTTTGCTGGACAGTTGGCCAGGGCAAATGCGCACGGTCTACGGTGATCATCAGCGCTTTATTGATACGTATTTTTCAACGTTCGAAGGTCGATACTTCACGGGCGACGGCGCGCGGCGTGATGACGATGGCTACTACTGGATCACTGGCCGCGTCGATGATGTCCTCAATGTCTCAGGACACCGTATGGGTACTGCCGAAGTTGAGAGCGCACTGGTCGCCCATGATGCCGTCGCTGAAGCGGCAGTGGTCGGTTACCCGCATGAGATCAAAGGGCAGGGGATCTACGTCTACGTAACGCTGATGGAAGGCCAGCAACCAAGCGATGACTTGGCGACAGAGCTGCGCCAGTGGGTCCGTAAGGAAATCGGACCGATAGCAACGCCGGATTTGATTCAGTGGGCGCCGGGATTACCGAAAACACGCTCCGGTAAAATCATGCGCCGCATCTTGCGCAAAATTGCCGAGAACGACTACGGCAGTCTCGGCGATACGTCGACGCTTGCTGATCCGACCGTCGTTGATGCGCTGATCGAAAACCGCATGAATCGAAACGCGTAACCGGGGTGAACGCCGGTTAGACAATACGGTGGCCTGGCCGCATAATCCGCGCACCTAAGGAGCACCTGCCCCAACGCCCACCGACACAGCAACGCATGAGCGAGGCTTTCTTCACCAGCGCGACGGTCACGTTCTTGCGTGAACTGGCGCAGAACAATGATCGCGACTGGTTTGCTGCGAACAAGCAACGTTACGAGCGCGACGTTCTTGATCCGGCGCTAGCGTTCATTGGCGCCTTGCAGGGGCCGCTCGGTGAGATCGCACCGGCGTTTCAGGCGGTACCAAAACGGGTCGGCGGCTCGTTGATGCGGGTTTATCGCGACACGCGCTTTTCCCGCAACAAGGCACCTTATAAGACCAATGTCGGTATTCAGTGTCGCCATGTGGGCGGCAAAGATGTCCATGCGCCCGGTTTTTATTTGCACATCGAGCCGGATAGCGTGTTTGTTGGATGCGGCGCATGGCATCCAGCGGCGGTGATGCTAAGCGCAATTCGCACGGCAATTGTCGAGCGAACCGACGAGTGGCACGCGATCGTCCACGCACCGGCGTTTACGGCGACGTTTGAATTGGCCGGAGACAGTTTGAAGCGGGCGCCACGCGGTTTCGACAATGACCATCCGGCGATCAATGATCTACGCCGTAAAGACTTTATAGCGGTTGCAGACTTCGCGCCTGCCGATGCGCTGGGTAGCGATTTTTTAGACCTGGTCGTCGAGCGGTTTCGCTGCGGCCAATCCTTTATGCGTTTCCTCTGTGAAGCGAACGATTTGAGTTACGAATGAGCAGCTTGCGCTGTTGATGAGATTACGATGAGCGTATTTTCTTCGCCTGCTTTCGATCAACACGAGAGCGTTCACTATTTTCACGATCGGCAGACGGGTTTGCGGGCAATTGTCGCGATTCACTCGCGTGCGCGTGGCCCAGCAGCCGGTGGTTGCCGTATCTGGCATTACGCCGATGACGATGCTGCGTTAACGGATGTACTGCGCCTATCGCGGGGTATGTCGTACAAGAATGCGATGGCCGATCTTGACCTCGGTGGTGGCAAGGCCGTCGTCCTAAAGCCAGCCGATGCTGATGTTAGTGCTGAGCAGATGGTTCGCTTTGGGGAGTGCGTGCAATCGTTAGCGGGTCAGTACATCACCGCGGCCGACGTCGGTATGACTGACGAGCGGATAGCGTTAGTGGCCAGTGCCACCCAATACGTCGCCGGGCTACCTCCGGAAGCGGGCGCAGCGGGCGGCGATCCATCACCGAAGACGGCGCTCGGCGTTTTTCACGGCATAGTCGCGGCCGTGGAAACTCGCCTGCAGCGCGGGTCGGTCGACCGTTTGCGCGTTGCCGTTCAAGGCGTTGGCAGTGTTGGCATGGCCTTGTGCGAATATCTCGCAGACGCGGGCGCGACGCTGGTAGTTGCCGATATCGCCGAGCAACGCGTTGCCGAGGCCGTCGAACGCTTTGGCGCGCGCGCCACATCGCTCGAGCGCATTCTTGAAGAGGACGTCGACGTCGTCGCGCCGTGTGCGCTTGGCGGCGTCCTCAATGCGGACAGTATTGGTCGCTTACGGGCGCACATTGTCGCCGGTGCCGCAAATAACCAGTTAGCTACTGACGCCGACGGCCAGCGACTACTGGAGTGCGGTGTACTGTACTGCCCAGACTACGTCATCAACGCGGGCGGTATTATCAACGTCGCCTGCGAATACTCCGGTAACGGCGATGACGCAACGGTGGACAAGCGTGTCGTCGCTATTGGTCCACGCTTGAAAGAGATTTTCGCCAGCGCCGCAGCTGCTCGACAGCCAACGAATGTTGTTGCCGATTCGCTGGCGCGCCAGCGCATCGGTCGGTAGCGAGTCGTTGAGTGCACTTACGCCTTAGGTTGAGCCCCGACGCGAAGCGTGGATGTCGTACACTTCGCCAAGCGATGGAGTGAGGCTAGGGTGCGCGGTTTAGCAGCTTTAGGTGTAGTGATAACAGTGGTCGCTGGTTGCGTAGGGCGCCCTGCGCACGAGTTTCTAGACACGCACCCCGATTTTTCGCCGATAGTACCGCGCGAGGGGCAGATCGAATATCAGGTTACTTGGTCCAGGTCGTGGTTGCCGTTAATTCACCTGCGCGTTCGGATTGAGACAGCGGCTTTGACCGATGATCCGCATGTGTATGTTTCCTATTCAGTCTCTGGGGATCGTATAACGTCACTTAGGCGTGTTCGAGTTCATACAGCGGATGTCGAATCGTACAAAAGCGCTTTAGAAGCAACAGGATTTTGGGAGCCCGGCTTGGAGTGCTACGAGCTCGCATTTAGCGAAGGTCTAGACTATTTTCCAAACGATAATGGCGGCTGCGACTGGGTAGTTGTGCTGGATGGTGCATCGATGACCATCTCCGCATCGGAGGAACAACGAAGCAAGGCAATTAGTGTCCAATGCTCCACGGCAGACTGCGCCCCGTACGGCATGTTTGCAAAGGCAATTCTGCGTACCGTCGGACTAGAACACATAGTCGAGTGAAGTGTCCGTTGGCGTTTCTCTGTCGGCGCAATATTCTGTTGCCAAAACTACGCCGATCAACGAGTCAATGAGATTGAAGCGAGGATCTAACGGGTTGTTCATGCGGACAGGCTATGTCATTTCAATGGTGTCCGCCATCATCTTCTCGTTTGCAAACGTCGCGTACAGCGAAGACTGTGGAATGTCCTCGAACGGCCAGTGGCGCTGCATATCCGGTAGCGGCGACATCACGATCCTGCTTAACGCTGGTGCGCGACTTACATCACTGACGTGGGACCCATTAGTCTCGGAGTTGGCAACGTTTGGTGTTGTTGTCCGGTTCGATCGCCCAGGGCTTGGCCGGAGTCCTGCCGTAGACGGGGTGAGGACACCTCGCACGCTAGCGAGCGAGATGGCTGCGATGATCGACGAATTCGGTCATCGTCGCTCGTTGATTCTGGTGGGGCACTCGGCGGGCGGTTACCACATGCTGCGTTTCGCGGCCGAGTATCCGGAACGCGTCATCGGTGTCGTACTGATCGACACACCGCATCCGGCATTTGAGGATCGGCGGCTTGCACTGCTAACGGCGCGGCAGCGCCGCGAACGAGAGGTAGCGGTAGCGGCGTCACGGGCGGCAGCATCGCCTGCGGTCCAAGCGGAGTACGCTGCCGCCGAGCGTGACGGTGCGCTGGATTTCGGCGATTTTCCGGTTGATACGCCGTTGGTCGTCGTGACGGGCGATAGCCAAGACTTCGGCTATCCGAGCGTTGCAGCTGAGTTACACGCAGCCTGGGTCGAGGAGCAACGGCGCTGGTTGCTATTGTCAGCTAAGTCGCGGTTGGTTGTCGCCGTTGGCGCGGCCCACATGGTGCATCGTGAGCGTCCTGAACTTATTGTTGACGCCATAGGTCGCCTCGCTACGCGTGATTCGGAACGATGAGTCGCTTGGCATCGATATCAAGCGCTTGCGGACAATTGATTGTTACGTAACCCGGCGGCGGCGAGCTGCGCTATAGTCGGCCAGACACAACCAGAGGCTAGCTAACTCCATGTGCGATGATCTGACCAGCAAAGACGAAGCCGCGTATTTAGCGCAAAACCCGATGACCCGGCGCCGGTTTAATCAGACCGGTATTGGTGCGGCGGCGAGCGTCATGCTACCGGCCGTGGCCAATGCGAAAACGGTGACGGAGCAAGACGTCGTCATCGAGACGCCGGATGGGATGGCCGATGCGTATTTCGTTCATCCGGCGGATGGCAAACACCCTGCCGTTATTGTTTGGCCAGACATCAAGAGCATACGCAATGCGTTTCGCTCAATGGGCAAGCGCTTGGCCGAATCTGGCTACGCGGTCCTCGTCGTCAACCCGTACTACCGGACGCATAAAGGGGCGATCCTGCCGGACGGCGGCTCATTCGGTGACCCAGCGATTCGCGAGCGCTTGATGCCGCACGCACGCAGTTTATCGCCAGAGACTTGTGTAACAGACGGTAAGGCGTTCGTGAAATTTCTCGATGCCCACGATGCCGTCGATAGTACGAAGAAAATCGGCACGACCGGTTACTGCATGACGGGGTCGTACACGTTTAGACTGGCCGCGGCGATGCCCGATCGCATCGGTGCTGGAGCATCGTTTCACGGCGGCGGTTTAGCAACGGATAAACCGGACAGCCCGCATCTGCTCGTACCAAAAATTAAGGCGGGTTTCTTGGTAGCGATTGCCGCGAACGATCACGAACGCAATCCAGACGAAGAGCCGCAGTTGAAACGTGCATTTGCCGCTGCCGGCGGTCGTGCTGAGATCGAGGTTTATAAAGACACGCTGCACGGCTGGTGCCCGCCCGATGGCGCCGCTTATAACGAAGCGCAGGCGGAACGTGCTTGGCGTCGATTACTGGTGTTGCTCGAAAGGGAACTGGTCTGACAGGACATTGGGTACGCCGGGTTCCGATCTGTCCTTCGCGGTTAAGGCGCCCGGACTCTACCGGCCAGGTTGTCGAAGCGGCTCGCCGTTGCGCGCCTTCGTCACAATCGCTCTAACGTCTGCGAGGAGCGCTTTGGCATCGTAAATAATGCCGTCCTTGATCGTGTAGCGAACGCCGCCAACACGAACCGGTTCGTTGTTAGCATCGACTCGGATGGCTCCGGTTCCATACAAGACCTTAAAGTTGTCGAGCGGGTTTTCGTCAACAACGACGAGATCGGCGAGCTTACCGACCTCGATAGAGCCGATGTCCGCGTCCAATCCCAGTGCTTCGGCCCCGTTCAGGGTTGCCGCTTTTATTACCTCGAGTGGGTTAAAGCCCGCCTCCTGGAGAAGCTCAAGTTCCTCGATGTAGCCAAACCCATAGACTTTGTAGATGTACCCAGAGTCAGAGCCGGTCGTGATGCGCCCACCGTGGTTTTTGAAGTCATTCAAAAACGTCATCCACAGCCGGTAGTTTTCGCGCCAGGCGATTTCATCCGCAGTTCGCCAGTTAAACCAATACGAGCCGTGCGCATTTCGGTTCGGCGCGAAGAAACTCCACAGCGATGGTAGTGTGTATTCATCGTGCCACTCGGCCCGGCGCGCGTTCATCAAATCGCGACTGGCTTCGTAAATGGTCAGTGTTGGGTCGAGCGTAAAGTCGCGTGCGAGCAGCGTATCGCGAACTTCTACCCAACGGGCTGATCCAGGCGCTGCGGCTTGTTGCCATAGCCGTCCTGCTTCGGCGAAGCGGTCTTGCTCGTTGTTGTAATTGTAGGTCGGCGGATAGTCCTGAATCGTTCGTTGATCGAACAGGGCTTCCGGTAGGCCGTACCAGTGCTCCATGGTGGTCAGGCCCCACGATGACGTGTTGAGCACATTGGCGCGGGTCACGTCGAGTTGAGCGTGATGCATCGCCGAGCCCATGCCTAAGCGACTGGCCTCGCCGATCGCTGCTTCGAGTATGGCGGGCGCTGCGCCGAAAAACTTGATGCCGTCTGCACCGGCCCGTTTCGAGGCGCGGACCCAACGCCGTGCTGCGTCGGGGCTCGCCAGTGGTTCCGACGTGCCTTGTCCGAAGTACCGATACGCGACGAGTCGTGGTGCCGTAATTTCGTTCGCGGCGCTGGCTTTTTTGTGTCGGACAATAAAATCGATACCGTTGCCGCTGCCCGGTTCGCGCACGGTTGTTATGCCATGCGCGAGCCACAGCTTAAGCACGTACTCGGCCGGCGTGCCTTGCTGTACACCACCGAGGTGACCGTGCATGTCGATGAAGCCCGGCAATACGTACGCGCCGTTCAATTCGACCACGCGCGTCGTCGCATCGGCGCTGGGTCGACGATCTGGATCGACCGGTACGCCGGGGTTGCCGACGCTAACAATTCGGGTGATACGATTATTTTCGATAACGATGTCGACTGGGCCGCGTGGCGGTGCACCGGTGCCGGCGATCATCGTGGCGTCGCGCAAGATTAATCGTGCGAATGGGCCATCGCCTTCATCACGCGGTGGCGCCGGTTCAATCGTTGCGGCCAGCGCAGAACTGGCGATCAGTATCGTTGCAAGCGCTGCAGCGATATTCCGTCGGAACATACCCACTCCCAGGCGATCGGTTCAGAGCGCGTCGTTGTTCGTGTTATTTGCGCTACTATAAACCGCGAGTCGCGGCGTCGCGACCAAGCTACTACGGATTTACGGCCAGCGACGCGACTTTGATCAGCGCCGCAGCGGTTGCCGCACACCGTATACCAGTGATCGCCACAGCCACTCGAGCGGCCCAAAACGAAATCGCTGCAGCCAAGCACTGGACCAAACTAGCATCAGCGCTAGGGTGGCCAAGACGACCAGCATCAAATCGGACAATTGCGCTTTGCCGTAGAGCCCGAAGCCATGCCCAACCGCCAGTGTTGTGCCGACGAGCGTGCAGACAATGTAGTTGGTAAACGCCATGCGTCCAACAGCCTGCACGGGGCCGGCATTCAATCCGAAGCTCGCCAGCAACGATCCCGCTCGTGAAACGCGCGTTCGTCAACGCCATTGCACACGATGTGTCGGTACCCGTGTCAGCGATACCAACCTTCTTAGAGAAATGCGAAGCCGCCGTGCATGATGTCTT
>JBCDBO010000047.1:0-23399 GCA_039183535.1 Pseudomonadota bacterium | reverse complement strand
GTTGGCGAGGCGGTAGTGCCGCTCGCTAGATGAGTGCCAAACCTCGGTGAGCTCGAGATGGAGGATGTCTCTGCGTTCACCACGTCCGGCCGTAAGGCCGGTAAGTGGTGCCCAGGAGAGGACTTGAACCTCCACGACCTTTCGATCACTGGCACCTGAAGCCAGCGCGTCTACCAATTCCGCCACCTGGGCCGGTGGAACCGCGTAGAATCGCGGTTCAAACGAAGGCCGCGAACTCTACTTAACGGCGGCGGCCACTGTCAATTCTGCCCGCACAGCACGGTAACCGATTGCCTAAGAAGACCTCAAAACGTCGCAAGTCCACGGCGCCTAACGACAAATACCGCCACCCGATTCCCGGTAATCGTGACTTGCTAGCCCTGCTGGCCGAGCGCGGCGAGCCAATGACGCTTGAGCGTTTGGCGCGAACGCTTGATCTTAAGACTGGCAAACATCTATCAGCGCTTGGCAAAAAGCTCAAACAGTTGGTGCAGCAAGGTCAAGTTATAAAAAACCGGCGTAGCGAGTATCTGCTCGTTGCTAAAACGGCATTGATTACCGGTGCGGTCAGTGCGCATCGCGATGGCTTTGGGTTCTTGCTACGTGACGATGGCAAAGACGACGTCTATCTGTCCGGCCGCGAAATGCGCAGTCTTTTTAACGGCGATCGTATCGCCGTCCGTCTGACATCGAGGCCGGGTAGCGATCGGACGGCCGGCAAGCTCGTTGAGGTGCTGGAGCGGCGAACCACGGAAATCGCCGGCAAGCTCGTTCGTGAGCGTGGCATTACGACGGTCGTTCCCGATAACCCAAGTCAGACACAGCAGATTCTGATTCCGGCGCGCAAGACCGGCGGCGCGAAACCCGGTCAGTTTGTTGTAGTTAAGATTATCGACTACCCGACGGCGGCGACCCAAGCGACCGGGGAGGTCGTTGGCGTAATAGGCGACCCGGGGGATCAAGGCATCGCCAGCGAACTCGCGATTCATGCGCACAACATACCGCATCGTTGGTCAAATGCCGTGCAGGCAGAGGCCGCCACGTTTGGGTCTACGGTTAAGTCAGCGGCCAAGAAAGATCGCGTCGACTTACGTGGACTGGCCTTGGTCACCATCGACGGCGCCGACGCGCGCGATTTCGACGATGCGGTTTACGCAGAACCGACGGCCGATGGCTATCGGTTGGTCGTTGCGATCGCTGATGTTGCACACTACGTCGAGCCCGGTTCGCCGCTAGATGACGAGGCCCAGCGCCGCGGTACGTCGGTGTATTTCCCCGACCGGGTTGTGCCAATGCTGCCGGAAGCATTGTCGAACGGCTTGTGTTCGCTAAAGCCCAAGGTCGATCGCCTGGCATTGGTGTGCGATATGCAGATCGATAGCCGAGGCACTGTTAAACGCAGTGAGTTTTACAACGCTGTAATTCGCTCGGCGCGGCGACTCACGTACACCGACGTGCATGCGTTTCTCGACGGTGGCAAACGGCCGGCGAAGATCGACCGTGCGGTTGCCACGTCACTCGAGCACCTGGGCGCTCTCTACACCGTCTTGGCAACGGCGAGAGACAAGCGCGGCGCCCTAGAGATCGATATTCCCCAGTTACGGATCGATGTTGGCGCCGACGGTGAGGTACGTGGTATCCGCCCAATACGTCGCAACGATGCCCATCGGCTGATTGAGGAGTGCATGATCGCTGCCAATGTCGAGGCCGCCAAGTACCTCGGCAAGCATCGTCTACAGGCGTTGTACCGCGTTCATGCCGGACCCCGTGCCGCGCGCTTCGACGAGTTTCGCGAGTATGTGTTAACGCTCGGCTATAAAGTACCCCTGGCCGAAGATGTACAGCCGCGCGATTTCAAGCGGTTGTTGGCGGATATTCGCCAGCGCCCCGATGCGCACTCAATCGCAGTTGCGCTGCTACGCTCTATGGCGCATGCCGAGTACACGCCGGACAACAGCGGTCACTTCGGCTTGGCGCTAAAGCGTTACGCGCATTTCACGTCGCCGATCCGCCGATACCCGGATCTACTGGTGCATCGCGCGATCAAGTATCGGTTAGCGGGGGGTAAGCCGGCTGCGTACCAATACTCGCATGACGATATGACTCATCTCGGCAAGCAAAGCTCGGCGACAGAGCGCCGTGCTGAGGATGCGACGCGCGAAGTAGAAGCCGTGCTGAAGTGCCAGTTCATGGTGTCGAAAGTCGGTCAAGTCTACGTAGGCCGCATAGCGACCGTCACACCGTTCGGCTTGTTCGTCTTGCTGGATGAGCTAAACGTCGAAGGCCTCATTCATGTGGCGACGTTACAGAACGACTATTACGAGTACGACGCGGCCGAGCAAAGTTTGATCGGCGCTCGCCGCGGGCAACGATTTTCGTTGGGCCAGACGCTGCGAGTTCGAGTGGAGCACGTGGATCTTGAGCAGCGACACATCGACTTCGCGCTGGTGAAGGCGACATGAGCCGTGCGACTTGGTTGGCCGGCATCAACGCGGCCGAACACGTTCTACGAACGCAACCGGAGCGCATCAAACGCGTGTTACTGGACGAGCGTTCCTCAAATCCGCGGCTTGAGCAGCTCCGCGAACGCGCGATTGAGGCTCAATTGGCCATCGAATCGCGGCGTATCTTCGACCTCGATCGGCTTGTTCCCGATACCCGCCACCAAGGCGTTGTGCTTGAGTTGAACGGGAGTTGGACTCTCGACGAGGGCGCACTACTGACGTTGGTGGAAAAGCGGCTCCTAGCCGGCGAGTCGGTTCTGCTGCTGGCCCTTGATCAGGTGACCGACCCCCACAACCTCGGTGCTTGCCTACGTAGCGCCGCCGCGCATGGCGTCGATGCGCTGATAATGGCGCGTTCAGGCAGTGCTGAACTAACCCCTGCGGCTCGAAAAGTGGCCAGCGGTGGTGCCGAAGTCGTGCCCATCGTTAGGGTCAACTCGTTGGCGAAGTGCTGCGAGCGGCTCGCTCGGATCGACGTACGGCTCGTCGCTGCCGACGGTGACGCTGATCTCACGCTATACGAGTGTGACCTCGCCGGGCCCGTGGTCATCGTCTTAGGTGCGGAACACGCGGGTGTCAGCCCAGAGATTAGCCGCCGCGCTGCGCAGCGGGTCGCCATTCCGATTGAACCGGTTATTGAAAGTCTGAATGTTTCGGTCGCGACCGGTGTCGTATTGTTTGAGGCTCGGCGCCAGCGCTTCCTTGCGTCTACCCGCCCCAGCGGGTAGGATCGCCGATCCGCAAGAGCGGGACCCCCTTGTTTCACCGGGTTGGCCGGGAAACTGTAATCCAGAAGGGCTCACAATGAGACACTACGAAGTGGTGTTTCTGGTGCATCCGGACCAAAGCGAGCAGGTGCCCGCGATGGCTGAACGCTACCAGAACATGATCACCGGCGCCGGTGGCGCTATCCATCGGCACGAAGATTGGGGTCGGCGTCAGCTTGCTCACCCGATCGCTAAGGCGCACAAAGCCCACTATGTGCTGTTCAACATCGAGTGCGATGCAGCCACACTAAACGAGCTCACTGGCGCGTTTAAGTTTAACGACGCTGTCCTGCGCCACCTCGTCATTGCACGCGACAAAGCGATCACTGAAGCATCGCCGATGGCCAAAGCCGTCGAGGACGAGAAAGCGCGTGAGAAAGAGGCGCAGCGCCGTCGCGAGGCACGTGTCCAGGCTGAGGCCGAGGCCCGCAACGCACAAAGCTCGGACGAAGAGGGTGCCGATGAGGCCCCTGCGAGCGACGATAGCGGTGAGCCGGAGCCATCTGCCGATGCATCCACAGACGATGCCGACACCAAGTCGGATACTGCCGAAGATGCGGCGTAGGGAGAATTAGACATGGCTAGATTTTCTCGCAGACGCAAGTACTGCCGTTTCACCGCCGAAGGCATCGAAGAGATCGATTACAAAGATCTGCAGTTGCTGAAAGCCTATGTGACCGAGACCGGCAAAATTGTCCCGAGTCGTATTACCGGCACCAAAGCGCATTACCAGCGGCAATTGTCGACAGCGGTCAAACGGGCCCGGTACCTCGCGCTGCTGCCGTATACCGACCGGCATTAACCGATAGATCCGGTGGACAGGCACGGCGCTAAGCCGAGCGTGATCGGCCGAATCGCAGCGTGGTTGGCGGCACAACCGGTTAACGCCGTTTTAGGCATGGTTGTCACGTTGCCGCTGGCGCCGCCCGTCGCCTCTGCCATTGCGGTTCAACAGACGCTCGTTCACGGCGCTTTGCCGGCAGGTATTCGGGCCAGCCTAGCGGTCATTATGATGTTGCTGTCGGCGGCGATCGTGGGGGCCGGTTCCACGGGGCTTGCTGTCGGCAGCGCGGGTTTCTTAACTATTGGTATCGTCACAGGGCTGGTACTTAAGCGCACCGGCTCAACAACGCTAACGGCGCAGTTGGCGCTACTGACGGTGTTGGTACTTGTCACCGTGTTACACGGGGCCGGTATTCCCGGGCCCGTCGTCTGGGAGACGCTAGCCGAAAACATCGAACGGTGGCTGGCTAAGGGGGACGGTGCCGAGGTCGCTCAGTTTTTCGACGTCATGATGTCGATGCTGCACGAGATCGCTCTGTCAGGCTTCTGGCTCGCGACCGTTATCGCGCTCTACCTCGGTCACTCATTGGCGGCGTTAATGCCCGGTGGTTCGTTTCGTGAAGGTCGATTCCGCGATCTGAATCTGGGTCAGCTAATGGCGGGGGCAATGATCGTCTCTTGCCTGGTGCTAGCGTTCGTGCCAACAGCGGTCGCCCGAGCGATTGCGATCTGTTTGTTGGTCGCGTTTTTTGTGCAGGGTTTGGCCCTGATGCATTGGTTTGCGGCACGCCGGCCGGCCGGAGTCAGCTTGTTGTTAGCTGCCTATGTCGCACTGGTTATGCCATTTTTGAATGCGATAGCGTTATCGGCGCTGTCGGTGGTAGGTTACTTGGACGCCTGGTTCGGTGTTCGTAGTCGGTTAGCGCAATCGTCGTGAGGCTTCGCTGATCGACAGTTACAGGTGAGTTATGGAAGTTATATTGCTGGAAAAAGTAGAAAACCTCGGTTCCATCGGTGATTTGGTCACCGTCAAACCCGGGTACGGACGCAACTTTCTGTTGCCACAGGGTAAGGCGAAGTTGGCAACGCCAGCGAACTTGAAAGAGTTTGAGGCGCTGCGCGCCGAGTTGGAAGCGAAAGCGGCTGCAGAGTTGAAGGACGCGCAACAACGTGCCGAGACGATTGCGGCGACGGAACTCGTCATCCCAGCCAAAACCGGCGGCGAGGGCAAGTTGTTCGGATCGATCGGTACCGTCGATATTGCCGAGGCATTCTCGGCGAAAGGTGTTGACGTTAGCCGTGCTGAAGTGCGCTTGCCCGAGGGGCCGCTGCGTACGTCCGGCGAGCACGACATCAGCCTTCACTTACATAGCGACGTCGATGTCGACGTCAAAATCTCGATTGTTGCCGAGGAGTAAGCCCACGGTTGATCGGTTCCGCAGCGCTGCAGGCGGCGCTGCGTGAGTCCGATACCCGACGAGTACGGCGAAGTTGCGCGGCTAAAAACGCCGCCCCATTCGCTGGAGGCCGAGCAATCGTTACTTGGCGGGCTAATGCTCGACGGAACCGCCTGGGACCGTGTCGCGGATGTCGTTGCGGCCGACGACTTTTATCGGCAAGACCACGCCAAGATTTTCGCTGCTTGCGCAACGCTGATCGACAAGCGGGTCGAACTTGATGCGGTAACACTGTCGCAGCACCTCGACAGTCTCGGGCAGCTGAACGAAGTGGGCGGCCTTGACTACCTATCCGCGTTGTCATCGGAAACGCCCAATGCTGCCAACGTCCGCGCGTACGCGAAGATCGTCCGCGAGCGGGCCTTGCTACGCTCGTTGGTCACCGTTGGGAATGAAATCGCCGGGAGCGTTTTCAATACCGACGGCAATGGTGCCACCGAGCTCGTAGAGAAGGCCGAACAAGCGATTTTTCAGATCGCCGAGACCGGCCAGGCGGCCGGTGCTGGCTTGCGGCCCATACAAGAGTTACTGCCAGGCGTTGTTGATGAAATCGACCGCCGCTACAAACGCGGTGGCGAGCCAGTCGGAATCAGCACCGGTTTTAAAGACTTCGATGAGTTGACGACCGGCTTGCAGCCGTCCGACCTGATCATCGTCGCTGGCCGGCCATCAATGGGTAAAACCACGTTTGCCGTCAATATCGCCGAGAATGCTGCGTTGGGCGCCAGCAAGGTACCAACCGCCATATACAGCATGGAGATGAGTGCCGAGCAGCTGATGTTTCGGATGATGTCGTCGCTAGGTCAGGTGACGCTGCCGAAGCTGCGTACCGGCAAGCTGGTCGACCAGGATTGGGCGCGCATTAACAGTGCTGTGCAATTGCTCGGGGAGGCGCCGGTCTTTATCGACGATACACCGGGGCTAACACCCACCGAGTTACGAGCACGTGCGCGGCGGCTGAAACGCCAACACGATCTCGGATTGATCGTCGTGGATTATCTGCAATTGATGGAAGTCCCAGGCGACAAGTCGGAGAACCGCGCGACAGAGATATCGACAATTTCGAGATCTCTGAAGGCGTTAGCAAAAGAAATCAATGTACCGGTTATCGCGTTATCGCAGCTTAACCGAGCGGTCGATTCACGCCAGGATAAACGTCCGGTCATGTCGGACTTGCGCGAGTCCGGGGCGATTGAGCAGGACGCTGACCTGATCGTCTTCATTTACCGCGAGCAGGTCTACGACCCGAACACACCCCGCAAAAATGTTGCCGATATCATCGTCGGCAAGCACAGAAATGGACCAACGGGTGATTTGCAGTTGACGTTCCAGGGCGAGTTCACCCGATTCCGCAACTACATACCGGAAATACCCGTCTACGACGACGCGCCGCCGGCGTTCTAGGCAGTATTAGCGGGCAGGTTTGCCTAAGCCTAAGTCTGGAAAAAACCCATCTTGACGCCAGCAAGCTTGACGACATCGTTGTCGCGCAGCTTACGCGCCTGGGCGCCGATCGCTTCGCCGTTCACCTCAGGGTAATCGCCGTCTTTGCCGCTCTCGACATGGACGATAAAAAAGCCCTCAGCGCGGCGCGTGATCGCTGCCACTTGTACGCCTGGGCGGCCGAGCGTCGTCAGCGCTTTGGTTAGCTCGAGTTCTCGGCCTGCGAACGATCCTGAGAGGACTTGCAGCTTCGCCTTGGCCGGACCAGCCGTCGTATTGGTCGCCGCTGCCGCTTTGTCGGTCGCTTGATTTGCCTGGTCCATATCCGAGACGTTTTGTTGGCTCGGTGGAATGACCATGGTTTTTTCGAACTCGTCCTGATCTGCATCGCTGACCTGTTGGTCAACAAAGCGCAGCTGGTGGCGTCCGATCGTGATCGTGTCGCCATGCTGCAGTGCGTGCTTCTTGATCAGTTTGCCATTGACGTAGGTGCCGTTGGTGCTGTTCAGATCCTCAAGAAACGAATCGTTGAGGATGTTGATAATCAGCGAGTGGTGACCACTGACAGCCGGGTTGTCGATACGCACGTCGTTATCCGGCAAGCGGCCGACCGTGTATCGCTCCTTCGTCATGTTGTACTCGGCCAATACCTGGCCATCCAGCGTTAGGATTAAGCGTGCCATTGCTCGTCTCTTACATGCCCCGTTAAGCTGCCGTTGCCGCCTTAGCAGCAACGTGTTTCCCTGTATTACCTACGCCGCTCAGCGGAACATCCCACTGATCATCTTTGCGAGCCCTTTCTTCGCAGGATAAGGACCCAGTATCTGAGCGAGCATTATCGAGATGTTGTCGCGCCCGCCATGGTCGTTCGACAGCTGTACGAGCTGCTGACCGACCACATCAAGACTAGCACTAAACGTGCTGATCGTTAAATGAATATCTTCATCTTCGACCATGTCCGGTAGGCCGTCAGAGCACAGCAGGTAGATATCGCCTTTCTCTGCGCTCTCCTCCTGAATTTCTACATCGACAGTAGGTTCCACGCCAAGGGCGCGAGTCACATAATTGCGGTTGGTCGAGCGCTGGGCTTCCTCTTGCGAGTAAAAACCGCGGTCGACGAGCTCTTGCAGCAATGAGTGATCGAGCGTCAATTGCTCGAATTTGTCGTTGCGAAGCCGATACGCGCGCGAGTCGCCGACGTGCGCGATCGATACCTTGTCATCGAAGAACAGCAGAGCGACGAGGGTCGTGCCCATACCTTCGCATTCGGTTTTCGACTGCGCCGTTTGGTAAATGATTTTGTTCGAACGCGAGATCGCGTCGCGCAAGACGATCGATTGCCGCATCAGTCCACTGCCGGTATCGATGTCGTTGCGTGCTTCGCGCGAGACACCCTCACGCACCATCCGCGAGACGATGTCGACGGCCAACTCACTGGCGACCTCGCCAGCGTTGTAGCCGCCCATGCCATCGGCGAGGACCATCAAACCAATGTCGTTATCCGAGCCGATGAAGTCCTCGTTATGCTCACGCACCATGCCTGGATGCGTGATTGACGCGAACCGTATCTTCTTGCGCAGACTCATTGGGGATTCGATGCTTTTTCTTTTCTACGGCAACGAGTTACCGACACTATTTGAGATAACTTCAGCGTTTGTATCCAGCGCACAAGCGCGCAGCGCGTCTGCCATTTCCCAACCACTTTGGTATCGCTCGGATGGCGACCGTGCGAGCGCTTTATCGACAACTTGTTGCAATGAAGTTGGCACGTCCGACCGCCATTCCGCCACCGGCTTCGGTTCCCCCTCGGTGATGGCTTTCGCGACGTCCGATAGCTTCTTGGCCGGGAAAGGCACCGTCCCCGTTAGTAATTCGTATAGGGTAACACCAAGTGAAAACAAGTCCGAGTAAGGCCCTAATTGTTCGCCAAATAGCTGCTCGGGTGCCATATACACAGGGGTGCCTAAGATGATGCCGGTTCGGGTCCGCACGGCATCGGCCAATTGCGCGACGCCAAAGTCCATAATCTTCAGCTGCCCCGTATCTGGGTCATACAGTAGGTTGGTCGGTTTAATGTCGCGATGGATGACCCGCTGTTCGTGCGCGTAGGCGAGCGCTTCGGCGGCCTGGGCAATCACCTCGATCAACGTTGCCAACGGCAGCGGATCGCCGCCATGACGATAGTCCGATAACGGCCGCCCGCCAACGTACTCCATGGCGATGTAGGCCAGCGCGCCGATCTCGCCAGCATCGAATATTGTCGCAACGGCCGGGTGGTGCAGTCGCCCCGCCGATTCCGCCTCCTGAAAAAACCGGGCACGCGCCGCATCGAGACCAGTTGCGTCAAATTCGCGCTCCAAATTGACGACCTTCAACGCGACAGAACGATTAATGCGGGTGTCTACGGCGAGGTAGACCGCGCCCATGGCGCCACGACCCAGCAGGCCCTCAATTGCGTAGCGCCCGATAACACGCGGTAGACCGGACGGACGATGTGTCGCCTCAGCGCTCGCGTCGTGGTCTTGCGCAGCGCGCAGGCATTTGTCGATGCGCTGGGCGAGTAGCCGCCAGGTTCGAATAGCAAGATCGCGACGCTTGGCCGACTCAAACGCGTGCCCGAGCTCGAAACCTAGGCTGACGCTGGCTGCCGTCGTTGGCAACGAACGAAACTCATTGAACGCGCCGTCATGGCGACCGGCCGCCAGTAAGTGCATGGCGCGCTCACCACTGCGGTCGAGGCTGCGGCGCGGTTGCTGCCACGCGACGAGCAGCGCCGCTCCGAGCGCTAACGCGAGCGCAGCTATGGCGAGCACACCCGCTCGGTCCGGACGCACGAGAGCCAAAACAGCCAAAGCGAGGACGGCTGTGGCCAGACCGACTACGATCGGGCGCGAAAGAGTCAACTGCCGCAATGCGATATCCCATTCAAAACGCTGGAAATCTACCGTTCTTATGACAATAAGGTCTGCGATCTGTGTAGCATTTCAACGCATCAGGGTCGCGCCAGCAGTGCTAGCATCGGCGGCCGCAAAAGACCGACCAGGAGTGCCAGTGGCGCGCAGTCGAACCGTGTATCAGTGCAGTAGTTGCGGCGCCAGCGCTCCTAAGTGGCAAGGCCAATGTCCCGAATGCGGCGCTTGGAATACCCTGGAAGAACGTGCGGGCAGTGCAAATTACGCGGGCAGCGAACCGCTAGCGACCCTCGTTCGATTAGACGCGAGCACGGCCGACGAAGCGCCGCGCCTACCCAGTGGCTTCGCTGAATTCGATCGGGTCCTAGGTGGCGGTGTCGTTCCCGGGTCGGTGGTCTTACTGGGCGGCGATCCGGGGGTCGGGAAGTCGACCTTACTGCTGCAGGTCAGTGCGGCATTGGCCGAGCAAAACGATCTTTTGTATGTAACGGGCGAAGAAAGTGCGCAGCAAGTGGCGGCACGGGCGCAGCGACTCGGTTTGGTCGATCGTCGTTTGCCGCTTCTTACCGACACCAGCGTGGCTGCCATAATCGCCGCGGCAACCCGGCAACGGGCACGCGTCGTTGTTGTCGATTCGATTCAAACGATGGTCGTCGACGAGGTGACGTCGGCGGCTGGCTCGGTAACCCAGCTTCGTGAGTCGGTCGGCGCGTTCGTCCGGTTCGCTAAGCAAGCGGGCGTCAGCCTGTTATTGATCGGTCATGTCACTAAAGAGGGTGTCATCGCTGGGCCGCGTGTCGTCGAGCACATGGTCGATACCGTGTTGTACTTTGAGTCCGATCCCAGCAGTCGATTTCGGGTGGTTCGCGCCGTCAAAAACCGCTTTGGTGCCAGTAACGAACTCGGGTTTTTCGCGATGGATGCGGCCGGTTTCCGCGAGGTGCGCAACCCCTCGGCAATGTTTTTGTCGGGCCAATCCATCGATCGGGCCGGGAGTACCGTGTTGGTCAGCTGGGAGGGTAGCCGGCCGCTCTTGATCGAGTTGCAAGCCCTGGTCACCGATGCCGTTGCCGGACAGCCGCGCCGTCTTGCGAACGGCCTCGATCAGAACCGTCTGCCGCTGTTACTGGCCGTGTTGCAGCGCCATGCGGGTCTTAGTCTGGCGGGGCAGGATGTGTTCGTGAACGTTGTCGGCGGTTTACGTGTTGGCGAGCCCGCAGCGGATTTGGCGGCTCTACTGGCCATCGTCTCGAGCTTTCGTGACCGTCAATTGCCAGCGGGACTGGTGGCGTTTGGCGAGATCGGCCTTGCTGGGGAGGTTCGGCCGGTGCGTTTTGGCGAGGAGCGGCTGCGCGAAGCGAGTAAGCAAGGCTTTCGAACCGCATTGGTGCCGCTGGCCAATCAACCACGCGAGACGATCGATGGCCTTGAGGTTGTAGGGGTGGACTCGGTCGCGAGTGCCATCGAACGGGTTATGGCTTAGTCACGATACACCCGCAGTCGCTGCACGCGGTTATCGCTGGTCTCAATGATCTCGAAACGATAGTTGTCGAGCGTCAACGTCGTACCTGACACGGGTATCGTTTCTAGTGTTTCGACGATTAGCCCGTTCAATGTTTTCGGGCCATCGGTCGGCAGCACCCAATCGGCTAGGCGGTTTAACTCGCGCACATGTGCCGTACCACTCGCTTGGAAGGCGTTAGGCCCGATGCGCACGATATCGTCATCGTCACCACCAGGCGCTGTCGTAAATTCACCGACGATCTCTTCGAGTATGTCTTCAAGGGTCACCATGCCCTGGAGGTCACCGTACTCATCGACAACCATACCGACGCGGCGTTTTTGTTTCTGAAACTGCACCAATTGACGGCTGAGCGCCGTCCCCTCTGGGACGAAATACGGCTCGGTTAGTAACGTGACCAGCAGGTCTTTGGTTAGCTGTTTCTTGCGTAATGCATTGACGACTTGGCGTAAATGCAAGATGCCAATAATGTTGTCGATATTGTCGCGATACACCGGCAGTCGGGTGTGATCGCTACCTTCTAGTTGCTCGACGATGTCGTCAATGTCATCGGTCAGATCTATCCCAACGATGAGGTTACGGGACACCATAACGTCATCGACCGTGACTTTTTCAAGATCCAAGATACTGACCAGCATGCGCCGGTAACGCGCCGACAGCATTGCGCCGGCCTCGGTGACAACCGTGCGCAGCTCCTCGCGCGACAGCGCATCGCCTGTGCTTTCTGACGTGCGAATGCCGAACAGCAACAAAACGCCGTTCGCGGCCAGATTGATTAGCCGAACAATCGGCATACAGATTTTCAGTAACGGGTAGTAGACGTAAGCGGCCGGTAGCGCGATGCGCTCGGGATAGAGCGCCGCCATCGTCTTTGGGGCCACCTCGGCAAATATCAGAACCACCAACGTCAAAATAACGGTGCCAAGTGCGCTGGCGGTCGCCGCCGCGGACTCACCACCAATACGCAGCGCGATAATCGCGGTCAGCGTACTGGCGGAAAAATTGACGAGGTTATTGCCGAGCAGGATCAGGCCGATCAGCCGGTCCGGGCGGGCCAAAATTTGCTCGGCGAGCTGCGATGGTCGATGGCCGTCCTTGGCGCGATGGCGCAGCCGGTATCGATTGAGGCTCATTAGCGCCGTTTCGGAGCTCGAAAAAAAGGCGGACATCGCGAGCAATATGGCGATAAGCCCGAACAGCAAGCCTAACGGTGTTTCTGCGCTCATCGGGCTCGCACGATCGTATTTTTCGCGCGGCGCGCTCGGCGCCTAGCACTTAGCCCCATTGGCGGCTGAGAATGACTTCGAGGACGAACCGCGATCCGAAGTACGCAAGGATCAGCGCCGCGAAGCCACCGAGGTACAGCGATAAGGCCGGACGGCCACGCCAACCAGCCAATGCGCGCCCGGCCAGCAGCACGCCGAACAAGCCAAACGCCACCACCGACAGCACGGTCTTGTGAACGAGGTGCTGGGCGAAGAGGTTCTCAACGAAGACGATACCGGTCGCGATGGACACCGATAAGCCGATAAAGCCGGCCACGCCGACCGCGAACACCAGCCTTTCCATCTCGGTCAGTGACGGTAACAAGCCGACCAGGCCGCCGGTCTTGGCCGCTCGCAGCCGGCCATCCTGCGCGATTGCGCTAATCGCGAAAATAGCGCCAACGGCCAGCAAGCTGTACGCGAGCAGTGACGATACGGCGTGCACGCGCAGCGGCATTGTCAGCGGTCGGTTATTTGCGGTGCCATCGCCCATCAGCATGCCGGTCGCGACGATGCCAGCCACGACAAGTAAAATCGCCGCGACGCCGCGGTAGCGACGCGTCAGCGAAACGATCAGCGCGATCAGCGCAATCTCGAGGCTCAACAGCGAAAAAACGGCGCCAAGGCTAAGCGACGTTGGCGCTGCACCGGCGACGGTCGGCAGCAGCGACCACAAGTGCCACGCGGCCGCGCCGACACCGATGGCCAGGCCAAGCCGTTCCAGCGTCTGGGCGTTGTTCGATCCAGTGATTAGGCGGCCGCGTCCGAGGGCCAGACCGCCCAGCACGTAGGCGATGAGAATTGTGATTTGAGACACAGAAACCCGTAGGGGCGTCACCTAGCGTAAGTCACTGGGAATAATGGCATATGACGCTTTCCATGAGAACCCTACTGGGTTTGCGGCGTCCCTGGTGTTGAGATGCAAGTACGGGTCTTGGGTTGCAGCGGCGGAATCGGCGCTGGTGCCCGGACATCATCGTTGCTCGTCGATGAGTGGCTATTACTCGACGCTGGCACCGGCGTCGGCGACTTGACGCTACCCGAGTTGCGCAAGATCCGCGCGGTGCTACTAACCCACAGCCACCTGGATCACGTTGCGAGCCTGCCGCTGTTTATTGACAGCGTCTTCGACAGCGGTCGCCACGAACCCGTCGTCGTCTATGCGCGCTCGGCCACGATCGCTGCTCTACAGCAGCACATTTTCAACTGGGTGATTTGGCCTGATTTCACGCAGCTACCGTCACCCGAAGCACCAATGCTGAAGTTCGTTGCGGTTGAGCCCGACGAGGTTGTCGATTTTGGCTCACTGGCCGTGCAAGCGGTAGAGGTCGAACACACCGTACCCTCGCAAGGCTATGTGCTAACGCAGGCCGATCGCGCCTTCGCCATAAGCGGCGACACGTCGACCAATCGGACCTTATGGCCGAAGCTCAATGCCACATCGAATCTGAAGACCTTGGTTATCGAGGTTTCCTTCCCGAACGAATTGGCCTCGCTGGCGAAAAAGTCCGGGCACTACGTGCCGCAGACCATGGCTGCGGACTTAGTGCAGCTCAATCATGAACCGGACATATGGTTGAACGCGATGAAGCCGGGGGACGAGCGCAAGATTCTCGGTCAAGTTCGTGAAGCGTTGCCGGGCCGCAGCGTGCGTATGCTTGAGACAGGCGCCTACCTAACCGTCTGAGCCGAACGGGGCTCCGGCTGCGGTGGTACGATTGCCGCGTCCCAACGAGCGAGTCGTGCGCCGTGTTCGAGAATCTTTCTGAGCGACTTAAGTCCAGCGTTCAGTCGCTTACCGGTAAAGGCCGGATTACCGAGAAAAACGTCAAGGACACGCTTCGCCAAGTGCGCATGGCATTACTCGAAGCGGATGTCGCATTGCCCGTCGTCAAAGCGTTCATCGAGCGCGTTACCGATCAAGCAATGGGCCAATCGGTCCTTACGGCACTGTCGCCCGGACAGGCGTTTATCAAAATCATTCACACCGAGCTGACGGCGGTGCTCGGCGGGGAGTCCGCCGGCCTCGACTTCAAGACGCAGCCGCCGCTGGTTATCGTTCTGGCTGGGTTGCAAGGGGCTGGTAAGACGACGACCGCAGCGAAGTTAGCGCGGCGGCTGATCGAGCGCGACAAGAAAAAAACCCTGTTGGTCAGTGTCGATGTCCACCGACCGGCGGCAATGCTGCAGTTGCAGCGTTTGGCGGGCGAGGTCGGTGCCGGCTACGTCGATGCCGACCCTAGCGAAGTGCCAACGGCGATTGTTGATCGAGCACGCGATGAGGCGACGAAGGGTTTCTACGATGTTTTGATCATCGACACCGCCGGTCGATTGCACATCGATGGCGAATTGATGGTCGAACTTAAGGCGGTCCACGAGCGCGCCGCAGCGACGGAAACCTTGTTCGTTATCGACGCGATGGCGGGCCAAGATGCGGTCAATGCCGCGCAAGCGTTCGCTGCTGAGCTGCCGTTGAGCGGCAGCATCGTAACGAAGGCGGATGGCGATGCGCGCGGTGGCGTGGCGTTGTCGGTTCGCGAGGTTACCGGTCGGCCGATTCTGTACCTTGGTGTCGGTGAGAAAACTGACGCATTGGAGGCGTTCCATCCTGAGCGCATGGCGTCGCGAATACTCGGGATGGGCGATGTATTGTCGTTGGTCGAGGAAGTCGAGCAAAAAGTCGACCGCAAGAAGGCCGAGAAGCTGGCTGGCAAGCTTCGCAAGGGCAAGGGCTTCAATCTGGCCGACATGCGCGATCAGCTGCAACAGATGCTCAATATGGGCGGCATGGGAGCGCTGATGGATAAGCTGCCTATGGCCGGCAAAATCGACCCAGCGGCGCTAAAAGGGCAGGCCGACGACAAAACGCTACGGCGGCAAATCGCAGTCATCGACTCTATGACGCCGCATGAACGCCGTTTTCCTAAGGTTATCAATGGGTCACGTAAACGACGAATCGCTGCCGGGGCCGGTCTTCAGGTGCAAGACGTCAACCGTTTGCTGAAACAACACTTGCAGATGGAGAAAATGATGAAGCGCTTCTCGAAAGGTGGTCTGAAGCGCCTGATGCGCGGTATTCCCGGCGGTGGGATGCCCGGTGGCGGCTTGCCACCCGGTATGCGTTAACGGGTCGCGCGAACCGGCAAAAATGCTTTCTTTTTCCCGGTCTTGGCGTACAATGCGCAGTTTGCCGGCGGCGCCGGACGGTTAGTCTGTCCGTCACAAAAGCCCGCCAGCCATTTTCGACTGGATTAATACCGCATGGTTACCATTCGTCTGAGCCGTGGCGGTGCCAAAAAACGGCCGTTTTATCACTTCGTCGTTACCGACAGCCGCAACCGGCGCGATGGCCGGTACATTGAACGGCTCGGGTACTACAACCCGTGCGGTGACGACAGCGACACGTGCTTGCGGGTCGACTTGGCTCGCGCCGATCATTGGATCGGTCTCGGCGCGCAAACATCAGACCGCGTTCGCGCACTGTTGAAGCAGTACCGCAAGGCGACGTCGGCCGCGTAACGACGCACAACGATGCCGGCACCAGCCGAGTCTGTGTTGTGCGGCGCCATCATGGGGGTCTACGGTGTCCGCGGCTGGGTCCGGGTTCGCTCCGATACGAAACCGGCACTGGCGATCGCGTCGTACCGGCCTTGGGTTTTAGTGACGGCTGACGGGCAACGGGAAATCGAGCCGCTTGCGGTGAAGGAACACGGCAAAGGACTCGTCGCGCAGCTGACCGGTGTCGAGAGTCGCGATCAGGCCAGCCAGCTAATTGGCATCGATATTGCGGTGCCGCGAGCGGCACTGCCGGAGGCGGGCGAAGGAGAGTTTTACTGGCACGACCTTGAGGGACTCGCGGTCGTGACAACGAACGACACGGCGCTAGGCGTCGTTGAACGACTGCTGGAAACCGGCGCTCATGACGTCATGGTTGTTACCGGGAATGGCGACGATGTGTTGATCCCATTCGCGATGCCGGACGTCGTTCGTGAGGTTGATTTGGTGGGTCGACGTATTGTCGTCGACTGGGATTGGCGGTAACGGTCGGCGCGTCGCAGGTGCGTATCGGCGTCGTTACATTGTTCGATGCACTGATTACGCCAACATTGGCGAACGGTGTTGTTGGGCGCGCTGTCAATGCAGGCCGGGTGCATGTGGATTGCATCAACCCGCGGCAGTTTGCTGATCGAGCGGATGGTCGGGTCGACGATCGACCGTTCGGTGGCGGCCCAGGGATGGTGTTGGCGTACGCGCCACTGGTCCGGGCCATCGAGCAGGCGAAACGGCGGGTCGGTGGTGGCGCGCCGGTGATCGGCTTAACGCCTCAGGGCGTGCCGTTCAATCAGCAGCGCGCTGCGGCATTGGCGGCAACGCCAGGTTTTGTGTTGGTGCCGGGTCGCTACGAGGGCATCGATGAGCGCGTCGCTGACGCGATATTTGATGAAGAGCTGTCGATTGGCGATTACGTGCTGAGCGGCGGTGAGTTAGCAGCGGCGGTTGTTATTGACGCCGTCGCACGATTGCTACCGGGCGTGCTTGGCGATGCACGTTCGGCTGGGCAGGATTCGTTCTCGGACGGCCTGCTCGATTGTCCGCACTACACGCGGCCTGACGTCGTTGACGACCGGCCGGTGCCCAGTGTGTTGCTCAGTGGTGACCACGCGCAGATTGCTCGATGGCGCCGCCAGCAAGCCTTGGGGCGGACATGGCAACGCAGACCGGATCTGCTGGCGCGTTTGACGCTCAGCGATACCGATCGGGTGTTGCTGGATGAGTACATCGCGGCGTTGCCGAACGGCGAGCCGCACCGTGATTAGATTAGGTACCGGAAGTTAAGGCCATGAATAAAATCATTGAGATGCTCGAGAAGGAGCAAATGACTCGTGACGTACCACCGTTCGCGCCCGGTGATACGGTCGTCGTACAAGTCCGCGTCAAAGAGGGCGAACGCGAGCGTTTACAGGCGTACGAGGGCGTCGTTATTGCACGTCGCAATCGTGGTCTTAATTCGTCGTTTACCGTCCGTAAGATCTCGCACGGTGAGGGCGTCGAGCGTGTCTTCCAGACCTACAGCCCATCGATCGCTGACATCAAAGTCAAGCGTCGGGGTGATGTTCGTCGCGCCAAGTTGTATTACCTGCGTGGCCGGACCGGCAAAGCCGCACGCATCCGCGAGAAAATCTAACGCTTGCGACGCTTTCACAACCCTGGCAGGGAACCGCTGGGGATTAGCGGGGTCGAACTAGGCAGCTTGGGGCCAGTCCGTGAACGAACCGTTACCTTCATTGTTGCAGCATAGCCGCCGCGTGATCGCGCGGGCCGTCATCGTTCTCGCTACAGTAACGTCGGTGGCGGGCTGTGGCTCGCTCGTCGCCGGTGCCGCTAACGATTTCGCGAACAATTTGACGCTCGCCGTCGTCAACCAACCCGATCCGCAACTCATACGCGACGGCTTGCCATCGTATCTGCTGCTGCTCGACAGCTTGATCGAGTCCGACCCTGATAACGCGGATATCCTCGGGGCCGCCGCGGAGATGTACGCCGCTTACGGCGCCGTGTTTGCCGACGACCCGGCACGGGCGAAAGTGCTGACGGAACGGGCCCGCGATTACGGCGCTCGCAGCGTCTGCCTTGACTACGGGCCGGCTTGCGATTGGCAAGGGGCTGATCTCGAAACCTTTGAGGCGTCGCTGATCGAAATGTCGGCGTCGAGCGCCGACAGCTTGTACAGCTACGCGCTCAGCTCGCTCGCCTACGTTCGCTCGCACAGCGATGACTGGAATGCATTGGCGGAATTGCCGCACATGGAGGCCATGCTGAAGCGCTTGTTGGAAATCGACGATGGCTCACGCGACGCCAGTTTGTTCACCTACCTCGGTGTACTGGCGACGCTCAGAACGCCGGCCCTCGGTGGTGAGCCAGAGAAAGGCCTCGCGTATTTCGAGCAGGCCCTAGCCCTCAACGATGGCCAAGATTTGTCGATAAAGCTAGAGATTGCCCGATCGTACGCACGGCCGCTGTACGACCGCGAGTTGCATGACCGCTTATTAGCAGAGGTCGTGGCAGCCGATCCGGTTGCAACCGGGTTTACGCTGACGAACACGCTCGCGCAACGCGAAGCGACCGAACTTTTAGCGACGGCTGACGAGTTTTTCTGAACGCCGACCGCCGACGCCGAACTGCTGGAGATAACATGTTGACGCGAATTCTTGTCGCCGTTGCCCTAACTATGATGGCTATGGCGAGCCACGCTCAAACGCTGAAAATCGCGACGCTGGCGCCCGAGGGCTCGCAGTGGGTCGCCGAAATGCGCGCCGGCGCGAAAACCATTCGTGAGCGAACCGACGGCCGCGTACAGTTAAAGTTGTACGCCGGTGGTGTCATGGGTAATGACAACAAAGTGCTTCGCAAAATGCGCATTGGCCAGTTGCACGGTGCCTATTTCACGGCAACGAGTCTGCAGGAGCAGTACCCAGATCTAAATATCTACGGTCTACCGTTTCTGTACCGCTCGGAGGCCGAAGTTGACCACGTACGTGCCTCGATCGATGCGGAGCTTACCGCTGGCTTGCTGGCAGCGGGCTACGAGTCATTTGGCTTCTCTGGCGGTGGCTTCGCTCGACTGATGTCGCAAAAACCGGTAACGACATTGGCCGATCTTGATCGGCAAAAAATTTGGGTGCCTGAGGGCGACGACATCAGTTTCCGGGCTATGCAAGCGATGGGGTTGTCGCCCGTGATATTGCCGGTTACGGACGTTCTGACCGGTTTACAGTCGGGCTTGCTTGATATTGTTGGCTCACCGCCTGTCGCCGCGTTGGTACTGCAGTGGCATACCAAGGTCAAATACGTGACCGACTTGCCGTTGGTCTATACGATCGGTTACCTCGCCATCGATAAAAAAGCGTTTGCTCGGCTGAGTGCCGCGGATCAAGTTGTCGTTCGTGAGGTGTTGACCGGTGTCAGCGAGTTGCTCGATGCCGCGAATAAGACGGACAACGTTAAGGCGCTCGATGCGTTGGCAAGCTATGTCGATTTCGTAAACCCAGAGCAAGCAGCGGTGTTGGGATGGCAGACTGATGTCTTGGCGGAAAATCGCAAAATGGCCGCCGACGGATTGGTTTCCAGCGATTTGCTGATGCGTGTCGAACGCATGCTCGCCGACTACCGCGCCGCCGACGAGTCCAGCGCCGGCCCGGGCGCTGCCGACTAACGCGCGGCGCAACCTAAGAACCGATTACCGTCCGATGCTTCGACGGCTCAGTCGCCTTGTGCAGTGGATCGAGGACGGTGCTTTGGTGCTCGTTCTGGTCGGATTGATAGGCCTAGCATCACTACAAATCCTACTACGGAACGGTTTCGATACCGGCGTCGCCTGGGGCGATGAGGCGATCCGCCTAATGGTGTTGTGGCTCGCCATGCTCGGCGCGATCGCGGCCAGCCGCGGCGACCGTCACATTCGTATCGATATCCTCGGTCGGATGCTGCCGCGACGTCTGCAGCAAGCCGCCATGCTTGTCGTTGATCTGTTTACCATCGCTGTGTTGGTCGTTCTCACGTGGCAATCGGTCCGGTTTGTTCGCGATGCGATAGCGTTTGAGGACACCTTGCTCGATGGCTTACCGGCCTGGTGGTTCCAGCTGATCCTGCCGGTCGGCTTTGGTTTGATGGCCGTGCACCAGTTCTCGATTGCGGTTCTGCGTTTGTTCGGCAAGCGAGCGACCTCCGAGCCGATTGGCGGTGATTCGCCATGATTATCGCAACGGCACTTATCTTACTGTTGCTCGCGTTATTGGGCGCGCCGTTGTTCGCCATCATCGCGGCCAGCGCGTTGCTCGCCTACTCGCGCGAAGACGTCGACTTATCCGCCGTCAGCATTGAGTTTTTTAGCCTGGCCGAGATGCCCGTGCTCGTCGCGATTCCGCTGTTCACGTTTGCTGGGTATTTGCTCAGCGAGAGTGGTGCGCCCGGTCGGCTTGTTCGTGTAACCCGCGCGTTGTTTGGTTGGATGCCAGGTGGCCTCGCTGTCGTTGCATTAGCAGCTTGTGCGTTCTTTACCGCGTTCACCGGTGCATCCGGCGTAACCATAATTGCACTTGGTGCGATCCTGTATCCGGCACTGGCAACGGCAGGTTACCCGGACCGGTTTAACCTTGGACTCGTGACCAGCGCGGGCAGCCTTGGTTTGCTGTTCGCGCCATCGTTGCCACTGATCTTGTACGGCGTTGTTGCACGTATTCCGATCGACGACTTGTTCGTGGCTGGCGTTTTGCCTGGCTTGCTGATGCTCATCATGCTAGCCGGCTACGCGGTCTTTGTGAATCGCGAGCGTCGCCAATCGTTCGCGGATTTTTCGTGGCGTGAAGTTGCTGGAGCGCTCCGTGAGTCGATCTGGGAGCTGCCGCTGCCGTTCGTTGTTCTTGGTGGTATTTACTCGGGTTATTTCGCCGTCTCCGAAGCCGCCGCGGTAACGGCGTTGTACGTTTTGATCGTCGACGTCGTCATCCTGCGCGAGGTCGCACTGTCGCGCTTGCCCGGAATTATGCGTGAATCGATGTTGCTCGTTGGCGGGATCATGGTGATCCTCGGCTTCTCTCTCGCGTCGACGAACATCATGATCGATGCCGGCGTACCACAGCGGTTACTGGAATTGATTGGAACGTATGTGTCCGATCAGACAACGTTTCTGCTACTCACGCTGGTCTTTTTGCTAGTACTTGGCGCGATACTCGATATTTTCTCGGCGTTGGTTTTAGTCGTGCCCTTGCTGTTGCCGGTTGCCACGAGTTTTGGTGTAGACCCCATACACCTCGGCATCGTATTTCTTGCGACGATGCAATTGGGCTACCTAACGCCGCCGGTCGGACTGAATCTGTTTATCGCCGGGTATCGCTTCGATAAGCCGATCGTCGATGTCTATGTTTCCACGCTGCCGTTTTTCGCCATATTGCTGATCAGCGTCGTCATCATCGCATTCTGGCCCGATTTATCGTTGTGGCTGCTCTCGCTCTCGTAATGGCGGTAGCGCTGCTGCACAATGGCCCGGCAGTCGCCGTAGCAGACGGTTAGGAGTGGGTTTTGACCATGTCAGACGAAAGTGCAATCGTGAAAATGTTCCGCTACCTTTGGTACGGCGTCGATGGCATCCGCAAGTTACTGCACCTAGCGCTGTTATTACTCATTTTCGGCGTCGTTCTTGCGGCGATTCCGACCGATGTCCCTGTGGTCCCGCGCGCCGCCGCTTTGGTAATTCAGCCGAGCGGTGTGTTGGTCGATCAATTGTCGGGCGACGCATTCGACCGAGCGTTCGCGGAGTTGGAAGGCTCGCCCATACGCGAAACCTTGGTTCGCGATGTAACGCAGGCCTTAGCGCGTGCTGCGGACGATCCTAACGTGCCCGGGGTTGTGCTCGACTTGAACGGCTTAGCAGGTGGTGGATTAACGAAGTTACAGCGGGTCGCTGCCGCGGTCCGCGATTTTCGCGCCAGTGGCAAGCCCGTTTACGCCTACAGCAGCTACTACTCGCAAGGGGCGTATTTGATTGCCGCCGAGGCGACCGAGGTGTGGATGGACCCAGCAGGCGGGATTTTTCTGACCGGCTTTGGCCGCTTTGGCAATTACTTTCGCGAGGCGATCGACAAACTCAGCATCGACTGGAACATTTTTCGGGTTGGCGAGTACAAGTCATTTGGCGAACCCTATTCGCGCAATGACATGTCCCCCGAAGCCCGTGACGAGTCGGAGGTATTGCTCGGTAGCATGTGGGCGAGCTATGCCGGTGATATCGCCGCAGCACGCGGCATCAAGGTCGATGCATTAACGATGCTGGCCAACGATTTGGCTCGCTTACTCGACAATAATGACGGTGATTGGTCGGCCGTCGCGTTGGCGGGGGGGCTTGTGGATCAATTGGTCGATCGGCCCGCGAAAACGCAAGCATTAATCGAGCACTTTGGCGCAAGTCCGAGCGACGACAGCCAGTTCAACGGTATTTCCGTTGCGAACTATCTCGCGCTAACGACGACACCCGACATGGGTGCTAACGGCTCGGCGACCGTCGCAGTCATTGTTGCCAGCGGCCCGGTCGTTGATGGCGAGGCACCGCCAGGACAAATTGGCGGCGATACGATCGCCTCTCTGATTCGTGCGGCACGGACCGATAACGATGTTCGTGCCTTGGTCATGCGCGTCGACACGGGCGGTGGGAGCGTCTTTGCATCGGATGTTATCCAAGCGGAACTAACGGCGTTTCGCGCGACAGGGCGACCCTACGTTGCATCAATGGGCAGCGTTGCCGCGTCGGCTGGGTATTGGATTTCGGCGTCTGCGGACCGCATCTTCGCCAGTCCAACGACGATCACCGGCTCGATCGGAGTTATCGGTATGTTCCCAACCTTCCAGCGTTCTCTGGAACGACTTGGCGTCTACACAGACGGCGTGGGCACCAGCCAACTCGCTGGTCAGTTCCGCGCCGATACGACGTTGTCGGCCGACGCGAAACAAGTCATTCAGCGTTTGGTTGATGCCGACTACCGGCGTTTTGTAACCGGGGTCGCGAAGTTTCGCGGGATGAGTGCCGACGCGGTAGATGCTATCGCGCAAGGGCGCGTATGGAGCGGCGAGGATGCGCTGAAGAATGGTTTGGTCGATGAGTTTGGCGAAATTGACGCTGCGATCTCGGCAGCAGCCGAACTCGCTGAGCTTGAGGATGGTGACTATCGGATCAATTATCTAAGCAGTCCGTTG
>JBCDBO010000046.1:0-24042 GCA_039183535.1 Pseudomonadota bacterium | reverse complement strand
CATCGCGCCGGGGACGGCGCTCCTACACCTCCGTTTGCCGCTGCGTCTCTACCGATGTAGGAGCGGCGTCTCGCCGCGATCAAGCCGCGGATGACATTTTCGCCGCCTTCATCGCGCCGGGGACGGCGCTCCTACACCTCCGTTTGCCGCTGCGTCTCTACCGATGTAGGAGCGGCGTCTCGCCGCGATCAAGCCGCGGATGACATTTTCGCCGCCTTCATCGCGCCGGGGACGGCCCTCCTACACCTTCGTTTGTTGTTACGTCTCTATGCCGCTCGCATCATTGCCGGTAACAACTGCTTCGCAATCGAGAATTGACTAGCGAGGTAACCGATATGCTTCGGTAAGACGTCTTCGGCGTTGTCGACGCGTGATTCATAGAAGATATGCCCAACGGGCTTGGGCAATGCGGTCCCATGCGCAAAGCGCGCTTTAGGAATCATGACCAGCGCCGACAACAACGGCTTGTCGAAAATCTCGATCGTTGCAACGCCACAGCGCCGACACTTACCACGATCAATATTCGGCGGTGCTCGATACGTCTCAAACTCAATCAATCTGGCCGCTGGCTCCAAAATCGCTGACCGCCGATAAACGACGAAATCGGAAAAGGCGGCGTTATTGAAATCTTGGCAAATCGAGCAATGGCACATCATGCGGAATAACGGCTCGCGTGTCGCTGCGAACTTAACCGCACCGCATTCACAGCGGCAGTTATGAGCCGTTAACGTTCTCATGACGATTTGTCGGCCATGGCCTCCACATCGAGACCGGGTAAGCCATCCAAACTGCTGCCGTTCTTCTCGAGTCGATAGGCAACCAATTCTTCATCGGTCTTTGATGCTGCCCAATTGGGCAACGAGTCTCGATCAGCGATGAAGTCGTAGCGCGGCACACCGTAACCGCATGAATCCCTAATCGTCTGGACATCGACAACGACAATATTGCGAATGGTCGGCATCGTTGGGAAGTGCTTGACCAGGTCGGTGAACCCTTGCTCGTGCGGCTCAACCGCGCGGCCGACGCCGTAGAAGCGGAAGATCTTCGGTGGGCCGTCGAATGCGCACAACATCACGGTGATCCGGCCATTTTCCTTGAGGTGGGCAACCGTTTCGATCCCGCTGCCGCCGGTATCGGCATAGGCGAGTGTCGTTGGGCCGAGGACGGCTAGGCTGTCGAGACCCTTCGGCGAGCAATTGATCAGTCCATCGTCATTACGTGGTGCGGTCGCCACAAAGAACAGATGTTGACGCTTTATCCAAGCGCGCATGCTGTCATCGATTGCCGCGTATTCCTTGCCCATGGGCGTCCTTGGATCGGTGTGGAGCCCTCAGTTTAGCGCGCCGGGAGTGTTGTTCGGCGTTTTGTTGGTGCTTGGATCGCGTATGGCATGGTCGACGCCGCCATCGCGGCGGGACGCCGCGATCGAGCCGCGGCTCGCACGGACAACGATTTCATCGGGCCGGGACGGCCCTCCTACACCCCCGTTCGCCGGCGCGCCCCTACCGATGTAGGACCGGCGTCTTGCCGCGATCAAGCCCCTGTTCCTACCCTACTCGCCTGCTAAAATGCGCAGCAAATAACAAACGGGGCACACATGGACCTCCTGACGCTCGACAATTTCATCTCGCTCGGCTTGCTCGTCATGCTGCAGGCCGTATTGGGCTTCGATAACTTGCTTTACATCTCGCTGGAATCGAAGCGGGCGCCAGCACACCAGCAAGCGATGGTCCGACGGTTCGGCATCGGGCTCGCGGTCGTGCTTCGTATCGTGCTGTTGTTTGTACTGCTGCGCATGGTCGAGAAATTTCAAAGCTCGGTCGTGGCTTATCACAATGAGGGCATTCTCGAGTTCGACTTTAACTTCCACGCCATCATCGTGTTGTTCGGCGGCATCTTTATCCTCTACACAGCCGTCAAAGAGATCTACCACATGATGCGCGTCGATGATCTTGGCCACGATGAACGTTCATCGTCATCGGCGTTTAAAGTCGTTTCCCTGATCGTGGCGATGAATCTTGTGTTCTCGTTCGATTCGATCTTATCGGCGATGGCCTTGTCCGACGTTTTCTGGGTAATGGCGACCGCAATCGTTATTGGCGGTGTCCTGATGATCGTACTCGCCGATCGCGTCGCGGGCTTCTTGGAAAGAAACCGGATGTACGAGGTTTTGGGTCTCTTTATCCTGTTCGTCGTCGGTATCATGTTGCTCACCGAGGGCGGACACCTCGCGCACCTGAAGATCGCCGGTAACGCGATTACACCGATGACGAAGACGACGTTCTACTTCGTCATTTTGGTTCTGGTCCTCACCGACATCGTGCAAAGCCGGTATCAGCGCAAACTCATGGCGCAGAAAGCCCATTCGTAAGCCTGCGCTTGGGCTGCTGTTGTGGCTGCTTGCGTCGAACGCGCTGGCCGCCGACTGCGTGGTGTTGCTGCACGGGCTGGCGCGCGGCCCAGGCGCTATGGCGAAGCTCGGTCGTGTCCTGGCGGATGACGGCTACAGCATCGTCAACGACGGGTACCCGTCGCGCCGCCATCCGATCGAAGAGCTCGCCCCGCTGGCGATAGACCCGGCCTTAGCAAAGTGCAAGACCGCTAATACCGACAAGGTTCACTTTGTCACCCACTCGCTCGGCGGGATTCTGGTACGCGCCTACCTCGCAGCGAACACGGTCGAGAATCTCGGCCGTGTCGTTATGCTCGGGCCACCCAACCACGGCAGCGAGGTTGTCGACGTGCTCGGCAACACGCCGGCGTTCCGATGGGCCAATGGTCCCGCCGGCGCCGAACTCGGTACCGATCCAGCAACCAGCAAGCCGCTGCGCCTCGGACCCGCTAATTTTGACGTGGGTGTAATCGCCGGCAACCGCACGGTTAATTTTCTGTTGTCGCGCTACTTACCCGGCGCCGACGACGGCAAGGTGTCGGTCGAATCGACCAAGCTCGATGGCATGGCCGATCATATTGTGTTGGCCGCGACGCATACGTTTATGATGAGTAACCGGCAAGCCATCGAACAAGTCCGGTACTTTCTGGACCACGGGCAGTTCAAACGTAACGACGGGCCCGATTGAAACGACTCTCTGCCATTGCGGTCACAATTAAGGTGAAGAAGGTAGGCACGCCACAACAACAATGAGAACCTTCCTCGGCCTATGCATCGTTGGCGCCCTCACCGCGGTGTTTATAAGGGTGGCTTACCAATCAGAGCCACCGCCGCCGGCACCGCCACCCGCACCGCCGGTAACTACCCCACCGACGCACAGCGAATACATCGCCCGACTGACAGCAGCAGATCTGACCGACACCTTATTGGTGCGCGGCTGGCTGGCCAGTGCTCGCGACGCGCTGCGCGAGCCGGCGCTGATCCGGCCGCCGCACGAAGAACGCGGCGCGTTCGTACCCCATGATGTTCGCGCGGTCGGGCTCGCGTTCGACGTCACCGAGGGCCAGACGCTGCAGATCGACATTGAGCGCAGCACCGACTCGGCTGGGCGGTTGTTCGCGCAACTTTTCTATGTTGACCCGCTTAGCGTCGAAACACCGTTCCTATCGATCGCGACGCTTACTGATAAAGACACGGACGAGGTGGTGTTGCCGCACAGTGGCCGATACGTCCTGCGCCTGCAGCCGGAACTGCATGCGGCGATCGACTACCGAGTGCGCGTAGAGCTCGATGCCGCCTTGTCGTTTCCGGTCAAAGGACACACGCGCCGTTCGATTCAGAGCTTTTTCGGCGACGTCCGGGACGGCGGTCGGCGCCGCCACGAGGGCGTCGATGTCTTCGCCGCACGTGGCACGCCAGTGCTCGCCGTTACCGATGGCGTGGCAACGCCGCGCCAATCGCGCCGTGGCGGCAATACAGTCTGGCTGCGCGGCAACGATCGCAGCTTCTATTTTGCCCATCTCGATACCGTTGCGATCGAGCGCCATACGGCGGTCAAAGCGGGCGATGTACTGGGCACCATCGGCAACACTGGCAATGCACGCACGACACCGCCGCACTTGCATTTCGGCATTTATCAACGCGGTCGCGGTGCGCTCGATCCGTACCCCTACCTAGAGTCGTTCCGGTTTCGACGCGAGCCCGCACCGAGCGTTTACGAACGCGGCTTTGTCGCGGTAACAGCAAACCGGCTCAACCTGCGGGTGACACCGCGGATCCAGGCGGAGTCTGTGCGCCAGCTATCGGCCGGTGCCTTGCTGGAGGCGCGGGCCGCCGCCGGTGACTGGCTGCGGGTGCAGCACCGCGATGGGACCAGCGGCTGGATCAAGCGTCGCTATCAACATCCCGCGGAAGCAAACGCCGCGCCACAATCGCTTGGCCGCAACGCCTGGCTTCGCGCCACACCGCGCGGCCAAGCGGTCGACCGGCTCCGGGCCACCGACGAGGTCTACGTGTTTACGAACGACGGTGGCTGGTCGTTAATCGGCCGCCAGGCAGATAAGCCGCTCGGTTGGTTACCAACGTACGCGTTCGAACCAGTCGATAGCTCGTCGTAGCCGATTACCCTTGGCTATGACGACCATCCGGCACGCAACGCCGATCTACTAATAATGATATGCAGTAGTTGCGGCCGAGCCTATCTCAGCGATCCGGCCGACCGACCGGTCGAATCGCTGGACGGCTTGTGCAGCAACTGCAATACGTTTCGGAAATTTCGACCGTTCGCCAGAGCGTTCGGTAACGCGGTGCTTCTGTTCTGGGCCTCGTTCCAAGTGCTTTTTGTGTTGTTCGTTCTGAGAAGCCTGCTGTTCATGGGCGCAACACTGGGAGCGATCGCCACGATTTACGGCGCCGTCTTCCTGTTCGCGGAACGTTCGCCGTGGGTTACTTATACGAACAACGCCGAACTTGAGCGCTCGACACGGCTGCAGCGGATACTCGGTGCCATACTCGGTTGCCTCTGCTCCATAGCGGTTTTTTTCGTGGCCTGGCAACTCTCACCGCTAACTAATTGATCGAAAAACGATGTCGAATCTGACCTCGGCGTCTACCGTCGAATTGGTCAGGAATGAACAAGCGCTAAGCCGGCCACACACTCTATACTTAGCGGTCCGCCCCGGCATGCCTGGTCGGGCGATCTGCCCCGGCATGCCTGGTCGGTCGGCAGCGTTGATCGGCATCAGGATTCTATGGACGTAACCCCAATTCTCGCCCCGTTGAACGACGCGCAACGGGAAGCTGTGACGGCGCCCGATGCGCCGACCCTCGTTATCGCCGGCGCTGGGAGCGGCAAGACCCGTGTCCTTGTACACCGCGCCGCTTGGTTGATCCAGGTGGAGGACGTAGCGCCACAAAGCCTTTTGGCCGTCACGTTCACCAACAAAGCGGCCGCCGAGATGCGTGGTCGTATCGAGCACTTGCTGCAGCTGCCGGTGAATCAGCTTTGGATCGGGACGTTCCATGGCCTTGCACACCGATTGCTGCGCCGCCATTGGCAAGAGGCCAACCTGCCGCAGAACTTCCAGATTATCGATGCCGCCGATCAGCAACGGATGATCAAGCGAATCGTCCGCGGGCTCGATCTCGACGATTCGCAGTGGGTGCCGAAAGAGATTCAGTGGTTTATTAACGCCCAAAAAGACGAGGGGCTGCGCCCCAATCACGTCGACGACAAAGGCGACAGCCAACGGGCGCAGTTCATCGAGCTGTATCGCGCCTATGAAGAGGCGTGCGCGACGGCCGGGCTGGTCGATTTCGCCGAGCTATTGCTGCGCGCGTATGAGCTGTGGCGTGACAACAAAGCCGTGCTTGGCCACTACCAGCGCCGCTTCCGGCATATCCTCGTTGACGAATTCCAAGACACCAACGCCATTCAATACGCGTGGCTCAAGGTGTTGGCTGGCGACCAACGCCGCCCGTTTGTTGTCGGCGACGACGATCAGTCCATCTACCGTTGGCGCGGCGCGAAAGTCGAACACATCCGCCGCTTTCAGCGCGATTTTCCCGGCACCAAGATCGTCAAGCTTGAGCAGAACTACCGCTCGACCGGCACGATCCTTAAAGCGGCCAACGCGATCATCGCGAACAACGACGGTCGCATGGGCAAGAATCTCTGGACGGAAGGCAACGAAGGCGAACCGATCCGTTTGTACGCCGCCTTTAACGAGCGCGATGAGGCCGACTTCATCGTCAACCGGATTCGTGAATGGGTCGATCAAGGCAATTTACGGACCGAAGTCGCGATACTGTACCGCTCCAACGCGCAGTCCCGCGTGATGGAAGAAGGCTTAATGAACGCGGCCATCCCGTACCGGGTTTACGGAGGCTTGCGCTTCTTCGAGCGGGCCGAGATTAAAGACGCACTCGCGTACATGCGCCTCGTCGTGAACCGCGACGACGACACGTCGTTCGAGCGGGTCGTCAACACACCGACGCGCGGCATCGGCTCGCGCAGTGTCGATGCGATTCGCGAATACGCCAAAGCCAACGCCTGTTCGTTGTGGCGCGCCGCCGGCGCCGTGGTCGCCGACGGCCTCGCCTCACGCGCGGCCAATGCCGTGATGGCGTTCTTAAACCTCATTGAATTTCTCGACCGGGATACGAAAGATCTACCGCTGCACGAGCAAGTCGATCACATCGTCAAAGTCTCTGGGCTGCTTGACCATTACAGCCGCGATCGCACCGATCGCTCGGAAGCCAAGGTCGAGAACTTGGAGGAACTCGTTAACGCCGCGCGCGGCTTCACAATCGACGAGGACGAAGAGCTGCCCCCGATCGAGGCGTTTCTTGCGCACGCGGCGCTCGAGGCCGGCGAAGGCCAAGCCGACAAATGGGACGACTGCGTCCAACTGATGACGCTGCACTCGGCCAAAGGTCTCGAGTTTCCGCTCGTCTTCCTGGCCGGGATGGAAGATGGCCTCTTTCCGCACCAGCGCTCGGTCAACGACCCGGGTGGGCTCGAAGAGGAGCGCCGGCTCTGCTACGTCGGCACAACGCGTGCGATGCAGCGCTTGTACCTCACCTACGCCGAGCAGCGGCGCATGCACGGAACGGAGAATTTCTCGGTACCTTCACGCTTTATCGCCGAAATTCCGCACGAATGTGTCGAGGAAGTCCGCCCACGGGCGCGGGTTTCGCGGCCGCTGGCACCGCCACGCTCGGCGCGTGGCGGCCGTGCCATACCGGGCAGCAGCGGTATTCCAAGCGAATCGCCGATCCGCCTTGGCCAGAATGTCCGCCATAAGAAGTTCGGCGACGGCGTCGTCTTAGCCTGCGAGGGCCAGGGCGCCCACGCCCGTGTTCAGGTGAATTTTGAGACGGCCGGCACGAAAATCTTGATGCTCAGCTACGCCAATCTCGAAGTGTTGTAACATCGCGCGATGGCTGGCCGGTAGGTCGGAAAGCACGCGTGAACATACTTATCCTCGGGGCCGGTCAGGTCGGCTCGTCGGCAGCGTCGCAACTTGCACGCGAAGATGCTAACGAGGTCACTGTTGTCGACTTAAACGAAGACGTCTTGCGCGACTTGCAAGACCGTCTGGACCTTCGCACCGTGGTCGGTCATGCCGGTCACCCCGAGGTCTTAGAGCGCGCCGGCGGCAACGACGCCGACATCATTGTTGCGCTCACCGACAACGACGAGACCAACATGATCGCGTGTCAGGTCGCCTATACGCTGTTCCATACGCCGACGAAAATCGCCCGTATTCGCGCGGCCGAGTACATGCGGGCCGAGAAGTTGTTCACGCAAGGGTCGGTGCCGGTCGATGTCCGCATCTCGCCCGAGCAACTTGTCTGTAATTACATCGCCCAGCTGATTCTTTACCCCGGCGCATTCCAGGTGCTCGATTTCGCCGAGGGCGCCGTGCGACTCGTCGGCGTTCGCGCCGATCGTGAGGGCTCACTGGTCGGGCAACCACTCCGGACGATCCGCGAGCACATCCCCAACACCGAAGGCCGGGTCGCCGCGATCTACCGTGACGGTAAAGCGATTCACTTAGATGGCGATACGGTGCTTCGTGATGGCGACGAGGTGTTTTTCTTAGCCGCGCGTAAAGACGTGCGGCTCTTCATCAGCGAGCTTCGAAAACTCGAAGATCCGGTGAAGCGCGTGGTCATCGCGGGCGGCGGCAGTATTGGCCTGCGTTTAGCGCAGGTGCTCGAGCAAACCAACCAGGTCAAGATTATCGAGCGCAACCCGGCCCGTGCGCGGCAAATATCGGAGCAGCTGTCGAAAGCGATCGTGTTGGTCGGCGATGGCGCCGACGAAGAGCTGCTGCTCGAAGAGAATGTCGATAGCTGCGATATGTTTTGCGCCGTTACCAACGCCGAGGAAGCCAACATCTTATCGGCCATGCTCGCGAAGCGCCTCGGCGCCAACAAAGTGCTGGCACTGATCAACCGGCCCTCGTACGCCGAACTGATGGAATCGGGCAACATCGACATCGCGCTATCGCCACAGCAAATCACGATCGGCTCGTTGCTCGCGCATGTGCGCCGCGGCGATGTCGTTAAAGTGCACTCATTACGGCGCGGCAAAGCCGAGGCGATCGAGGCGGTCGCGCACGGCAAGAAAGACAGCTCGAAAGTCGTCGGCCGACGCATCGACGAAGTCGACCTACCGAAAGGCACGTCGATCGCCTGTATCGTTCGTCAAGGCGACTTAATGATGGCGCACCACGACACCGTCATCGAAGCCGACGATCACGTCATCTTATTCATGACCGATCGGCGCCGGATCGAAGCGGTTGAAGATCTCTTCCAAGTCGGCGTCTCGTTCCTGTAGGAACGCGTTGCTAGCCATGCTATGAACCTTCTCGTTGTTCAACGCATTCTCGGCCTGCTGCTGATGATCTTCAGCTTGACGATGCTGCCGCCGATACTCGTCGCCGTGATCTTCAACGAAACCAGTTGGCAGCCGTTTATCTACGGCTTTGTTCTAACGCTGATATCGGGGCTCGTGATCTGGTTGCCGGTGCGTCACGCCGTCAAAGACCTACGACTGCGCGACGGGTTTTTGGTGGTCGCATCGTTTTGGATGGTACTGGGCACGTTCGGCGCCGCGCCGCTGCTCTTCTCCGATGTGCCGACGATGTCGTTCACCGATGCCGTCTTTGAGGCCATGTCGGGGCTAACGACCACCGGAGCGACGGTACTCACCGGCCTCGATGCGCTGCCGAAATCGATCCTCTACTACCGCCAACAACTGCAGTGGCTTGGCGGTATGGGCATCATCGTGTTGGCCGTTGCCGTTCTACCGATGCTCGGCGTCGGCGGTATGCAGCTTTACCGCGCGGAAACGCCGGGGCCTATTAAAGACAACAAACTGACGCCGCGGATTACCGAAACAGCGAAAGCGCTGTGGTACGTGTATCTCGGCTTTACCACAGTCTGTGGCGTTTCTTATTGGCTCGCGGGCATGAACGTCTTCGATGCGCTCTGCCATGCGTTCTCAACGGTTGCGATCGGTGGCTTCTCGACCCACGACTTAAGCATCGGTTACTTCCAAACGCCGGCGATCGATCTGATCGCCGTCGTGTTTATGTTTTTGGCCGGCATCAACTTTTCGCTGCATTTTTACGGCTGGCGCCACAACAGCGTTCGCCACTACATCGAAGACCCGGAGTTTCGCGCTTACGTCATTACGCTGTGTACGATCAGCATCATCGCGGCGGTTACGCTGCTCGCCAGCAACGAGTACGAAGACCCGACGACAAACGTTATCTCCGGCGTGTTCCAGGCCGTATCGCTCGCGACGACGACCGGCTTCACAACGGCGAACTACGCCAACTGGCCCGGAGCTTTGCCGGTGCTGTTGATCATGGCGAGCTTCGTCGGTGGCTGCGCTGGCTCGACGGCCGGCGGGATGAAAGTGATGCGCTGGCTGCTGGTCTATAAACAAGGCGCCCGCGAAATAACACGCCTTGTGCACCCCAGTGCCGAGATTCCCGTACGGATAGGGCGCAAAGCAGTGTCCTACCGTGTCATCGAAGCGGTCTGGGGCTTTTTCGCTGTTTACGTGATCGTCTTTGTCACGGTCTTGATGGCGCTGCTCGCAACCGGGCTCGACCCGGTAACAGCCTTCTCAGCCGTGGCGGCGACGCTCAATAACCTGGGTCCCGGTCTTGGCGGCGTGACCGGTGGCTTTATGGGCGTGTCGGATGCCGGGAAATGGGTATCTATCGTGGCGATGGTGCTCGGTCGGCTCGAAATCTTTACGTTGTTGGTGTTGATTACGCCGACGTTCTGGCGGCGGTAGCGGGTTTTGGACGCACTGACAAAGCGGCTCGATAGCCTGTCGCGGTGGGTTGGCGAGTGCGTCGCCTGGCTAACGCTCGTAATGGTGCTGGTCACGTTCACCGTTGTCGTACTGCGCTACGTTTTCGCGATCAACTACATTTGGATGCAAGAAGCGGTGACGTGGATGCACGCCGCCGTGTTCATGCTCGGCGCCGCGTACGCGCTTGAACGTGGCGAGCACGTACGCGTAGATGTCTTTTACCGTCACCGCAGCGCGAAAACACGGGCGTTGATCGACACGCTCGGCGTTGTTTTCCTGTTGGCACCGCTGATGGCGTTCTTCGTGATCGTGTCGTGGGACTACGTCACCGGCTCTTGGGCGATTCGGGAAGGCTCACGGCAGGCGCAAGGACTACCGTTCCCCGCAACGCCACTGTTGAAATCGCTGCTAATCGTGATGCCGGTACTCGTCACGTTGCAGGGCATCTCGATGATTGTTCGCGCTTGGCGGCAGCCGCACGATGTGGCCGACGAGTTACCGAGCGAGATTCCGTAATGGGCATTGCTGCGCTCGGCATGTTTCTGTGCGTCGTTATCGTTCTGCTGGCCGGCTTCCCGGTCGCGTTCACGCTCGGCGGTGTAGCTTTGCTGTTTGCCTTGGTCGCCTCGCTGTTGGGCGCCTTCGACCTTGCCTTTCTCGGCACCATGCCGAGCCGTCTCGCCGGCATCATGAACAACGATACGATGGTCGCCGTGCCGTTGTTCGTGTTTATGGGCGTTGTGCTGGAGCGCGCCCGAATCGCCGAAGAGCTCCTTGAAACGCTGGCGATTGTTTTCGGCCGCTTACGCGGCGGCCTCGGCATTGCCGTGACACTGGTCGGGATGTTGCTGGCCGCGAGCACCGGAATCGTTGGCGCCACCGTCGTGACGATGGGCTTGTTGTCATTACCGACCATGCTAAAGCGCGGTTACTCGCCGGCCGTTGCAAGCGGTGCGATCTGTGCGTCGGGCACACTTGGGCAGATTATTCCGCCGTCGATCGTCTTGGTTCTTCTCGGCGACGTGTTGTCCTCGGCCTACGCGCAAGCGCAACTGCAGCAAGGCGTATTCAGCCCCGAGACGGTCGCTGTCGACGATCTATTTGCCGGTGCGTTGTTACCGGGCCTGATGCTGGTCGGTTTGTACATGGCCTACCTCGCCATCGTTGCTATTCTGAAACCAGAGCTGATGCCGGCCGTTAGCCGCGACGATGACAACGTCACGCTTGGCCGCGTATTGGGCGCATTGCTGCCACCACTGGTGCTGATCGTCGCGGTACTCGGCTCGATCCTCGTCGGCGCGGCGACCCCAACCGAAGCGGCCGCTGTTGGCGCCGTTGGCGCTCTGGTGCTCGCGATCGCTCGCGGCACACTCGATCTTGCGTGTCTTCGCGATGTGATGCGCTCGACCGTCGGCGTCAGCGCGATGGTGTTCATGATCCTGATCGGCGCGTCGGTCTTTAGTGTGGTCTTTCGCGGGCTCGGTGGCGACGAGGCGGTACGCGAACTCCTCACCGGACTGCCGTTTGGCGTATTCGGTGCGTTGCTCGTCGTGATGATCGTGATGTTCTTGCTCGGTTTCGTGCTCGACTTCATCGAGATCACATTCGTCGTCGTGCCGATCGTCGGCCCGGTACTACTAGCGATGGGCCTCGACCCGATCTGGCTCGGCGTCATGATCGCGATTAACCTGCAAACGAGCTTCTTAACGCCGCCGTTCGGGTTTGCGCTGTTCTATTTGCGAGGCGTAGCTCCGGCCAGTGTCACGACGACCGCCATCTACCGCGGCGCGATGCCGTTCGTGGCCATTCAGATCCTCGCGCTGATCATCTTGGCGATCTGGCCTTCGCTCGCGACGTGGTTGCCAGACCTTCTGAACGCGAATCGCTAGCTCTCCCGTTGAGCAACTGGTCGCCCGCGCGTTCTACGCTGCTTAGGTAATGACCCCGATGTAGTTTTTGCCCATTAACGTCGTCACCACTTCCCGCATAAAGTCAGGACCGTTTGGTCCGTGTACCATCACGACGATGCCCTTGCGGGTCATGGGATCGCCGACGGCGAGCGCGTGATGCGATGGCCCGTTCTTACCCCAATGGTAAAAAACAACGCCTTCATGGCGTTTCTCAAGACCCCATCCGAGGCCGCGCGGCAGCACGCCGTTCTGTACGCGGGGGCGTTCGTATTGCGGCGTCAGCATCATTTCGCGCATCTCGTTGGAAAGCTCGAACGACTCGCGTTGCCGACCGGGCAGCATTAACGCGACAAACTTCGCGTAATCGGCCGGCGTACAACGCAAGCTGGAGGGACTGTCAATCATCATCCCGGTAGGAAGACGCCAGTACCAGGCGGGCTGGCGTTTCATGCGGGGGTGCTTGAACGGCGACATTTCGTACGTGGCTTTGACCTGATCTTCCCACGTCCACAGTTTCATTGGTCGACCCCACTTCTCCGCCACCTCGTGCAACTTCCAACCCAGTGCGCGTCGATACTGCAAGGTATCGACAGTCAGCTGGCCGTCGTCATCGATGACGTGGTAGTAGGTTTCCCGGCCGTCGCGATCCGCCGACCAGAGCATTTGCATGTCGGTAAGACCTGCCGGCTCGAACAGACGCTTGCGCATAATGACGTCGAGGCCGTCGCCGGTGATGGCTTCCATCACGCGTTGCAGCCAGTGGTACGCCTCACCGGAGTAACTGGTGTCTGTGCCAGGCGCGTAGTTGAGCTTCAGCGGCTGTGGCCCGTCCTCATCCGGACGCCAGTTGGGAAGCCCCGAGGTGTGTTGCAACGCATCGCGAACCGTGACCTTTTCGGAGAAAGCATCGCGCACCAAGTCGTCAGGACGGTAATGCTCGACCAAGCGATCATCGAGACTTAATTCACCGTTCTCGATCGCCTTCAACACAACGTACGCGAATATCGGCTTCGATAAAGAGGCCGCCTGAAACAACGTCGTTTCGGTAACGGGTTGCTCCGTCGAGATATTCATCACCCCGAAGCTTTTATGCCAAGCAAGGGCGGAATCCTCGACATAAGCAACGCCAGCACCGGGTAGGTTGTAGTCGTCGATCAGCGTGGCAATAAAATCGTCGATGTCTAGGTCCGACTGTGCATCGACGGGCTTTGTGGCCGTTAACGGCAGCGCGGCTAGCGTGGCGATAGACGCTGCGCGCTTAACGACCTCCCTGCGGCTGACGGCTTCCTGCACAAGACTGTGTTCGTCGCTCTGGGCAGAGTCTTTGTTAACTGACGTCATCGGGATAAGTCTCCATCACGGTCTGACCGATACATTTTAAAAATCTGACTGCAGCTAACGATGCTAAGCAGTGACATCGCAATCAGCAGTGGTCTTCTGAGCGTGTTACCGAAGGCCGCTGCGTCGGTAGAGAAAACCGACGCCACCCAATTCAGTGCAGCATCGATTACAAAGAACTGCGCCGAGCAGACCAGCACCAGTCCAAACAGGCCCGCCAATAACCAAGCGCGATCTGCGATCGGCCAGGGATGGGTGCGCGTCGCTGCATCGATTTTTTTCATGACAGTGTGCGTGAAGTCAGTGCTGGTGCTCACACCGCTGTCCTTGAGAAGCGCTTTCAACTCATCGTCGTTCATGAAGCATCCTCCTGGCGGGCGTCCCAGAGGCGTCCGAAACGTTTCCGCGCGCGATAAAGCAGTGTTTTGATATTGGCTTTGGATAAGTCTGTGACACCGTGTATTTGCTCGATGCTCATGTCCATTAAGTAGAACAACCTCAGCGTCAACGCCTCGGACGGAGGCATCGCATCTAGTAGACGCGCGACGTCTCGCTTTGTATCCGCCTTCTGGCGAACGTCGATCGGCGAGTCAGCCGAGGTGTCGGGAACCTCCTCGGTGAGCGCAAAGAAGTCCCGCTTACGTTTTTTGACGGCGTTAAGACTCTTGTTAAGCACGATTCGAGACAGCCATGCCGCGAATGAACCGGTCGGTTGATAATGTGAGAGGTTGCTATAGGCGCTTAAGAACGCGTCTTGCAAAACGTCTTCTGCCAGGTCTCGATCTTGTGTTACGGAATACGCCAAAGACATGCACTTCACTTGGTGTCGCTCAACGAGATGTACGTATAAGTTTTTGTCACCGGCTTTTATCCAAGCAATGAGCTGCAGGTCACTCGCTGTGCTTGGATTCATCTTGGCGTTTTCTCACGACATGAGAAATGATCATGCCCGCTCCACCTAGGCACAGTGTAAACGCATAGACGATGAGTTCTTTTGTTCCAGGCGCGAGGTCGAACTCCATGAAGATCGCGGAGAGACCGAGACCAAGGCCGACGCCAACAACCGTGCAACCCAACTCGAATACCCGCAGTTTGAAGTAGGACTCGTTCGGCGCTATCCCATTTTCGTACGCCGTCTTTTTAATAAGGTAGTTGAAGCGCGCCAGAATGAAGACGATAAGGGTAATGCCACCGAAGAACGTAAATCCAAAGATAAGATCAGACATGTCTATAGCCCCATAACTTGGCTAAGCGAATCGTAAACTTTGGCACCTTCAGACGAATTGGTGAAATAGACCAGGCCGATGCCGGCCACTGGGTCAAACTCCATGTAAGTCTGAAAGTCGTGGTTGTTGCCAGTGTGGACGTAGCGATTACCGCTGTCGGTTTGTTTGATTGCCAGTCCAAGCGACCAGGCGAACTGGCCCATGTCGCGGCCTTCATGATCGTCGGGTAACTGTATGTGCGCAGCGAGAATATCTCGCCATGTGTCGTCGGAAAGCCCTTCGCGTTTAATGAGCGCCTGTACGAAACGTGCGTAGTCACCAATAGTGCTATGCAGCGAATAGGCGCCACCGACCGACTTGCCGTTGCCAATACTCTGCTTATCGGTCGGCTCGCCATCTTTGTGGCCATAGACTTTTCGCTCCGCCAATGTGTCATTCCATAGAAAGCTGCTGTGCGACATCTTCAAAGGCGCAAAGACAACCTCGTCCATTTGCGCACCGAGCTCTTGCCCCCAGCCAAGTCCTTGGTGGGTACCGATGGCTGCTGTTAGAAACTGAAATGCCTCGCCCGAGTAAGAGAAGACACGGCCGGGCTGGCCGCTGAGGGATATTGGCTCGCCGCGTGCCCAATTCGGCATACCCGTCGTGTGCGAGAGCACCATTCTCGCGGTGATCGTTTTCGCGGCCTCAAGATCCTCTGGCACAAAGCCTGGGTGAGGCAGGTAGTCAAACAGCGGCTTGTCTAGTTCGATGATGCCTTTCTCGGCGAGCCGTATTACGTAGTACGCAAACACGGGCTTCGATAACGACGCCGCTTCAAAGACGCTGTCGTGGCGCAGTGGTTCTTGGGTTGCCGAGTTCGCAAAGCCTACCGTGTTCTGATAAATGGCACCGTCCGCAGAAACAACGGCGAGTGCAACCCCCGGGACCGCGCCTGATACGACGAGCTCTTTCAGAGCACCATCAATAGTGCTCCTGTCGATCGTGTCACCACGCAAGTTCGTAATTTGATCGTCAGCATGGAGCGTCGTCGCGGAAATTAGCAGGCCGAGCACCACGCAAGCGCGTATGGCTCGTACGCTCCAGCGAAAGTATGGGCGAATCCCGGATAAAGTAAGCATTGCGTCGTGCTCCATTCGATGTGTTCAGTCAATAAACAACCGAAGGAGCGAAAAGGTTACAGCGTTAGGCAAAGATTCTTACGCCGGTTGATTCTTTCGACTTGCTAGGTAGCGAAACGACTGCAGCCTGACGATTTCCGCAATGGCGGACCGACAACGATACGCTTACTGGCCCTGCCAAAAGTCGGTATCTGGCAGAGGCCTCTAATCCGGTGAGAGAAAAATCGACTCGATCGCAGTGCAATTACAAATATCCGATAAAACTGGGGACCTCCATGAACTACGCACGTTTACTAATCACAATTGTCGCGGCTCTATTAGCGCAGGCCTGTACAATTCAGAAACCTCAGATAACCGCGGACGCCATCGACTTTAACGAAGCCGTTGAGAATACGAACAATCAGGTTACATTCCTAAACGTCTTGCGCTCATATCATCGCGCACCTCGACATTACACTTCCATCTCCGACATTAAGGGCAACTTTACGGTCGTAGCTAATGGAGCCCTAGCATCGACGTTAGCAACAAGTCGACAGGTAGGTGCGGAAGTAACCGGTGGCGTTACAAACACAACAACCTCAACCGCTGGCAATTCTCTCAACCCATCGATCGGCGCGTCATATCAGACCAATCCGAACTACACGATTGCCGTGCTGGAATCACAGGATTTTTACAACGGCATTCTCAAGCCGATCGATCTTGGCGCGTTAACCTTATTCAGGCAACAAGGGTGGTATTCCTCATTCCTTGCAAACCTATTATTTGAAGACCTGGTACTTATCATCAAGAACGACCAGTATCGGATGGTCGTGAAATTCGTGAATGATCCAAAGAGTGCTGGGTGGCGATACGTTGCCGATAAAATTACGTTGCGAACCTACGATGGGGAGTCGTCGGAACGTGTAATCGCGCGTACGAATACAATTGATCTGGCTGGTATAGCTAAGCTGGCTGAGCAAGGCATCAAAATTCGGCGTTGTAAAGATGACGATAAAAACAAAGCATGTTCGGGGGTCTACGAGTACCTGGTTTACAAAGACGTTCCGGCCTCAGTCGGCTTGGAGGTGGACTTCGATCTAGCCCTCAACAGCAGCTTTTTGGACGAAACTGCGAATAACACGCCAGCAGCACAGTACATACGCGATCGATACAAACAGGGACAGTGCTTTACGATCCCGAGCGATGACGAAGAAAAAGCGCAGCCACTGTTACTGAGTCACGACCTGTCAGGCGGTGGTTGCCTGAAAATGGTTGAGACATTCATGGACAACTGTGGGATGTACTTCTCTTTTCAGAAGAACTTGATTGCATCGAGATCTCTCGGAAGGGCTATAGAGGACGAGGAAGGGGCAGATGTACCTCCGATCTGCAAAAATGCAGAGTTACATCTGAACACGAGAAGTACAGATGGCATTGTTTACTACGTAGGCGAATACATAGAAGCCGTTGCAGAAGACAAGAACAACACGATTTGGATCGGTGACAGAGACCCTGCTACGGAAAAGCGTGACGGTTCACTACAGATATCGCCGTATGGACGTCCGCTTTTTGTCGTGACCGAGAATGAGAAAACTGAGGCAGCGCTGTCGGCAAAATTCCAGGGCAGTACTTTTTTCATCCCCAAGGGCGATGAAGGCGGGCGAAGTCTGCAGGTTCTCGGCTTCATCCAGCAGCTCGTCAACCTCAATAAAAAGTCCGAAGACCTACCGAAAGCGCAACTGATCCAAATTCAGTAACGCATCATTACAGCGGCTACACACCCTGAGCCGACAACAACACGTGCAGGCCTTGCGTCAGTTCGTTTGTTGTCGGCTCGGCGTAGCCGATAACGATGGCATCGTCAGTAGGCTGGGACTGAAAGCGATACCGCTCTAACGTACTGGCAACGACACCGTGCAAGCCGGCTTGCTCACAAAGCGTCTGTGCCGAACGGCCATCGCCCAATCGCAACAAGCCATTCAATCCCGAGTCCAGCCCGGTTAGTGCGGCGCGGCCATCGAGTGCTGCCAATACGTCGGTCACCAAGCGACGTTTTTTCGCGTAGTGCTTGCGCATCCGGTGGACGTGGCGCTCGAAGTGGCCGGCATCAATGAACTCGGCCAAGGCTCGATGGACAACCTCGCCCGGTGCATAGGCCGTGAGTGCCTGGTAGCGTGCCATCGCGGCGATGTGCTCGGCGGGGCCGGCCGCAAAACCAACGCGCAAACCCGGAAACATCGTTTTTGAAAATGTACCGCAATAAATGACGCAGTCATCGGCCAGGGCCGCCAGCGGCGGTAATGGCGATACGTCGTAGCGGTACTCGCCGTCGTAGTCGTCTTCGATAATGACGGCGCCATGGCGGCGCGCCCACTCAACGAGGTACCGCCGGCGCCCAAGCGATAAGCGCGCGCCGGTTGGGAACTGGTGCGATGGCGTGACGATAACGACCGCCGAGCCTTGCGGCTCCATCGGTAGATCGCCAACACAGAGTCCATCGTCATCGACCGGGCAAGCCAGTAACTCGGCACCGGCCATTGCGAAGGTCTGGCGGGCAAGCGCGTAGCCTGGGTCTTCAACCACCGCTGTTGTGCCGGCCATCGTGTGCGCCGCCGCGAATAGGTGCATCGCGTGCACCGAGCCCGACGTAATGACGATGTTATCGGGCTCGATCGTATAGCCGCGAGCCCGGCGCAAGTACGCGGCGATGGCACGGCGGAGCTCAATGGGGCCGCGAGCGGAACCGTAGTCTGAATCCGGCCGACGAAGCGCAGCCTGCGCGAGGCAGCGCCGCCACTGCGTTCGCGGAAACTCTCTCGTTGACGGTCGACAGGGCCGAAGGTCGATGGCCCCGGGCCGCGGTGCGTCGATATCGGGCCTCGGCAGAGCACGGGCGGCGATACTCGAGCGCGGGCGCGTCCGGCGCCGAGGTCTAGTCGCCGGTACCGCATCCACGGACACGAACGTACCGACACCTTGCCGCGTTTCCAGCAGCCCCTCGGCGATAAGCCCGTCGAGCGCCGCCGTGACAGTGCCGCGGGCGACGCCGAGTTCGGCGGCCAGCGCGCGAGCCGAAGGGACGCGGTCGCCGGGCCGCAGCTGACCAGATTCGATAGCGGCGCGGAGCTGCCCGCCGATCTGATCAGCATAGGTAGTGCGGCTGGACGAGATTTCGATCGCGATCTGGGAAATGGGCATTGGTTAGGTGGACCAGTGTTTTTGAGGAAAAGTGGCTCTTCTGAGTAATCCACAAAAGCCGTAGCGTGTCGACCTGGATGCTGGCCGACGCCGCGGAGACCACGATGCCACGCTCAATGACCCGAACCCTGATTTGCACCCTGCTTAGCGTTGTTTGGGCTGGCCCCGCCGTCGGCGAGTCCGAACCGCTGGCGGATGTGGCCGAGCGCCACGCCATGGCGATTTTGAAAACCTATCCCGAATGGGCGACGCAGATGGGCGTGAGCGAGGCCCGGCTCGGCGAGCCGGTGGCCGGTAAGCTAACCGGCGGCTCCGCCGCGGCCAACGCCGCCGTGAGGCGGACGCTCGCGGAGCTGCGGCGTGAGTGGTCGGCCTTCGACCCAGCAACGCTGACGACCCGCGAGCGGGTGACACACCAAGTGGTCGACCACGCCTACGCTCTGGCGGAGCGCCACAACGCGACCGGTGTTGGCCAACCGGTTTTACTCGCGGCCGGCCCGCCGTACGTGATTAACCAACTGTTTGGCCCGCATGTGGATGTGCCGCGGCTGTTGCTGGCACAGCACCCGATTTACACCGTTGCAAACGCCGAGACGTGGCTAGCCCGCCTGCGCGCATTACCGACCGCGCTCGATGAGATGCTGGCGATGGCAAAGGCGGATGCCACCAACGCCGTTGTCCCACCGGCGTTCATACTGGAAACCGTTGAACGTGGTGCACTGGCGTACATCGGCACAACGCCGCAAGAGCACCGGCTGTGCCAGTATTTTTCGACGCGATTGAATGCCCTCGACGATCTCGAAGCCGATAAGCAAACCGCACTCGCCAACGAGTGTTTGACGGTGCTAACCGACGCTGTCTTTCCTGCCTACCAGCGTTTCGCCGATGGCGTTGCCGCGTTAACACCGCGCGCAAACCAACACGCCGGTTTATCGGGCCTACCGAATGGCGAGGCCTTGTACCGCCTCGCCCTCGATGCGTGGGGTGCGACGGGACTGTCCGCCGACGACATTCACGCGCTCGGTCTCGACGAAGTCGCGCGGATACATGCAGAGATGGACGCACTGCTTTGTTCGATCGGCTACCGCGATGGCAGCGTCGGCGAACGGATGCAGGCGCTCGCGAAAGACCCGGCGCACGCGCGCCCCAACACCGATGCCGAAAAAGAAAAAGTGGTCGCTGAACTGCAAGCGGATATTGAGCGAGTACTAGCGATAACGCCTGAGTGGTTCTCGGCGGTGCCAAAGTTCGACGTGGAAGTGCGCCGCATAGCCGCCCACGAAGAAGCGACGGCATCCGGAGGCTACTACACGCCACCGACGCTCGACGGTTCGCGGCCCGGTGTGTTTTGGGTGAACCTTAAAGACCTCGCCGAGACCCCGGCGTATACGCTGCGCTCGCTCGCCTTCCACGAAGCGGTACCGGGGCATCACTTCCAGGCATCGGCGGCGTTAGCGATCGGTAACGCACCACTGTTGCAGTCGATGCTGTGGTTCGGCGACTACGGCGAAGGCTGGGCGCTCTACGCCGAGGCACTCGCCCACGAAATGGGCTTGTACGAGAACGACCCGCTTGGCGATTTAGGCCGCTTGCGGATGGAGCTCTACCGGGCGGTGCGCCTCGTCGTCGATACCGGCCTGCATGCCCGCGGTTGGAGCCGCGAGCAAGCGATCGACTACATGGTGGATGCGACCGGCGAACCCCGCGACCCGATTGTCCGCGAAGTGGAACGCTACGTGGTGTGGCCAGGCCAAGCAACATCGTACAAGATCGGTATGTTGCAGTTGCAGCGCTTTCGCGCTGACGCCGAGCAAGCACTCGGCAAGCACTTCGACCTAGCGGCTTTCCACGATGTGGTGTTGGGCGGCGGTGCCATGCCGATGGCCGTGCTGAAAGAGGAAATCGAGCGGTGGGTTAGCGAAGAACAGGCGGCCATTGCCGCCGCGCAGGCGGTACCGCTACTCCCGGAGGCGTGTGAGACATCGATAGCGCTAAGCGCAGCACCCGCGTATTTACGTGCTGGCGCTGGCGTTTGGGTGCTAACGGCCGATGGCTTTCGTGAAACCCGATCCGCATCCAACCCGTTTACCTGCGTCGTGAACCGCGATGACCCCCGTGTGTTAAAGCCCACCTGCTACGACGCCGAAGGCGCGCGCAACATTCTTCCGAAGGTGCTGTGGTTCGGTGAGTCGTTGTTGGCCGGCCGCTCGGTGGAATCGATTCGCGCCGACGTGAAGGCCGGCTTTGCGAGTGGCCGCTTCGAGCGCGTTACCAGGCCGGGCGTCGCCTATATGCTCAGCCGCTACAACCGGCCGGTTAATCGCCAGACCGGGGAGCTCGGCTTTTTCCCGCCGCACGTCATGTTCTACGCGCCGGATTTAACGAACGACGACATCGGTCACGACATGCGTTTCCACGACCCCGCCCAACCACTACCGATGATCGCCTACGGCGGGCCGCACGGTTACATGATTATGATTTCTGACGACGGTACGGCGCGATCGCGGAGTGATCTTGACGACTCGTGCCCAGACTGGGTGTTCGCCGAATGATCACACCGCGCGCCATCAACGAAACGTGCCCCTGGTCGGGGGAGCCGGTCTCTACCGATTCGCTGATTGAGTACCGCGGCCAAACGGTCGGGTTTTGTAACCCGGGCTGTCGCGATAAATTCGCGAACGCGACGCGTTACTTCGACGCATTAATCGCACCGGTCCCAGAACAGAACCCATGGCGAACGCTAGCGACGTATAACCGCTGGTACAACCGTTGCCTGTTTGATGCGCTGGCCGACGTACCCAGCGATGTTATCTGGCGTGACGGCGGTGCGTTCTTCGGCTCGGTAGGCGCAACGCTGAACCACATTATGGTCTGGGATTTAACCTGGCTCGGCCGCATTCAGAACGATTGTCCACCGTTTCATTCGACGGCCGTGCTGGGCGACTACCCAACACCAACATCGCACACCGATATCTTGCACGACCGTCTTCCGGCCCTCGCTTCTGCCCGACGCTCGCTGGACGACGTGCTGGTCGCCTTTGTCGCAGAAATGACACCGCGCCACGTGAACCGGGTAATCACGTACCGAACGCAAGACGGAACGACGTATCGCAAAACACTGGGCGGCTTGTTGCAGCACATGTTCAACCACCAGACCCACCATCGCGGCCAAGTCACGGCGCTGCTGCACCAGCACGGTGTTGACTACGGCGTTACGGACTTACTGGCGACACTACCGGACGTGTAACGATGTCTACTTTTTCCCCTTACCGCCGGCGCCGCTTTGAACAGCTACCCGCCTGGTCCATTGGCGACACGACGCTTAAGGCGTACGCCATAACCGTTGGGGAGGCGCCGCTCAGCACAGCGCTGGCGACCGCCGCGTATGACTACGTAAGCAACGAGGCCGAAACGATTAACGGTGCCGATGCACACGGCAGCGGCTACGCGATGGTTCACCACGGCGAGCAAGCCGTTTGGTTGTTGGCGCATTGGTGGGCGCACGTCGATATCGCGATGCGTTTGTTGGCATCGGCGCCCGCGGATGGCTTGCCAGAGTTTGTATCCCGCGATGCCGAACGATTTCATGCCTGCGTCTGGGAACATGTCGTTATCAACCACGAACGCGATGCGTGGGTTCGCCATGTACTCACCGATACGCCAGATCTTGATGCTTACCGTGCCGATGCATTGCCCGATGGCTGGTACTGACGCCATATCGATACGGCCGTTCGAGCTGGACGATGCACCGCAAGCGCTGGCGTTGATGCGCGCGCTGGCAACGTTCGAGGGCTACATCGAGCACTTCGCGCCGGATGAGTCCGACCTTTGCCGATACGGCAGTGGTGCTGCGCGCCGCTTCGATGCGTTCGTCGCCGTCGACAACGACACGGCGCGCATTGTCGGCATTGCGGTCGTTTACACGATCCCGTGGACGTACGACATGCAACCCACGGTCGTTCTAAAGGAGCTGTTTGTCGCAGCGGACTATCGCCGCTCCGGGGTCGGACGTAGGCTGATGGTGGGCGTCGCCGAGCATGCTGTGGCACTCGGTGCTACGCGGTTGCAATGGACCGTGTTGGCCGATAACGCGCGCGCCCAAGCGTTTTACCGAGAACTGGGTGGCGAGGCCGACCGCGTATGGCAACACTGGGAAATGACCGAACACGAACTCGCCGACTTGGCCAGGGAAGTTTAGCCGCGCTAGCGGCCATCGCGACGATAGCGGTAAGTGGTTGCACGGCCACGATCACAACATCGGACACAATATCTGATCGCTGGGTTTTGCAACTTGCCAACACGGCCGACGGCGATATCACCGACGGCTCGATGGAAGACCTAATAAGTACCATTCGCGCCGGTTGCCAAGTACGCATCGCCTGGGGTGCCCGCCGCGCCGCCGACCCGAGCCGCACCATCGAGCACAGCGCCGAACCGTTGTGGATTTCGATCCGGAGCGGCGAAACCGTCACCGCACAGATCGGTGGCTTCTCTGCGAACTTGAGCGTGCTCGGCGAAGACCCCGCGGAGCACCCGCGCTACGAGCGCTTCGGCGGTACCGAGCAGCTCACCGAATGGCGCGCCGATATCGGCACGGACGGCTCGTTCAACGCCGTCTGGTTCCGCGCAGGCACCGGCGAGTTCATCGAACGGATTCCGCAGCGCCACCCGATGCGCTGGTACGCCGATTGCGACGTAACCGATGCGCCGCCGTTGTACCCTAGCGATTCCGCGACCCGAGTGCCTTAAACGCAGGAATAACGATGCGACCAGTTGTAGCAATGAGCCTCGCGGCCCTGCTGTTAACGTGCGGCTGTGCGACCGAGCCAACCTACATACCCCCTGATGACGTTGATGCTCGCATTGAGGCGTTGATGGCCGAGTACAACGCCGCCAGCGTCGGCGTCGGCATTATTCGTGGCGGCAAGCTGGTGTGGACGGGCTACTACGGCGAAGAATCACCCGGCGTGCCGGTAACGCCTGAGTCTATGTTCAACACGGCGTCGGTGAATAAGTCGGTTACCGCCGAGTTGGCGCT
>JBCDBO010000045.1:0-25081 GCA_039183535.1 Pseudomonadota bacterium | reverse complement strand
GGAGGCCACCATCGGCGATGGCCTGACCGTCACGCTCGATGCGAGTAGCGTCAACGAATTCACCGCACCCTACGAACTTGTCAAAACGATGCGCGCGTCAATTCTGGTACTGGGACCATTGCTCGCCCGCCACGGTCGCGCGCGCGTGTCGTTGCCGGGCGGGTGTGCCATCGGCGCGCGGCCGGTTGATCTCCATGTGGCGGGCCTAAAGCAGTTGGGCGCCGACGTCGATATCGTCGACGGTTACATCGACGCGCGCGCTGACCGTTTGACCGGTGCACGGCTCGTGTTTGACACCGTCACGGTTACCGGCACCGCAAATCTGCTGATGGCAGCCGCACTGGCGCGCGGTGAGTCGGTCTTGGAAAACGCAGCGCGGGAGCCGGAAATCGTTGATTTAGCCAATTTCTTCAATGGCTTAGGTGCCAAAATCGACGGTGCCGGGACGTCGACGATCCACGTCCAAGGCGTCGAGAGCTTAGGCGGTGGCGAGCACGCGATCATGCCTGATCGAATCGAAACGGGGACATACCTGGTGGCCGGTGCAATAACGCGGGGCTCCGTTACGCTGCACGGAGCACGAGCCTCGCATCTCGATGCGGTTCTGACCAAGTTGGAACAAGCCGGCGCGGAACTCACGGTAACCGACGGCGCGATCAAGCTCGACATGCATGGGCGCCGGCCGCAGCCGGTTGAGGTCCGAACGGCACCGCATCCGGCGTTTCCGACCGATATGCAGGCGCAGTTCTGTGCTCTGAATGCCATTGCAGATGGCGTCTCGACCGTCACAGAGACGGTTTTCGAAAATCGTTTTATGCACGTACCGGAGTTGGAGCGCATGGGTGCGTCAATCACGCTCAAAGGCAACACCGCCGTCATCGACGGTGTCGCGCGGCTCCGGGCCGCACCGGTCATGGCGACCGATTTGCGAGCCAGTGCGTCCCTGGTCCTCGCCGGACTGGTCGCCGATGGCGATACGGTCGTTGACCGCATCTATCACATTGATCGTGGCTACGAACAAATCGAGGAAAAGCTGCGTAGCTTGGGTGCGCGTATCGCTCGCGTCCGCTAGCGGACGGCTGCGATCGGCCGTTCGCCGGCGATCGCTTCTGTGACGAACGCCTCGCGGCCACGAAAGCCGCGAATACGAACGACCTCGCCCGGTTGGACAGCGGCCACCAATTGCAGGGCCTGCTGGCGCGAGCGAATCGGTTCGTCGTTTAGATGCGTGAGTATGTCGTGGCGGCGCAGCCCCGCTTTCCACCCCGGCCCATTCTCATAGACTTGCTCAAGCAAGATGCCCGTGTCGGTTTCGGACTGTATGCCGCGACGGCGAAACTGCTCGCGTCGTAACATCGTCAAGTTGGGCTGCAGGCCTAACCAACCGCGGATGACACGGCCGTGCTCGATAAGGTCGTTGACGACACCGAGCATTAGATTGACTGGGATGGCAAAACTAATCCCCTCGGTCGATTGTTCCTCGGCGAGTGTGGCCGTGTTAATGCCGACCAACTCGCCGCGTGAGTTAATGAGCGCTCCACCCGAGTTACCGCGATTAATCGCAGCATCGGTCTGGATAAAGTCCTCAAAATTGCTAAGACCCAGCAGACCTCGTCCCGTGGCGCTAACAATGCCTTGCGTCACCGTTTGGGCTAAGCCGTAGGGGTTGCCAATCGCGAGCACGACATCGCCGATTTGCACTTCGTCAGAACGGCCTAGCGCAATCGTTGGCAGGTTGCCGACATCTATGCGCAGTAACGCGAGGTCCGTTTCCGGATCGACACCGACCAGCACTGGCTCGGCCACGCGTCCGTCGGCCAGTTGAACCCATATGTCCTCAGCGCCGCTGACTAAATGATAATTAGTTACAACATGGCCGCTCGCGTCGAGGACGACGGCGGAGCCCAAATCGGTTTCGTTGCGCGCCACCGCGCGTTCGTTAGGGTCAGGAATCCAGCGTGAGGTATAGATGTTCGCAACGGCGGGCGAGCTGCGGCGAACCGCTTCTGCGTATCCCATTGGCGCATCGGCGCGGCCGACGGCCGGCAGCAATTGCGGTCGGACCAAAACAACCAAAAACGCGAGGGCCAAGCCAGTCGCGATCCAGCGGTGCCAGAAGTCGAACGTCATTTGTGGTGCCAACTCGTCAAATAATAGACGGTTTCTATGCCCTTCTTGAAATGACCGCCCATTACCCAATCTTCACAGTGGCCGTGTATAATATGCGGCTAATTTGAGCCCAAGCCGAAGTTAGTCGGCAGCGCCTGCCTGCCAGTGGCGCGAAGGCTTCGCACAACGATATAGATGATAACAGGTCTCGCTTCTGGCGAGGCTTAGGAGCGTTTCGATGTCGGATACCGGAAAAAGCAGTCGCCGCCATTTCTTGTCGGTTGCGACTGCCGTCACGGGCGGCGTTGGTTCAGCATTCGCGTTGGCCCCGTTCGTCGTCTCTTTTAAGCCCAGTGCGCGCGCCCAGGCCTTAGGTGCGCCGGTGGAAATTGACGTGTCGTCACTGCAGCCTGGCGAAATGGTCCGAGTCGAATGGCGCGGTAAACCGGTATGGGTCCTGCACCGCACCGAAGCGATGATTGAGCGCTTACCAGAGAACGACGGCTTGTTGCGCGATCCGAACTCCGAACAGGATCAACAGCCAGAATACGCCGCGAACGGCACACGCTCGCGCAAAGGCGAATACCTCGTTGTCGTCGGCAGTTGTACGCACTTGGGTTGTGCGCCGCTCGCACGTTTTGAGGTGCAACCGGCCGACCTCGGCAGCGATTGGCACGGCGGCTTTTACTGTCCCTGCCATGGCTCAAAGTTCGACCTAGCCGGACGCGTCTACAAAGGTGTGCCTGCGCCCCTTAACCTAGCGGTTCCACCGTATCGGTTCGTCGGCGATAACCGCATTCTCGTTGGCGCAGAAGAAGGAGTTGCCTAAGCATGGCTACCGTCGAATCTGAAGTTCGTTCCGCCGACAGTAAAAAAAGTGGCTTGATGACCTGGATCGATGCGCGCTTCCCGCTCACCAAGATGATGAGCGAGCACGTCACCGATTACTACGCCTCCAAAAACCTCAACCTGTGGTATGTGTTCGGGGTCTTGTCGATGTTGGTGCTGGTCATTCAGCTTGTCTCTGGCATCTTCTTGACGATGAACTACAAGCCGTCGGCAACCGATGCCTTCGCGTCGGTCGAGTACATCATGCGTGATGTGTCTGCCGGTTGGCTCATTCGCTACATTCATTCCACCGGCGCGTCTGCCTTTTTCGTCGTCGTCTACTTGCACATGTTCCGGGCGATGCTGTACGGCTCGTACAAAAAGCCGCGCGAGCTAGTCTGGATCGTCGGCATGCTGATCTTCGTCGCGTTGATGGCGGAAGCGTTTATGGGTTACCTGCTGCCGTGGGGCCAGATGTCTTACTGGGGCGCACAGGTGATCGTCTCGCTGTTCGGGGCAATACCGGTCGTCGGTGAGACCTTGGTCGAGTGGATCCGCGGCGACTATTCGATCTCAGATATCACACTAAACCGCTTCTTCGCGTTGCACGTCATCGCGCTGCCTTTGGCGCTGGTCATGCTCGTTGCTGTGCACATCCTCGCGTTGCACGAAGTGGGCTCTAACAACCCCGATGGCATCGAGATCAAGCAGAACAAAAACGCGGATGGAATCCCAGTCGATGGTGTAACGTTTTGGCCGTACCACACGTCGAAAGACTTGGTGGCGATCATCGTCTTCCTCGCAGCTTTCTCGGCCGTTGTGTTCTTCGCGCCAGAGATGGGCGGCTATTTCCTTGAGCACGCAAACTTCGATCCGGCCGACCCGTTGGTCACGCCTGAGCACATTGCGCCGGTGTGGTACTTCACCCCGTTTTACGCGATCCTGCGCGCCGTTCCCGACAAGCTGCTCGGCGTGATCCTGATGGGTGCCGCCGTCGTGTTGCCGATGTTCCTGCCGTGGCTCGACCGGTCGCGTGTTAAGAGCATTCGATACCGTGGCTGGATGTACAAAACCGCCCTGTGGGTGTTTGTCGTCAGTTTTATCGTTCTCGGCTACCTCGGCGTACAACCCGCTACCGATTTGTACACACTGATGTCGCGTATTTTCACGGCGCTGTATTTCGCGTTCTTCCTACTGATGCCGTGGTACACGGCCATCGATAAGACCAAGCCGGTGCCAGAGCGGGTGGTCTACCATGCCTAACTCACGTTCATCGACCGTCCGCCGGGGCTCAGCACTTGCCGCCGCTGTCGTGTTGCTGGCGAGCAGCGCTGTGGTGCTCGCTGCGGGCGGCGCTGTCGACCCGCGATTCGCCGAGCCAGCCGACAACGACGTTGGCAACCAGGACTCGCTGCGCCGCGGTGCAGCTAACTTCATGAACTACTGCTCCGGATGCCATTCGGCCAAGTACGTGCGCTACAACACGCTCGCGAGTGGCTTAGGGTTAACCGAGCAGCAGGTCATGGACAACCTGATGTTCACCGGTGAGAAGATTCACGACACGATCCAGGTCAATATGCCGGCCGATGACGCGGCGCGCTGGTTCGGTAAAACGCCGCCCGATCTATCGCTGATCGCTCGTAGCCGCGGCTCGGACTACATCTACAATTTCCTGCGCAGCTACTACGTCGACGAGTCGCGGCCCACCGGCGTCAACAACATGGTCATCGAAAAAGTGGCGATGCCCAATGTTCTGTGGGAGCTGCAAGGTGTCCGGAAGGCTTTTTTTAAAGAAGAAATCGACGATAACGGTAATCCTCACGAAGTCTTCGATAGTTTCGAAGTCGTCACGGCGGGTTCTCTGTCACCAGAGGAATTCGACCAGTGGGTCCGCGATACGGTCAATTTCCTCGACTACATCGCTGAACCGATGCAACTTCAACGCCGCTCTATTGGCATCAAAGTGTTACTCTTCCTCGCGTTCTTTTTCGTGATTGCTTATCTGCTTAAGAAAGAAATCTGGAAAGACGTAAAATAGCGTGCTGCGGCGACCACTGGCCGCCGCTGCATACTGATCAGGAATAACAAGTAAAAACGCCTGTCTGAGGAGAGGGACCCATGGCCGTGATCACGAACCGGCGCTCGGTGATGAGCCTATTTTCCCGTCCGACCTGTTTACACAGTCACCGGACGCGGCTAGTGCTGGCCGAGAAAAGCATCAACATCGATATCGTCAACGTCGACGGACCGGATTTACCGGAAGATCTCCTCGACTTAAATCCGTACCACACGGTCCCGACCCTCGTGGACCGCGACCTTGTCCTGTACGACTCGCGGGTAATTATCGAGTACCTCGACGAGCGTTTTCCGCACCCGCCCTTAATGCCGGTAGATCCGGTCACCCGCGCTCAGTTCCGTTTGGCCCTGTTCCGCATTGAGACCGACTGGTATCAGTTGGCCGACGAAATCGAAGCCGAAGAGGACAAGAAGCAGGCCGTGCGGGCGCGCAAAATGCTGCGCGAGAGTATCTTGGCAAGCGCCGAGGTGTTTTCTGCGAAAGAATTTTTCCTAAGCGATGAGTTCTCACTGGTCGATGCCAGCATCGCGCCCGTACTTTGGCGTTTGCCACACTACGGCGTCGATCTCGGTGAGGGCAGTATGGCGATTGGCAAGTACATGGATCGAATTTTCGCGCGGCCATCGTTCCAAGCGAGCCTGACTGAACTCGAGCAGGAAATGCGCCTGTAGGCATTGCCTGTCCTGTCCAGTCGCTCACCGTTGGTGCTAACCGACATGTGATCCTGATTGCGGCAAGGTGGTATCCTTTCGCGGCGGGCTAGTACGTCAGCTCGTTGTTTTAGCGGAGCCGTAATGGCCGGATCGACCAGTTCCAAGCGTCCCTATCTCGTTCGTGCGATGCACGAGTGGATGAGCGATAACGGCCATACCCCACACATCGTTGTCGATGCGACCCACGCTGACGTCGTTGTGCCCACCGAGCACATCAACGACGGCAAAATCATCCTTAACATAAGTCACTCTGCTGCCCACGGTTTGGCGATGAACAACGACGCCGTCCGTTTTCGGGCGCGTTTCAGCGGCCGGCCGTTCGACGTTGCGGTACCGGTAAAAGCAGTGCTTGGTATCTACGCACGCGAAACTGGGCAGGGCATGATTTTTTCACCGGGTGGCGGGCACCCAAAACCGCCAACCGGTTCCGACGATCGTCCCGATGCGGCTGGTCGCCGCGGTCCAAAACTGCGTGTCGTGAAGTAACGGGACGGCGATACCGTTTGCCCCGTCAGAGACGGATAACGTCTTTTAGCCAGACGATGTCGGCTTGCTCACCTTGCAAGGCCACAACATCGAAGCGCACGCAGCGTTGCGCCAATTTCGGTGATGTCGACAGGAGATATTCGGTGGCCCGAATCCAGCGACGTTGCTTATACGTATCGATACTGGCCAGCGCGCCGCCGTGACTGTGGCTCGACCGAAAACGCACTTCGACGCTGACCAAAACCTCGCTGTCAATCATCACCAGATCAATTTCGCCAGCGCGGCACTGGTAGTTGCGCAGAACGGCGCGTAAGCCCTGTGCTGTGAGGTACTGAAGCGCCGCCTCTTCGCGGCGCCAGCCTATTCGCTGCCGCTTTGATCCTGATCGAAACGCCATGCGTCGCGGTCTGTTTCAAGCGCCGGATCGAGTGGTACGACCGGCAGCGCTTCGCCGCGACTACCATTAAACCGTGACCAGCTAAGACGCCGCCGGATCACGCCGTCGCTGCCGATCGACAGTTGCCCGGTCGCACCGTTGATCTCGTTTGTGGCGCTGGAATGGGCGCCACTCAATGGTCCGATCAGACGATAGGCATCCATGCCCAACGCGAACAGGCGTTGATGCTGCGCCTCGCGGCGCCAATTCGATGCGACATCCGCTGCGCTCGGCGTAAAGGCGGCGCTGTCGTCAATCAACCACGGAATTTCGGCGTACTCGATGCCGGCGATTTCATTGGACTCGCGGCCATCGGCATTGGCGATTTGGCCGGTGGCAAAGACCGGAATATCGCCCGAGAAGTGAAACTTGAGTTGCGGCTTTAACAAGCGGGCATTGCGCGCGCTGGCCGGCAGAAACAACACATCGACATCTTGGCGCCGCCGCGGCTCGAATTCAGCGCGTTCGCCGATTAAGTTCTGGACTCGGCGCCAGCGGCTGATGCTCGCCTGGATTTGCATCACACGCTCGATCTGTGCCGAGAAATCGGTCGCCGCCGTATCGTAGCGTTCATAGTCGAGAACCTGACCGCCCAGCGCTTGGAAGTGGCTTGCGAATGCCGTTAAGAGTCGCTCGCCAAGATCGCCGAGCGGTGCCAGCGCGACCGCACGGCGATAGCCCACCGCGATAGCGCGCTCGGCCGCCATTCGAGCCTCGTCCTCCGGTGCGAGTCCAAACTGGTACAAGCCGGCTGGCGCCACTGAATCGGCCGGAATTCTGTTTAGCCCCAGTGTCGTCACTGGCAGTGCCGGTTGGAGCGCCAACTCGCCAAGCGCAGACTTCGTCAGCGGTCCGATAATCATTTCTGCGCCATCGTCCAACGCACGCTGCACCGTCAGCGTCGCACCGTCGCCACTAACATCGTAAATACGCAGTCGCGGTTTGACGTCGCCGCTGTCTAGGTCCGCGATGTGCGCCGCCAAAAAGCCATCGCGAATCGCGGTTGCGAACGCTCGACTGCGCCCGCTCAGCGGCAGCAGCAGCGCGACCTGGCGTGGTACACCTAGTGCGCTCGCATCGTCGCCGATCAAGGCGGGAACGAAGGTTCCGTTGGCTGGGTGCCCGGGATAGCGCCGCGTCCACGCACCGACAACGCTCGCGAGGGCCGCTGGGTTGGTGCGGACCGGACTCGTCGTGAGCACCAGTTCGAGCCAACCGCGAACGGTCGGGTCGGTCGTTCGGGCCAGCGCGGCCGCAACCGCATCGGCATCGCTGTCGCGCAGTCCGTCCCAGATTAGCTGGTGATTCGCCGCCACTGCGCGTTCGGACGTTAGCCACAACTCGCGGCGGGTCAGATACGAGGTCGCCAGCGCGATATCGCCTTGCGCATACAACAAAGCGGCGCGCCAGCGTTGATAGCGAACATTTTGGCGGGTGGTTAACGGCTGCGCCGTCAGTCGATCGAGCGCGGCCGTCGCCGTAGCAAAGTCGGTATCGGTGATCGCCAATGCCGCGACGATCAGCGCGGCATTGATATCGGTATCGTTTGCCGTCGCGGCCAGGTCGAGCGGGCCGCTAAGGCGCCGGGCACGCTCCGCCTCACCCGCGTCGAGCCAGGCGAGCGCCGCAGCTAGCTGCCAGCGCCGTTGGTCAGTCGCTGTGCTGCGTTGCGCCAGTTGTTCGAAGATACTGGCAGCGTCGGTGTACTCGGCGTTATCGAGTGCCGATTCGGCAAGCGCCGCGTCGGACAAGCGCCGATCGCTGCCGACGGTCTGGCAGGCCGCAATGGCCAGCGTTGCCAATGCGATAACGCTGATCCGCACGGCGCGGCGTAGTGAAGAGTCGTTTCGATATGTCATGCTTTTGGTTTGACCGTCCACTTGGGGCTTAAATTTAAGTGACAGTGCAGCAAGAAGCTCCGCCGACAGCACCGTTGTACGTCGTTGCAACGCCGATCGGCAACCTGGCCGATATGAGCCCGCGCGCGCTCCAAACCCTACGCGACGTTGCGCTGATAGCGGCCGAGGATACTCGGCACACTGGCCGTTTGCTATCGCATTTCGGGCTTAGTACGCCGCTAATGGCGCTGCATGATCACAATGAGGAGCGGGTGGTCGATCGCGTTTTACGCCAACTGCGCTCCGGCGCCGCTGTCGCATTGGTCAGCGATGCCGGGACGCCCTTGATTAGCGATCCTGGCTACCGACTCGTACGCGCCGCCGTTGCGGCCGGTGTCGCGGTCGAAACCGTGCCAGGGCCGAGCGCGGTGATGGCGGCGTTGTCGGTCTGCGGCTTGCCGGTAGATCAATTTGTTTTCGCCGGGTTTTTGCCGCCCCGCGATGAGGCGCGGCAACGCTTTATCCGAACCCTGGCCGATGAGACCCGCACGGTCGTCGTGTTCGAGTCCGTGCATCGCATTGAGTCGACACTGGCTGCATTGGCCGATCTTTTGCCACCAGCGCGCGAGCTCAGTATCCACCGCGAATTGACGAAGCAGTATGAGTCTGCCTACCGAGGTACGGCTGGCGAATTGCTGGGGGCGTTTCGCGCCGGCGAGCTCATCGCTAAAGGCGAGTTTGTCATCGTCATCGCCGGGGCCGATGCGCCACTTGCAGCCACGAGTGCGCCGGTCGATATCGACGCCTTGTTGCGGGTGCTACTCGCGTCGATGCCGCTCAAGCAGGCGGTCGCGGCAACGGTGAAATTGACGGGCCACGGGCGCAATCAGCTGTACCAGCAGGCATTGGCGATCAGTCGCGAGTCGCCCTAAGTCGTCGCGGCTCGCCGCTGTTAGCCACGGGCCGGCGACCCATCGCTGCACAGAACAAGGTTACTAAAGAACTGCTCAATCGAGTGCTGCCAGCTACGACTCTCGGCGAAGCGTCGGCATTCGGCGCGATCGATGTCGAGCGCACGGTGGCAAGCAGCAGCCAAGTCTTCATCAAGCACACCGGTGACGCCAGGCGTGACGACATCGATCGGCCCGACGACAGGGTAAGCCGCGACCGGTAGGCCGCACGCCATCGCCTCGAGCATCACCAACCCAAACGTATCGGTCAGACTCGGGAACACGAACGCATCGGCGCCCGCCATTAGTGATGCCAGTTCGTCCCCGAACCGGTAACCCATGAAGTGCGCGCTGGCGTATTGCGCGCTGAGTTTCGCGCGGTCTGGCCCGTCGCCGATGATTACCTTACTGCCTGGCAACGTTAGTCGCAAAAACGACTCAATGTTCTTTTCTACGGCGACGCGGCCGGTGTAAACCCAGATCGGTCGCGCCAAGTCGTAGGGGTACGGCGAGTCGGGTCGGAATGTTGTCGTATCGACGCCGCGCGTCCACGTCGTAATGTTGGTGAAATCACGGTCGTTAAGCTGGCGCTGCATCGTTGGTGTCGCGACCATCGTACGCTGAGCACGGCTATGAAAGCGCCGCAGTATTGCGTATGTCCAACGCGTTGGGATCGGGAACCGGGCGCGAACGTACTCGGGAAATTGTGTGTGGAACGACGTAGTAAACGCGAGGTTACGACGCTTGCAGTAGCGTCGGGTAGCAAACCCTAACGGCCCCTCGGTCGCGATATGGATGCAATTGGGTGCGAAGTCGTCGATCGCCTTGGCAATGCTTCGTCCCTGAAAAAAGGCGAGCCGTATTTCAGGGTAACTTGGGCACGGCAATGACCGCCGACCTTCGGGATTTATAACCAAAACCTCGTGACCTGCATCGCGCAGCGTCTTGGCCGTCATCGTTAGCGTGCGAACGACGCCGTTGATTTGCGGTTTCCAAGCGTCTGTTGCAATGACGATTTTCATTGGTGATCCCGAACGCGCTGTTCGTTAGGCGCCTACCGTGCGCGCAGCCTACCAGTCCGGTCAGGTATTTCCGAGGAGGGGTTGAACTCGCCGGCAACGGCACCATCTTCTCGCCATAACGCGCTGTAAATGTTGCAGGTAGGTGTCACGAAAGTGTCATCTGTCCTTAATACCGCTGTAAGCGATACGCCGCACGATTCGCACCCTTAACAAGAGAAGTAGGGCAGTTCATTGATCACGCTAGCGTACGTCGATGCTGTTGAAAGTCGCCTGTGCGTGAAGATTAACCGGTTCGGCAGCTACAAGCCGGTCCAGGCGTTCTTTGCCATGATCAGCCGGGCAGGCGATTGGCCGTTCTGGGTGTTAATCGGTGTTGCGCTATTCCTAATGAACGGATCCGCCGCGGCACGGCCGGCTATTCACATGGTGTTGACGGTCGCGGTCGGAATCTGGCTGTACAAGGCGCTCAAGGGAAAACTGCTTCGTGAGCGACCGTACGTGTCGAACGGCCACATCGTCGTTGGCACGCCGGCCCTTGATCGCTACAGCTTCCCGTCCGGGCATACACAGCAAGCGATTTGCTTAACGACCATGCTGGCGAGCTATGCGCCCGAGCTGTTGCCCATCATTGTGCCATTTGCCGTGTTGGTCGCCCTATCGCGGGTCATTCTCGGTCTGCATTACCCGACCGACGTGCTCGCGGGTGCGGCCATCGGGTTTACGCTGGCAGAATTGTCGCTTGCGATTGGCCGGCTCGTCTAAACGCTCGCTACCGACGAGCCCCTTTCCGGATACCGTTCGCGCTAAACTTGCCGCTTGAGGGAGTCGGCCTGGCAATCGCGGCGTCACTGGACGTCGAGGAAAGTCCGGGCTCCTTCGGCCAGGACGCCAGGTAACCCCTGGGGGGCGTGAGCCTACGGAAAGTGCAACAGAGAGTAGACCGCCTAAGCGCCTCCGGGCGCCGGCAAGGGTGAAACGGTGCGGTAAGAGCGCACCGCGCCGGTGGTAACACGCGGTGGCACGGTAAACCCCGTCCGGAGCAAGGCCAAATAGGGGAGCGCGCGCCGCATGGCGCACCGTCGGGCACGAACGGGCTCCCGGGTAGGCTGCTTGAGAGCGCCGGTGACGGCGACTCCAGATGAATGATTGCCCACGACAGAACCCGGCTTATCGGCCGACTCCCTCAACACCCAACGGTCCACTTCGCCGCCGGTTTAATACCGGCGGTGTCGGATCGTGGGAAGACACAATGTCGTTAATCAGCGACTTTTTTCTGTGGTAGCTTCTCGATACTGCACGTAAGCCTTTGTTTTTCTCCAGAGAGTGTCATTTTTCCGGCGTTTTTGGGAAGCAAAATCTCCGCCGAAAAACTCTCAGAAACAATTAGTTACACGCGCGCAGGTGTTGACGCACACAATTCTACGCTCGTATAGTGGGCTGGCGTGTGACAGAGTGGAGAAAAGGGTTTTTAAAAACCCTCCCAGCCGTGTTCCGAGGAGCCACAAAAACAACGCTCGACGCCAAGGGCCGGCTGGCCATCCCGACCAAGTATCGGGAGAAGCTGCTTGCGCGTTGCGAGGGCAATGTTGTCGTGACGGTCGATCGGCAGCGCTGCCTCCTCATTTATCCGTTGCGTGATTGGGAAGATATCGAACGCGAGCTCAATCGGCTACCGAGTTCGAACCCAAAGGTTCGGGCGTATCGGCAAATGATGGTGGGCTTCGCGACCGATGTCGATCTCGACAGCGCAGCCCGTTTGTTGGTGCCGAAGGAGCACCGCGAATTCGCCAGTATTGAACGGCAAACGTGGCTAATTGGCCAGGGCACGCGGTTCGAGTTGTGGGATCAGTCCCGTTGGGATGCGAAAACCAACGGCTGGGTCGATATCAGCGCCGAGGATGACGGCGAAATGCCGCCAGAACTCGCAGCGATTCCGTGGTGATGACGCATGCGAGCGATGCCGATCACCTTCCGGTCCTGCCCCGCGAAACGCTGGCGGCGTTGGCCGTTCGAGCAGACGGCAACTACATCGATGCAACGTTTGGCCGCGGCGGACACGCTGCGCTAATTCTCGCTGCATTAAACGAACAAGGGCGGCTGTTGGTCATCGATCGCGATCCAGCAGCCATACAAACGGCGATGCAACGCTTCGACGGTGACTCGCGAGTTCAGATCGAGCATGGGGTGTTTTCTGACGTGGCGCTGATGGCAGCACAGCATGGCATGGACGGGCATGTGCACGGCGTTTTGTTCGACTTCGGCGTGTCGTCACCGCAAATCGATGATCCGGCGCGCGGGTTTAGTTTCCGCTCGGACGGCCCGCTCGATATGCGTATGGACCCAACCAGCGGCGCGAGCGCAGCTGACTATTTGGCTGGCGTTGATGAGAAAGACCTCGCATATGCATTAGCGACGTTCGGCGAGGAGCGCCACGCGCGGCGCATCGCGCGAGCGATCGTCGCCCAGCGCGACATCACGCCGCTAACGCGCACTGCGCAGCTGGCCGACCTGATCCGCAGTACCGTGCCAAGCCGCGGTGTGGAGCGAATCGACCCAGCGACCCGCAGTTTTCAAGCGATTCGTATCGTCGTAAATCGCGAGCTGGCTGAGATCGATACAGCGCTTGCGTCCACCGTACCGTTGTTATCAGGCGGCGGTCGGCTGGCGGCAATCAGTTTTCATTCATTGGAAGACCGGCGCGTTAAGCGCTTTATCCGCCAATCAAGCGCGGTACCAGAACCGTACCGTGGCTTACCGGACGTTCCGCCGGAGTATCGGCCACGGCTTCGCCCTGTTGGCAAGTTGGTCCGCGCGAGCGATGCGGAGCGCGACAGTAACCCGCGTGCTCGCAGCGCACGGCTACGTGTTGCGGAGCGCCTAGCGGCATGAGCGATACACGATACACATCGGGGTGGTTGGTGTTGGCCTTGGCGCTCGCCGTCGTGTTATCCGCGTTGACGCTGGTCTACAGCAAACACGAAGCACGTAAAGCCTTCATTGAACTGCAATCGCTCACCCACGAGCGCGATGAGCTCAATATCGAATGGGGCCAATTGACGATCGAGCAAAGTACGTTTTCGTCACACGGGCGCGTCGAACAAGTGGCTATCGATGAATTGTCGCTGCGCCGGCCCGAGCTGGCCGACATCTACGTCGTGGAGGAGGCCGAATGATTCGGCGTAAACAGCGACGAGAGGCCAACGCGCGACGGTTTCGCCATCGCTCGATCGTCGTCATCGCATTTTTCGTTGCGCTGAGTGCGATGCTTATCGGTCGTGCGGCGCACCTCCAGGTTCTGCAACACGATTTTCTGGTTGACGAAGCGCGCAAGCGCCACGTACGGCAAATGAAGTTGTCGGCGCATCGCGGGCCTATCGTCGATCGAAATAACGAGCCGATGGCCGTATCGACACCGGTTGACAGCGTTTGGGCCAACCCACAGCTGCTCGGGCCGGCTATCGACGAGGTGCCGACTCTGTCGACGATGATCGATGTCGACAGTGATCAGTTGCTGCGACGAATCTCGCGCTCCGCAGATCGCGAGTTTGTTTACTTGCGCCGGCACTTGTCGCCGTCTCGAGCTGCCGAAGTACGCTCGCTCGGATTGCCCGGCGTTGAGTTGCAGCGTGAGTACCGTCGGTTTTATCCGGCTGGTGAGGTGGTTGGTCACGTATTGGGCTTCACGAACATCGATGATCAAGGTCAAGAGGGTCTGGAGTACGCCTACGATCATTGGCTCGCCGGTCAGCCCGGAGCGAAGCGCGTCCTCAAGGACGAAAAGGGGCAGGTCATCGATGATGTCGACAGCATTCGCGCTGCTCGCCACGGCAACACGCTGACCACCAGTCTCGACCTGCGTTTGCAATACCTCGCTTATCGCGAGCTAAAACGCGCCATCGTCGAGCACGACGCCGAGTCCGGCTCCGTGGTCGTACTCGATATCGCGACCGGCGAGGTGCTCGCGATGGTTAATCAGCCGGGCTACAACCCGAATGACCGCTCGCAGTTTAACGCGAGTCGGTATCGCAACCGTGCCGTTACCGACATTCTCGAGCCGGGCTCGAGTATTAAGCCGCTAATCGTCTCGGCGGCGATTGCCAGTAACCGTTACGACGCCACCAGTGTGATCGACACGTCGCCAGGTTGGGTGCAAGTCGGGGCGAAGCGTATCGAAGACCAACGCAACCATGGTCGATTAACGCTGGCCGATATCATCGCGCGCTCCAGCAACGTCGGGATTACGAAACTCGCTATGCGGCTCGAAGCCAGCGAGCTGCACAGAATGCTGGTTCGATTCGGTCTGGGTGAGTTGACGGGCAGTGGTTTTCCTGGCGAATCGTCAGGCCTGCTGAGTCATCACACGCATTGGCGAGCGATCAGTCAAGCAACCTTGGCGTACGGCTACGGCGTGTCGGTGACACCGCTGCAACTGGCCCGCGCCTACGCGGCTATCGGTGCTGGCGGTCTGTTACGGCCCGTATCGTTCGTTCGTCAAGATCAACCCGTTTCGGGCGAGCGTATTCTGGCCGAAGACAATGCCGCTGCCGTTCTCGCGATGATGGAGCGTGTTGTCGGGCCAGGCGGGACCGGGACGAAAGCTGGCGTCGCAGGTTACCGCGTCGCCGGCAAAACGGGGACGGCGTGGAAGTTTGCCGCCGGCGGTTATTCCGAGAACAAGTACGTATCGATTTTCGCAGGCGTTGCGCCGGTATCTGCGCCGCGTCTCGCCGTCGTCGTCATTGTCGATGAACCGAGTCGGGACGACTACTACGGCGGTGATGTTGCTGCACCGGTGTTTGCCCGGATCGTCGCCGAGTCGTTGCGGCTTTTGGCGATCACACCGGACGACTTACCCGACATTGACGACGGTTATGTCGTCCAGGCAAGCGCACAATGATGGCGCAACGTAGCGCACCATCGGGGTTGATGCTCGACCAACTGTTTGCGGGCATCACCGCCGCGACGGCACCGGCGATTCCCGTGACCGACATGACGCTCGATTCCCGTCGCGTAACACCCGGCGCTGTCTTTTTGGCGTGTGAGGGTTACAGCAGCCACGGTTTGGATCATGTTGCCGAGGCTGTAGCGCGCGGTGCGAGCGCCGTTGCGTTCGAGCCGCGCCCGGATGATGGTGGCGTAGTGCTGCCAGTGCCGAGCCTGGCGATACCGGCGTTGCGTTCGCAGCTCGGTCGGCTGGCGCGGCGGTTCTTCGTCGACCCATCGGCCGCGTTGACCGTCACGGGTATTACTGGTACGAACGGCAAAACAACCGTTGCGTGGCTGTTGGCGAATGCTTACCGCGAACTCGGTATGCCGGCCGGTTACATCGGCACGCTCGGAACGGGCGTCGATTTGGCCGCGCTGTCATCGCCCGAGCTGACAACACCCGATGTTATCGAGCTGAACCGTGTGTTGGCCGGATTCGTTCGCGATGGGGCGGACCAAGCGTGCGTCGAAGTATCCTCGCATGCGCTGAGCCAAGGTCGTATTGACGGTCTGACAATCGACACGGCCGTATTGACGAACCTCGGCCGCGATCATCTCGACTATCACGGCAGCGAAGCGGCCTATCGGGCAGCCAAAGCGTCGTTGTTCGCCGTACCGACACTTAAAAACCGAGTCGTTAACAGCGACGACTCGTTGGGTGCGCAACTGGCCGAGCGCTACCCGGCGAGCTGGCGTACCAGTTTCGAGCCCAGCAAACGGACCGATGAGCGCTCGATTAGCGTGCGGGGGATACAACAGACCCCGACCGGCATGGTGGCCGAGATATGGGTCGGTGGTCGGCCGCTGCAGCTGCGAACGGCGCTGCTAGGGCGTTTTAACCTCAGTAACGTTATGAACGCACTGGCGGTGTTGGTGGCCAATGGCGTTGCGGCTGACGCTGCCGTAGACGCTCTCGCGAGTATCCCGGCGCCACCGGGGCGCATGCAACGGGTCGACGCTGGCCATGATATCGGTGTCGTTGTTGATTTCGCGCACACGGCGGAAGCCTTGAGTCTCGCTTTATCGACATTGCGGCGGCACACGCACGGCGCGCTGTGGTGTGTCTTCGGCGCCGGGGGCGATCGTGACCGTGGTAAGCGCGTGCCGATGGCGCAAGCGGTTAGCGCTGCGGCAGACCGTGTTGTTGTTACCAGTGACAACCCGCGCTCCGAACCGCCGGGCGCAATCGTCGCTGAGCTCATGGCGGCGTTACCCAGTGGTTGCAATGCCGTTGCCCAAGTCGATCGCCGTATGGCGATCTTTGAGGCGATACGCGATGCAGCGTCAGGCGATATCGTTCTCATTGCAGGCCGCGGTCACGAGGCGCAGCAACGTTTCGCCGATCACAGTATCGAGTTCGACGATGCGCTCGTAGCGCGAGCGGCCTTGGAGAGGCATCGATGAGTGCCGGCTCACTCAGTCGGGTCGCGGTGCTTACGGACGGACGTCTCTACGGCGGTGATGCTAGTTGGTCGGGCGTCTCGACCGATACGCGCGTGCTGCAGGCGGGTCAGCTGTTTATCGGTTTGAATGGCCCAAACTTTCGCGGTGCTGATTTCGCCAGCGACGCGATGGCTAAGCAGGCGAGCGCGGCGGTTGTCGATCGCAACGTCGACCCATCGCTACCACATGTTGTGGTGCACGACACGAAGCACGCGCTAGGTATTATCGCCACCGATTGGCGGGATCGATTTAGCAAACCGGTTATCGGCGTCACCGGGTCGAACGGCAAGACCACGGTCAAGCAGTTGATCGCTGCATTACTAGGCCCGCAGGCCTACGCGACGCCGGGTAACTTTAACAACGACATTGGCGTGCCGCTCTCGCTGCTCGGACTCGCGTCGTCGCACTCTGGCGCCGTCATTGAAATGGGGGCGAATGCGCTGGGCGAGATTGCCTACCTCACGTCGTTGGTGCGCCCTGATGTCGGTTTGATTACCAACGCCGGTCCGGCGCATTTGGAGGGCTTCGGTTCCTTAGATGGCGTCGCGGCCGGCAAGGGCGAGTTGTTCTACGCACTCGGCGCTGATGCAACCGCGATCATCAATCGGGACGATACCTATTACGAGCCGTGGTGCGACATGGCTGCGCCAGCCCGTATCGTGTCGTTCGGTCTCCACGAGAGTGCCGATTTTCGTGCGACCGATTGCGAGTTGTATGTCGATCGCTGCGAGTTTGTATTGCACGGACCTGACTTTAGCGGGCCCGTGAACCTGCCGCTGGCCGGCGGCCACAACGTCGTGAACGCCTGTGCGGCTGCCGCGTCGGTGTGGGCCGCCGGCGTAGCACCCGACGATTTGCTCGCGCGCTTCGCCGGCGTTGTCGCGGCGCCGTCACGACTCCGACAACTCTCAACGCGCAGCGGCAACTTACTGATCGACGATAGTTACAACGCGAATCCGTCGTCGATGCGAGCGGCGGCCGGTTATGCGACATCGCTGGATGGCGACGTTTGGATGGCACTCGGCGACATGGGCGAGCTCGGCGCCGATGCTGAGCAAATGCATTTCGAGCTTGGCCGGGCGTTGGCCGAGCTTGGCGTAGCGCGGCTGTTGGCGACGGGTGAGCTGATGGCGCAATGCGTGCGCGGTTTCGGCAATAACGGCGAATGGTTCGCGGATCACGCTGCAATGATTCGCCACATCGATGCCACATTGCCGGCTGGCGCGGTACTTATCGTGAAAGGCTCCCGGTCGGCGCGCATGGAGACCGTTGTCGCGGCGCTGACAGCTGACGTTGCGGAGTGCCACGATGCTTAAGTTTGTTGCCGAGTACCTGACCCAGTTCGAATCTGGCTTTAATGTATTCAGTTACCTCACGATGCGCGCGATTCTGGGCGCGTTAACCGCGCTCATTATCAGCTTCGTCGTAGGACCGGCGATGATCAATCGGCTAACGGTTCGCCAAATTGGGCAGACGGTCCGCAGCGACGGGCCGGAGTCGCACCTTGCAAAGTCGGGTACGCCAACGATGGGTGGTGCCTTGATCTTGATCGCTATCGCGGCGAGCACCTTGTTATGGGCCGACCTTAGCAACCGGTTTGTTTGGGTTGTCCTGCTCGTGACCGCTGGCTTCGGCGTCATCGGCTTTGTCGACGACTACAAAAAGCTAATGCTGAAAGACCCGACAGGGTTAGCACCTCGATTTAAGTTCTTCTGGCAATCCCTGGTCGCACTGATCGCGGCTACGGTGCTTTACAGCAGCGCCGCCTCCGATGTGGAGACGGCGCTGCTGGTTCCTTATTTCAAAGACGTCGCGATTCCACTCGGAATCGGACAAATCGTGTTGACGTATCTCGTCATCGTCGGCACCAGTAATGCCGTCAATCTGACCGACGGGCTAGATGGGTTGGCGATCATGCCGAGTGTGTTGGTTGGTGGTGCGCTGGGCGTTTTCGCCTATGTCACCGGCAACGTCAATTTTTCGGACTATCTCGGCATTCCATACGTCGCCGGGACCGGCGAAATTCTGGTGTTCTGTGCCGGTCTGGCCGGCGCCGGTCTGGGCTTTTTGTGGTTCAACACGTATCCGGCGCAAGTGTTTATGGGCGACGTCGGCGCGTTGGCGCTGGGCGCGGCGATCGGCACCGTTGCCGTCGTTGTGCGCCAAGAGCTTGTACTAATGATTATGGGCGGTGTTTTCGTCATCGAGACGGTCTCGGTCATGATCCAAGTCGCGTCGTTTAAATTGACCGGCAAGCGCGTTTTTCGCATGGCGCCGTTGCACCACCACTATGAGCTAAAAGGCTGGGCCGAGCCGAAAGTCATCGTCCGGTTTTGGATTATCACCGTCATTCTCGTGCTGATCGGTTTGGCGAGTCTAAAAATCCGATGACGCCCGCGACGGACATGGCAGTCGACTCGGCGGTTACCGATCTTGTCCTGGGTCTGGGCGTCACCGGCCGGTCGCTGGCGACCTATCTCGCGCGCGACGGACGGGTGTTACGGCTGGCCGATGAACGCGCGGATCTTAGCGTTGCGGCCGATTTGGTCACCGACCATGAAGTTTGCCTCGGCCCGTTCGACGCTGCCTTACTGGAGGGTATCGATAGCGTCTACGTCTCGCCCGGCGTTCGTCCGCACGAGCCCATCTTGCTACGCGCGGCCGAACTCGGCATCGCTATTCGTAGTGACATCGATTTATTCGTTGCCGCCAATCAGCGGCCGGTCGTCGCCGTGACGGGTACGAACGGCAAATCGACAGTCGTCTCATTAACGGCCGAGTTGCTAACGGCCGGCGGCGTAAACGCGGTTGCTGGCGGTAATCTCGGAACGCCGGTTCTCGATCTTCTAACGACGCCGGCTGATGTCGTCGTACTCGAATTGTCGAGTTTTCAATTAGCGCGTACCGCTGATTTAGCGGCAACGGTGGCCGTTGTCCTTAACATTAGCGATGACCATCTCGACTGGCATGGCAGCACCGCTGACTACCGCGCCGCGAAGCGCCAAGTGCTCAATGGAGCCGACCGTATCGTCGTCAATCGGGCGCAGCCCGAGAGCCGCCCGGATGTCCCGTTGATTAGCTTTGGACTCGATGCACCGGATGATGGCCACTTCGGCGTTCGGACAGACGATAACGGTGCGCACTGGCTCGCGCGCGGCGCCGAGAATTGGCTGCCGGTTGCCGCTCTCCAGTCGCAGCGCGGCCACGATGTGTTAAACGCGCTGGCGGCATTGGCGTTGGTCGATACATTCGCCGTGCAACGCGAACCGATGCTGGCTGCACTTGCTGCGTTTGGACCGTTAGCACACCGGGCTGAGACGGTGGCCGTTAAGAATGGCATTTGTTACGTCAACGATTCCAAGGCCACTAACCCCGGCGCCGCACTGGCGAGTCTTACCGCGCAAACAGGACCTGTCGTCTGGATCGCCGGGGGCGATGCAAAAGGGGCCGATTTATCGCCACTCGCCGAGGCCGCACGTCAGCATGTGCGTTGTGCCGTCGTCATTGGTCAGGCGGCGAATGAGATCGAGAGCCTACTCGGGGTGGCAACCCCGGTGGTGCACGCGGCAACAATGGCGGCGGCCGTTAGCGCTGCGACGGCGGCGGCGCAACCGGGCGATACAGTCTTGTTGGCACCGGCCTGTGCGAGTCACGACATGTTCATCGACTACCGCGATCGCGGCGAGCAGTTCGCCGCCGCTGTCGCTGGAGCGAAACCATGACGGCCACGGTAGGCACGGTGCAATTGCCGTTTGTGTTGCCGGCACGGCCGCATCTCGACGCTGTCATTGTCACGCTCGTGATGACACTGCTCCTCGGCGGGCTCGTAATTTTGGCCTCGGCATCAATGACCGTTGCCGAGGCGGAGTTCAACAATCCGTTCCATTATGTCGAGCGGCAGTTGCTGGCGATCGGGCTTGGTTTCGCCGGCGCCGCATTTATGTTGCTGGTGCCGATCGAGGTTTGGCAGCGGCTTAGTGGCCCGCTGGTGCTGGCGGCTCTGGTTGCCTTGGCACTGGTACTGGTACCCGGCGTTGGGCTCTCCGAGAAAGGCGCAACTCGCTGGGTCTCAGTGGCGGGATTCACCGTGCAGGTGTCTGATCCGGCGCGATTGGCGTTGATCCTATATGTCGCCGGCTATCTCGTTCGCCAAGCGGAAGACGTCAATGAACGCTTCGCCGGATTTTTGAAGCCGATGCTCGTGATCAGTGTTGCGGCGGCCTTGTTGTTGGCTGAGCCGGACTTTGGTGCCGCAACGGTGCTGGTGGCGACGTCGCTGGCCATGCTGTTCATCGGCGGCGCGCGTGTGCGCGACTTTTTGTTATTCGCGTTGCTGGCCTTAGGCGCACTGGCCGCGTTGGCTGTGACGTCGCCGTATCGTCTAGCGCGCCTAACCGGCTTTTTGAAGCCATGGGACGATCCGTTCAACAGTGGCTTCCAACTGACGCAATCGCTGATCGCAATCGGTCGCGGTGAGTGGTTTGGCGTCGGTCTCGGCGCGAGTGTTCAGAAGCTCTTCTACTTGCCTGAGGCACATACCGATTTCGTCTTCGCCGTTTTCGCCGAAGAGTTTGGATTGCTCGGTTCGTTGGCACTGGTTGGTCTTTTTCTTGCGCTCGTGTTGCGGGTGTTTTCGCTGTCGCGTCGTGCGGCCGCCGCCGATCAATGGTTCGCTGCTTACGTTGCGCTCGGGTTAGGCGTCTGGCTCGGCTTACAGAGTTTTATCAATCTCGGCGTCAACATGGGCATGCTGCCGACCAAAGGTCTAACGCTGCCGCTGATTAGCTATGGTCGTTCTAGTTTGATCATGACGCTCGTGTCGATCGGCTTACTGCTGCGTATCCATCACGAACTCGAACAACCGGCAACGCTCGCGAAAACACGCAAGCGGGAGCGACGCCGATGAGTCTGCGGCCGATCATGATCATGGCTGGCGGAACCGGCGGCCACGTTTACCCGGCGCTTGCCGTTGCGCAGGCACTGAACGCTGCGTCTCGACCGGTGTTTTGGCTCGGTACGCGCGCCGGACTAGAGGCGCGCGTCGTTCCGCAGGCTGGGATTGACATCGAATGGCTCGACATTCGGGGCTTACGCGGCAATGGGCTTGGTGGCTGGTTGGTGGCACCGTGGCGTGTGTCGCGAGCGGTTGCCGCGGCCTGGAGCGTCATTCGGCGCCGCGATCCGGTCGTTGTACTCGGTATGGGTGGCTTCGCCAGCGGTCCCGGCGGTATCGCGGCGTGGTTGGCCCGACGCCCATTGATCATTCATGAACAAAACGCTGTTGCCGGGCTTACCAATCGTCTTCTGGCTCGCTTCGCCCGGGTTGTGCTTGCCGCTTTCCCGGGCAGCTTTTCTAGCCGATCGCGTGCTGTTGTCGTAGGTAATCCCGTCCGCGGCGATATCGCCGCTTTGGCCGACCCAGCCGCCCGCACCCGCGATCGCGCTGGTCCACTGCGGGTGTTGGTGCTCGGCGGTAGCTTGGGCGCGCGCAGCCTGAATGAGCACGTCCCGGCTGGGCTCGGTATGTTGGCGCTAACGACCGATGTCGATGTGGTCCACCAAACGGGCCGCGGCAGTATCGACGACGTGGCGGCCGCCTACCGAAATGCCGACGTAGCGGCCCGGGTTGAGCCATTTATCGATGACATGGCTGCAGCCTACGCCTGGGCGGATTTTGCGATCTGCCGCGGTGGTGCGCTAACGCTCGCCGAGTTAACGGCCGCCGGCTTACCGGCGATTATCGTGCCGTACCCGCACGCCGTCGATGATCACCAGCGGGGGAACGCCGCTGCGTTTGTTGAGGCCGGCGCAGGTCTTGTCTTGGATGATGACAGCCTTAGCGCGTCCAGTTTGTTTGAGGTAACCAGCCGTTTGGGGCTTGAGCGAGATTTGTTGCTGAGTCGGGCGGTTGCAGCCCGACGTTTGGCATTTCCAGATGCAACCGATCGCATTGCTCAGTACTGCCTCGATGCTGCCGAGGTCGGGCGATGATCGATCGAATGCGTCACATTCGCCGCGTCCACTTCATCGGTATCGGTGGTGTTGGTATGGGCGGAATCGCTGAGGTTTTGTTAAACGTTGGCTACCGTGTGCAAGGGTCCGATCTCGCCGAGAACAAAATAACGCGGCGATTGATGTCGCTTGGTGCTGAGATTCGCATCGGCCATCATGCCGACAACGTGCGCGATGTGGACGTTGTTGTCGTGTCGAGTGCCGTGCGACCCGATAACGTCGAATTGCTCGCAGCACACGCACAGCGCTGTCCCGTCGTGCCACGGGCTGAGATGTTGGGCGAGTTGATGCGCTTTAGCCGCGACTCGATTGCCGTCGCTGGTACGCATGGCAAGACTACGACGACGTCCTTGGTGGCGAGTATCCTCGCCGAAGCTGGACTTGATCCGACCTTCGTTATCGGCGGACGCTTAAAGAGTGCCGATACCAACGCGAGGTTAGGCACCGGTGATTATTTGGTCGCCGAAGCCGACGAATCCGATGCGTCGTTCATGCACCTCCAACCGGTGCGCGCGATTGTCACCAACATTGACGCCGACCATCTTGAGAACTACGACAACGACGTGGCACGACTCGAGCAGAGTTTCGTTGAGTTCTTGCACAACTTACCGTTCTACGGTCTGGCCGTCTTGTGCGCCGATGATCCCGGCGTACAACGCATAGCGGCCGACGTTAAACGCGCACAACTTACCTATGGCATCGATAGCGCCGCAGACATCACAGCGACGAACATTCGTTATGACCGAGCGGGCAGCCAATTCGATGTGCTGCGCCGTGGTGCTGAGCCGCTCGCGATTCGTCTGAACTTGCCCGGCCGGCATAACGTCCTTAACACCTTGGCGGCCATCGGGATCGCGACCGATCTTGACATCGACGATACCGCGATCGTCCGTGCGCTCGATGGCTTCGCCGGCATCGATCGGCGTTTTCAGATCTACGGTGAGTTCATTGCTGATCGGCGCCGTCTGATGCTGGTCGATGATTACGGCCATCACCCAACGGAGCTGGCGGCAACCCTAGCGGCGGCCCGCAGTGGCTGGCCGAAACGCCGTCTCGTGCTTGTTTTCCAGCCGCATCGATTCACCCGAACCCGCGATCACCTCGACGCCTTCGCCAAGGTCCTTGCCGATGTCGACGCATTGATATTGCTCGATGTCTACCCGGCCGGCGAAGAGCCGATCGCCGGCGCTGATTCGCCAGCGCTGGCACGTGCGATCCGCTCGCGTGGGCGAGTTGAACCGGTACTGGCCACCGGCCCGGACGACGTCGCTGCGCTACTCGATGGTGTGCTACGCGATGGCGATCTCGTCGTAACGATGGGTGCGGGCAGCATTGGCACGTTAGCACCCACACTCGCGGAGCACTTCGCGCCAGTCGCTGTGCAAGGTGTGTTGTCATGAGTGGTCTGCGTGCGTTGCGGGCACTGCCGGGGCTGGCATTCGATGAGCCGATGGCGCGACATACGTCGTGGCGCGTCGGTGGGCCTGCCGATGTTTATTTTCGACCTGAGTCGATGAGCGATCTGCGGCAGTTTTTACAGACTATCGACCGGGATGTGTCGCTGCATTGGGTGGGTCTTGGCAGCAATTTACTCGTGCGCGACGGTGGTATCCGCGGCGCGGTTATCAACACGCAGCGTGTCTTTAGCCGCCTTGAGCATGAGTCGCCGTACCGCGTGCATGCCGGCGCCGGTGTCGCCTGCACGCAGCTTGCTCGCCGTGTTAGTGCCTGGGGGCTAGGCCCTGCAGCATTTTTTGCGGGCATTCCTGGCACCGTCGGCGGTGCGCTGACCATGAACGCAGGAGCCTTTGGCGGCGAGACCTGGGATCACGTCAAGCACGTCACGACCATCGATCGCGCCGGCGACCTGATCGTGCGTCAACCCGGTGATTTTGACATTGCCTATCGCAACGTTCGCGGTCCCAACGACGAGTGGTTTGCAGAAGCATGTTTTGGATTCGCAGCGGCAGCGCCGGACGATGCCGAGCACATGCGGGACTTGCTGGCGCGGCGTAAAGCGTCACAGCCGCTCGGCCAACCGAGTTGCGGTTCGGTGTTCCGCAACCCCGACGGCGATCACGCTGCGAGGCTCATTGAGGCGGCTGGCTTAAAAGGCCAGCGCCACGGTGGCGCGGTTGTCTCGCCGAAACACGCCAATTTCATTATTAACGCCGGAGCGGC
>JBCDBO010000044.1:0-25199 GCA_039183535.1 Pseudomonadota bacterium | reverse complement strand
GAGTTCAATGCGACGCTCGAGCGCGGCTTGCGATTGGTATTCGCAATCGGCGTACCAGCAACGGCTGGGCTTATCGTCATGTCGGGGCCGCTGGTCATTACGCTGTTCCAGCGAGGTGCATTCACCGCCAACGATGTCGTTATGACGCAGTGGAGTCTGGTCGCGTTCTCTGTCGGTCTGCTCGGTTTTATGGTCGTTAAAGTGCTTGCGCCAGGTTTTTTCGCCCGCCTCGACACACGTACGCCGCTGCGCTATGGACTCGCTGCGCTTGCGGTCAATATTGCATTGAACGGTGTATTTGTGACGGCGGCGCTGTGGCGCGACTGGCCGGCACCGCATGCAGGACTGGCCGCCGCAACCTCGTTGGCGGCATGGGTCAATGCCATTTTGTTGTATCGCGGCTTGCAACGCGCTGGTGTGCTTGAGCACCGGTCAGGGTGGGTGGCGCTAGTGAGTCAAGTCAGTATCGCGGCTGGCGCGATGATTGCTGTTTTATTGTGGGTAGTACCTGCCGCGACCAGCTGGTACGCCTGGGGACAGCTTTATCGAGCGGGCGCATTGCTTGGCTACGTCGCTCTGGGTGGAGCGGTCTTTGTGGCTGTTGCTATGGGTCTTGGACTCCGAGTGCGCGCGTTTCTGCCGTCAGACTCAAAGTCGAGGCCAAGCTAGTGCGGTTTTGCCGGCATTCGGTACCTCGCTCGCTTGGTCTTGAGGATACTGGCAGCGTCGTCACAATCGGTGCCTTCGACGGCCTGCATCGCGGCCATGAGGCGATCGTGACACGGGTTTGTGCCGTGGCTCAAAAACACCGTGCCCGTTCTGTCGTAATGACATTCGAGCCAGCGCCAAAAGCGTTTTTCGCTAAGACGAAAGGCAGCGATCGTCTGATGTGTTTTCGGCAACGATTTCAGCGACTCCAGTCGCTCGGCGTCGATATCTTTTTCTGTCCGCGATTCGATGCGGAGCTCGCCAGTGAATCGGCCGATGAGTTCGTACAGCACTGGCTACAAACTATCCTCAATTGCCGTCACGTCGTTGTCGGTGACGATTTTCGTTACGGTCGAGATCGTGTTGGTACCTTCGATACGTTGCTGGCTGCCGGCGACGCCTATGGGTTTTCGGTCGAAAGTACCGACAGCGTGCTGGTGGCCGGCGAGCGAGTTAGCAGCACCGCGATTCGCGAGGCACTGCGCCACGGTAATATCGATCGCGTGAGCCGATTTCTTGGGCGACCTTACGCTGTTGTTGGACGTGTTCGGCACGGCAAGAAACTGGGCCGGACCTTGGGCTTCCCAACCGCGAACCTGTCATTGCACCGTCGCTTGGTGCCTCGCCATGGCGTGTACGCGGTGCGCGTTAGCGGCCCGGGCTTGACGAACCACGCCGGTGTTGCGAGCCTCGGCACGCGGCCGACTGTCGCTGATAACGGTGCGGTTTTATTGGAGGTGCACCTGTTGGACTTTAGTCGTGACGTATACGGGCAACGACTTCGTGTTGAGTTCATCGACTATTTGCGTCCAGAAGCACGCTTTGAGTCGCTCGATGCGATGGTGACCCAAATGCACAGCGACTGCGATCGCGCGCGCGCCGTGCTAACGGCCGCGAGTAATGGGGAGTAGGGTAATGGCAGAGACAAACAACGAAATGGTGCCGAACGAGACCAGCGAGAAAACTGCACTCAACTGGCTATGGGTAAGCGCTATCGTCATCGTGGTCGATCAGGTCACTAAGTGGCTGGTCCATACACGTATCGATCTGGCCGATCGAATCGTTGTTAATCCTCTGCTTGAGCTAACGCATCGACACAACACCGGTGCCGCGTTCAGTTTTCTCGCGAGTCAATCGGGCTGGCAGCGGTGGTTCTTTGTCGCGCTCGCCGTCGCTGTCAGTGCGTTTATTGTCGTTTGGTTGCACGGCCTGTCGCGGCGGAGTCCGTGGACGCTGGCGTCGGGCCTAGCGCTCATATTAGGGGGTGCGATCGGCAACGTCATCGACCGCATCAATCACGGTTACGTTGTCGATTTCATCTTAATCGGGTACCAGGAATTGGTATTCCCGTATGCATTTAACATCGCCGATGCGGCGATCAGTGTCGGCGCCGCGCTACTGATTATTGATGCGTTGCTCGACACGTTCTTGCGGAAAAAGCCAGACGCCATTAGCTAAGTTGAGCCGGCGCGCTATCGTCTAGCGCGCCGGCGTCAGTCCTAGCGGTCCCAGCAGGTCTCTGGACCCTTTGGCGTTGATGCAAACTCGGCATCCTGGTTGATCGACATTTCTTGGCACGTCGTCGTCTCAGTGGCGGCGGTGCCACGATAAGTGGCGACGATCTCATACGTCGACGCGGTTGCGTTACGAATGCTGATTTCGTACTGCCCACTTTCTGTCGTAAACGATGCCCCACCAGCGCCGCGTAGCTGCGCCATCGACGTTGCGTACGTGTTGTTGGTGAGCAGGAATTTTTCCTGCTCACCGGCGTACCGAATGACGGCTGACCGACCCTCGGTGCGTTTCGCCCGCAACGTGTAAGCGGCGTAGCTGGGGTAGCCGATGGCCGCTAACAACGCGATGACGACGACGACGATCATTAGCTCGATCAACGTGACACCGCGTTGCTCAGCTCGCATGGCGACGAGGCCGTGCATCATTCAACCCCTTCCTGTGTCCAGATTGTGCGGATTGGACGTAAGCACGCTGGCAACGATGTGCAGAAGTTGGCAAGACATACCACGGCACTCGCGGTCGACGGATCGTCCTCACACGATGCCGGTCCACAGGCTGCGTTACTGGGATCATCGAGACAGACACACTCTTTGTCGGACAACTCTGCCGGGCAGCCCGGCGGACGTTGCAGCGGTACCGGTTGCGGTGCGTCTTTATCGCCAAACAGAAACACTGGATCTGCCACGATTCCGGTTTGCGCCAAGTCTTTCGCGCGTTGGTCCACGCTTGGATCGGCGTTGCTGTCGAGGACCGGCGGAGCAGCTGTCGCCGGATCAATCCGGTACAACCGGTTCAAGCCACCCGCTGCAACGCAAGGATTAAGCGTGGCAGCCCGCGGCGTGAAGCTCGCGAAGAAAGTCGTACCCAAGAACGTACCGGCATTCGATAAAATCTTCTCGCCTTGTCCCAGAGGCAACAACCAACCGCGTTGGCCCGAATTGACGACAACCGGAGCGTTGCTGTTGCGATTGACCGTCGCAAGGTCGCCTTCGCGAATGATGTTGTAGTTGTCGTACGCGTTCTGTGTCAGTGATGTGAAGATGTCGCGATCCCACAGTGAGTAGAACCGATCACTAACGTTCTCGTTGAGCGGCGACGCGCGATAACCCGAGCCGATCAAAATCGCCAGGAAGCGGTTACCCGATGTTGGGTCACGAATCAGTGCAACGTCTGGCGTCGTGTAGAAGCGTCGTGTTTCACTGAGCGGCGCACCGGTACCGCCGTTGCCCTCAGCGCCCAGCTGTGCAATGACGCCACCGGTGGCATCAAACGTGGCACCGCTGAGTTCGTTGGTAATGTCGAAGCGAAGAATTTGTCCGCCCATGTCGCCGGCGTAGATTCGATCGACATAACCATCGCCAGAAATATCGATCGCGGTCAGCTCGCCCGGGATCGCGCGGTTCATTGTTGCGCCATTTCTGTCGACTTCGGTCGTAGCGACGGCGCCAGGAACCGCGTTCGTGCCAGCGGCCCACAACGCCTTGCCGGTATCGAGATCAACCATGAATACGCGGCCGCCCTCGCCATCGTCCGCCGCCGGGTGATCGACAACGTCATGTACTTTGTCGTAGCCGCCGCCAAACAAAAGGACAATCTGTTGACTGGCAGGTGATTGGCCAAGGCTTGGCGCACGTACACGAGCCGGTACGGGCGGAGACCAGGTCCAACCGAGTTGGTCAAGGTCGGTCTGGTCGAGACGCCATTTCAGTGTCGGCGGCTGAGTATTGTCGGTGATGTCGAGCAGATAGTAACTTTCACCACCGCGACGCATGCCGAACGCGAGGTAGATGAAGTCTTGCCCAGCGATGATGCCATCCTGGTTCTCATCGAAGATGATCGGCACCATGTTGCCGTCGACGCCGTAGTTCTTGTAGCGAACCGCCGGGTCTTTGAAAAGACTGTTCTGCTGTTCCAGATATTCAAAGGGCAAGAACGACCATTGTTCGACGCCGGTTTCCATATCGATGGCATGCAAAAAGCCGTCGTTCGTGCCGAACAAGACTAAGCCTTCCGGGTTCGTTGCTGTGCCGCCGTAGACAATGCTGGTCGGTTGTGAGTGCAACGGATCGCCAATCTGCTTGCGCAGCGTTGTGGTTGGATCCTCGTCGATATCCGCAAGGTCATTACCGCGGATCCAGTCAACTAACTCGGGTACCGTTGGGTCGTTCGGCAAGCCAGCGATACCGAGGTCATTAGCCGTTAGCGTTGCACTTTCGATGGGAATTAATGTTGCGGTTTCGCTGCCGTTGTCGAAATTGGTGTAGACCGTGCGAGCAGCAACTGCTGGCAGCACACTGGCTGCGCCGCCTTCGCGTACGATGCCGCCGTCGGCCACACCAGCGGGCGTCCAGAAGCTACGCGTGCTTTCAATGAACAGGCCGTCGGCGCCGACAGCATTAGCGCCGACCGCGTCGACGATCGTGCCATCGTTATCGAGCTTGTATCGCTTGAGGTTACCCGGCCAATGCAACTGATTCGATGCTTCAAATACGGTGAAGTAAAGATCGTTAAGGGTACGGGTACGGTTAAAGCTGTTGACCGACACCGAGGGCGACGTGAAGGTTGTTTCGCCGGACGCCTCGAGCTCCTGAATCGTTTCCAGTGCTTGGACCAAGTCAACCAAACTGTTGGCCGGGAAGTAGCGCCCCTTTCCGCGATCGGCGGTTTCGATCATGCGCCCTTCGGCCGTCGAGCCGACGCCAAGTTGGAAGCCGATCGTGTACGTTGTGACGTCCGGGACGCCGGCATCGGCCTTAGCTTTGATCAGTGTGTCATCGCCTTCGGCGGGTGGTGCAAGATAGGCAGCCATGTCGTCCATGCAAGAACCGCCCGCAGTACCGCCGGTGCACGCTTCGGCGGCACTATTACCTGTCAGGCCGAACCAATTGGTTAGGGTTGGTGCAAGCGCGGGTGTATCGAAGTCACTGACCGGGGCGCCATCACTCAACAAAATCTGGTAGTTATTTGTGCATTCAAAACTGGTTGGAGCCTCGTAATTGCCGGCACCATCGAGTGCATCGGCGTCTGTATTACCGGTTGTGCCATAGTTTGGGGTGGCGCCGGTCCAGTAGAGTGTTGACTCGTACAATGTTTCCGATAAAGGCGTGACGCCGCTCGCTGGCAACGCCGCCGCCGTCGTTATGAGATCTTGCCGGTGCGTGCCTTGGTCGAGGTTCTGGATTGCCTCGATTACGCGCCCGCCATTTCCGCCGTTAAAGCGCATCAAGCCAGCGTTGGTGTCCTGCAAAGTGCTGTAGAGGTTAACCAGCACATCACGCATAACCGAGTTTCGCGTCTGGCCAGACACCGGCGGGTTAGCCACGTAATTTAGGTAGTTGCCGGTATACAGGTAGTAGGTGATCTCGGTCGGCTGTGCGCCCCAGAAAACCGCTTCGGTGTCATCGTTGGTCCACGGGTCACCGCTACTGCCGCGACGGGCATAAACCTCGGGGCCGCCGTCGCCGTGCACGCCATCATCACGCGCACATTCAACCATCCAGTTTTGATTCTGCGGCGATAGCTCATCCCAGCGCGGTGCGCCGGTGCCGGACGACGCCCAGTACTGGGCCATTAAATCCGAGTAGCGGCCGCCGTTATCGAGCGCGATGTCGGCTTGTTGGCAGACCAAATCGCCACGGTCGAACCAGTTGATATTGCCCGCGCACGCTGGCGGCGCCGTGCCGTCGGTCGTGTAGTAGACGTAATTCGCATCGCACGCGCCAGCGTACGTCTGAGTCGGGTCGTAAATTTCCTCAGTCGTAATGCTGGCGGACATGCTTCCGGACGTATCCGCGATAAACAGCGTATTCGGTCGGTTTTCGCGAGCAGCCGTTGTTGTCGTCGACAGGATTTCGGTGTCGTCAGCGAGCGCGGGTTGGCCAGCGCTGATGGTCACAATCGCCGATGCACCGATCAGCAAACTCTTAAACGTGATTTTGTTCATCGTTCAGTACTCTTAAATTCGTGGATACGAGCAGATGGCGGCGCTTAAAGGTCCAGCGCGATCGCTGTGACGTTGCGCGTGTCGATGTCGTAGAGAACGACGAAGACGCCTTGCGAGTCCGCTGCGGCCTCCGCGGCGGCAGTGAGCCTCTCAAGCGATGTCGCAGCACCATTGAGTGTGTAACGCGTTGTTGCTGTCACTCGGTGTGTGAAGGTCTCGCACGTGTTGCACTCGCGAAGAATGACCGAGCCGCTGATGCTGCCTGGCAACTGGATTAAGCCGGCTTCGACTTCGTAGGCCCATTCGTCCGCTTGTGCGGTTGCACCAAGCAGTGCCAGCAAGGCGGCAGGAAGCAGTGGTAATTTCATCGTTCTGTCCTCAAAAAATTCTGTGATCGCGAGCGGTGCGTTACGGTGCGGTCGGTGCGCCGAACGTCGGGCTGCGTGGAGCAATATGGTAGAAGCCTTGGCGATGGCGCGAAGTTGCGCCGCGGGTCGCCTCGGCATCGGCACGCGCATCGAAGTGCAACGCCTCAAACGTATTCATCGATGTTGTTGCATCGGTTTCCAACACCGGTGCCGTCGTTTGAAAAACCACGGTCGTTTCGACAGTCGAGACCGGCGTTACACCGTCTTTACCGACGGCCACGGCGCGGCGTGGCAACGTGACGCCAGCGGCGGTTAGGTTCCAATCGGTGTCGGGGCGCGACAACGCTTCTTCGATACCGCTCTCTGCCGCTTGAAAGGCGCTCTCGAAGTATTGTGTGTTTTGAGCCAGGGCAAGTTCGGTCGTTGCCGTATTCATGCCAGAGATGGCCAGCACGGTCAGAACCATCAGCAGGATCATGCCGACGACTAACGCGGCACCGGATTGTTGTTTTCGTAGAACGACGCTACGCATGGTTACAGTCCTCAATTACAGCCGCGCGTTGTGCAGCAGTATGGTTTTCGAAACGAGAAGGCGACGGAAGCGGTCATTGAAGACACCGAGATTCACATCACCAAACGCAAAATTGCGGTTGTCGATAACGCCGGTTTCTTGCGCTTGCGCACGAACCAGCAGCCAAATTCGAGCCGTTAGCACGCGCGAACCAGGTATGAAGCCTGGATTGGCCGGGTCAACGAGGGCGCTGTCCGGATCCACGTACCGATCGACAGAGTTGTCACCGTCGGTGTCGAGGCCAAATTGAATCTGCATGTTCTCGACGCCCGGGGCGACTTCTTCGTCCTGGATTACAGGTGCGCCGCCGACGTCGCGTAAGACTTTTCTGCGTAACGACGGATAGTTAGGGAACAGGTCCGAGCGCTGGGCAACATAAAACGCGTTTACCGAAACGTCGAATGTAGCTTCCGCGGTACCACCACCGAGCACCGGTTCGTTGCCGTCGTCAAACAAAACGCCGTTGACGCGTGAGCTGCGAATTTGCAAACGGCCTGGCACGGGAGCGGCCGTATCGACGCTCGCATGCCGGGTGACCAAGACATCCGAATCGGCTTGCGCCGGATGCGTGGGTGCGCATCCCAAGGTGTAACCATTGTTAACGGCCTCGACCGACCGCTCGAGATCCCACGCCCAGCCTGGACCGCAGTTGTTGCCTGGCGTTAGTAAGCCAGCGGGGTTGTTATCGACATCGGTGCGAGCACCGGTGATATCGCCCCAGCGACTGGTTTGGCCCCAGTAGCTGCTTAAGCGAATGTGCGGTTCGATTACGTCCAGAGCGAATTGCGCGTTTTCTTGTACGCGCGCCAATTGTTCATTGCTGATGTATGTAGCGCGGTTCTGCGTATATACCGTTAGAGCGCCGATAATTAGAAATGAACCGATGGCTAGCGACACGAGCAATTCGACCAGGCTCAACCCCGCTTGTTGGTTTGCTGTCTGCTGCATGCTCTAGAACTCCACCGCGCCGAACACAATTTCGTAAGACGGGTTTTCGCCGGCTTCCGGCCACGTAATCCGTACCGTGTAGGTAGGCGGTTGCCCAGCGATCGAATCGTCGTAGCGAACGTCGACGTCCGTGCCTGGTGGCATCGCTAGATCGCGCTGCTGATTCCAAAGCCAGATGTCGTAATTGGCCAGCTGCTGCGGCGTGCACGGCGTCGCATCGTTGCAGTTCGCATTGCCGCCGCCGCCGATGTAGGCAATCCCGCCCAGCGGATTAGCACGTATACGATCGGCAACGTCGCTAGCCAGCGTGACCGCTTGCGTGCGCAGCTGCGAGGTGCGTCCGGCTTGTAAGCTGTGGACGTACATACCGGCTATACCGAGCATGCCGATGGCCATAACGACCATTGCTACCAGCACTTCGATCAGCGTAAAGCCGCGCTGACGTCGGGCCACTATCGAGTGAATACTCATACGCTCGCTCATAGGATGGGGCAGGTAAGGTTATTGGCGGTGTCGGCACAAACTGTGCTGATCAGCGCTGGATCGCGAATGACTTGAGCGCGACCGGCGGCGGTTATCGTCACAATTCGAGCGGTCGAAACGCCACCGGCGATACCCTGGTTGCCGCGACTGTCGTAGATGTAGGCCGCTGCTAACGGATCGCCGGCTGCGCCGACTGCGCCGCGGCCGAAACCGGTCGCCCGAAACGAAAAATAGTAGGCGTTGTTATTGGACGCGATTTTGATGTTGTTCGCATCGTTCGGATCGGCATCGTTACCAGAGATACGCCCGGCTCGGCGCAGTATTTCGTCGTCGGCCGCGTCGAAGCGTAGGTCGCCGTCTTCGTCAACGAACGCCATCCAGGACTGATGCCAAGGAAACGCGTTTGAGCAGTTGATATTGCCATTGCCGTCAGCCGGATTGACGGTACAGACCGTTACATTGGTCTTACGCTTGATCGCTTCGGTCCGTGCCATCGATAGCACGGCCAGCATGTCGTTCGATGCGGCGACCATCCGGTTATTGAGCTGGAACTGGCGAAGGTTCGGTAGACCGAAACCGATGATTACGCCAGCCACCATGACCGTGACCAACAATTCGTACAGGGTGAAGCCCTGCTGTGCTTTTTTGTCCATGGCGCCACACTAGCAGCGCACTGGCCAGAGGCCAGAATCACCGATAAACGGCAGGGTGCGGCCGATGAGTGGTCGCAATCGCCTGCAGAGCGCGCGGTTTTGGCGCTTATCGGCATGGCAAACGCCCCGCGACCTCGGCGGCTGGTCGGGCCCGCGGGCGCCCCGTGTAGCTCACGATCAGGGCCCGAGCCTGGCCGCGGCCAAGCCGGTCGCAAATCACGAACGTGCCGTTAGTCGCTCGATAGCGGCGCGTGCGCACCACGAAATAGCGCCGGTTCGCGACGCTGCGCAGGCTAGTGCTACCGCGAAAGGCAAGCAGGCGCCGTTCGCCGTGATCGCGCTGCGGCGGCGCGCTGCCGCTCGACTCAACATAAACCAACCAGCCGCTTGACCAGTCACCGTCGCCGCGGCACTGCTGGCCATCGGTTGACGGACAGACAACGACATCGACATTGCCGGTGATTGATGCCCGCCGCGCAACGTGAAACGCGTGGTGCAGCGCATTGATCTCAGTACGTACGCGCAACGTCGCCTGCCACGCAGCAAGACCGGGCACGGCGATGACCGTTAGCGCACCGACCAGCGCCAAGCCGATGATGATCTCGATGACGGTTAGACCCGCCTGTACGCCCGATGCTGATTTCATCGCAGTACTTTGATGGCAGCAATCAATCACGAGCGCGGGTCAAAACCGGCGGCTGTGTGCACTTATTCAGACGAGTTTGGATCCGCCAGCCGCGCAGGCCGTAGCACCCCCCAAACGCTTGCTTTATACTCGCTCGCCCGGTTTTGGCACCACCACGCCGAAGTAGCTCAGCTGGTAGAGCAACGCATTCGTAATGCGTAGGTCCGCGGTTCGAGTCCGCGCTTCGGCACCAGTCCCATCCGGGTGCTGTGGGCAACCCACGGGCTGCGTTTGCGATGGGGCCTGGTCTAGAGAATCGGCGCATCCCATCGCTATTCGGCGCATCTCTCAATTCAATAGACGGCAGACCCTTTATGACTTCAAAGCACTGCGTCGTTGTCGGCGGTAGCCATGCCGGCAGTCAAGTTGCGCTAAATCTGGCCAAAGCCGGATGGGATGGCGCCATCACGTTGATCGGCGATGAGCCGTACATGCCGTATCACCGGCCGCCATTGTCAAAAGACTTTCTGGCCGGTGCGAAAACACTCGATCAATTGCATTTGCGCCCGTCAGCCCAGTACGAAAAGGCTAATGTTGCGGTGCGTCTTGGCGAGACCGTTACGGCCATCGACCGCAGCGAACAAACGGTTACCGTCGGCGATGGCGCTACGCTGCACTACGATCGCTTGGTGCTCGCGACCGGCGCGCGGGTCCGACGACTGCCCACGGACGGAGCACAGTTGCCGGGTGTTTTTTACTTACGCAACGCAGCCGACAGTTTGGCGATCCAAGCGGCGGCGGAGACAGCGACAGCGGCTGCCGTTATCGGCGGTGGCTACATCGGCCTTGAAGCTGCCGCCACGCTGCGCAAGCGCGGCTTACCCGTCACGGTCATCGAGGCAGCCGACCGGGTCTTACAGCGGGTCACGTCGCCCGAAATGTCAGCCTTTTTCGAGCGCGTACACACCGAGGAAGGCGTCGATGTCCGAACGAGTACTGGCGTCACCCGCATCCTTGGTACGTCGCACGTCACCGGGGTGGAACTTGCCGACGGTGCCCACATCGATGCGGATCTCGTCATTGTTGGCATCGGCGTTGTACCGAATGTCGAGCTTGCCGAAGCGGCCGGCATCGACTGTGACGATGGAATTGTCGTCGATGAGCTTGCGCGAACCAGTGATCCGAACATCTGGGCCTGTGGCGACTGTGCCGCCGGCCACAACCGTTACCTTAGTCGTCGGTTGCGACTGGAGTCGGTACAAAATGCCAATGACCAAGGCTTGGTCGTCGCTCGCTCGATTGCCGGCGGCACTGAACCGTACGATGCCGTGCCGTGGTTTTGGTCGACACAGTATGACGTGAAACTGCAAATTGCCGGGTTAACGACCGACTACACCAGCACCGTTGCGCGCGGCGATATGCGTTCTGGTCGATCGTTCGCGCTGTGCTATCTCGACGGTACACGGTTGATCGCCGTCGATGCGGTTAACGCCCCTCGCGATTTCATTATGGCGCGCCAGCTGTTGACCGATCGAGCCGAGGTCGATGTCGATCGTCTGCAGCACGCCGATACGCCGCTGGCCGAGTGTCGGGTCTAATTCGAGCGCGTAAGCGCATGCTAGACTTCGCGTCTTCCAGCGGGCTCCCAGCGACCGGATGACGATCCTAAAACCCACACTGACCGCGGACGATTCAGAGTTTCGCAATAATGCCGCTGCACTGGCGGCGCAAGCCGACGAGCTGCAAACCTTGTTGCAAACCGTGCGCGCTGGCGGTGGTGATTCGGCGCAGAAGCGCCATACAGCGCGCGGCAAGCTGCTCGTTCGCGAGCGAATCGATAAGCTCATCGATCCAGGGTCGGCGTTTCTCGAACTCTCGGCGCTGGCGGCGCATGACGTATACGATGACAATGTGCCAAGTGCCGGAATCGTCACGGGCGTCGGTCGCGTTGCTGGGGTCGAGTGCATGATCGTTGCCAACGATGCCACCGTAAAAGGCGGCACCTATTTTCCGTTGACGGTCAAAAAGCATCTGCGGGCTCAAGAGATCGCACTCGAAAATGCGCTCCCGTGTATTTACCTGGTCGATTCCGGCGGCGCGTTTCTGCCGATGCAAGCGGATGTGTTTCCCGACCGCGATCATTTCGGGCGGATCTTCTTTAATCAAGCGCATTTGTCGGCGAATAACATTCCGCAACTGGCGGTTGTGATGGGCTCGTGTACGGCAGGCGGTGCCTACGTTCCAGCTATGGCCGATGAGACGATCATCGTCCGCGAACAGGGCACGATATTTCTTGGCGGCCCGCCACTAGTCCGGGCCGCGACCGGTGAGGTCGTTTCCGCCGAGGAGCTCGGCGGCGCCGATGTGCATTGTCGCGAGTCCGGGGTTGCCGATCACTATGCGACCAACGACGAGCATGCGCTGTTGTTGGCCCGCGCGGCGGTAGCTCGATTGAATCGGCGCAAGCAGATCACGCTCGACGTCGTCGAGCCGGTGGACCCCTTGTACCCCAACGACGACATTCTTGGCGTTGTACCGGCGGATCCACGTACGCCCATGCCGATTCGAGACGTTTTGGCCTATCTCATCGATGGTTCCGAGCTCGATGAATTCAAGACGTTATATGGCGAAACACTCGTGTGTGGCTTTACACGGCTCGCCGGTTACCCGATCGGAATCGTTGCGAACGATGGCATTTTATTCGGCGAGTCGGCCGAGAAAGGTGCGCACTTTGTGCAGCTGTGCGCGCAGCGGCGAATACCGTTGCTGTTCGTCCAAAACATTACCGGCTTCATGGTTGGGCGCGACTACGAAGCGAGCGGTATCGCCAAGCACGGCGCTAAATTGGTGAATGCAGTGGCGACCGCGGCCGTCCCCAAGCTAACGCTGATCGTCGGCTCCAGTTACGGTGCAGGAAATTACGGTATGTGCGGTCGCGCGTACGGCCCGCGCTTTCTATTTACATGGCCGAACGCGCGCATATCGGTAATGGGCGGCGAACAGGCGGCCAAGGTGCTGTCGACCGTCAAGCGCGATCAGCAGACTAAGACCGGCGAGGCGATCGACGAGGCGGCCATGGAAGCGTTTGAAGGACGCATACGCGAGCGCTATGAGCGCGAAGGGCATGCCTTTTTTGCGTCGGCCCGTCTTTGGGACGACGGCGTTATCGATCCGCGTCAGACACGTCGCGCGCTAGCGCTGGCGTTGTCAGCAGCGTTAAACGCGCCGCTACCCACATCGCGACACGGCGTCTTTCGGATGTAATTGTGATTACCCGTTTATTGATTGCCAATCGCGGCGAGATTGCGTGTCGCGTCCAGCGAACCGCTCGACGTATGGGCATTGCAACGGTCGCCGTTTACTCGGATGCCGATCGGCACGCGCTGCATGTGCGCGGGGCCGATGTCGCAGTTCGCCTTGGGCCGGCACCGGCCGAGCAGAGCTACCTCGATGTCGAGCGAATACTCGACGCGGCGCAGCAAACCGGCGCCGATGCCATCCACCCCGGGTATGGGTTTTTGTCGGAGAACGCGGAGTTTGCCGAGCGCTGCCGTGCGGCCGGCATCGTTTTCGTCGGACCGCCGGTTGCCGCCATCGCGGCCATGGGGTCAAAGTCAGCCGCTAAACACGCGATGATCGATGCGGGGGTGCCGGTTCTACCGGGTTACCACGGCAGCGACGACAGCGCTGAATTGTTGTTGGCGGAAGCGACCAAAATCGGTTTCCCGGTGCTGCTGAAGGCCATCGCCGGCGGTGGCGGCAAAGGGATGCGCATCGTCGACGACGCGGCAGACTTTGCAGCGCAGTACGCCGCCGCCAGCCGTGAGGCGTTGGCGAGTTTTGGCAATGGCACGATGCTGGTCGAGAAATACCTCGCCGCACCGCGACACGTCGAAGTCCAGGTGTTCTGCGACAGCCACGGCAACGGTGTTTACTTATTCGAGCGTGATTGCTCACTGCAAAGGCGCCACCAAAAAGTGATCGAGGAGGCGCCCGCGCCGGGCTTAACCGCCAGCGAGCGGCAGGCACTCGGCGAGAGTGCGCTGCGGGCGGCTCAGGCCGTAGGTTATGAGGGAGCGGGTACCGTTGAGTTTCTGCTCGACCGAGACCGGCGTTTTTATTTCATGGAAATGAACACGCGCTTGCAGGTCGAGCACCCGATCACCGAATGCATTACCGGTCAAGATTTGGTCGAGTGGCAATTGCGGGTCGCCGCCGGCGAGGCCTTGCCGTGCCAACAAGCGGATCTCTCGATTAGCGGTCACGCTTTGGAAGCGCGTTTGTATGCCGAGGATGCCGATAACGGATTTCTGCCGCAAAGCGGCCACCTAAGCGAGCTGCAATTGCCTGCGGGTGGTAGCGGCGTTCGTGTCGACACCGGCGTTGAGGCGGGCGATACGGTCAGCGTGCACTACGATCCAATGATCGCCAAGATCATCGCCTGGGGCCCTGACCGCGATATCGCTATCGATCGCCTAGGACGTGCGCTGGCCGACGTTCGGGTGAGTGGTCCCGTCACCAACGCGCGCTTGCTGTACGCGCTCGCGGTGCACCCCGCGTTTAGGGGCCTCGAGATCGACACAGGTTTTATCGAACGGCATCACGTTGATTTGTTCGCCGGCGGCAGCGATCCGCTGCGCTGGATCGCTGCCGGCGGTGCAGCGATCATCGTCGATACGATACAGCACAGTACAGCGGCAGCGGTGGGCGACCGATACTCACCCTGGTCGATTGCCGATGGCTTTCGTATCGGTCCCCGAGCAACGCAGCGCCTGCAATTGCAACTGGGGAGCACCGAGTACGCCGTTGACGCCCAGGCCGACCCGCTAAGCGATGGGCGCTATCGCATCCGTTTTGACACGGCGGGTGAACGTCGCACGGTCATTGCCGCGTTAACCAGCGAGCAGCTCGATGTTGAGATGGGTGGCATGCGCATGCAATGGCGGGCGCGCGTAACAGCGACGTCGGTACAGCTTTTCGCGGACGACGGCGCCGCCGTCATTAAAATCCGGCGGCCGACGCTTGAGTCGCTGGTCGAGTCTGAGCAAGTGCCCAGCGCAGTTGCGCCAATGAGTGGCACCGTGATCCGCGTGGATGTCGCGGCGGGCGATACGGTGGCGGCCGGTAAGACGCTGGTCATTGTCGAGGCGATGAAGATGGAGCACCCGATCAAAGCCGCGCACCCGACGATCATCAGTGCGGTGAACTGTGCGGTAGGTGATCAAGTAAAAGGTGGCCAATTGCTCGTCACGTTCGCAACGGACGGTGACGGTTAGCTACGACGCAGCGCTTAACCGGCGGCGCTGCAGCAGGATCTGCCGCCATTCCTCTGGACCGATTTTGTGGACCGCCTCGCCGCGCGCATCGACGGCGACCGTGACCGGCATGTCCTCCACAACAAACTCGTGAATGGCTTCCATGCCGAGATCGGCGAACGCGACGACACGCGCCGCACGGATGGCTTTGCTAACCAGATAGGCGGCGCCGCCGACCGCCATTAAATAGCACGCGCTGTGGCGGGCGATCGACGCGACCGTATCGGGGCCACGCTCCGCTTTGCCGACCATGCCGAGAAGGCCCGTCTTTGCCAACATCGTATCGGTGAATTTGTCCATCCGTGTGGCCGTTGTTGGTCCCGCTGGGCCGACAACTTCGTCACCGACGGCATCGACTGGCCCGACGTAGTAGATAAACCGGTCGCGGAAATCGACGCCATCCGGTAGCGGCTCGCCGCGAGCGATCAAATCAACGAGCCGCTTGTGGGCGGCATCGCGCCCGGTCAACATCGCCCCAGATAGCAGCAGTGTCTCGCCGGGTTGCCACGCTGCGACGTCTTCGCGCGTGACTGTGTTGAGATTGATCCGCCGGGCGGACGGGCCGACCTCAAAGCTGACGTCGGGCCAGTCCTCGAGCCGCGGTGGCGTTTGTAAACTCGGACCATTGCCACACAATTCAAACGAGGCGTGTCGGGTTGCGGCGCAATTGGGAATCATCGCAACCGGTTTGTTCGCCGCGTGAGTTGGGTAATCGTGTACTTTGACGTCGAGAACGGTCGTTAGTCCGCCGAGTCCTTGTGCGCCGATACCAAGCGCATTGACCTTGTCGAAAATCTCAAGCCGCAATTCTTCACGACGGTTTTGCGGTCCTCGCGCCTGCAGCTCGTGTATGTCGATGGGTTCCATCAACGATGCTTTCGCGAGTGCCATGGCCTTCTCAGCCGTTCCGCCGATGCCAATGCCGAGCATACCCGGCGGGCACCAGCCGGCGCCCATCGTCGGGACACTCTTTAGTACCCAATCGACTACGCTGTCGGATGGATTCAGCATGGCGAACTTTGACTTCGCTTCGGAACCTCCGCCCTTCGCCGCGACTTCGACATGGACGCGATCGCCAGGTACTAAGCGCGTGTGCACGACGGCCGGTGTGTTGTCGCCGGTGTTTTTGCGTTGCCCGTCCGGGTCCTCAAGAATCGACGCGCGCAGCGGATTGTCGGGGTGCAAATAGGCACGCCGGACGCCTTCATTGATGATGTCTTCGAGAGCCCTATCGGTATCCCAACGCACTTGCATACCGACATCGACAAACACCGTGACGATTCCGGTGTCTTGGCAAATCGGTCGTTGACCTTCTGCGCACATTCGTGAGTTGGCTAGGATCTGGGCCATCGCCGCTTTAGCGGCTGGCGATTCCTCGCGTTGCCACGCGGCGTGGACCGCTTGGATGAAATCGAGCGGATGGTAGTACGAGATAAACTGCAAAGCGTCACTGACACTGACAACCAGATCGTGCTCGCGGATAAGGCTCATGCGAAGTGTCCGTGCGCTGAAAACTGACAGGCTTGCCGCCGAGCGGGTATTCTAGCGCTGCTACGGTGCCAAATAATACTGAGGGGGGTAGCCGTGAAATCAGATGCTGCTGTCGCGATCGCTGCGGGAAAACCGTTAGAGATCCACACTGTCGATGTCGGTGGGCCGGAGGCCGGCGAGGTTCTTGTTGAGATAAAAGCAACTGGCGTTTGCCACACCGACGCATTCACATTGTCCGGCGATGATCCGGAGGGGCTGTTCCCAGCGATTTTGGGCCATGAGGGTGCCGGTATCGTGCGTGAAGTCGGTGCCGGGGTGACGTCGCTTGCCCCCGGCGATCATGTAATACCGCTGTACACCGCCGAGTGCCGCGAGTGCGAGTATTGTCTGCATCCCAAAACCAATCTGTGTCAGGCGGTACGTGCAACACAGGGTCAAGGTTTGATGCCGAATGGCAGTAGCCGTTTTTCGTTGGGCAAAGACAGCTTGTATCACTATATGGGCTGCTCAACGTTTTCTAACTTTACCGTTCTGCCTGAAGTGTCACTCGCCAAGATTAGAGATGACGCACCGTTCGATAAGGTTTGTTACATCGGCTGCGGTGTCACGACCGGTATAGGCGCCGTTGTGTTCGAAGCGAAAGTCGAGCCCGGTTCCAAAGTCGTCGTGTTCGGGCTTGGCGGTATCGGGCTGAACGTTATCCAGGGTGCTCGTATGGTCGGTGCGGACCAGATCATCGGGGTCGATATCAACCCGGCGAAAGCTGAGCTCGCCAAGCAATTTGGCATGACCGACTTTATTAACCCGAAAGGCGTCGATGATGTCGTGGAAGCATTGGTCGATTTAACTGGCGGTGGGGCCGATTACACGTTCGAGTGTATCGGCCGCGTCGAAACGATGCGCCAAGCCTTAGAGGCCTGCCACAAAGGGTGGGGCGAGAGCATCATCATCGGCGTTGCTGGCGCAGGCCAGGAAATCTCGACCCGACCGTTTCAGTTGGTCACTGGCCGAGTTTGGCGCGGCACCGCGTTCGGCGGCGCACGCGGACGTACGGATGTTCCGAAGATCGTTGATTGGTACATGGACGGCAAAATCAACATCGATGACTTGATTACCCATACGATGCCGTTGGCGGAGATCAATACCGCGTTCGATTTGATGCATGCGGGCGAGAGTATTCGCTCCGTCGTGTTGTTTGACTAAGCCATCGCCAGCACAGCGTCGCGTAAGCGACCTTGGGCTGTGGATCGGCGTCGTTGTAGCGACGCTGCTGGTCCTTCTCCCGGCGCCGGCGGCGTTAAACGGTTCAGCGTGGCTAGCGGTTGCCATGGTTGCGTTGATGGTGATCTGGTGGATCACAGAGGCGGTGCCGATCGCCGTTACATCGCTTATACCGTTGGTTGTTTTGCCCATTGGCGGGGTCATGTCCATCGGCGAGGCGGCCGTGCCGTATTCCAGCCCAACCGTCTTGCTGTTGCTCGGCGGGTTCATCATCGCGACCTCGGTCGAGCGCTGGAATCTGCACCGCCGGATTGCGCTCAGTATCGTCGTTCGCGCCGGCGATCACCCGCAGGCCATTGTTGGCGGTTTTATGCTCGCCGCGGCGTTGTTGTCGATGTGGATTTCGAACACGGCGACAACGATTATGCTCGCACCGATCGCGGTATCGGTGGCACGTGCCATCGTTGGGCCCGACCGCGTCGGTGCGCCATTGACGTTGGCGTTGTTGCTCGGGCTCGCCTACGGGGCCTCGATTGGCGGTATCGCTACGCCGGTTGGTACGCCGACGAACCTCATCGTTATGGCGTATCTCGATAGCGAGCTTGGCATCGAAGTTGGATTTGCCGACTGGCTAACGTTGGGTGTGCCCGTCGTTGTGCTGTTATTGCCGTTCGCTTGGCTGGTCGTCACTCGCTGGGCGATTCGTATCGAGGCCAAAGACGGCCACGGGGGTCGTGAGGTCATCGCTCGCGAGCTCGCGGCACTCGGCCCAATGTCGGCACCGGAGCGGCGCGTACTAATAACGTTCGCCCTCGTCGCGGCGCTGTGGATTTTTCGCAAACCGTTGACCGGTATTGCCGTCGGCGGCGCCACACCGTTAGCGGGTCTTACCGATCACGTTATCGCTATTGCTGGTGCCATCGTGTTGTTCATCATTCCGGCCGGACGTGACGGTGAGCGCTTATTGAATTGGGAAACGGCGGTGCGGATACCGTGGGGTGTTGCGTTACTCTTTGGTGGCGGACTCAGCATGGCGGCTGCGATCACCAAAACTGGCTTGGCGGGCTGGTTGGGTGCGCAGCTGGCCGGTATCGCGGCGTTGCCGCAAGGTCTTTTAATTGTCGTGCTGGTTCTGTTTGTCATCTTTGCCACGGAGCTTGCCAGCAACGTCGCGACGGCCTCGGCACTGTTGCCGGTGCTGGGGGCCCTAGCGATCGCCGGTGGCGTCGACCCGGTACTGTTGTCGGTGCCTGTCGCGATGGCGGCCAGCTGTGCCTTCATGTTGCCGATCGCCACCGGACCCAACGCGATCGCTTTCTCGACTGGTGAGGTAGCTATGCCGACCATGGCGCGCGTCGGCTTTTTGCTCAATTTGATTGGTGTTGTTCTAATAAGCACCGTGCTAATCACGCTTGGGCCAACAATGGTTGCGCGGCTGGTCGGTTAGCGAGCACGAACCCAACGCGCTGCAAGCGGTCAGAAATAAAACATGACTGAATTAAAGAGCGAGCGATGTCTAAGTTCACCGTCCTAGTAATCGCAGTCCTTGGTGGCGCCTGCGGCTCGGCGATTTACGCCCAGTCGTCGGCCGCCTTAACCAATAAGTCATCGCCATTGGCGAGTGCGCCGACAGCAACATCGGATGCGACGAGCGTGGCTGACTTGCAGGCGCGGATAGAAGCGTTGGAGCTGCAATTGGAGCAAGCAGCCAGCGACTTGCCGGCCGCCGACATCGCGTTGCTCCCGCGTGACGATACGCCGACCGACGATTCCACCGACGAGCTAACCGCTCGCCTAGCAGAGCGTGAGCAGCGACGCGCACTTTGGCAACGCGATCCACAAGCGGCCCGGCGGCAGATGCTGGCGCGCAACGGTCTGCGAAACGACGAAATAGACCGCATCATGTTGTTCGAGCAGCAGCGGCAGGTTCGTGAACTCGATGCCGATTGGGATCGGCGCCGCGCAGCCTATCTCGATGGATCGCTACAAACATCTCGCCGCGATGGCTATTTCGAGGAATTACGCGCTGCGCTTGGCGATGACACATTCGAGCGGTATTTGTCCGCCCAAGGTGCGGGTATGTCGGTGTCCAACATTATCCCGGGAACAGCCGCCGAATACTCAGGGCTGCAAACGGGCGACGTGATCCAGGCGTATAACGGTGCGCGTGTTTATACGTCGGAGCAGTTGAACCGCTTAACCGTGGCTGGCGAACGCGGCGAGTCGGTCACGATCGACGTGTTGCGTGACGGGCAAACGGTCACCTTGTCGTTGCCGCGTGGACCGATCGGTGTGCAAACCGGGGGTAATCGCCGGTTCCGCCGCCCGTAACGAAAATACCCCCGGACGTTACCGTCCGGGGGCGGACAATCGCGATTAGCGGGGGAGGGATTAATCGCGAAGTAGGGTTACCCACAGCGTCGTTGCGCTGAAGACCTTCGTATCGGTCGCGTAGGCACCTTGGGCGCTCAGCGAGCGAGCCGCCGTGTTGCCATCGAGGGCGCTGGCAAGGGCGTCGGTAAAGTCGGCAAAGTCGCGGTAGAGTTGTACCGAGTCGCCGTCGCGGATGCCGTACAAGGTCCGCCGGGCGTCGCTGCCCGTAATCGTAATGCCGCCATCGATATCGCTGAGGCTAACAATGCGCGGTCCGATCTTGATCGCTTGCCGCGCATCATCGGCGAAGGCCGCCGGATCCGGCACAAGGCCGTCACTCGAGATCGATAAGAACGGTGCCGTGCTACCGTTGGCCGTCCAACCAATGCCGAGCGAAGCCCGAAGCTCATCGAGATCAACTAACGTGCGGCCGACGAAATCCGGCGGTGCGAAGCCAAACTCGTTGACGTTGCCGTAGGCCACTGCCGGCGCGCCGGCGGCGAAATCAGCGACATTCAACGGCCCGGTCGCGATTTCGTAGTTCTCCGGGTCGGCGTCGGTGCTCGGATCCATGCCGGTGCCACTAAAGTCGAACATCGCCGGCCGGCGGCCACCGATGGCCGTGAGGTCGAGATCGAGCTGGCCCGGATTCGCTGCGACGATCAGCCCCGATAGCCGGGTGCGGATCAGCCGCACCGAGCCGTTGGTCGCATCGATCGCGAGGCCGCCCTGTGGCGCGGGTGTGACCGCGCCGCGGATCCAAACGCGCTGGCCAACCGAGATCGCGTCGATCGTCGTGGCCATGTCGCCGCTAACGACGCGAGTGTCGTCGCCTACAGTGACCGTCACGGTGTCATTAAAGTAAGCCTCGCGATCCGTCGGGATAATCGTCGCGCCGATCACGGTAAATGTGTTGCCGCTTCGGCTCGTGACGTGACCGCGAACGGCGTCTGCGCTGGTGCCGGGGACACTGCTACCGGCCAATACCTCATTGGCGGTGAAGCTGCGGGCCCCGACATCGAGCGTACCGATCGCGCGCGTCGGTGCGCCGCTAGCGAGTTGTGCGAGTGCGTCTAAGCCGGCTTCGCCCGTGAACGCGTCGCCATCGATTTCATAAATCGTATCGTCCGTGACGTTAACACTGACGACGCCAAAGTCGCCGTCGCGACGAAAGAACGGACGCAGCTGCACATCGTAGTTGGCGTTCGCTATGTCGACATCGATCAACGGGCCGCGGACGCGTACGTCTTTCTCGTCGACCGGTTCGATGTCAGCGACGATAATCGGCTCGGCAACCGCCGTGGCTGGGTCGGTCGTTACATCGACGACATGCGACGCGCCGAGGTCGAAGTCGACCACCAGCAGCGACGCCAAACCGCGCGTTACGCGAACGGGATCGTCATCGGCGAGTGTGACCGACAGGTCGAATGTTGTCAGTGGATCGCCAGCGGCGTCGACAACGGTCGCCGGCACCGCGACACCGTCTTTTTCGACCAGGATTTCGGCGGCCGAGTAGTCAATGGTGATCGTTCCCGCGACGTAATTGCCAGGCGGCAGATTACGAACACTAACGAATTCAGATAATTCGACATAATCTGTGAAGTCAATTCGAGTCGTATTCGGTAGTGTCTCGACCGTGTCCCCATTGGCGCGTTCTAGCGACAGGGAGACAACGTCGACCGTGTATGCGAGAAAGTCTCCGTCAGCGTCGGTAACTGCGAGGTACAACACGCCGCACTGGTCGGCGGTCGTGGCATCGTCGGGATCGCAGGTGGCGGTTTCGACGGGTGGAACAGCTTCGGTTGTGGTGCCAGAGCCACCACCGCCGCACGCCGCGAGGACCGCGAAAGTGGTAATGAGGCCCAGACGTAGCGCGAGCGCACGCGGGCCGACGGTAGAAAGGAGAGGGGTCATTGCGAGTCTCCGGGTAAGTTAGGATGTCATCGCGAATAACGGGTATCGGGACGGTGCGTTGACAAACGCGCGAGAATCGACCGGCGCTTGTTTTCGGCGACGCGTAAATGATTATTTGGATCAGATGCTTAGCTTGTTTTCTTTCGAAATCATGTCAAACTTTGGGCTCGACGTTGCGCTGCTGGGGGCGTTTGGTTTGGGGATGATTTGCCAATGACGGACACGCTAAGCAGTCTGTCAATGGACGCCAGTCAGGTACTGGCGCAACGCCAGGATTCAACGACCGCGACCAGTATTGGCGTCGACGCGCTGTACACGCAGCTTGCAGTCGATCTGCTTTCGCTCAATCCGAACGATGTGCGGCAAGGCATCGCCGACGTCGTAACGACACTGGTGAACGCAACGGGCGTCGATGCCGCGTTTGTCGCGCTACCGGATGAAACCGGCCGCGCGATTGGCGATGTGCTGCTGCACCGCACCGGCTTTGCCAACATCCAGGCTGACCTGCTGCGCGGGCACCAGTACAGCGATTTGAAATGGCTGATGCGCTCCGTCGTCTCCGGGCGCTTGCTCGAAGTGCGCGACTCGCAGGCGGCGAAGTATGCGGCCACAAGCGAAGTGCAGCGCATTGCTGGGCTCGGCATCGGCTCGATGCTGGCGATCGGCGTTCAGTTTCGCCGTGATCGGCCGTGCGGAATTCTCGCGCTAGCCAACAACGCCGCTTGTGAAGAGTGGGACGCCAACCTTAAGTTGCTGCTGAAGTTACTCGGCGCCGCGATGGAGGCGGGCCTTCGCCAGATTGCGGTGAGTTCTGAGCTTGCCGAGCTACAAGAGAAAAGCGATCTCGTTACGTTGACGGCGAACGACGGCATCTGGGATTTCGACGGCTTGTCGAAACAAGTGAACTTCTCAGACCGCTGGCGCGCGATGCTCGGGTACGACGAGGAAGGCGTTGAGATTACGCCGGATTGGTATCGGCTTGTGCATCCAGATGATATGGCACGCGTGCAAAGTCTGATGCGCGACCACCTCGATGGCAAAACGGAAGTGTTTGAGTCGGTGCACCGCATGCGCCACTGCAATGGCGAGTGGCGATGGATGATCTCGCGTGCCAAGGCCGTTCAAGACGGCAAAGGCCGACTGCGCCGTTTGGTCGGTGCTGAGATGGACATCACCGAGCGTAAGCTCTATGAGGATGCGCTGTTCCGCGAGAAGGAGAGCGCGCAGATTACGCTGCAGTCCATCGGTGACGGTGTTGTAACGACCGACGCCGATTGTACGGTCGAGTACGTTAATCCCGTCGCCGAGGAGTTAACCGGTTGGAAGGTCGACGATGCGTCGGGGCGGACGATCGACGATATCTTTCGAGGCTTCCATGAGGAGACCTGCGAGCCGTTGGAAAACCCACTGGCCGTCGCGATTCGTCGCAATCGCTCAATCAAGTCGGTACGGCCGACGCTGCTGATTCGCCGCGACGGCAACGAGTTGTACATCGAAAGCACGGCGTCGCCGATACGCGATGGCAAAGGCGAAGTGACTGGCGGCGTACTCGTTTTCCATGACGTTAGTGAATCGCGCGAACTCAACCGCCGCCTCAGCTATCACGCAAGCCACGATATATTGACCGGGCTCGTCAACCGCCGCGAGTTTGAAAACCGTCTCGAGCGTGCCCTCAAAAGCGCGAAAGCGCGCGAAACTGAATACGCGTTGGTTTACTTGGATCTTGACCAGTTTAAGATTGTTAACGATTCATGCGGCCACAGTGCCGGCGATGCATTGCTCGGTCAGCTCGGCGCGCTGCTGAAGTCGAAGATCCGTTGGCGCGATACGTTGGCGCGTCTCGGTGGCGATGAGTTCGGCGTCTTGCTTGAGAGCTGCACCGTCGACGAAGCGATGCGCACGGCCGAAGAGCTTCGCGAAAGCGTCGGCAACTACAAATTCGTTTGGGACGATCGCAGTTTCCGGCTCGGCGTTAGTATCGGCGTTGTTCCGATTAAAGCCGACAACAGTGACGTGGCGGAGTTGCTGTCAGCGGCCGACAGCGCCTGCGCGGCGGCCAAAGAAGCCGGCCGCAACCGCATCCACAGCTATCACGAAAACGATATTGACTTGATGCGCCGGCGCCGCGAACAGCAATGGGCGGCGCGGATTAACAACGCCCTCGAAGAGAACCGCTTCGAGATCTTCCGGCAAACAATCTTGCCGCTGCAAGAATCCGAAACCGGTGAGCACTACGAGTTATTGCTCCGCATGCGCGATGAAACGGGCGCACTGGTCTCGCCGGAACTCTTTATTGCAGCCGCGGAGCGCTACGGCATCACTCCAAACATCGACCGTTGGGTAATCTCGAACGCACTGCGTTGGCTCGTGTCGGAGGCCGATGAGCGCGAACGTCTATCGCTGTGTTCGATTAACTTATCAGGGCAGAGTCTAAGCGACGAAAAGTTCTTACCGTTCGTCATCGATCAATTCCAAACCAGCGGCATTGATCCGCAGAAAATTTGTTTCGAGATCACCGAGACAGCCGCAGTGGCGAGCTATTCACAGGCCAACCGATTCATCCAATCGCTCAAGGAACTCGGTTGCCAGTTCGCGCTAGACGACTTCGGTACCGGCCATGCCTCGTTTGCGTACCTGAAACACTTCGCCGTGGATTACCTCAAAATCGACGGCAGCTTCGTTAAAGAGATGCTGCACGATCCAATCGACCGCGAAATGGTCCGCTCGATTAACGAGATTGGCCACTTGACTGGCAAACGCACTGATGACGTAATGACGCCAGCACAAAATTGTATGTTGTTGGCTCAAAGTCGGAGTTGATCTTGATTAACGTTGCTTGCCAATACGGTCTCTAGGGAGTTTAGAAGATGTCACAATGGCTGACGAGCACGCAAATTATGACAAAATATTCATGAGAGCTGTCTTGAGAACATGTTCACCGTACGCATCACTGGCTGTTGATTTTTGCCCACTGTGAAATGAAGATTTTTGCGTTCCCGTAGGTGTTATTGGCACTCCTCGCGCTGTTGTATAAGCATCTAGCGTGACGAACCTGATAACACCCCCCAAAT
>JBCDBO010000043.1:0-25734 GCA_039183535.1 Pseudomonadota bacterium | reverse complement strand
CTACATTTCCGTTCGCCGTAAAGGCAAAACCCCGATGTAGGAGCGGCGTCCTCGCCGCGATCGACCGCGGCTAACATCGACGACGCATCCATCGGGCCGAGACGGCCCTCCTACATTTCCGTTCGCCGTAAAGGCAAAACCCCGATGTAGGAGCGGCGTCCTCGCCGCGATCGACCGCGGCTAACATCGACGACGCATCCATCGGGCCGAGACGGCCCTCCTACAGCTCCGTTCACCGCTGGCACTGGCGGCAAAAATACGTTGCCCGCTGCCCGAGTACGACTCGCCGAACGGGGGTATCGCAAACTCGGCAAGGCTCATCGCCGCGCTCATAGACCATCAGCTTCTGGCGAAAGTAGCCGGGCTCACCATCGCCGCCGTAAAAATCGCGTAGCGTCGTGCCGCCGACTTCGATCGCGTCGCCGAGGGTTGAACGAATCGCCTCCGCGAGCGCTCGGTAGCGTTGCACGGAGACCCTGCCAGCCGATCGACGTGGGTCGATACCGGCTCGGAACAAAGCCTCGCTCGCATAAATATTGCCGACACCGACCACGATTTTGGCGTTCATGATGAACACTTTGACACTGACGCGCCGACCCTTGGCGCGCCGGTGCAAATAGGCACCATCGAAGTCCGGGTCGAACGGCTCCGGCCCAAGCTCATCGAGCAGCGGGTGCGACGAGTGTGGCGCAAGCCAGTGCATCGAGCCGAAGCGTCGCGGGTCGTGATAGCGCAAGATTCGCCCGGAATCGAGGGCGATATCTACATGGTCGTGTTTTTTTAAAGGCGTCGTCGGGTCGACGATTCGCAAGCTGCCCGACATACCGAGGTGCAACAGTGCGGAACCCGCTGCGGTGTCGACAATCAGATACTTAGCACGGCGGCGTACCGCGTTGATCACCTGCCCCGAGATGCTGGTCTCAAAGCTTCGTGGGACCGGCCAGCGCAAGCGACGTTCGCGCACAACGGCGGCCGTTACGGTGCGCTTGACCAAATGCGGCTCTATGCCACGTCGCGTCGTTTCGACCTCAGGAAGCTCAGGCACCGGCCGATACCTTGGTAGTCGTCGCGATCATCGGTTTCAATAACTTAGCGCTGCCAAAGTTAGACGCACAGTGCTTTTGTGATTTCAATCTTGGTGGGCACCGATGGGTTCGCTATAGTGGCGACCCGGCCAGCGCTCACCTCAACGGGCTTTTTCGTTATGCAACAGTGGCTTGATTACGCTCTTAACTACGCTTACGGCGTATTCCCAATGTCATTTTGGGGCTACGTACTAACGAGCTTCCTGCTCGTCCAAGTTACCATGATGGCCGTAACGGTGTACTTACACCGCGACGCCGCGCACCGCTCGCTCGATTTGCACCCGGTACTTCGGCACTTTTTCCGGTTTTGGATCTGGTCTACGTCCGGCATGTTGACCCGCGAATGGGTTGCCGTGCATCGCAAACACCACGCAATGTGCGAAAAGGAAGGCGATCCGCATTCACCGCAGGTCTTCGGCCTGAAGAAAGTCTTGCTCGAAGGTGCGGAGCTCTACCAAGACGAATGTAAAAACACCGAGACGATCGACAAGTACGGTCGCGGTTGCCCCAACGATTGGATGGAGCGCAACATCTACACGCGCTACCGCAACGCCGGCATCATCTTGTGTGTGCTGAGTTATCTTGTGCTGTTCGGGGTCCCCGGTATCGTTTTGATCGCTGTACAGATGATCGCTATGCCGTTATTCGCCGCTGGCGTCATTAACGGTATTGGTCATCACACCGGTTACCGCAATTTCGAGTGCGATGATGCCGCTCGCAACATCGTGCCATGGGGCCTTATCTGCGGTGGCGAGGAGTTGCACAACAACCATCACGCGTTCCCGACATCGGCGAAGTTCTCGATGCGCCCGTGGGAGTTCGATCTCGGCTGGATGTACATCCGGATTTTCTCGGCCTTCGGTCTTGCGAAGGTCAATAAGGTTGCACCGGAGCCGGTTCGCTCGCACTCGGAGGCTGCGCCCGATCTCGACACATTGCGTGCGATCATCGTCAACCGGATGCACGTTCTACGCGATTACACGCGTCAAGTAACGCTACCGGTCTTTAAAGGCGAGCGGCTGCAGGCGGCGGCGAGTGGCCGCGCTAGCCAGTTGTGGCGCCGTGCGAAAAAACTCGTCGTGCGCCAGCCGGCGTTACTTGACGATGCATCGCGGGAGCGCTTGGCCGCGTTGCTCGACTCGAACACGTCGTTGGCGACCGTCCATCAGTTCAAGCTGCGCTTACAAGAGCTTTGGAGCGGCGCACAAAACGTCAGCAATGAGCGTTTACTGGCGAGCCTTCGCGAATGGTGCGCCGAGGCGGAAGCGAGCGGTATCAATGCGCTGCAGGAATTTGCGGCGACGCTGCGCGGATATGCGATGGCGACGACACCAGTGCGCGGCTAGCAAGTCGCAAGCTCGAAAACAAAAAAGCCCGCGTTGAGCGGGCTTTTTTTATTCGATCACGACCGGGCGATCGCTACTTGATCTTGCCCTCTTTGTAGAGCACGTGCTTGCGAACGACCGGGTCGTATTTTTTCGTTTCCATTTTTTCCGGATGCAGGCGCTTATTCTTCATCGTTGTGTAGAAGTGGCCAGTTCCGGCGGATGAGTTTAGGCGAATTTTATCACGCATTTGAGTTATACCTTCTCGCCGCGGGCACGCATTTCGGTAACGACTTGCTCAATGCCCTTTTTGTCGATAATCCGCATACCTTTGGCGGAGACGCGCATCGTGACGTAGCGCTTTTCACTCTCTAGCCAAAAACGGTGCTTATGCAGGTTCGGTAAGAACCGGCGCCGTGTTTTGTTGTGGGCGTGGGAAACGTTGTTACCCGTCATCGGGCCTTTCCCAGTCACCTGACATACCTTAGCCATCGGCTGACATCCTGGTGTGCGTTTGAGTCGCCGGTGAGGGTACCTCGCCGGCTGAGAGCCGCACTTTATACCAGCCCGATTGGCCGCCGGCAAGCGGCAAGAGGCCTTTCTGAGCGCTAAAACAGGCCCCGTTCGGCCATCGAGACGCAGTGGCCATCGCCAACGACGATATGGTCGAGGAGGCGAATATCGATGAGTGCGAGGGCGTTTTTGAGCCGCGCGGTGAGCGCCTCATCGGCTTTACTCGGCTCGGCGATGCCCGACGGATGGTTGTGGGCTAGGATAACGGCGGCTGCATTGACCGCTAGCGCGGCGCGAACAACCTCACGCGGGTAGACGCTCGCGCCGTCGATGGTGCCGCGAAATAGCTCCTCGAAGCGGATTACCCGGTGGCGATTGTCGAGGTACAGGCAGCAGAACACCTCGAACGGCTTGTCCCGCAGCCGCACGGTTAAGAATTCGCACGTATCGGCCGGGCTTTGTAACGCTTCGCCGGCAGGCAACGTTTCAGCCGCAAACCGGTCGAACAACTCGGCCAAGGCAGCGAGGACGCTCGTCTGGCGTTGTGTCAGGCCCGCGCACTTGATAAGGCGTTGCTGATCCGCCCGACACAAGCGGCGCAGACCGCCGAATTGGCCTAATAGTTTGGTGGGCAGCTCTGTTGTCGGCAGATTTAAGACAACGGCCAACAGGTCGGCGGTTGTCGGTGCCATCGTAGGTATGGCCAGTGTGCCGTCTACTGGTGTGCGGGCGAGGGTCATCGTACACCTGATGCGGTGATCAGCGGGCTGTCTACGCTACGGCGATGCGGTGCCATTGGCAGCCGGCGTTTGTCGGCGAATGTGCCGATTTGCCAGGTTGTCGCTGGCCAAGGCTCGGGCGCTGTCTTAAGCTCTTTTTAACGGTTTGTATTATTTGACGTTATGAACAAAGTTTTGCTGGGAGTCAGCGGCGGTATTGCAGCGTACAAGACGCCGCAGCTCGTGCGCCGGCTCATCGATCACGGCGCCGACGTACAAGTCGTTATGACGAGCGGCGCGCAAGCGTTCGTTACGCCGCTCAGTCTGGCGGCCGTATCCGGTCGGCCGGTCCGCGACGATTTGTGGGACGAGGAAGCCGAGGCTGCGATGGGTCATATCGAGCTCGCGCGTTGGGCCGATACGGTCTTGATTGCGCCGGCGACGGCCAATGTACTCGCGAAGCTTGCCCACGGTATTGCTGACGATTTGCTCTCGACACTCTGTTTGGCGACCGAGGCACCGATCAGCGTCGCGCCAGCGATGAATCGACTTATGTGGGCGAACCCGGCGACGGCGGCGAATGTTGAGACACTGCGCGCGCGCGGCGTTGGGTTCTTCGGTCCCGCCGAAGGTGATCAAGCCTGCGGTGAAGTAGGGCCAGGCCGGATGGTTGAGCCGGACGATCTTGCGGCTGCGTTTATGCAACCGGCGGAAAAACTGTTTACTGGCGAGACCGTTGTACTAACGGCCGGGCCGACCCGGGAGCCGATCGACCCGGTTCGCTATGTTACGAATCGCAGCTCGGGCCGCATGGGCTACTCGCTTGCACAGGCATTTCGCGATGCTGGAGCCACCGTTCGCCTGATCACCGGTCCGGTCAACTTGCCGTGCCCAGCCGGCGTCGAGTGCCACGCCGTCGAAACGGCGGCACAAATGCTCGATGCAGCCATGCTGCACACCAATGACGCCGATATTTTCGTCGGGGCAGCAGCGATTGCCGACTACGCACCGGCCGAGTTCTCGGAGCGCAAGATCAAAAAATCGGCCGACAGTGTCTCGCTAGAGATGGTCCGTGCACCCGATACGCTCGCGTCGGTTGCTGCCCGCGACGACGCCCCGTTTTGTGTCGGCTTTGCGGCGGAGACCCACGATCTTCGTAGCTACGCCGTTGGTAAACTCGAGCGCAAGCGACTCGATATGATTATCGCGAACCAAGTCGGTCAGGGACTCGCCTTCGACACGCCTGATAATGCTGTGACCGTTTTCTGGCCGGGCGGCGATGTGTCGTATCCGACAATGGACAAGCTCGCGCTGGCGCGCGAACTCGTGGCCTTGATCGCCGAGCGCTTTCGCAGCCGCACCCGAACTAAGGATTGCGTCGCATGAGCCGAGTACAGTTTCGCCGGCTTGATCCACGCGTCGGCACAGAGGTTGCCTTGCCTGCGTACGCCACCGACGGTTCGGCGGGGCTTGACCTGCGTGCGATTCTCGACGAACCGCTCGTTGTTGAACCGGGCACAACTCACCTCGTCCCGACCGGGCTTGCGATCTACATTGGCGACCCGGGATTGGCGGCGGTGTTGCTGCCGCGCTCAGGGCTCGGACACAAACACGGCATCGTGCTCGGCAATTTAACTGGGCTTATCGACTCCGATTATCAAGGCGAGTTGTTCGTTTCGATCTGGAACCGCGGCGATAAGACGTACACGATCGAGCCGGCCGAGCGCATCGCGCAAATGGTCTTTGTTCCGGTGGTACAGCCAGAACTTATTGAGGTGGATGAGTTCGAGACCAGCGACCGCGGCACAGGCGGCTTCGGCCATTCTGGCCGCGCTTAAGCGCGATTGCCGAGCGAGAGTTCTTGGCGCAGCCGGCGGAAGCGTTCGATATCGACGTTGAAACGGTCGGAGATTTCCCGGACGCGTTCTTCGTTTTGGTCTTTGATGGACTGGTAACGGCCCAGGCGCGAGCGCGTCTCTTCGAGATCTTCCGATAGGCCGAGTGGCAATGGCGGTGCGTCCGGATCGTCCGAATACGGCCGGTAATCGTTAGCTTCGCTCAACAAACTATCCAACCGAGCCGACAGGTTGTTGAGATAAAGGCTTGCCACCTTGGCCTGCGCCTCGACGAGCTCTAGCCGCCGGTCCCGGTGCATCTCAATCTCTTCGACGCTTTGGTAGGTGGCGAGCAGAATACGGTTAGCCCGCTGCTGTTTTTCCTTCTCCGCTTCAAGCGCTTCGAGTCGCGCGCGCTCGGCGAGTTCTGCCTCTGACAACCTGCCTTTAACGAAGTCGACGTGAACGCCTTGCTTGTTCAGCACGTTCACATCCTTCTCGGCGTATTGTGGGGGCACACTGTCGCCGTAGTGAACGACACCCTCATCGTCCACCCAACGGAACGTTTTGCCTTTTTCGTCAGCCGCGAGCGGTCCCGCCACAGCCAAGGTCAACGCCAGCGCTAGAACTCTCATAACGTCTCTATACCACATGGCTAAGTTGCTCGAAAAAAGGAACTGTTTCGCGAAATCGACGTTTATCCCACCTCGACAATGGATATCAGTCACTTACGCGCCAAATTTGTCTTGATACGCGCGAATAGAATCGATGACGGCTGCGCTCGCCCCGGTTTCGACGAGGTAGGCGATAAGCTCCGTTAACGTAACAATACTGACCACCGGCGCGCCGTAGCGTTCGGCGACCTGCTGCACGGCCGACGTCTCGCCGCTGCCGCGCTCCTGCCGGTCTAGCGAGATAACAACGCCGGCCAATGTGCCGCCGGCGGCATCGATCATCGCCATCGACTCACCGATGGCTGTTCCGGCCGTTATCACGTCATCGATGACGAGCACCCGGCCGCTGAGCTCGGCCCCGACGATTTGTCCGCCCTCACCGTGGTCCTTCGCCTCTTTGCGGTTATACGCATACGGCAATGAAATTCCGTGATGCTCGAACAGTCCCGCCGCTGCCAATGCGGCGAGAGGAATGCCCTTGTAGGCTGGGCCGAATAACACGTCGGCCTGAAGGTCTGCGTTAGCGACTGTGTCGGCGTAACAGCGCGAAATGGCGGTCGCAGCGCGACCATTGGCAAACAAACCGGCGTTGAAAAAGTACGGGCTGCTCCGACCCGACTTCAGGGTGAACTCACCAAATTTTAGAACGCCGAGCTCCAAGGCTAGGCGGAGGAAATCGCGCTTGTACTGCTGCATGCCTTCTGCTGACGATCGATCGACCGTCTTGCTGCCCCGTAACGCCTATTATCGCACAGTCGACGACGTCTGCGGCGTATCGATCCTGCCAATGTCACCGGTTTGAGTCAGCGCTGCCGGCCGGTAGACTCGCACGGTCGCCACGCTTGGTTTTGCTCGTATGCGCATTGTTAGTTTCAACGCCAATGGAATTCGTTCGGCCTCCCGCAAGGGCTTCTTCGATTGGATGCGCGGCCACGCGCCGGATATCGTTTGCGTGCAAGAGACGAAGGCGCAAATCGACCAGCTTAGCGACCCGGTGTTTTCGCCCACCGGTTATCACACCTATTACGAAGACGCTGAGAAAAAAGGCTATAGCGGCGTTGCGGTGTACACGCGGCATAAGCCGCAGAAAGTGCGCCGTGGATTTGGCATCGAGAAATTTGACCGGGAAGGGCGTTATCTGGAAATCGATTTGCCGGGTATCACCGTCGCGTCGCTGTATCTACCGTCGGGCACATCCGGCGATGAGCGACTCGCGTTTAAGCTCGAGTTTCACGAGGCGTTCTACGAGAAGCTAGCGCAGCTACGGCGCCGCCGGCGCCACATCGTTGTTTGTGGTGATTGGAATACGGCGCACAAACAAATCGATCTGAAAAACTGGCGCTCGAATCAGAAGAACTCCGGGTTTTTGCCCGAGGAGCGGGCTTGGCTCGACACCGTTTTCAAACCGAAGTTCTTCGTCGATGCCTTTCGTGTTGTTAACACCAAGCCCGATCAATACACGTGGTGGTCGAATCGCGGCCGTGCCTATGAGAAGAACGTTGGTTGGCGCATCGATTACCACGTCGTATCGCCATCGCTCCGCGACCGGATTGCTGGCGCGAGCATCTACAAAGACGAAAAGTTCTCCGATCACGCACCGCTGACGATCGATTACCGGCTCGACGATTAGGGCAGTAGTTTTCGCATCAGGACGGCACAAACCACCGCGCCAAACCCCGCTGTAGGAGCGGCGTCTCGCCGCGATCAGCCGCGGTTGGCGGCGACGGTGTCGTTATCGCGCCGGGACGGCGCTCCTACATCAATTGAAGCGCTGCGCTAAACCCCGTTGTAGGAGCGGCGTCCCGCCGCGATCAGCCGCGAGCCGTCTCATCGCTCTGCATATACGTCAGCATCTCCCGTACCGATGGCAACAACAAATAGGCCGGCAAACCAAACACCATCGTAAACAAAAAGAAATCCGCGTAGCCGAACGCCTCAGCACCGAGCCCACCGGCCCAGCCAGCGACAGATCGGGCCAACACAAAAATCGATGACAACACGGCAAACTCGGTAGCCGCGTTGCGTTTATTAACAATGGCCATCAAAAATGCGAGAAACGCACCAGTCCCTAAGCCTTGCGTAAACGACTCAACGCCGCTCGCCGTATACATCAACGCCAACTGCCGAAAACTGTGGTCGATCTCCTCACCCGGTAGATCAAACGTGTAAGCGATATAGACATAACCGAGGTTCGATAAGATCTGCGTCAGGCCCAATATCCATAGCCCGCGGAACACGCCAACCTTGTCGGTAAACCAGCCGCCGATGAGTCCGCCGAGTATCGACCAGGCGATACCGATATTGACCGACACAAGTCCAATCTGAGCGGCACTAAACCCAGCATCGACCCAAAACGGCTTAATCATAAATCCGATCGTCTGATCGGCGAGCTTGAAGCACAAAATAAACAACACAACGGCTAAGAATTTCGGCCGCGCCAACATATCGAGCAGCGCGCCAAACATCGGCCCACTTGAGGCATCGCTTAAGTCAAGTGGATCGCGGCGCCGTTGCCACCAGCCAAGAACCGCGGCGCTCGCCAGTAACGCAATCGCACCAGCCGGTAGCCACCGCGCAATGTAATCAGCTGTCGGTAACTCAAGCAGCCGCAAAGGCACACGCGCAACAAACGCCGCTAGGGCAAGGACCAACAGCAACGCCGGCAAAAAAATCGCTGGCTGTCGCAGTAGCGCAAGGATTTCATCGCGCGCGCTCATGCTGGTGCGCCCAGTACCCGGCAACTCCGGTGGGGCCAACCGGCACCACACGCCCATACCGGCCATAACAATTGCCGCCGCGGCGAACACGCCGTTCCAGCCAATAAAGCCTTCCAGCGCCATCAACGCACCGGCGCCGATCAATGCCGCGCGATAAAGACCGATACGAACGCCGTTCGCGAGTCCCAGCTCAGCCTTATCGAGCATCTCGACCGTGTAGCCATCAATCGCAATGTCATTCGTCGCCGATAACAACGTGAAGATAGCGATCGCAAACCAAATCCATGTGCCGAACTCGCTGTACACAGCGAGAATGCACAAGATCGCGGCCATGGCGAGATCGACAACGAGCATCCAGGTTCGGTGGTGACGGTAGCGATCCACGGCCGGCGCCCAAAGAAACTTTATGCTCCAAGCGAGCCCAAGCAGGCTCAAAAATCCGATGTCGGAAAGATCGACGCCTTGCTGGCGGAAATAGACCGGCAAAACTTCGTAGAAGATGCCGAGCGGGAAGCCTTCGGCGAAGTACAGCACACCGACCCAAAAAAGCTTCGAGCGAAGTATGGAGGGCGAATTCACCAGGCGGGGCGTGTCTCGGTGTAGTCTGTACGGCAGCCAACAGTGCCCGCGAACCTGCCGCGGGCGTCGGCCATGCAGAATAGCGACGCTAACTCACAAAAGACAGTGCGGTGTCAGTTGTTGCCTCGCAGCGAGCTCGCCGTAAACGCTGCCGTTGAGGTCCGTCTGGGCGATGGCGACTGGCCATTGCGCGTTATCGTCGTCGATCTCGATGGTGACATTCGGGTCTTTCGCAATCGCTGTCCGCATCTTGCCTGGCCACTTAACGTTAAGCCGGATGCATTTCTAACGGGCGATGGTGAGTTCATTGTATGTCATGGCCATGGCGCCTTGTTCGAACGTGGCACAGGGACATGTGTCGCCGGGCCGTGCCGCGGCCAAGCGCTTCGTCAGTACACCGTCTCGCTAAACTCGAACGGGGTCATCGTCGCCGATATTCCGGTCGGCGATCTGCCAATTCAGTCGTAGTCGAACGCGTGTAATGGATCGCGACAGACACGCGATATCACCGTGTCGTCGTCGTGCGGGGTGTCCTCGGTGTTGATGTCAACCGAGCCGGACCAATCTTCCGGAGCACCCACTTCTTCGAGCAGCTCTGCCGGCCAATGCGACAGTTCCATCTCTTCGACGGTGCCGTCGAAATGCTGCAGCTCTATGGTGTCGTCCCAGTCGTCCATCGCAACCACTTCAAATAGCTTGCGATTACCGCGGCGATACCAGCTGCCAATCACAGGTACCAGTGTTGCCATACTGCAAACCTCCTGTGTGACGCGAACGCGCGTCGTGTAAAAACTCCCCTTTACCTCTTTCTGCCGAGTACCATTCTGCTCCTCTGCCGCCGCCGTTTCCAGCGATGCTCGAACAACTGATCAAATGGTTCGTCATTTTGTTTGTCGTGATCGAACCAATAACCCTAGTGCCGATCTTCGGTGCGCTAACGCGGGGCGCCGAGACTTCGTACCGGCGCCTGATGGCCGTCAAATCTGTGACGATTTCCGGGGGGATCTTCGTGTTCTTCGCGTTGGTGGGCCAACCGTTGCTCAATGTGCTCGGAATCAGCGTCGATGCGTTCAAAATCGGTGGCGGTTTGCTCTTGTTCCTAGCCGCGCTTGATATGGTGTTTGCACGGCCCTCGGGCCTTCGCTCAACGACGGTCCGCGAGCAGGAAGAGGCCCGCTATCGCGAGGACATCAGTGTGTTTCCGCTGGCGTTCCCGCTTATCGCTGGGCCTGGGGCGTTGGCGACACTGTTTCTATTGCTAATCGATATCGGCAACGATCCGCTGCAAATGGCGTTATTGCTCGGCGTCGTTTTCGTCGTCCTACTGATTTCGCTCGTGATGATGCTGCTGACGGGGCCGATCATGCGCATTCTCGGGCTTACGGGAGCGAACGTCATCAGCCGTTTGTTCGGCGTTGTGTTAGTCGCGCTGGCTGTGCAGTTCGTTATCGACGGTGTACGCAGCCAGTTGACCTAGCCGGTAGCCAGCACCCAATCAACAATACGATGACCGAGTGCGAGGCCGCGGCGCTCGAATTTCGTCGTTACCCGAGCGATGGGATTGGCACCGTCATGTTCGACCCGCTCGACAATGCGAAACGTCGTCGATTCTGCCAGGACCGTGTCGACGTGCTCGGCGTAGGGCGCCCAGTCGGTCGCAACATGCAGCCGACCACCCGCGCTCAAGACGCGGGCAGCCGATGCGAGAAACGCCGCCGAGAACAAGCGTCGTTTGTGATGGCGCTTCTTTGGCCACGGGTCGGGGAAATAGAGGTTCATGCGATCGAGCGATCCAGGCGCTAACCTATCGTTCAGTAGGTCGACGGCATCGGCGGCGACGAGTCGGACGTTGGTCAAACCGTTTTCCTCAATGCCGATCAAGCAATGCCCCACGCCAGGTTCATGAACCTCGCAGCCAACAATTCGGTAGTCCGGGTGAGCGCTCGCCATCGCGACGAGGCTGTCGCCATCGCCATAGCCGATCTCGAAGACGCGCAGACCATCGCTACGATTGAACAACGCGTCGAAATCGAGCCGCTCGTCAGCCGAGATACGAAAACGCGGCCACAGCTCGTCCAACGCACGGCGCTGGCCGGCCGTCAACCGGCCGGGGCGTTTCACGAAGCTGCGTACCCGGCCGAGTCTTGCCTTTTCGTCCGACATCAATGACTAAGTTGAGCAAGCGTGCGGCGTATTTCGATGGCCGATAGCGGTTTGTGTCGCAGCAGATAGCCTGATTCGCTCGCCTCGACCAGCCGCTGCGGGTCGGTATCCGCTGTTATCAAAACGCCGCGGATATGCTCGCCGTAGCGTTGCCGCAAGGAGTTAAGAACATTCGAGCCGATAACCTTGTCGTCCAGCCGATAATCGCAAAAGACGATTTCCGGGACGAAGCCTCGGTCGATTAACTGCACCGCATCAGCCTCGCTGCTCGCGATACGAACGTCGTAGCCGCGTTGTGCCAACAGCTGATGGGTCGCGCCCAACACGCGTTTGTCATCATCGATAATCAACACGCGAGCCGCGACCTCGATCGGTTCTTCTTGCAGTCGCGGCTCGGCGGCGATCGCGTTTCGTTCTGCCAGCGGCAGCGTTATCGAGAAAACACTGCCGCTATTTACTCTCGAGTGCACCGACAAGCGATAGCCGAGCGCATCGCATAAGCCCTTTACGATGGAGAGCCCCAATCCGAGCCCTTCGGTGCTCGCACGAGACAAATTGCCGATCTGGTAGTACTCCAGAAAGATCTCATCGAGCGATTCGCGCGGGATGCCGATGCCGGTGTCCCAAACATCGAGCCTGACACTGTCGCCCGACAACCTACGGGCGCCAATCAGTACGCCGCCACGCTCGGTGTATTTGATGGCGTTCGAAACCAAATTACCGAGTATGCGCTCGACCAGGGCTTGGTCCGCATGCACCAAGGCATCGGAATTCCTCACCCGAAAGTCGATTTGTTTGTCGAGCGCTTGCACGACAAATCGCTTGTGGATATTGCCAAGAATTCGCGAGACTGGAATCGGCTCCTCATTGGCTTTGATGAGGCCTGCGTTAATGCGGGAGATATCTAGGATGACTTCGAGCAGCGAGGTCAGGTCACGGACCGAATCGCTGATCGACTGCGTCAGTACTTTATGGTCTGGCGAGCTGACCTGTGTTTCTAGGGTGTCGACCAATAAGCCGATGGCGTGGATCGGTTGGCGAAGATCGTGGCTTGCCGCCGCGAGGAAACGCGTCTTAGCGCGGGAACTGAGCTCGGCAATCTCTTTCTGCTGGCGGTACGCGTTTAGTAGCTGTTCGTTCCTAAATCGCGCTTCGATGAGATCGATGTAGCGGCGTTGCTGCACACGACCTTGGATGATCATGCCGATGATAAAGAGCGTGAACGTGACGCCCGTATAAACGAGAACGGGCGATTCGACACGAAGAATCTGCAGCGCGCCCGCGAGGTTGACCGGCACAATAAAAACCAGCAGGCGCGGTAGCAGCATGCCGTAGAGAACGATTGCGCCACAGGTCATCGCAAACGCGAAACCAGAGACCAGCAAAATAAGCGGCATGCTGCCGGCATCGTTGGCGAGCATGTCGAAAATCAACGTCAGTAGCAGACACCAGGCGACACCGTGTACGGCCGAGGCGCCGATGTACGCACGCAGCGCCCGTTCGATGTTGCTGCGGGTACGGTGGGTCGGTATCCAAAATTCACGGAACTTCAGTATGGCGAGATCGGACCCAACGATTAACGCGACGCCTAGCCATGCGAGCGGAGCGGGACCCGTTGGCCACAGCAACGCGATGAAGAACACAACGCACATGACATTGACGACCATTTCCTGATGGATATGGGCGCTAATCTCGGTGTGCTGAGCGCGTTGCAGCGCTTCTTCGAGGTTGGTCACTTAACGTAATCCGCAATGTCGCCGTTCGCGGCCAGTTTATTGCTCGTTGTCGGTCGGCCGCGACAACGCTAAGGCTTTATTTTGCAGTGCTTTTTATACCACGAGTCACAACTTCGTCGGGCGCAATGGATGAATACGCTGAGGTGTGAGTCGGGTCACAGTTCATGGAGCTGCGTTCGGCGAGCCTACGCTCGATGGTGGACGAGCAACAGCAATGAATCGACAACGGCAACTCGGTGTTACGCTAATCGATACAACGATCGTCGTCGCTGCATTTTGCAGCGTCGCCGCTATAGCACTGCCGCGCTTTGCACTTCTCGATGAAGCGAGCCGGCTGAGTGCGGTTCGAACGCTCGCCGACGATATCCGTTCGACAGCGGAACTCAGTCATTCGATCTGGGTGAGCGCCGGTCGACCAGCGTCACTAACTCGCGATAACGGCCCGGTGCGTATGGTCAACGGTTACCCGGACAGCAGCGACATGAAAGCTATGGTCGCCTACAGCGCCATGTTCGAATACGTCGATGGTAACTATCGGTACGCCGATGGCGATCGCGTGGTCGAGGAGTGTTACGTCAGTTACCAACCACCCGAGCATTCGCTCGACGGTCCGGATATCGTTGTTGTTGTGACGGGCTGCTAGCTAGCGCGATGCCCGTCGCAAGACTTCGCTGACCTTCTCAGCCTGCATCGGCCGGCCCAGCAAATGACCTTGTAACAGGTTGCATTGGCACTCGCGCAGGAACGCGAGTTGCTCGGCTGTCTCAATACCTTCCGCCGCGATTTCAATATTGAGGCCTTGCGCCATCGCGATCGTTGCGCGGACCAAGCGCTGATGGCTGGTATTAACGTCGATGTCTTTGATGAGCGATTGGTGCAAAACGAACGTATCGACGAAATCTCGGTCAAGCGTACTTAGCGAGACATCGTTGGTACCAAAATGATCGATCGATAATCGCACCCCGAGCTGGCGTAACGCCGCGAGCACACGATCGGTGTTGCCGCGGCGGGAACTCAGCGCCCATTCGCCGGTTTCGAGCTCAACGCAGCCCGGATCTAGCATCGTATTTTCGAGCGTTAACGCGACGGCACTGATCAGGCGCTCATGCTCGAGCTGCTGTGCCGATAGATTAACGGTGACCGACAAGTCCGGCTCGTGGTAGCGGTCTTGCCACGATTTCAGCTGTCGGCAAGCTTGGTCGATGATCCATTCGCCGACCGAGTAGATGAGGCCACTCGATTCGAGAACCGGTAAAAACCGCGACGGGGACAGCAGGCCGAAGCGTGGGTGCTGCCAGCGCAGCAACGCTTCCAGCGAGACCAAGCGATTGGTGATGGCGTCGATACGCGGTTGGTAGTGCAGTGTGAACTCGCCGCGAACCAACGCGTGACGCAGCCCCATCTCCAGCTCATCGACATTGTCACCGCGCTCGAGCGATGCGCCCGGCCGGTGCAGGCAGAAGCGCCCGGCGCCGCGTTGTTTGGCGCGGAACATGGCTGCGTCGGCCGCTTTGATTAGCTCGCCAACATCGCCGCCGGCTTCCGGGAACAAGGCGGCGCCGATACTCGGCGTTACATAGACCTCGTTACCCGCCAATTCATAGCGTTCGGACAGGGCAAGGCAGAGTTTCTGCGCGACGATGCTGATGTCGCGATCGGCTTTCAGTTTATCGAGGCACACAACGAACTCATCGCCACCCCATCGAGCGACCAAGTCGCCGGCGCGAAGCTCGCGTACCAGTCGCCGGCCGACTTCGACAAGCAGCGCGTCACCGACGTCGTGGCCCAGTGTGTCGTTGACCGACTTGAATTTATCGAGATCGAGAAACAGAACGCCGAGCATCGCATCGTCGCGTCTGGCCCGCGACAGCACACGTTCGACATGTTCCTCAAAAGCACGTCGATTGGCGAGCCCGGTCAGGCTGTCGTTCGACGACAAACGGGTCAGCTCGGCCGAGCGTTGGTAACGCTCGGTGGCATCGCGGAACGTTAACACCGCGCCGAGCGGTGCACCGTCATTGCCGGCTAAGCTCTGCCCGGAAATACTGAGGATCGTATCGGGTTGGCCGTCGCTCTTATGCAGTACGTCCATGGCCGAGAAACGACCGCCGGCGAGCGCACGGCCCAACGGCGTGGCGTCGCTCGACAATGGCGTGCCGTCGGCCGCGGAAAAACCGCCGAATGTCTGTGACCAGTGTTGCGCCGGCCACTCGCGCGGACCCAGGCCGAGGATGCGCCGCCCGGCTGGGTTCAGCGAGATGACCAGACCGCTGCGGTCGACGACGACCACGCCGTCGTTAATCGAATGCAGTATCGAGCGAACCGATAATTCCGGTTGTGACAATTGTGCGTAGAACGCACTGCGCTTACCGGCATGCTCGATGGCTGAGTTGATCTCGGCGTGGCTGGCCTCGTCGACGCAGACATAGTCCTGCGCGCCTTCCTGCAGCGATTGCATGCCGCGATAGGCGCGCTCGTTAGCCGTGATTGCGACAACAGCATGCTCGCGGAGCCGGCGCAGGATTAGCGCCGGGATCGATTGGCGGCGCGATGCCTCGGTAATCCCGACATCGACCAAGACGACGTCCGGTTCCAGACGCACCAAGGCCTGCGTCAGCAGGGCGAGATCGGATAGGTGGTGAACTTCCCCGCAGCACGGCAGCGCTTCGACCTGGTCGACAAACTGGCTGGATTCCGGCGTCTCCGCACCTACGTACAATAGACGTAACGACGAAGCGGGAATCGACTCTGCAGCGGGGTCAATCATTAGGCGGCGAAGCAACGGGGACGATGTACTCGGTCTCGAGGGCCAGTCGCCATGGTGGTTCCAGTATTGCTGGCGGCCGGGCCGCGTTCTAGGAATGATAGCACCGCGCCTGCCGATGTGTGTAAACCAATCGGCGCGCAAGGGCATCCAAGACCCCATATGCAAGCGGATAGCGGCAAGAGAAATGGCAAGCGTAATGGCGATATCGATGGTGACTGAGCCGGCACCATCGGCACCGGCGCGGACCGCCTGCGAGTCGGAACTCGTAATGGAGGCCGCCGGTGGCGATAAACCGGCTTTTGAGCGGCTTTATTTACGCCATCGTGGTCGGGTCTACGGACTGTGTTTACGTATGTGCCGCGAACCGAATGAGGCCGAAGAGTGCGCGCAAGAGGCGTTTATTCAAGCCTGGCGCAAATTGCACCTGTTTCGTGGCGACAGCGAATTCGGCACATGGCTGCACCGGCTGACGGTTAACACGGTCTTGCAGCGCATGCGCCGCGCTCGCCGTGATCAGGACAGGCTGACGTTTCTGGCGGAGCCGGATGACAACCGGCCCATCGCCGAGGAGGCGGATGCCGAGGCGGCGACCGATGACATTGAGGCGGCGCTAAAGACGCTGCCGGGCGGTGCACGCAGTGTCGTTGTTTTGTGCGGCGTCTATGGCTACAGCCACGAGGAGGCTAGTGCCATGCTTGGAATCGCGGTGGGCACTTGTAAAGCGCAGTTGCACCGCGCCCGAAAATTGTTAGCTGCCCGCTTGGCAGCTTGAGGTAGTAGCGATGACGAATTCTTCATTGCCAAATGATCCCAACAGCGATCCGCAAATGGATCGTCTCGACGAAAAGTTGGCGCAGCTCGATACCAGCGTGTTGCCCGAGCGTGACTTGTGGCCGGCGATAGCCGCCGAGATCAGCACGGCACCTGTGAAAACAGCGTCGACATGGCGTGTGATGAGCCTTGCCGCGACGGTCGTGTTCGGCCTGGTTGCTGGTGTGCTGTTGCTAAAACCCAATCCGACTGGCGAGGCCCCGACCGTTGCGCGCGAGACATTGCCGACCGTTGAGTCGCCGCCGTTCGCGTTCGACCTCCCGACGGTGCAGCTGACCTCATACCCGGGCGATTCCTACGGTGAGGCGCGCGACGACGAGCTCGCGGAGCTCGAAGCGCGTATTCAGAGCTTACCGCCGGAACAACGTGCGATTGTCGAGAGCAATCTAGCGACGATTCGCGACGCACTAGCCGACATTGACGCGGCGCTGCTCGATGATCCAGAGAGCACCGCACTGAAAGAGCTACTCGTTAAGACCTATCAGCGAGAGCTTGAAACGATAAATAAGGTAAACCGAATCGCCGATTCGGTAAGGGTAGACCTATGAGATTTGTCAGCCTCGTATTAGCGCTGCTGCCGGTCGGTGTTTTCGCCGGTGTAATTACCGATGAGCAGTTCGAAGAGATCATTACCGATGTCGGGACGTCACCGCGGATCGAGATCGACAACACGGCCGGTTCGGTGCGCGTTGTCGGCCAGAAAACGACCGACGTGACGCTGAGCGGCAAACTGTCCGGTAAAGTCAAAGGCGTCTTTATCGAGTCCGCCAAGGGCCGCGTCATGATTCGGGTTAAGTCCGAGAGCGGTCATGGCGGTTGGCGAGACTCCGGATCAGCCAACCTCACCTTGTCGGTACCGATGGCGAGCGAGCTCGATATCGCGACGGTGAGCGCCGAGATCGATGTCGGCAAAGTTCGTGGTGAGCTCCGCCTTAAGTCGGTGAGCGGCTCGATTGAAACAGACGCCTACAGCGATGAGGTGATTGCCGAGAGTGTGAGCGGCGACGTTCGCATCGACGGCAATGGCGAGCCGATGGAAGAGGTGCGGTTGTCGAGCGTTAGCGGTGATGTCATCGGCCGCAAGCTGCACGGCGAAATCGAAGCGTCATCGGTGAGCGGCGACATCGTCATTCGCGACAGCTATCTCAGTAACGGCGACTTCTCGACGACATCGGGCGATATAGAAGTCGGCGCCGAGGTCTTGGCCGGCGCTCGAATCGATTTCGAGTCGGTGAGCGGCGAGGTTGAGTATCAGATCGCCGGGACAATCGACGGCGAATATGACATCTCGACCTTCAGTGGCGATATCGACAACTGCTTCGGCCCCGAGCCCGAGGAACGCGGCCGCCGCAACCAGCGACTGCGTTTTGAGCAAGGCAAGACCGAGCACGCGCGCATCGATATCACGACGATGTCCGGCGATATCGAATTGTGTAATTGATCGCACCGAGACAGCGCTCCTACACCAAGGTTCGGCGCCGCCGTGTAGGAGCGGCGTCCCCGCCGCGATCACCGCGTCCGGGTTTTTAAGGACCTCACCTGGCCACGTTCAACGACGGAACACATCGTCGCGGCCTTCATCGCGCCGAGACGGCGCTCCTACATCGAGGTTTGGCGCCGATGTGTAGGAGCGGCGTCCCCGCCGCGATCGCCAACGAATCGAGCCGCCGTTGATTTCATCGGACCTAGACGACCACCCACAACGTCATTCACCTCCGCGCCAGCCCGACGAACTACGGACAAAACGAGTCAACCGCCATCGTCGCCTTTTCCTCGACGATGGTCAGAATTCCCTCGGAATCCTCCGTCACCAAGATGTACCACGACGTGTCATTCGAACAATCACCGACGAAATACCGCTCACCGCTGATCTTGTAGCCATCTGGTAAGCGCTTCGTCCGAACGTTGCTGTACAAACTCATTGCGGGCGATTGCTCACGGGCTTCGCTATCGGGCACCGGCCACCACTTGCGAATTAGTGTCTTGTATTGGCGGCCCGTCCAAACGCGCTCGAACGTCGACCCATTCCGATACGACCACGTAACAAGGATACGAGCGTTGTCGGCGTAAAAATCCGCGACCGCCGGGTTCTGTTCTTGCTCCAGCTCCTGCCAGCGTGCGAAGAACCTACCGATCTCGTCCTGCGCGCCGGCCTCCGCCGCCAGCAATAGGCATACCAATGTGACTAGCGCTCTCATTTGACGCTTCCACCGCGTTCGGTAGCCGCAATTCCAATGGCGGGATCTCGCATAGGTGCTCTTCCGGAACCGACTCGCTCAGTATAGCGATCGAAACTCGCTCAGGTACTGTTATGCGCTGCGCCAACGATCGCATCCCAAACGGCACGCACGCGACGTACTTGACGAATATCCGGGTGCGCCAGCAACCACAGTTCGCCCCCGATATCAGGCAGCGCGAACAGTCGACGCAGCCCCGCTTCCGGTTGATCGGATGGCAGCACAGCCAGACCAACGTTCGCGCGAGCGAGCGCCGCCATCGTCGACAAATCGTTCGCGCGCGCAACAATTCGCTCGCGGTAATTCCGCTCTAGCCAGCGCATAGCATCGAGTCGCTGCAACGTTTGATCGGAACCAATAATGTCAAAGCGCGCTAACTCGGCGATCGAGGTTGGCACTCGGCGCCGAGCACGGCTGGCGCACACCCACCACTCGAGCGTCGCGAGGCGTCGGCCAACAAGGTGCTCAGGTGGGCGCGTTGTTGCTCGTAAGGCAAGGTCTGCTTCGCGCCGATTCAAGTCGTAGTCGTTATCGCCGACGATCAACTCCACCTCAATGCCTGGGTGCGCTCGGCGTAATGTCGCCAAGATATTGGGAACGAGGGTCCGTGCAAGGTTCGGCGCTGTCGTTAGCCGGACCGGTCCTGCCGTTTCTAAGTCGCGGCCGACAATGTCGCGCTCGATGGCATCGATTGCCTCACGTACAGGCAATGCGAGCGATAACATGCGCTCGCCGGCGTTCGTTAGCTGGTAACCCGTTGGCAGTCGGTCAAAGAGTCGAACGGCTGTGTCGTTTTCGAGCGCTTCAAGGCGCCGAAATACCGTTGAGTGGTTATTACCGAGCGCCCGAGCTGCACCGGCAAGCGTGCCTTGCTCAGCGATGGCCAAAAAAACGCGTAGATCGTTCCAGTTCATGTTTGCAAAAGTGCAAATATAGATTGCAGAAAATACGAATTGATCTGCGATATTGCAACCATGATTCTTACGGCATCGCGTCTGCAACGGCGCAGATCTATTTAGACTGGAGTTACATCATGACTACGAATCAAGCGCTCGGTGCCACGCTGCTGCGCATCGCCCTTGGACTGATTTTCCTGGCGCATAGCGCCTACTTAAAGGTATTCGTCTTTACGTTGGCCGGGACTGCGGCCTATTTCGAATCGCTAGGGCTGCCCGGTATTTCTGCATATGCTGTCGCCGGCGCGGAAATCGTCGGTGGTTTGGCGCTGCTCGCCGGCGTTCGTGTTCGAGAGGCCGCGCTCGTACTGGCTACCGTCGCGTTCGGGGCGGTCTGGGCTCACGGTGATGCCGGCTGGCTGTTCACGAATCAAGGCGGTGGTTGGGAGTATCCGGTTTTTCTGGGTGTCGCTTGCGTAGCGCAAGCGTTGCTCGGCCCCGGGCGGTTCGCTGTCACGTTGCCAAGTGCAACGGCGACGGTTGCGGCCAAGGCGTGATGCACATTCGTGGCTACCATGCCCACGTGTATTTCGATGCACACGAGCAAACGCTAGCGGCTGATCTTCGCGAGGGGATCAGCCGCGAGCTGCAGCTAGTTGTCGGTACGCTCTATCCGCTGCCGATCGGCCCGCATCCGAAAGGCATGTTTCAGGTACTTGTGCCGGCCGCAAGACTCGGCGAGATCATCGGTTATTTGCTTCAGCATCGGCACGGACTCGACATATTGATTCACGCTGAGACCGGCGATGATTGGGTCGATCACACGGTCAACACCGTTTGGATCGGCCGCGCTTTGCCGTTAAACCTCGATTTCTTGCGGCCAGGCCGATCTGCGGCGGCCACTCATCTGTAACCGAATAGCGACAGAGACGCTGCACGGATTTTGCTAGGCTAAACGCCTGGGAATCTACTTGCGACCGTGTGGTCGGAGATAGCTATGGGCAGTGCATTCAAATCGGTAGTTATCGGCCTCGGGGTCTTGCTGGGCGTATTGGTGCTCGCTGGCGTGCTGGCGGTCATTACCTTCGATCCAAACGACTACAAAGCCGATATCGAGCAGGCGGTCCAGGAAGCGACCGGCCGCGATTTTGTCATCGATGGTGATCTGAGTCTGAGCTTTTTTCCATGGTTCGCCGTCGAACTGCCCAAGCTGACGCTGGCCAACCGCGCCGGGTTTGGCGACCAGCCGATGTTCAACGTGAACAACGCCAGCCTCGCATTGAAGATCATGCCGCTCTTGAGCGGTACGCTCGAGGTTGGCGAGGTCCAGATCGACGGCGCCGAGATCAACCTGGAGATCAAACCGGACGGCACAAACAACTGGGACGACATCGTCGCTACGCTTGAGACGTCGACGAGCGAGAACGGCGACAACATCGACGTCGAGGTCGACTTGTCGACTGATGGCGAAGACATCCCTAGCAGCGCTGAGCCGTTGGCGGTTGAGGTCGCTGGCGTTCGTATCACCAATACGGCCGTGCGCTACATCGATGCCCCCGGCGAGGCGACCTTCGTTCTCGAGGATTTTCGGTTTGTCACCGGCGCGATCAGTACCGGCAAAGATGTCGATCTTGATGGCGGCTTTCGTTTTGAGACGGAGCCAGCAGCGCTTGCCGGTAGTATTGAATTTGCCGGCAAGGTGCTATCGCTTGGCCAAGACGACCGGACGTTGATTGAGGATCTTACGATCACTGGCGAGCTCAGCGGCGACGACGTTGGCAATGTGCCGGTCAACGTCGCGGCTGAGCGGATCGACTACGCATCGGTCGCGGGTACGTTGGCGGTCGACAAACTGTCAGCCGCATTCGCCAACCTTGCTGTTGAGACAACGCTCAACGGTCAGGGCTTCAACGATACGCCGACGATGACCGGTAATCTTGTCGTTTACGGCTTTTCCGTGCCGAAGCTTCTCGAGACGCTCGGCCAGCCGCCCCTTGAGATGGCCTCACCGGATGCGCTAACCGATGTTGGTGTCACGTCAAAAATCACAATCACACCATCGGTTATCACGCTGACCGATGCACTGATCGGTATCGATGAGACGAAGTTCAATGGGCGCTTTGTTATGCGCACTGACGAGCGAACGTCGTACGAGTTTGCACTCGACGGAACCACGCTCAATATCGATGACTACCTAGCGCCCGCGACCGAAGACGCCGGTGCGACGGCTGGCGAGGCCTCGGTGGACGATACGGAGATTCCGGTTGAGCTGCTGCGCAGTATGGATGCCAAGGGCACGATCAAGCTCGAGCAAGTCGTGATGAGCGGCCTGCAATTTAACGACATCGATGTCGGCATTAACCTCGCTGGCGGTGCGTTGCGGCTGAATCCGATTAAAGCCAACTTGTTTGAAGGCAGTTACTCTGGCGATATTCGTATCGATGCGAGTCGCTCGACGCCACGATTGTCTCTGAACGAGACCGTTGCTGACGTACAGCTTGAGCCATTGTTCGTAGCGATGTTTGATACTGAAAATCTAACCGGTACGATCGATGGTCGCTTTCAATTAGCTGGCACCGGCAACAACCTCGGCAGCATTCGCGAGACTTTAGGTGGCGATATCGCGTTCGCGTTGGCCGATGGTGAGCTCGCCGGCACTGACTTGTGGTATCAGATTCGACGAGCCAAGGCGCTGTTCGATCAGGAAGCACCACCGGAGACGCCAGCTAACCCGAGCACGCCGTTCAGCGATATCCGCGCAACCGCCAAGGTCGCGGATGGCGTTTTATCGAACAACGACTTCACGGCGGCCTTGCCATTCTTGCAGCTCACAGGCGCTGGAGAGGTCGATCTGGCGCAAAGCGTCGTCAATTACACGATGAACGCGCGCGTTTTGGAGCGTCCCGACTTTGCCGGCGCAACAGCCGAGGAGCTTGATGAGTACACCGAAGCGGTGATTCCGTTGAAGATTACCGGCTCGTTGGCCGAGCCGTCGATTGCTCCTGATATCGCTGGGCTCGCAAAAGCGCGTGTGCAGCAAGAGATCGACAAGAAAAAAGACGAGCTAACCAACAAGCTGCTAGACAAGCTCGGTATCGCTGGCGATGAGGCCGCGAACGATGCAGACGGCGCAGCGGGTGAAACGGCGGCCGACGGTGAGCCCGTTGATGCCGAAGAGCTGTTAAAGCAAAAAGCCGAAGAGAAACTGTTCGACCTCTTAAACAAGAAAAAGAAATGACCCGCCTTGCGCTGGCGCTGGCCGGCTGCTGGCTGGCCGCTCCGCTTGGTGCTGCCGAGCTGATCAGCGTCTCGATTGAGCGCGATGGGCCACGCTACATCGTGGAGTCGGTGTCGCGCTATGAAGCATCGTCTGAAGCGCTTCAACACGTCCTGCTCGACTACGACAATTTCAATCAGGTCTCGAGCGTTTTCAAAGAAGCGCACTATCTTGAGCCAGCCGAGGATGGCACGCGCCGCGGTTACACGCGGGTTGAGGGTTGCCTGTTGTTGTTTTGTCAGAGCATCGAGCGGATCGACCGGATCACCGTGACCGAAGGTCCGTTGATTGTTGCGATCGCCGAACCGGAGCCCGATGACTTTCGTTACTCGCATGGCAGTTGGAAATTTGAGCAAGGCGAGGACAGTGTCGTTATCTATTACCGACTCGAGATGGAGCCTGGCTTTTGGGTGCCACCCGTTATCGGGCCGTACATCATGAAGCGACGCCTTGTCGACGGCGCCTTCGATGCCATGCAACGCGTCGAAGCTCGCGCACAAGCGTTCGATGCGGGTACGTACTAGCGACACTGGTACGAGGCGACTTATTGCAGCGCTTCACATGCCGCAATCATCGGGCCGAGACGGCCCTCCTACATCTCCGTTTGCTGTAGCGGTAAACCCCGATGTAGGAGCGGCGTCCCGCCGCGATCAGCCGCGAATCCACTCGCCGCCACGATAAAACCCGCACCCCAAGCCCCCTCAATCAATCGTTAAACCAGTCCTCATGGGCATAAAGAAACGGGTAATCCCGCGCCCTATCGACAAGCTCGGCCCGCACTGGGTTATCCAGCAAATACCGGATGCAATCGAAATACTCCTCATCACTCCTCGCCGCATGATCGTGATACCCCGCCTGCCAGACCGGCGGTGTTACACCGAGATCGACCAGTTTATGAGCGGTGAAGCCTTTTAGCGTATGCACGATCTTCGCAAGTGTTGTGCAATTAATAAGCGCACACGCTAAATGGAAATGATCCGGCATCACAACAATGGCATCGAGCCGAATTCGATGCATCGTGTGCAACCAACGCGCCGCGTTGAGCACAACATCGGCCATTAGCTTGTCGGTAAAGATCGCCTCTCGCTGGTGAGTGGACACCGTTAACAGGTAACAATTTCCTGGCGCTGAGAAGCGACCAAGGCGTAAGGCTGAAGCGTGGGGTTTCGTTGAGTGCATGCGCGTATCGAACCACGGCCAACGAATTTTAGATCTGGCCGTTTGCCGGACAATTGTGCAGAAACGCCATCGCGGCGGGACGCCGCTCCTACATCAATAGAAACGAAGGGCCGATAGAACTTGTAGGAGGGCCGTCCCGGCCCGATGAAGGCGGCGATAACGTATCCGCAGGCGATCGCGGCGGGACGCCGCTCCTACGTCAGTAGAAACGATGCGCCGATCGAAGGTGTAGGAGGGCCGTCCCGGCCCGATGAAGTCGGCGATACGATATCCGTAGGCGATCGCGGCGAGACGCCGCTCCTACATCAGTAGAAACGATGCGCCGATCGAAGGTATGGGAGGGCCGTCCCGGCCCGATGAAATCGTCGCCTCAGCAGAGCTCTTACCTCAGATCCCTAGATAGATCTTCAACACGAATCGCTCGCCTATCGATTTTTGCTACGCTCGGCGCCATGACCGCAACCAACTTCGCCGATCGCCTGCTCGACTGGTATCACGAGCACGGCCGACACGACCTGCCGTGGCAACAGCCGCGCACGCCGTATCGCGTGTGGTTGTCCGAGATCATGCTGCAACAAACGCAGGTCTCGACCGTGATTCCGTATTTCGAACGCTTCACCCGCGATTACCCAGATGTACACGCGCTCGCTGCGGCTACCGAGGACGACGTGCTGCATCGCTGGAGCGGTCTCGGCTACTACGCCCGGGCCCGCAACCTGTTGAAGACCGCAAAGATCGTTAGCACCGATTATGACGGTGAGTTTCCGCAGACCGTCGATGAGCTAGTTGAGCTACCCGGCATCGGCCGCTCAACAGCCGGTGCTATTGCTGCGCTCGGTTACGGTGTTGTCGCGCCGATCCTCGACGGCAATGTTAAGCGCGTGCTTGCGCGCTATCACGCCATTGACGGCTGGCCCGGCAAAACGGCAACACTGCAACGGCTGTGGGCAGCGGCGGAAACGCACACACCAGGCGCCGAGCACATTTCTGCGTACACGCAGGCGATTATGGATCTTGGCGCGACGCTTTGTACGCGCAGCAAACCGCTGTGCCCCGTTTGCCCACAAGAGACGGAGTGCAACGCCAATGCCGAGGGTCGCGTGCTCGATTACCCTGGCAAGAAACCGAAAAAGGCGAAACCGCAGCGCTCAACTACCATGCTATTGGCCGAGCACGACGGTGCCGTGTTACTGGCGCGTCG
>JBCDBO010000042.1:0-27333 GCA_039183535.1 Pseudomonadota bacterium | reverse complement strand
TGGGTTCTGAGTTTTAGGTACTGCTCGTCAACGGCCAGCGGCTGTTGGAAGCGATGCTCAACGACCAACAAACCAATCAGCGCGCCGGCGTCGATGACCAATTCAAGCGGTGCCATCGTAATAAGGTGTGCGAACCAGGCCGCTAATGCGATGGCATTGGACAGCAGGAAAATCGGCCCACGCAGCGGCGTATTGCTGGTCACGCAAATACCCCAGTGTGTGCCAGCCATGAACGCGACGATCAGCAATGCGTACGACGACAGCACAGGCAGCAAAGGGCCAACGATCGGAACTTCAGACACGCCGAGTGCGAGCATGGCGCTAATGACAACGAACGGTAGCAACCCGCTAAACGCGAGTGGTCGAGCAACGGTATTCACAGCGAAATAATAGACCACCCGCGCCTGCACCGCTGGCGGAGTCGGCCAAGATGTGCGCACGGACAATGCCTGACCAGCTTCTGTCCGCTCATCGCCGGCGTAACTCACGTACCCTCTCGCGCATGGATTCAGTCGAGCGACTATTGGTGGCAGCGATGATGCTTATGCTCGCCGCGTGCGGACCTAGCGGCCCGGTGGAGCCGTTGCCGACCGTGACGGCGGCCGAATTGGCCGCTGTCGACCCAAATATTGCCGAGCTTCGCCGCGCCGGCGCTGCGCTAACGACCGGTGATCCAGACAGGGGTCAGCGCTTATTCGGCCAGTGCCACGTTTGCCATGCGATCGATGGCGTGACTCGTCTGTCGGGCCCGAATCTCGCCGGTATCTGGGGGAGGCCGGTGGCCTCGCAGGCGGGCTTCGGCTATTCCGACGCACTAAGCGCTGAACGTTTTCGTTGGTCCACTGCGGCGATGGATGCGTGGGTCGCAAAGCCGTTGCGGCTCGTCCCTGGATCGCAAATGAGTTTTGCTGGCCTTTATTCCCGCGAGGACCGCAACGATTTGTTGGCCTACATGCTGACCGATCCGGCGTTTTTTCCAAGCCCAGCGCACTAACGTCGAGCGTCGGGTCGTTTTACAGGGTAAATACAAGAAAATGTGAGAAAAAGCAGATAAGTATCTGTTGGATATAACTAATATTATCTCAGGACCGAATGTTGCAAAACTTGCTCGGTCGCCAAATCCACCGTTGGGAGCGTAAATGCCATTAGCCGGAATCGTCGCCGGGGACGCCGCGAATGATCAAAATGCCAAGGAGCGGCGTGGACGCGTAGACCGGCGCCAGATGAGCTGGCGGACTGTCTTCTACGGTTTTCTTCGATCTCGGCGGCGCGCATCGCGGCGGGGCACTGAGCGGCGTCCGCTGTTTTCCGACTGGCATCACCCGTGGCTGTTCTTTTTGGGCGTCGGCATCATGGTCATGAGCGTACTCGACGCATTTCTGACCTTGCGCTTACTCGGGTTTGGCGCTGTCGAGGCAAATCCTGTCATGCGGGTTGCGATCGACAGCGATGTCGGGGCATTCGTCGCCGTCAAGTTGTTGATGACGGCGCTGGCACTGTTTGTGCTCATCTACGCGTCCCGGTACCGTTTATTCGGGCGGCTACGGGTCGGAACAATGCTGACCGCATTGTTCTGCGCCTATTGTGCGCTGATTACCTACGAGTTGGTGGGACTGTCGATGCTGGCCCAGTTCGATTAGCGCCCAGGCAGGATTCACAAAACGTCGGTCCAGTCACATTCACAGCTCGCGATGGTTGGGCTAAACTCCGCGCTTTAGCAGACACTTCCGGCAGCGACACCTAGTTTGGGTCGCGACAACCATCATGCCCGCCTCGTTTAAAGAGCTACTCGCCTCATCCCCGCTCAATGGTAGCAATGCGACGCTAATAGAAAGTCTGTACGAGGACTTTCTGGCCGATCCCAAATCTGTCCCAGAGACTTGGCGCCGCTACTTCGCCGACTTCGGTCCAGCCGACGACGGTGCCCGACGACATTCCCAGGTCGTTGCCGATATGCGCAACGGCGGCAATGGCGGCAATGGTGGCAACGGCCGAGCAACGACGCGGCGCACGGTCCGCGGGGCGGTCGCAGGGCGTTCTGCGCCCAACGAAAAGCAAGCTGCTGTCTCGCGCTTGATTCAGGTCTATTCGCTGCGCGGTCATCAGATTGCCGACATCGACCCACTTGGCTTGTTGCAGCGCCCGCTTCCGGCGGTGCTTAAGCCCGACTTTTTGGGGCTGACCGAGGGGGATCTCGATACCGAATTTTTTACGGGCGGCCTCGCCGGGACCGGCGACGCGCGCATGAAGCTGCGCGACATACTCGCCCTGTTGCGGCGCATTTATTGCGGCAAGATCGGAGCCGAGTTCGCCCACATATCACGTTCGCGCGAGCGGCTTTGGCTGCGTGAGAAATTTGAGGCCGGTTCCGCTAAGGCCTTTCTTTCCATCGACGAAAAGCGCTGGGTCCTCGATCAACTAACCCGTGCGGAGGGTTTAGAGCGCTATCTGCATACCCGCTTTGTCGGTCAGAAGCGCTTTTCGTTGGAAGGCGGCGACGGCCTAATTCCAATGCTGAATGATTTAATCGAGTGCGGCGGCCGCGAGGGCGTCCATGAGGTCATCGTCGGCATGGCGCATCGTGGCCGCATCAATGTTTTGGTCAACGTGATGGGCAAGTCGCCGGAGGAGTTGTTCTCCGAATTTGAGGGCCGCAACTACGACCCGGAGACCGACCGTGGCAGCGGCGATGTCAAGTATCACATGGGTTTCTCGGCGGACGTCAGTACGGGCGGCAATAACGTCCATGTGGCGTTAGCGTTTAATCCCTCGCATCTGGAAATTGTCGACCCGGTCGTCGAGGGTTCCGTGCGTGCCCGCCAAGAACGCCGCGGTGATAAGGAGCGAGCCGAGATCTTACCGGTGTTGATACACGGCGATGCAGCCTTTGCCGGCCAAGGCGTTGTGACCGAGACATTCCAAATGTCGCAGGCCCGCGGCTTCACGACCGGCGGCACCATCCATATCGTTATCAACAACCAAATCGGTTTTACGACATCCGATCCACTCGACGCACGCTCGACACCCTACTGCAGCGACGTCGCGAAAATGATCGAGGCACCGGTCTTTCACGTAAATGGCGACGATCCGGAAGCGACCTTGTTCGTTACTCGCCTCGCGCTTGAGTACCGGCAGAAGTTTCAAAAAGACGTCGTCATCGATTTCGTTTGTTATCGCCGGCTGGGCCATAACGAAGCTGATGAGCCGGCTGCGACGCAGCCGGTCATGTACAAGAAGATTCGCAGCAAGAAGACACCGCGACAAACCTACGCGGAGCGCTTAATCAGCGAAGGCGTTGTCGATCAGGCGAGCGTCGACGAACTGGTCGATGCCTACCGTAACCGGCTCGATCACGGCGCCCCGGTGCGCGAGAACTTGCTCGGTATGATCGGCAACGAGTTCACGGTTGACTGGGCGCCGTTTGGCGGCCGCGATTACGAGAAAACGGTACCGACATCGCTCGATGCAGCGACGGCCGAGCGATTGGCCGGCGCCATTACCAGTGTGCCGCCCGGTTTCGCCTTGCACGCACGCGTGAAAAAGATAATGGATGATCGGCTCGCCATGGCGGCCGGCAAGTTGCCGATGGATTGGGGGTTCGCGGAAACGATGGCGTACGCGTCGTTGCTCGACCAGGGCTATCGGGTACGGCTAACCGGCCAAGATGCGGAGCGCGGTACGTTTTTTCATCGGCACGCCGTCCTGCATGATCAGCACAACAACGCAGAGCACCTACCGCTGCGCGGCGTGACCCGCGAACCGACCGACTTCACGATTACCGATTCGCTGTTGTCTGAAGAAGCGGTAATGGCGTTCGAATACGGCTACACAACGACCGACCCGATGTCACTCGTGGTGTGGGAGGCGCAATTCGGCGATTTCGCCAATGGTGCCCAAGTCGTTATCGATCAGTTTATTAGTAGCGGCGAGGCGAAGTGGGGCCGCCTGTGCGGTCTGACGCTGTTCCTACCGCATGGCTACGAGGGCCAAGGTCCCGAGCATTCGTCGGCGCGATTAGAGCGTTTCCTGCAGCTATGCGCCGAGTACAACATGCAGGTTTGCGTCCCATCGACGCCGGCGCAGATGTTCCATATGTTGCGGCGGCAGATGCTGCGCGATTTTCGCAAGCCGCTGATCGTCATGACACCGAAGAGTCTGTTGCGCCACAAGCTGTCCGTGTCGCCATACAGCGATTTGATCGAAGGTCGGTTCCACCGACTGATCGGCGAAGTCGATGACCTTAAGCCCGCTGACGTTCGTCGGATCGTCTTCTGTAGCGGCAAGGTCTACTACGATTTGCTCGAAGAGCGTCGAGCACGCGAAATCGACGCCGTCGCAATCGTGCGCCTTGAGCAGTTGTACCCGTTCCCGACGGCGGCCTATGCCGAAACGATCTCGCGCTACGCGAATGCGCACGACGTTGTTTGGTGTCAGGAAGAGCCGCAAAACCAGGGTGCGTGGTATCAGATTCGACACCGGCTGCAGATCCCGCTGGAGGAGCGCCACACGCTTTATTACGCCGGTCGGCCTGGCGCGGCAGCGCCCGCAGCAGGTAAGGCCCAAATTCACACCGAGCAACAAAAAGCCTTAGTGCAGGCGGCTCTCGGCATTCCCGGCTAGGCAAGGCTGCCGGGACACAGATAGGAAATACGATGGCTACAGAGATTAAAGTGGCGCAACTGCCCGAGTCCGTTAGTGATGCAACGCTGGTCGGTTGGCACAAAAGCGTCGGTGATGCTGTACAGCGCGATGAGAACCTTGCCGACCTCGAGACCGACAAAGTGGTTCTGGAAGTTCCGGCACCCGTGAGCGGTGTGCTCACTGAGATCAAGATCGCCGATGGTACGACCGTAACCGAGGGCGAGCTGCTGGCGATCATTGACGAATCGGCGGCGGGCGCGAGCGCTGCTGCAGCGTCAACAAGCCCGGCCGCGGAGAGCGCCAATACAGCCTCTCAGCCGACGTCGGCCGACGAATCCACCGATGATCGTGCGGCTCACCGACTCAGCCCGGCTGTGCGCCGTCTCGTTGAGGAGCACGATCTTGACGTCTCAATGATCACGGGTTCCGGTAAAGGTGGCCGCATCAACAAGGCGGACGTGCTGCGTTTTATTGACTCACAGCAGTCTGACGACGTTGTTCCGGAGGACGCACAAGACGTCACACCCGCCACGAACGATCGTCTCGAAGAGCGTGTACCGATGAGCCGGCTTCGTGCCCGTGTTGCTGAGCGCTTGGTCGACGCCCAAGCCACCGCCGCGATGCTGACGACATTCAACGAGGTCGACCTCACCGAAGTCATCGGGCTACGGGCTCGCTACAAAGAAGAATTCATCGAGAAATACGACGTAAAACTTGGATTTATGTCGTTTTTTGTGAAGGCTGCATGCGAAGCGTTGAGTAAGTACCCGGTGGTTAATGCGTCAGTGGAGGGCAGCGATATCCTCTACCACAACTACCAAGACATCGGCATCGCCGTCTCAACCGACCGTGGCTTGCTGGTGCCGGTATTGCGCGACGCGGGCCAACTGAGTTTTGCGGAAATTGAGACCGGCATTAACGATCTCGGCCGCCGAGCTCGTGACGGCAGCATCGGCATCGATGACCTCACGGGTGGCACGTTCACGGTGACCAACGGCGGTATTTTTGGCTCGATGATGTCGACGCCGATCATCAATCCGCCACAGAGTGCCATTCTCGGCATGCACACGATCCAGCAGCGACCTATGGTTGTCGACGGCGCGGTCGAGGCGCGACCGATGATGTACCTGGCGCTCACTTACGACCACCGCATTATCGACGGACGCGAATCGGTGCAATTCTTGGTCAGTATCAAACAGGCGCTTGAGAATCCCGAGCGTCTTCTTCTCGGATTGTAGGAACGAAAGACGATGGCAAATAAGTACGACGTCGTGGTGATCGGCGGTGGTACCGGTGGCTATCCGGGCGCTATTCGCGCAGCGCAGCACGGACTCAGTGTCGCCTGCATCGACGATTGGAAGAACTACGATGGTAGCCATGCCTTCGGTGGCACCTGCTTGAACGCAGGTTGCATTCCGTCGAAGGCCTTGCTCGAGTCATCGGAGCTATTGCATCGCGCGCAACACGAATTTGGACGCCATGGCATTAGCACCGGTGACGTTGGGATCGACATCGCGAAGATGCAAGCGCGCAAAGCGGGCATCGTCAAGCAGTTGACGGGTGGTATTGGTGCCTTGTTCAAGGCGAACAAGGTGACGCCGATCGTCGGTCGAGCGACGCTCAAGCCGGACAACGTCGTCGACGTCACTCATCGCGACGGCAAGACCGAGACAATCGAAGCGCAACACGTCATTCTCGCGACCGGCTCGCTGCCGATCGAGCTGCCGTTCATGCCGTTCGACGGTAAAGACATCGTCGACTCTTGGGGCGCGCTCGAGTTTGACGAGGTCCCGCCACGGATAGGTGTCATCGGCGCCGGTGTCATCGGGCTTGAACTTGGCTCGGTCTGGAATCGCCTTGGCTCGGACGTCGTCGTACTCGAGGCGCTTGAGGATTTCCTGGCGCTTGCCGATCAGCAAATCGCGAAAGAAGCGGCGCGTGAATTCAAGAAACAGAAGCTAGATATTCGCCTTGGCGCCAAGGTAACTGCAGCCAAAGCTAGCAAAAAGGGTATCGAACTCAGCTACGAAGACCGCAGCGGTTCGCAGTCCATCGTCGTCGACAAGGTGGTTGTGGCCGTTGGGCGACGCCCGTATACCGAGGGCCTGATGAGTGACGATTGCGGTGTTCGCGTCGATGGGCGTGGCTTCATCGTTGTCGATGACGAATGCCGGACGACGGCCCGCAACGTCTGGGCGTGCGGTGATTGCGTACGCGGCCCGATGCTCGCGCACAAAGGCAGCGAAGAGGCGGTGATGGTGGCCGACCTTATCGCCGGTGAATCGACCGAGGTGAACTACAACGTAATACCGTCAGTCATCTACACGGCACCGGAAATCGCTTGGGTTGGTAAAACCGAAGAAGAGCTCAAAACGGCTGGCACGCCGTACAAGGCCGGTAGTTTTAGCTTCGCCGCGAGCGGTCGAGCGAAAGCGATGGAGCAGGCGAGCGGAACGGTCAAGTTACTCGCGCATGCTGACACCGATGAGATCCTCGGCGTCCATATCATTGGGCCAATGGCCGGCGAGCTTATCGGTGAAATCGTTCTTGCCATGGAGTTCTCTGCCAGCGCCGAAGACATTCAGCGCACGGTTCATGCCCACCCGACACTGTCGGAAGCCGTCCACGAGGCTGCTTTATCGGCTGATAAGCGAGCGCTGCACGCCATTAACCGCTAGCGCACGCGTTTCGCTGCGATGACGTAGGGTAACGACCCTAGCCGTGTCAATGCGTCACTGAGATCGGCAAGGCCGCCGACTTCGACGGTGAGCCGCAACTGGGCCTCACCGCGACCGCGGAGGGTTGTTGAATCGCAGCGAATAACGGAGATGTCGGCGTCGGCGAAGACACCGCCGACATCGCGCAGGAGCCCCGGCCGATCTTGGGCTAGCACGCTTACATCGCTAACGTAGCGCTGGGTACTGGCACCCCAGGCAACCTCAAGAACCCGCTCCGGGTTGTCGGCCGCCAAGCGGCGTAGGTTGCCGCAGTCCGACCGATGAATGCTGATGCCGCGCCCTTGCGTGATGTACCCGGTGATGGCGTCGGGAGGCAATGGTCGGCAACACCGCGCGAACTGGCTCATCAGATCGCCAATCCCATGCACCTCGTTGGTTTCGCCCGACGCGGCTGAGCGGCGCCGTCGGCGCGGCAGCTCATCGCGCAGCGCCACCGACCGAAGGTGTTGCACGGCCGTCGCGATGGCGGCCGGTGCCAGGTCGCCAGCACCAAGCGCGATGCACAAGGCTTCAACGCCGTCGAATTTGAGCTGCGCGGCCAGCGCACCGGTGTCGACGCTCCGTTCAGCGAGTCGGGCGAGCTCTCGATCCAGCGCATCGCGACCTTGTTTGAGGTGTTGATCGCGGTCCAATTGGCGAAACCAGCTGCGGATTTTTGTCCGCGAGCGGGCCGATGCGACGAACCCCAACTGCGGCAGCAGCCAGTCGCGACTCGGCGAGGCCTCTCGACCGGTAATAATCTCGATGTGATCGCCGTTCTGGACGCGGTAGGTGAGCGGCACGATGCGGCCGTCGACCGTCGCGCCGCGGCAGCGGTGGCCGACCTCGGTGTGTACTTGATACGCGAAGTCGAGCGGTGTCGCGCCGGCGGGCAAATCGACGATATCGCCTTTCGGACTGATCGCGTAGACCCGGTCTTCGAGGATATCTTCGCGAACTTGGTCTAAGAACTCGCTATCGCGTTCGCCGTTCGGTTCAAGCAACTGGCGCAGCCAGCGAATTTTCTGTTCAAACGCCGGCTGCGATGCTCCGCCTTCCTTGTAACGCCAGTGCGCTGCTACGCCAAGTTCGGCATGCGTGTGCATGTCGTGCGTTCGAATCTGCACCTCGAGCGTTAGTTGGTGCGGACCGGCAACCGCGGTGTGCAAAGACTGATAGGCGTTCGCTTTCGGGTTCGCGATGTAGTCGTCGAACTCGCTCGGTAGATACGGCCACAGTTGGTGTACAACACCCAGTGCGGCATAGCAGGTCTGTACGTCATCGACGAGCAAGCGCACGGCGCGAAGGTCCGATAGCGACTCGATTGAGCTGCCTTTGCGTTGGATTTTTCGGTAAATGCTGTAGATATGCTTCGGGCGCGAGCTGATTGTGGCTTCGATGCCAGCATTACGCAGAGCCGCCCCGAGTTCGGTTTTGACCTGTTCGAGGTAGTCCTCTCGGTCAGCACGACGCGCCTTCAATGCTCGTGCGACCGCTTTGTACTCATCGGGCTGTAACAGCCGAAAACTGAGATCTTCGAGCTCCCATTTAAGCTGCCACACGCCGAGTCGGTTCGCGAGCGGGGCGTAGAGATTTTGAGTTTCGAGCGCTATTTCCTCACGTGCCGCCGTATCGAGCTCGCGAGCTGCCCGCAACGCGTGCACTTTCTCGCAAAGGACAATCAAGACGAGCCGTACGTCGCTGACGACAGCGAGCAGCAGGCGCCGCAGAGGCTCGGCTTGCTCAGGTTGGGTGCGGCCACTGAGGTCTAACGAATGCGTCTGGGTTAGCGTCTGCAGTCGCAACAGTTGTTCGCAAAAGGCGGCGACGTCGCTGCCAAAGTCCCGTTTGACGTCGTCCGTGGCCAAGATTCCCGCGCGTATAACGGGGCTCAATGCGGCGGCACCTTGCAGCATCGGGTCATCGACAAGATCGTCCATAAGGCCCGTTGTGACGTCGATTTCGCGCACTAAGTCGAATCGCTCGGCCGCGTTCGCGCGGGCGACAGCGAACGCGCGACAGCTATCGGCTAGTGTGACGGCATCAGCAGCGCGAGCCATGGCACTTGGTGTCCCCAGAAATCGATGTTCGTTATGATACTCGCTTAACGCGCGAGTTCGCGCCGACAAAGGTCAACGACGGGGTCATGCCGCACTACAATTTAGGGGTAACGCTGCTTGCTGTGCTGGGTTTGCTGATGTGCTCACCGGCACTGGCGGAGGCCGAGCTCGATCTTAACGTTAACGACGACGCTTTTCGTCTGTCTGGTGGTGCCGACTTCGGCCGACGCGGGCGTTGGGATGCGGGCGTCTTATCGCACCAGGACCGCGGCGAGATGGTCCACCTCGGTGCGCATCTCGTCGATGAGGCCGCGAGCGAAACGCCGTTGACGGCCGGGCTCGGCGGGCGGGTGGTTTGGCTATCGCCCGATGGCGACGTCGATGATGAGTTCGCCGTTGCGATCGGCGGCTTTGTTCGCTACGAGTTTCCTAACGCCAATCGACTGAGTGTCGGTGCCAACCTCTACTATGCGCCGGATGTGCTCGGGTTTGGTGACCTCGATGAGTTCGTCGAGTTAGGCGCACGCGTTAGCTATAACGTTTTGCGGGATGCCGATGTCTATCTGGGGGCACGCTACATTCGAATCGACGTTGATCCTGGCGGCGAGTTCACGCTGGACAACGGTCTCATTGTTGGCGTTCAGTTTCGTTTCTAACGGAGTCGCGGTTAGTCATCATGGCCGGTCATAGTAAGTGGGCAAATATCCAGCACCGCAAAGGCGCGCAAGACAAGAAGCGCGGCAAGTTGTTTACACGGCTGATTCGTGAAATCACTGTCGCCGCCCGCTTAGGTGGGGGAGATATGGACGCCAACCCGCGGCTTCGGTTGGCGGTCGACAAAGCCAAAGCGCAGAGCATGCCGAAAGACAATATCGAGCGCGCTATTAAGCGCGGTAGCGGTGAGATCGACGGCGACGATTACGTGGAAGTTCGCTACGAGGGCTATGGACCGGCCGGTGCGGCCGTCATGGTCGATTGCTTGACCGACAATCGCAATCGTACCGTTGCCGATGTGCGCCACGCGTTTTCGAAATACGGTGGCAATCTTGGTGCCGATGGCTCGGTCGCGTATTTGTTTAACCATGTGGGCTTGTTGATGTTCGAGCCGGGCATTGATGAGGAAGAGGTCATGGAAGCAGCGATCGATGCCGGTGCCGAGGACGTTATCGTGGCGGACGACGAGTCGATCGAGGTGCTGACCGACCCGAGCGAGTTCGCGACGGTTGAGATGACACTGCGCAATGCTGGGCTGACGCCGGCATCGGCCGAATTAACGATGCGGGCAACGACCAATGCTGAGCTCGACGTGAGCAGCGCCGAGACCTTACTAAAATTACTCGACGCACTCGAAGACTTGGACGATGTGCAGCAGGTCTACAGTAATGCCGATTTCCCGGACGACGTTTTGGCGGCGCTGGCCTAACGGATGACCGATCGAGTCTGCATACTCGGCGTTGATCCAGGATCGCGGGTAACCGGCTACGGTGTCATCTGCCAGGACGGACGACGGTGGTTGCATGTCGATAGTGGAGTCATTCGCACATCTGGCAAAGACTTCCACGCGCGGCTGCGAACGATACACGCCGCCGCAGCCGATTTGTTCATCAAGCACGAGCCGGACGAGTTGGCCATCGAGAGCGTCTTCGTAAGTGCCAACGCGTCGAGCGCACTAAAGCTTGGCGCCGCACGCTCGGCCGTATTGTGCGCCAGTTTCGCCTTTGGAACTGAGATCCATGAGTATGCGCCGCGAGCAATCAAGCAGGCGATTGCCGGAAACGGTGCGGCGGATAAAGCTGCGGTTCAACACATGGTTCGGCTGCAGCTGACCGGCGCACCGAAAGGCCTGCCGCATGACGCATCCGATGCATTAGCCATCGCGCTGTGCCATGCCCACTCGCGACGAGTGCGGCAAGTCGCTAGTGAGGTCGGCGCATGATTGGCCAGCTGCGCGGAACGGTTGTATCGAAACGGGCACCGTGGCTCGTGCTCGATGTCGGTGGGGTTGGCTACGAGTTGGAAGTGCCAACGTCGACCTTTTTTGATTTACCGGCACCGGGTTGTGAGGCCACCTTGATCACCCATTTCCTGGTACGCCAAGATGTGCAATCGTTGTATGGATTCGCAAGCCACGCGGAACGCGATCTGTTTCGTGCGCTACTGCGTGTTAATGGCGTGGGTGCGCGCGTCGCACTAGCGATACTGTCGGGCATCAGCGTCGATGGATTTCGCCGTTGCGTCGAGTTCGAGGACACCAAGAGCCTCATTCGCTTGCCCGGCATCGGCCGCAAGATGGCGGAGCGTTTAATCGTTGAGATGCGCGACAAACTGACCGCTGATTCGCCAGCGGCGACAGTGCAAACATCGCGATCGGAGGGCGATGCGTCTCGTTCGGAAGCCGCGGACGCGTTGGTCGCGCTCGGCTACAAGCCGGCCGAGGTCACGCGCTTATTGGATAGCGTAAACTTGCCCGATGCCAGTACTGAGGACGTCTTGCGCGAAGCGTTGAAACAGGCGGTTGGCCGATGAACGATGTTGACAGGCTTGTGACCGGCGACGTCCAGACTGAGGACCCAGCCTTCGATCGGGCGATGCGCCCACGTCAGCTCGACGATTACGTTGGTCAGCCCGCTGTGCGCAAACAGATGGAGGTGTTCATCGAAGCGGCGCGTCGGCGGGGCGAGGCGCTCGATCACTTATTGATTTTCGGTCCGCCGGGTCTTGGTAAAACGACGTTGGCGCATATCGTTGCCAACGAGCTGTCGGCCGGATTGCGACAAACGTCTGGGCCAGTTCTCGAACGCGCGGGAGACTTGGCCGCCATTCTCAGTAACCTTGAACCACACGACGTCCTATTCGTCGATGAAATCCATCGACTGAACCCGGTTGTTGAGGAAATCCTGTATCCGGCTATGGAGGATTTTCAGCTCGATATCGTGATTGGGGAAGGGCCGTCTGCACGGTCGCTGAAGATCGATTTGCCACCGTTCACACTTGTCGGCGCGACGACTCGTGCCGGTCTACTGACCTCGCCGCTGCGCGATCGATTTGGCATTGTGCAGCGCCTCGAGTTCTACGGTGAGGATGACCTTGCGTCGATCGTCGCTCGATCGGCTGGTATTTTGAACATGCCGGCGGAAGCCGCCGGTTGTCGCGAAATAGCTGCCCGGTCGCGCGGTACACCGCGCATCGCGAATCGGCTGCTACGGCGAGTCCGTGATTTCGCCGATGTACGGGCCGACGGCCGGCTCACTGCAACGGTCGCCGCCGAAGCGCTCGATTTGCTGGCGGTCGATCCGCATGGGTTCGATACGATGGACCGCCGGCTGTTGCTCGCGGTGATCGAAAAGTTTGACGGCGGACCGGTCGGTGTTGATTCCCTGGCCGCCGCGATCGGCGAGGAGCGCGGCACCATCGAGGATGTCATTGAACCGTATCTCATTCAGCAGGGGTTCCTAATGCGCACGTCGCGCGGACGCGTCGCGACACGAACCGCGTATTTGCATTTCGGATTGCCGATACCGTCCGCCAACGACAGCAGCCTGCCCTTATTCGACTAGCAAAGGTGCCGCGATGAGAGCCACGGCCGAATTTCGTTGGCCCGCACGGGTCTACTACGAGGATACGGATGCGCAAGGGGTCGTCTACTACGCTAATTATCTGCGCTATCTCGAGCGGGCTCGCTCCGAGTGGCTGCGCGATCAGGGCATCGATCAACCCCGGTTGTTGCGTGATGACCGGATGTTTGTCGTCAGTCGCGTTGAGATTGATTATATCGTGCCAGCGCGTTTCGACGATGCGCTGGTGATCACGGTCGCTGTCGCTGAGCGGCGACGGGCGAGTTTCAAACTGACCCAACGTATCGTTGGGGTCGATGGTGATTCGCCGGAGTATTGTCGGGCGGAGGTAACGATTGCCTACCTCAGTGCCAGCAAGCTGAGACCTGTCAAAATGCCAGAGAGTTGGTTACTGGAGAGCTAGTACAGCATGGAATTTGTCGTCAATGATCAGTTTTCGATCGCACAACTGGTGCTCGATGCCAGTTGGGTTGTCAAGATCGTTATGGTGATGCTGTTGCTCGCGTCCGCAGCGTCGTGGTTCATCATCGCCAAAAAGCGTTCCTTGCTGGCGCGCTCGCGGCGCAGTGCTGATGCGTTCGAAAACGAGTTTTGGTCGGGATCCGATCTCGGTCGCCTCTATCAAGGGCTCGAGCGCAAGGCCGGCCGGTCGATGGGTATGGCCGGTATTTTCGAATCGGGGTTTCGCGAGTTCGGCCGTATTAGCGATCGCAAAGACATTCAAAGCGAAAAGCTGATCGAGAGCTCCCGACGGGCGATGCGCGTCGCGCAAACTCGGGAGGTCGATCGCCTTGAGCAATCGCTGGCGACGCTAGCGACGATCGGTTCAACCAGTCCATACGTCGGTTTGTTCGGCACTGTTTGGGGCATCATGGATGCTTTTGTGCGGCTCGGTAGTTCCGGAGCAGCCGCAACACTTGAGCTGGTCGCGCCGGGAATTGCTGAGGCCCTGATCGCCACAGCGATGGGATTGTTCGCCGCTATTCCGGCCGTCATTTTTTACAATCGCTACGCCGATCAGGTGAATCGACTCGAAAATCGATTCGACAATTTTGTTGAGGAGTTTTCGACGATTCTCGAGCGGCACGCGCACTCGCCGAGGCTCGCAAAGTGAGTACCAAACGGCGCTTACTGGGCGAGATTAACGTCGTGCCGTACATCGACGTCATGCTCGTGCTGTTGATTATCTTCATGGTGACGGCACCTCTGCTAACGCAAGGTATCGAGGTCGAGCTGCCGAAGGCGGCCGCGAAACCGCTGGATGCGTCGCTGACCGAGGATGACCTGCCGCTGGTGCTATCGGTCGACGCTGGCGGCCAGCTCTACCTCAATACCGGGGCGGACCCGGCTGCGCCGCTGCCGGCCGATGAGATCGTACGGCAAACCGCATTGATATTAGAGGCGCGGCCCGAGACACCGGTACTCGTCAAAGCGGACCATCGGGTCGCCTACGGGCGGGTCGTTACTGCCATGGTGTTATTGCAGCAGGGCGGGGCGCCACGCATTGGATTCATTACCGACCCGCCAGAGCTTGAGGACGGCGCGTAGGCCCTCGACGATGCAATCGCTGCGAGACAATGCCGGCGCACTCGCGTTTTCGATTATCGGCCACGTGTTGTTGGTCGCTCTGTTGTTATTCGGTGTGCGGGCGAGCGGAACATCGCGACCGATCGCCGGCAATATTATCGAGGCGACCGTCGTCGGTGAGATGACCGTGCCGGATTTGCCATTACCGGAATTGCCGCCGGCGGCCGAGCCGGTAGAGAGCGACGTCGCCGAGGGCGTTGCGCGGCGCGACGAGCAACGCCGTGTCGCCGAGGAGGCCGAGCGGCGTGAGCGTGAGCGTTTGGCGGAGGAGGCACGCCAACGCGAGGAGGCAGCGCGCCTCGCGGACGAGGAGGCCAAACAGCGTGCGGAGGCCGAGCGCCTGGCCCGTGAAGAGGCGCAACGCCAAGCGCGCGAAGAGGCCGCCAAACAAGCGGCCGAGAAAGCGGCGGAGGAGGCTGCCCGCAAAGCCAAACAAGAAGCTGCGCGACTTGCCGAACAGCAACGACGCGAGGAGGAGCAACGCCTCGCAGCAGAGCGTGAACGCGAGCGTAAAGCTGCCGCTGAGCGAGCCCGTGCGGCCCAAGAGGCCCGCCGACAGGCCGAGGCCGAGGAGGCACTTAAGGCAATGCTGGCGGCGGAGGAAGCACGTAACAGCGCGGTTGATGCCGGCTTACAGGCCGCTTACATTGCCGCGATCAAACAAGATATACAGCGCAGTTGGACACCGCCATCGATCTCTGGCGAGATCAACTGCGTCGTGCTCGTTCGGCAACTAAGAACCGGTGACGTGGCGAGTGTCGAGCGAGTCGATTGCGGCGGTAACGCACCGTTAGAACGCTCGCTCGAGGCGGCTGTCTTCAAAGCATCGCCGCTGCCACGCCCCGATGACCCGAATTTGTTCGATCCGAACCTGCGTATCCTTTTCGAGTCGAAGGACTTGTGATGAAGCGAATAACCTCATGGCTGACGACCGGACTGGTCGTGTTGGTAACGATCGCAGCGACGCGAACCAGCGACGCTGAACTCGTCATTGAACTCGACAAAGTCGGCATCAAGCCGTCGCCGATCGCGATCGTGCCGTTTGGCAATGAAAGCGGTACTGCCTTACCGGTCGACGTTGCGTCGGTAATTGCGAATGACTTGGCGCGAAGCGGCCGATTCGCACCGCTCGACGCCGATAAAATGTTGAGCCGGCCGACGCGTGGCATTGACGTCAACTTTAGTGATTGGCGCCGCGTCGGCGTTGATTCGGTGCTGGTCGGGCGCGTCGAAAAAACGACGGATGGGTTCTTGTTGCAATTCCAGTTGTTTGACGTGTTCGGGGCGCGGCAAATTCTCGGCTACCGCTTGCCGGCATCCGAACGCGGCCTACGCTTGGCCGCGCACCGTGCTGCCGACATGGTCTACGAGCAGCTGACCGGTATCGCTGGTGTGTTTTCGACGCGCATTGCCTATATCACCGTCACCGGCCCGGTCGATAAGCGGCGCTACTCGATGGTCGTCGCCGATGCCGACGGGGAGAATCAATACGTCATCGCGCAGTCAACCGAGTACCCGTTGATGTCGCCGGCGTGGTCCCCGGATGGCCGTGAGCTTGCGTACGTCTCGTTTCAGGGCGGCCAATCGTCCATCGTTGTGCAAAGTCTTCGAACCGGCACGGTACGGACCGTTTCCCGACGCAATGGCATCAACGGGGCGCCGGCGTGGTCGCCGGACGGTCGCACGCTGGCCGTGACGCTGTCGGGCGACAACGGCAACCCGGACATCTGGCTGCTCCGCGTCACTGACGGCCAAGCGCGGCGATTGACCTCAAACCGTGCGATCGATACGGAGGCGTCGTTCTCGCCCGACGGCCGCTATGTCTACTTCACGTCAGACCGCGCTGGCGCACCGCAGGTTTATCGTATCGGTGTTGACGGCGGCGATATCGAGCGCGTGACATTCGAGGGCAGTTACAACGCCCGGCCACGACTGTCGCCAAACGGTGACAAACTTGCCGTCGTTCATCAGGTCAAGAACCAGTTCAGAATCGCAGCTCACGACGTTGAGCGACGGGATGTATTGGTATTGACTGAAGGCAGCCAGGACGAGTCACCGGCCTTTGCGCCCAATGGTGAGACGATTATTTATGCGACACGGCGCAACGGAAAAGGCGTTTTGCAAACCGTGTCGATTGACGGTGCCGTCAGCCAACGTTTGGCGGCCAGCGAAGGCGATGTCCGAGAGCCGGTGTGGTCGCCGTTCCGGCGCCAGTAGCGGGACAGGACCGTCTAGCGCCGATTCTGCTATATTTCGCGCCTTCGCGGCGATGCAACCCAACAAGAGAGCCGTACGATGACAATTCGAACTGTATTTTTGAGTTTAGCGGCCGCGGCGCTGGTCGCCTGTGGATCAACGCCGGCGCCGTTACCGGAAGTCGCCCCTGTCGATGACCGCCCGCCGGCCGGTGCCGGCCAAGGCAATGGCAGTGGCATCGACGACGCCTCCGTCGGGGCCGGTCGTGCCATCGGCGATGATAGCGGTGCGCTTGGCGACACGATTATCTATTTCGAATACGACCGAAGTGAAATCTCGCCGCAGTATGCCGCTGTTTTGGCTGAGCACGCACGGCGTTTAGCAGCGCAACCTGGTCTGCGGGTGCGTCTCGAGGGCCACGCGGATGAACGTGGTTCGCGCGAGTACAACATCGGCCTCGGTGAGCGCCGCGCGCTGGCTGTCCGTCGCGTGTTGCTGGTGCAAGGTGCATCCGCTGGGCAAATCAGCGTCGTCAGTTTCGGTGAAGAGCGCCCCGCTGCCCTGGGTAGCAACGAGGAGGCATATCGGCAGAATCGTCGAGTTGCCCTGGTCTATCGATGAATGCGACACGGCGACCACTTCGCACGCTTGGCGTAGTCATCGGTGGCATTGCGGCTCTATCGGCGTGCGTTACGACGCCGCCGCAAGAAGATCCGGTGTTGATCAAACTCGCAGAAATCGAGCGACGTTTGGTTGCACTGGAGCGGGTCGTACAAAATGACAGCATCGTTAACCTAGCAGCGTCGGTCGACTCGCTGGCGCAAGATGTTGCGACCGTGCGTGGGCAAGTTGAAGAACTCGGGTTCGCATCCTCGCAGGCGGCCGACCGCCAGCGCCAGCTGTACGGCGATCTCGATGCACGGATGGCGGCGCTGGAGAAGTCGGCGGGCGCGGCACCGGCAGCCTCCGTCAGTAGCGCATTACCGGTTCCCGGCGGGTCCGACGAGGGCAACTACCGTGCGGCGTTCGAGATGCTCAAAGAAGGTCGCTACGACGAGGCATCCAGCGCGTTTAGCGAGTTTCTCGCGACCTATCCAGAGTCCGATCTTGCCGACAACGCACAATACTGGTTGGCCGAGGCGCACTACGTCTCACAGCGCTTTGATGAGGCCCTACCAGCGTTCGAAATCGTTGTTAGCGAGTATCCGCGTTCGGCAAAAGTGCCGGATGCACTGCTAAAGATCGGCTACTGTAACTACGAGCTACGCAATTGGATCGACGCACGCGCCGCGCTAAAGCGAGTCGAAGCGGAGTATGCCGACACGACAGCGGCGCGCTTAGCGGCCCAGCGCCTTGCGCGCATGCAGACCGAAAACCGCTGATCCGGACGCGCTAATGGCAATTGCGCGTGACAGCTTGCCGGCGGGCGAACGGCTGCGCATCGCGGAGACGTTTCTGTCGTTGCAAGGTGAAGCGCTCGCTGCCGGTCTCCCGACGTTTTTTGTTCGCCTGACCGGATGTCCACTGCGTTGTCAGTATTGCGATACCGACTACGCCTTTCACGGCGGCCATTGGCGAGTCATCGACGACGTCGTCGCCGCTGCACGGGCATCCGGTGCCCCCGCAGTTTGTGTGACCGGCGGCGAGCCGCTCGTTCAGCCGGCATGTTTCGGATTGATGACCGCGCTGTGCGACGCCGGGTTCGACGTCTCATTAGAGACGAGTGGAGCCTATGCGATCGGTCGAGTCGATGAGCGCGTCGTGCGCGTCGTCGATATAAAAACACCGGGCTCGGGAGAAGTCGCCCGTAACCTCTGGGACAATATCGCCGAATTGCGAGCGACCGATGTCGTTAAGTTCGTCATTTGTGACCGTAACGACTTTGATTGGGCGAACGGCATTGTTGCGACCCACGGCCTCACCGAACGTTGTACCGTGTTTTATTCGCCGAGCCACGATGAGCTATCGCCGACGCGGTTAGCCGACTGGTTGGTCGCGTCGCCGCAGCGCGTACGACTACAGCTGCAGTTGCACAAGTACTTATGGTCTGACGGACCTGGGCGGTGAGCGCGACGGCAAAAGCCGTCGTGATGGTCTCAGGCGGCCTTGATTCAGCAACGGTCTTAGCGTTGACGAAAGCCGAGAATGTTAGCTGCTACGCGCTCAGCTTCGATTACGGCCAACGGCACCGGATCGAGCTCGACGCGGCTAAACGAATCGCCGATAGCCTCGGCGCTACCGAGCATCGCGTTATGCGAATCGACTTTGCCGGTATCGGTGGCTCGGCCTTAACCGATGCGGATGTTGCTGTTCCGGAAGGGCCGGTCGACGGTATTCCCATCACTTACGTGCCGGCCCGAAACACCGTGTTTTTGTCGCTGGCCCTAGCGTGGGCCGAGGTATTGGGCGCTGAACGGATTGCGATCGGCGTTAATGCTGTCGATTACTCGGGCTACCCCGACTGTCGCCCCGAGTATGTAGCTGCGTACGAGCACATGGCCGCATTGGCCACCCGCCAGGGCGTGGAGGGGAATCCGATACGGATCGACGCGCCGCTGGTGCAATTGTCAAAAGCTGAAATCATTCGGCGCGGTGTTGCGCTTGGCGTTGACTACGCGTTGACGATCTCGTGTTATCAGCCGTCACCGGACGGTCGTGCCTGTGGTCGATGCGATGCGTGCCGCTTGCGGCGTGAAGGTTTTGTCGCGGCTGGTGTTACCGATCCAACGCCTTACGTTTAATAAGCGAGTGCTGATTGGCTCGCGCGGTTGATTACGGTATGATGCGCGGCCTCGCCGCCGAGGCCAAGGGCCGTTAGCTCAGTTGGTAGAGCAGTTGGCTTTTAACCAATTGGTCGTAGGTTCGAATCCTACACGGCCCACCATCCCTTCCTGGCTTCGATCACCGCCGCGGCGTAATAGACCACACAACCGCCACCGAGCAGAGCCGCACTTCGGCGCTAACGATCCGATTGCGCGTCTCAAGCGGCTCGGTTCGAATCCTACACGGCCCACCATCACTTCCTGGCTTTGATCACCGCTGTGGCGTAATAGACCCACGCAACCGCCACCGAGCAGAGCCGCACTTCGGCGCTAACGATCTGATTGCGCGTATCGAGCGGCTCGGTTCGAATCCTACACGGCCCACCATCCCTTCCTGGCTTTGATCACCGCTGTGGCGTAACGGACCACACAACCGGTACCGAGCAGAGCGCCGCGTGTTTCTCTGCGCGAATAACGCTCGCGATCCTATATCATTGCCGGCTTCGGCTGCAGTAAGTAGCGCTTTAGGTTGAACGTCGTGAGCTCGTCGTGGTGCGTTTACAAATTTGGAGGCTCGTCGCTGGCGGACGCGACGTGTTTTCGGCGCGTGGTATCGATCGTTGCGGCCGTCGCAGCTGAGCGTCCGGCCGGCGTTGTCGTCTCCGCCATGGGTGGCATGACCAACGCGCTGTACGCACTGATCGACACGGCCGAGCAGGGCCAAGACGATTTCAGTGGGCCATTGCGAGCGCTAGCACAGCGCTACGAAATGACCGCCGGTTGTTTGTTAGAGCCCGATCAGCGGCATGATGTACTTGGCTCCTTTTACAGTGATTTAAATAGCTTAGAAGATATATTAAAAGCTATTTCGCTCGTTCGGTCAGCGCCGGCACGGAGTCGCGATTTGATCGCCGGCTTCGGTGAGATTTGGTCGGCCCGCTTATTGGCGGCGACGTTGGCGGCAACACTCGCAGGCACGGATGTTCGCTGGCTTGATGCGCGTAAGGTCCTGACGGTGAGACAGACACAGTTGGCGCCGACCGTACTGTGGGAGACATCGGCCGAGCGACTCAGTGGCGAGTTGGGTACCGCGTTCGCCGGTGTCGCTGTTATTACCGGGTTTATTGCTGCCGACGAAACCGGTCTTCAGACGACGCTTGGACGTAACGGTAGCGACTTTTCCGCATCGATTTTTGCGGCCTTATTGCACGCGCAGGAATTAACGATTTGGACCGATGTCGATGGCGTGTTGTCCGCCGATCCCCGTCGTGTCCCGGAAGCCGAGGTCATCGACACGGTATCGTACAGTGAGGCGATGGAATTGGCCTACTTTGGCGCCAAGGTCATTCATCCGCAAACGATGGGGCCGGCCGTCGAGAGCGACATACCGATACTGATCCGCAACACGTTCCATCCTGAGCGACCTGGCACTCGTATATTGCCTGTCTCGGACCGAGAGCAACCCATTAAAGGCATTACGGGCATTGATGGGCTTGCGTTAGTCAACGTCGAGGGCGCCGGTATGATCGGCGTGCCGGGCACCGCCAATCGTGTTTTTTCAGCGTTGCACGAAGCCGATGTTTCAGTCGTGTTGATTTCGCAGGCGAGCTCCGAGCACTCGATTTGCTGCGCTGTGCCGGAGGACCGTGCGGAGCTCGCCGTCGGTGCTCTGCGCAAGCGCTTCGCGACCGAACTTGCTGACGGTCAAATTACGCGTATCGACGCATCCGGTGGGATGAGTATTTTGGCGTTGGTCGGCGAGGGCATGCACGGTGTGCCTGGCGTGGCTGGCCGATTTCTTAGTACGCTGGGGCGCGCGGGTATCAATGTCAGCGCGATTGCCCAAGGTTCCTCGGAGCGCAATATCTCGCTGGTCGTGCAACGTGACGATGCAACCCGTGCATTGCGTGCCGCGCACTCCGGTTTTTACTTGTCGCGCAAAACACTGTCGATCGGTTTGCTGGGTCCGGGCACGGTTGGGGCGGCGTTTTTGGATCAGCTGGCCCAGCAAACAGATGCGTTGGCCGAGCAGTTCAATCTCGATCTGCGGGTGCGCGCGATTGCCGGGTCGACGCGATGGTTGGCCGGACAGCGCCGCTTGGATCTGGCTGACTGGCGGCGAGACTACAAGGCCGCCGACGCGCTGCCATCACTTGACGCCTTTGTTGACCATGTCGATGCCGATCACCTACCGCACAGCGTAATCGTAGACTGCACGGCGGATGGTTCTATTGCGGCGTGCTATCCAGACTGGCTACGGCGTGGAATCCACATAGTCACACCCAACAAGAAAGCCTTCAGCGGCGCTTTGGGTTTGGCGACTGATTTACGATCGGCAATGCAGGCCGGCGGCTCGCATTGTTTGTACGAGACTACGGTGGGCGCCGGATTGCCGGTGATTCGCACGCTACAAGACTTGATTGAAACCGGTGACCGCGTTATGCGGGTGGATGGCATTTTCTCCGGTACGCTCGCGTATCTGTTTAATCAATACGACGGTGCGGTGCCGTTCTCAACTATTGTCACGGAGGCGCGTGCACAAGGGTTTACCGAGCCCGATCCACGCGACGATTTGTCCGGAACGGACGTCGCTCGTAAGGTGACCATACTGGCCCGCGAACTGGGCTGGTCGGTCAGTCTCGACTCGCTGGCGGTCTCGTCGCTGGTTCCTGAAGCGCTTGTCGATGTCGATGTCGAGCGATTCATGGAGGGTTTGCCAGACTACGACTTAGCAATGGCAGATCGACTCGCTGGCGCTCGGTCGAACAACAAACAGCTGCGCTACGTCGGTACGCTCGATGTTGAGGAAGGGGCCTCGGTCGGCTTAGTTGAAGTCGACGCGGACCACCCGTTCGCCAACATCAACCTTACCGATAACGTTATTCGTTTTACGACCGAACGCTACGCCGATAATCCGCTTGTTGTGCAGGGGCCGGGTGCCGGCCCGGATGTGACGGCAGCCGGTGTGTTTGCCGATGTATTGCGCTTGGCCTCCTACCTAAAAGGAGCGGACTAGGGTGCCGGGCGAGCACAATCGGGCGGCGGCGTTCGCACCAGCGTCTATCGGCAATGTTGCTGTCGGCTTCGATCTGCTGGGATTGGCTGTAGCCGGTGTCGGCGATGTTGTGGTTGCTGAGCGGGTTGAGCGCCAGGGGGTTAGCATCGCGAGAATCAGCGCCGAGCCAGGGGCTGAAAGTGCATTGGCGCTATCAACCGATGCTGCGCAAAACACTGCCGGTATCGCGGCGCTCGAGTTATTGGCCGACGTCGATGCTGATTTTGGTGTCGAACTGCATCTGCATAAAGGCATACCGCTCGCATCCGGCATGGGTAGCTCAGCGGCCTCGGCCGTCGCCAGCGCAGTCGCGGTCAATGCCCTGTTAGCGCGGCCGTTGCCACACCAACAATTGCTCGCCGTCGCCATGGCTGGGGAAGCGTTCGCGAGTAGGGCGTACCACGCCGACAATGTGGCGCCGAGCTTGCTAGGTGGTCTCGTTGTGTGTCCCGCGCATGCGCTGCCCCGTCTCGAGCGGTTGCGCTTGCCACGTGGGGTTATCAGTGTGCTCGTCCATCCCGACCTCAAGGTGGAGACGGCGGCGAGTCGGGCGACCTTGCAACCCGACGTGTCACTGCAAACGGCGACTGAGCAGGCTGGCTTGTTAAGTCAGTTCCTATGCGCTTGTTTTGCTGACGATGCGAACGCGCTGTCCGGCGTTGTGCGCGACGTCATGATCGAGCCGCAACGCAAGGCGGCGGTCCGCGGTTTTGATCGTGTCCGGGAGGCGGCGACGGCGGCCGGAGCATTCGGCGCGTCGCTGTCGGGAAGTGGGCCCAGTGTCTTCGCGCTGGCTAACGCCGAACACGGCGAAGCCGTGCGCGATTCAATGCTGGCTGCGTTCGCCGAGGTGGGTGTTGCGGCCGATGGCTGGATCAGTGCTGGCAACTGCCCTGGAGCGCGCTTACTGGATGCGAACGAGGTACCTCTATCGTGCCGGTAGCGTTCGTCAGTACGCGCGGCGCGCCGCCAACCTCGCTCGGTGAGGCGTTATTGGCTGGGCTCGCACCGGACGGCGGCTTGTTCGTGCCAAGCGAGCTGCCGCGCCTCGAGCCTCGTGATTTCGCCGATTGCGACAATTGCGTAGCGACCGCGCAAGTCTTCATGGCGCCGTTCGTCGCAGGTACGCCACTGCAATCGGAACTCGCCGATATCGTCGCCGAGACGTATGCCTTCCCGATTCCGCTCGTTTCTCTAGGAGCCGATGCGCCGCAGGTACTTGAGTTATTCCACGGTCCGACAGCAGCCTTCAAGGATGTCGGTGCCCGTTTTCTCGCCGCCTGTATGGCGCGCTTGGCGACGATCGACCCGGCGCATCCGATGACGATCCTAGTAGCCACGTCCGGTGATACTGGCGGTGCGGTGGCGGCCGCTTTCTTCGACCGTCCTGGGTTCGATGTCGCCGTGTTGTATCCATCTGGGCGCGTATCGGCGCGCCAACAACAACAGCTCACCTGCTGGGGCGGCAATGTGTTTGCGTTCGAGGTAGCCGGTAATTTCGATGCGTGCCAGCGCTTAGTGAAAGCTGCGTTCGCGGACCCTGCTTTGGCCGAGCGCTTTCGCCTGAGTTCGGCCAACAGCATCAATATCGGCCGGTTGCTCCCGCAGAGCGTTTACTACGCCAATGCCGCGTTACAGCACTATCGCGCGACGGGCCGCAAATTGTCGTTCATCGTGCCAACCGGGAATCTCGGTAACGGGCTCGCCGCGGTATTAGCGCGTGCCGTCGGATTACCGATTGGTGACGTTGTGTTGGCAACGAATGCCAACAAGACGATTCCCGACTATCTGGCGAGTGGCCGCTACGAGGCGCGCGACTCGCTGGCGACATTGGCCTCAGCGATGGACGTCGGCAATCCCAGTAACATGGAGCGGCTGCGGTACTTGTTCGGTGAGGCGGACGAACTTACGCAGCAGGTACGCGCGATCGCCGTTGGCGATGCCGAGATTCAAGCGACCGTCCGCCACGTAGCCGAAGAATACGGTATGCCGATTTGCCCACATACCGCTACCGGGTTTCATGCCTGGCAAAGGCTACCGGCGACCGAGCGCCGCGGCGTCGATTGGGCGATTGCCGCGACAGCGCACCCGGCCAAATTTGACGATATCGTTGAGCCGCTTCTCGGGGCGAGCGTACCGATACCGTCGGCGCTAGCGGCGCTCTTAGATCGACCCGCTCACGCGCTTGCAATACCGGCGGAATTGAGCGCTTTGCAGCACGGTCTCGAGAGTCGCGGCCGATGATCGAGTTGGCCCTCATTCTCGGTGGGGCTGTAGCTGTGGCGGTGGGCCTCGCCGTGTGGCTACGCTGGCGGCGTCATTGGCGGTCGAGTTTGCCGCGACAGCTGGCGTCGATCAGCTACGCCCAACACAGCGCGATCGTGCTACCGAAAGCCGACGATGGCGTTATTCAAATCGATTTGCTGTTGCTGGTAGCCGACGGCGTCCTGATTGTCGACACCAAAGATGTGAGCGGCGTCGTTTTTGCGTCCGACCGGATGCAAGAATGGACCGTGCTCGACGGGCAGCGTCGATTTACGTTTCCAAATCCGCAGTCTGCGCTCTACGATCGTGTGGCGGCTGTGCGCCAAGTGCTGCGGGGTGTACCGGTCGAGGGACGCTTGATTTTTGCCGACGGCGCGCGCTTCGAAAAAGGTAAGCCAGAAAGCGTCGCCAGTATCAATGAGTTGCTTGAACGTTATCCGGCCGCCAATCGGCAATCGCCGCCGGCGACGGTGCGCGCATTCCTGACGGAGTGGACTCAGCTCGAGCGCGCTGCCATCAAGCCATAGCCGGTGTCGGTAATGCGAAAAACCGCCGCGCGTTGGCGGCGGTCAGTGCGGCGAGTTCGTCCACGGGCATGTCCAAGCTCTCCGCAACCACCCGCGCGACTTCCGGCAACCATTGTGGTTCGTTACGGCGCGTCTTCGGTCGCGGCCGAAGCGTGCGTGGCAGCAAGTACGGGGCGTCTGTTTCAATCATTAAGCGGTCGCGTGGAACCTGCTTAACGACGTCGCGCAAGTGCTGGCCGCGGCGCTCGTCGCAGATCCACCCGGTGATTCCGATCCAGAGGTCGAGATCCAGCAACGCGGCGAGCTCATCGGCAGTGCCGGTAAAGCAGTGCGCGACGGCAGGACCGAGCCGATCGCGATACGGCCGGAGCAGTCTGATGAAGTCGTCAATGGCATCACGTTGGTGCAAGAACAGGGGCAGACCGGTGTCGACTGCTATTTCGAGCTGCGCATCGAATGCGCTGGCCTGGGCGGCTGGGCTGGAGAAATTGCGAAAGTAGTCCAGCCCGCACTCACCGATCGCAACGACACCGGGTTCGGCCGCGAGCTCACGTATGCGCGCATCGCTCGTAGCCGTGTATTCCCGAGCGTGATGGGGATGCACGCCGGCCGTTGCAAACAATCGCCCTGGGTACGCGGCGGTGAGGGTGGCGGCGGCGAGGTTTGAGGTATCGCAGCTACCGGTGACGATGATTTGGCGAACGCCGTTAGCCAGCGCCGCGGCGATGACGTCGTCGCGGTCTGTGTCAAAGCTGTCATGGCACAAATTGGCGCCGATATCGATCATTGCGGCAAGGCTGCGCGCGAAGGGTCTACACTTCGCAGTAAGGAGCTGAGTGACGGCGGTCACGTTTGCCGTCGGTCCGTATAGGTTACGCTAACCGGTATGAGAATAGGACCTCTCACTGTTTATTGCGCGTTGCTGCTCGCGATCCTTACGCCGAGCCGCGCGCCGGCTGCTGTCGCGACCAACGAACTTGCCGATATGGCCGCGCAGTTGCAGTACGCTTGGTATACGGAGCAGGTCGATGAAATCGTTGCGCTGGCGGAGCGGCTTGAAGATGAGACTGGGCGTGGCGATATCGGCCCATGGCTCAGCTATTACAGCGCTTACGGTTACTACCGCGCCGCGGTCCTGTCCGACGACGACTACTTTGGCGAGTACATCGAGCGCTGTGAGCAGCTCAGTAAAGCGCTGGTCCGACAAGATCCGGAATTTGTCGAAGCATTGATTTTGCGCGGATCGTGCGCCGCGTTATTGGCTTCGCGGCGGCCGATTTCGGCCGTCTTGGCGCCGTCTCGTGCGGTCAAGTCGTTTACCAAGGCGGCACGGCTCGAGCCGGAGAATCCGCGCTTGTTGTTGCAGCAAGCGATCGCGGTCATCGATCGACCGAGTCTCAGAGATGAGTTTGCGCCGGTTAACGAGTTGCTCGAGCGCTCGTTGCAACGTTTCGCGGTAACGCTGGAGTTGGATCCGCTCAACCCGGATTGGGGGGAGGCGGAGGCCAATGCGACGATCGCAGCACTCGCGCTGAAAAACGGTAACCGGTTGCGCGCTCGCGACGCAGCGGAACAAGCCTTACAAATCGTCGCCGATTATCGAGCGGCCGAAAAACTGCTGAACGATTTACGCCGTTCGCGGTAACGGTGTGGTGCGTCTCTACGTCGCGACAGAGTGCGCGCCCGGCGTTGCATGCTACACTTCGAGTGCGATCTTGGGCACGTAATCGCGTTCTAAAAGGCATGCAAAAAAACTTTTCTCAGCTACCGCTTTTTGCCAGCGGTCAGCTGCCTCTGTCATTCGATTACGAGGTCAAGCGGACACGGCGTACACGGCGCCTATCATTGTCAGTGCACCCGAGTGGTCGAGTCGTTGTGTCGGCGCCAATGTCGAGCAGCGACCGTCAAATTAGCGACTTCGTCCGCAGTCAGTCACCATGGGTCAAAC
>JBCDBO010000041.1:0-27366 GCA_039183535.1 Pseudomonadota bacterium | reverse complement strand
TGGGTCGCTGGCGATGGCGTCTCGAGTTCGACCTCAGCGTCGGTCACCGTTTCGGTGACAGCGAAGCGGCCGCTGATGTTGTGGTTGTAGCCCCGCCCGGGCGTGCTCATTCGTCGGCTCATACAACTGTATATAAATACAGTACTCGATGAAGTCAACGGCACGCGGGGTAAGCCGTTAAAGGCTGCAACCACGACACTGTTATGCACGGAAGGAGTACGACGATGAAACGACGCCAGGCAACTCTATTGATCACGATCGGACTGGTTGGTCTCAGCGCCACTGCGCTTGCCGACACGACGGCCGACTCAGCCGATCCTGCTATTCAGGCCGGACGGGACGTCCGCACGGTCACGACACCCGCTGGCAATGAGGCGACAATTACTCGTCGCGCGATCACCGACGGCGAAGGCAACGCCCGGGCCGTACGCCGCGTTAACGTTGTCGACGAAAATGGCGATGTCGTCGCCCGTGGCCGCAAAGCGGCGACTCGGACCGACGATGGCACGGTCCGCCGCACGCGGGCGACACAGCGCGTTCGTGACGACGGCAGCCGCGTCAACCGCGCCGCCGGCACGCGCCGCAATGCTGACGGTGATCGCACCAGTGCAACGCGCCGGGCTGTTCGTGACGAGAACGGCAACCTCGAGCGGAGCCGCACGCGCGTCAAGAAACGCAACAAGTAGTTGCCAACCGCTGCTTGTTGAGTAAGCCCCGGCGCCGGGTACGCGCCGGGGCTTTTTTGATCCGCGGTCTGCTCAGTCGTTGACCTGATGGATATACACATCCTGCTGCGGAAACGGGATCGAGATACCGGCGGCGTCAAAGCGCTTTTTGATCGTTTCAGTCAGTGTGAAGTGGGCGTTCCAATAATCTGCCGATTTCACCCACGGTCTGACAACAAAATTGACGCTCGAATCGGCGAGTTCGCTAACCGCGATCGTCGGTGCTGGCGTGTCGAGCACGTATTCCGACTCGTCGATGATCTCTTTGAGAACCGCATGGACTTTATCGAGGTCGTCTGAGTACGACACACCGGCTACCAGATCGAGTCGGCGCGTATCGTTCGTGGAGTAATTGGTGATAACACCGTCGGTCACTTGAGAGTTTGGGACGATGACCACTTTGTTGTCCGGGGTTTTCAAAATCGTCGTGAATATCTGCAGCGATTGCACGGAGCCCGCCACGCCGGCTGCTTCGATGTAGTCGCCAACTCGATACGGTTTGAACAAGATGATTAGAACGCCGGCAGCGAAGTTTGATAGCGAACCCTGCAAAGCGAGTCCGACGGCGAGACCGGCGGCACCCAGCAAGGCGACTAGCGACGTTGCTTGAACCCCTAAGGCTTGAATCACGCCTAGCAGGACTGCCGCCATTAATACTGTGTAGACGATGTTGCCGATGAACGTCTCGAGCGTATCTTCGACGTCACTCCTTGCCATTGCCTTCTTAATGGCGTTCGTAATGGCGCGAGCGACCCAGCGGCCGATAACGAATATGAGAACTGCTTCAAGAAGCGCAAGTCCTGCTGTTACAGCGAGCGGTTGAAGTTGCTCAATCAGAGCGTTGATATCGACATCCATGATTTCCTCCCATCAATTAGGCGATACGATTTTTTCGAGCGAGTCCGGCGCGCCGCGCGTTGCGCTGGCGATTGATGATTAGCGTGTTACCGCCGAGCACGAGTAACACACCCAGCGCGGCTAGCCACGTCCATTGGTAGGATTCGAACACTGTCGAAATGACCAGCGCGACGATCGGTACAACAATGTTGGCGTAGGCTGCTGGTCCAGAGCCGATGTGTTCAATTAAAAACAAATAACTGCCGAACGCGACAGCGGAGCCGAATAGCGCCAAGTAGGCGAGCGAGGCGGTGTACTCAACCGTCCAATCAATCGCAAAGCTACGACCGAGGACGGCGGCGACCAGCAGCGACGCTAGGCCGCCCCAGAACATCCCGTGGGCATTGATGGCGACGGCAGGCAACTTCGCTTTGGTATTGCGAACGGCGGCCATATTGCCCAGCGAGGCGAGCCAAGCGCCGAAGACGCTAAGACCGATGCCACGCAACGTCGCGTCGTCGAGTGTCGTCGACATCAGTTGCGGCGCAAACACCAACGCGATCCCGATCAGTCCGAGTGTCGCTGAGAACAGCAACGGCACTGACAATGGGGTTTTGAAAAAAATCCGCTCATGGATGATGTTGAACGGAATGATCAGGCCGAAAACAACTGCGATCAGCCCTGTCGTGATCAGCGGCGTCGCGAAGTAAACACAAATATAGTTTGCTGAGAACAGCAGCAAACCTTGCACGAAGACCCACAGGTAGTGTTCGCGCGCAATTGCGAGACGGCGCCTCGCCACGGCGCCCCAGATAACCAATAGCGCGGCGGCGATCAAAAAGCGGATCGCGACAGAGACCTCTTGCGCAGCGCCCGCTTGCTGGAAGCTGATGACATACCAGGTCGACCCCCAGATCAGTGTGGTCGCAAGGTAATTGAGCGTTACGGCCACAACGTCGGTCCGGTCGGTAGCGAGCGCCGCAGTGTACTGAATGGTCGTGGCTTGCGCACTGCGGGTTAAACGATAGCCGCGATCCAGGCGAGGGCGATAAGAATCGCGGCGAGCCCGTAGCCGATGCGCTGGCGTTGTGGCGTTAGCGCCGCCAGTGGCAACCGGCCAAGTAGCGCACCGCCAATCAAGCCGGCCGCAAAGCCCCACCAATGTGCGCCGACGTCGGTGCGCTCCGAGCCGGTCCCGAAGAAGGTCAGCAGAACGACAGCGAGCACTAACGGCCCAATACGTTTCGCCCAGTTACCGCCGCCGAGGCCGTGCCGCTGCGTTTCGATCGCGCCGACCAGGCCGACCGCGGCGAATATCGCGGTCGATGCACCAACGGCTAAGTGGTTTGGGCCTTGGAACAGGACATTAACCGTATTACCGACAGCGCCGCAGACGACCAACACACCAAGCGCAATGCCACCGCCGACGAGCCGCGCGGCCAAGGCGATGGCCACGGCGCCGCTGACAGTGTTGGCGAGCCAGTGATTGAGGTCGGCATGCAGGGTTAGCGCGGTAATTAGGCGCCACCACTCGCCGATCAGCACACCGGCTCCATCGACTCGACCGGCACGGTACCAATCGACATTGCCGACGTGGTTCTCGGCGATGACGACAAAGACGGTAATCGCCGCGATGTAGGCAGCAACGGCCCGCAGCCAGGGCAATGCCGGCAACGGCTGCGGTGGGGGCGGTGGCGGGTGCGCGTTCTCGGCCGCGTACAACGTCAGTTGTTCGCGGGCCTTCGCGAAATCGTCCGCGCCGACGTACAGCGCAAAGCCATGTTCGGTCGGTTCGATGTGACTGTCGATATCGACAGCGCGAAGAACGAGCTGTGCGTCGATGCAAACGCGCACATCTGCGTGGCGAAACGCACTGACACTGACGTCGCCCGCCACCTGGCTCGTGCCTCGCTTACTGGTTGGCGGCGATGCCGCGCAGCCGCAAGAATCGGTGTACGTTGCCCTCGATGTAGGCACTCTGATCGTCGATTTCCGGATCGAGGTTGAGCAGCCGTGGCATCAACACATCAACGACAATCGGGTGCAAAAACTCACAGGCGATCGCTTCGGCATCGAGGCCGCAGTCGGGCGGCAACGTGCGACTTAACAGTGTTGCCAACTCGCGTTCGGTTGCATCGGGCCCGGCTTCTTTGAAGCTGCGCACCAAATTCGGAAATTCCTCGGCATGCGCGATCAGCACGCGATACATGCGCGCTACGTCGGCGTCGTCCATCAGCTCATAAAAGCGCTCGCCGAAGCGCTGCAGTGCTTGGTCGAGTTGGTCGCCGCAATCGCCGGCATCGAGTTCGTACGTGGAGAGCTTCGAACGGATGCAGGCGCGAAACAGGTCTTCTTTCGAGCGGAAGTGCGAGTAGACCGTTTGCTTGGAGACGCCGGCTTTCTGGGCGATCGCGTCCATCGACGCGTTGGCCCAGCCGACGGCCAAGAACAGTTCCGAGCCCGCTTGCCGGATCGCTTCACGTTTTTCTTCGCTTTTGGGCCGTCCTTGCCGTTTCGCGGTCGCGTCTTTATTTATCAAACTGGACAGTCTCGTTTGTTTGAATTATTATCATACCATACCGTCCAGTATATATCTTCGACGCAATGTCGGCAAAGGAACAGCAATGAACGTGGGTGCAGCGTTGAACGGCCGCTGGGTCTTGGTAATTGGCGCGAGCTTGGCCGCTGTCTGTGGCGGTTGTAGCGGCGATGCCGCTGACTCTAATCGCCGCGCGGATGAAATCTTACCGGTTCGCGTAGAACGGTTAGTCGAGCAAGACAGCTACGCCGCCGATACGCAATTCGCGGGCTTGGTTGAGGCGCCGAGACACAGCCAACTGGGCTTCGAGCTCGGTGGTGAAGTCGCGCAGATTCTGGTGAATGACGGTGACAGCGTCGCAGCCGGCGATCGCTTAGCGACCCTCGATACGGCGCGTCTTGCGACAGCGCGCCGCGAGGCCGCTGCGGCGTTGGAGCAGGCCAGCGCGAACGCCAAGTTGGCCGAAGCGACGCTCGCGCGCAGCGAGGAAGCCCGCGACTACGACGGGGTGTCGGCGCAAGCACTGGATCAAGCACGCCAGGCAGCGGCAACGGCCGTTGCATCTCGCGAAGCCGCCGCAGCGCGTCTCGACCGCATTGATGTCGACATACGCCGCTCGACGCTACGCGCGCCTTACGCTGCGCGGGTTGTCCGGCGCGTTGTCGATGAGGGTGTCATTGTCGGGGCGGGCCAGACCGTTATCCGTATTGAGGAAAACGCCGCTCGCGAGGCGCGCATCGGAATCAGCGCCGAAGCGGCAGCCGCGCTTACAATTGGTTCGGCCCACACACTGACCATCGGCGGGCAGTCCGTTGAGGCCTCACTGCGCGCGATTGTGCCAAGCCGCGATCCGGTAACACGGACCCTCGACGCCATTTTCGTGCTTGACGACACGGCGACCTTGCCCGGTGATCTCGCTCGGTTCGCGTTTGAGCGGCAAATACCGCAGCGCGGCTTTTGGTTGCCGCTTGGCGCGCTGACGGAGGGCAATCGCGGCCTATGGACCGTGTTCGTTGCCGAGCCATCGTCGGCAGAAGACGCGACGCCGCCCGGCGCAAGCCATCGCTTGTCGCCGCGCGCGGTCGAGGTGTTGCACCAAACCGAAGCGGCGTTTTTCGCGCGTGGCGCAATCAGTTCGGGCGAGTTGTATGTCGTTGACGGATTACACCGTGTTGTCGCCGGCCAATACGTCAAACTCGGTCAACCGGCCCGCGTCGACGACACCGAAATCGCCAGAGCACCGTAATAATGCAAGCCTCTGCAACGTCGTTCAAAACAGCGCCGGCGCTGGCGTTCTTTAAGAACCCATACCTGCTCGCGCTAACGCTGCTGATTATTCTGCTCGGCGGATTTTCCGCGCTATCAAATATTCCGCGGATCGAAGACCCGCGAATTACACCGCGGTACCCGCGCGTCACAACACTGTTGCCCGGTGCTTCGGCTGCCCGCGTTGAAGCGCTGGTCACCGATGTCATTGAGGACTCGTTGCTGGAAATCGCCGAGATCAAGAAGATCGAGTCGCGATCGATGCCAAGCATCTCGATTGTCAACATCGAGCTCGCCGACGAGGTCGGGCCTGGCGAGAACGAACAAATCTTCTCGGAGATACAAAACCAACTCAAAGACATACAGCCCGATCTACCGGCCGATGCGACCCAGCCGTTCTTTAACGACAAGAACAACGCGGTCGCGTTTTCAAAAATTGTCGCGATTCGGTGGACGCAGAATACGCCGCCCGAACTTGGCGTGATGAGCCGCTTGGCCGAAGAACTTGCCGATTCCCTGCGCGCGATCAGCGGTACCGATCTCGTCCGAATCTACGGTCAACCGGATGAAGAGATCCGCGTCGATATTGATGCGGCGGAGTTAGCGGCCCTCAATATGACAACGGCCGATGTCGCACGTGCGATCGCGGCAGCCGATACCCGTTTGCCGGCTGGGACGATCCGCGGCGACGAGCGCAGTTTATTCGTCGAGGTCGATGCAGAAATCGATTCGCTGGCCCGTATTCGCCGAATTCCATTACGCACAACGGCTAGCGGTGCGGTCGTGACCGTCGGCAGTGTCGCCACGATTACGAAAGCGACCCACGATCCGCCGGCAGACCTCGCGTTTGCCAACGGTGCCCGTAGCATTTTGGTGGCTGCGCAAACCAACGAGAAAGTGCGCCTCGATCAGTGGGCAATCGAAGCACGCGAGGCGGTAGAGGCGTTCAAGGCCAGCAGCGGAGGCGGCCTTGGTGTCGATACCGTCTTTGATCAAAACGTCTATACCGAGGAGCGTTTGTCGACGCTCGGCAACAACCTGTTGGCGGGTGCAGCACTGGTGGTCTTGGTTGTGTTTTTCGCCATGGGTTTTCGGGCTGCGTTAATCGTCGGCTCGTCATTACCGCTATCGGCGGCGATCAGTATTTTCGCGCTCGGCGCCGCCGGCCAACAGCTTCATCAGATGGCGATATTCGGCATGATCATCGCGATCGGTTTGCTGATCGATAACGCCATTGTCGTGACCGACCAAGTTAAAAAGCACCTCGATGACGGTGATGAGCGCTGGCAGGCGGTACAGAAGGCGCTCGCCCATTTGTTCATACCGTTACTGGCGTCAACATTGACGACGATTCTCGGGTTTATGCCGGTGTTCTTGTTGCCCGGCGCCATGGGCGATTTTGTCGGTCCGATTGCTATCGCCGTTGTGTTCGCGCTGATGGCCTCATTCTTTACCGCCGTTACACTGATACCGTCGCTCGGCGGGTTGTTTATGCGCCGCCGAGTTGCTGGGACTCCGCATGTCTGGTGGCGCGACGGGGTCCGTTCGAAACGTGTCGCTGCCGCCTACCGGCGTCTCTTAGAGACGGTATTGAGCTTCCCGCGATTGGCGGTCCTTGGTGGCCTGGTTCTGCCGGTTGCCGGCTTCGTGTTGGCGAGTACGCTCGGGGAACAATTTTTCCCACCGGCCGATCGAAACCAGTTTGAAATCGAAGTGCGTTTATCGCCATCGTCGACCAATGCACGGACGACAGAGATGGCGCGGCAAATCGAAGGCACCCTGCGCGAGTACCCGACGGTCAAAGAGGTGCACTGGCGAATTGGTGGAACCTATCCCACCGTTTACTACAACCGCATCATGCGCGAGCAGTCGAACGATGCATTCGCGCACGCCATTGTTTTCGTCGACACGGTTAAAGAGGCGAATGCACTGACTCGGCAGTTGCCGGTCATCCTCGGTGAAGCCTATCCGGAAGCACAAATCGTCGTCGCGCCATTTGCGCAGGGTCCACCTGTCGACGCGCCGGTCGGGTTTGAGATCATTGGTCCAGATGTCGCAACGCTACGCGAAATCGGCGAAGAGCTCAGGCGGATCATGCACACGGTGGACGGCGTGTTACACACGCGCGCCACGGTCGCCGGCGGCGCGCCGAAGCTCGACTTCGTCGCCGACGAATTTGCCGCGACCGAGGCGGGTTTTACGCTGACCGATATTGCCGCGCAGATGCAGTCCGATCTCGATGGTCGGGCGGGCGGTGCGTTGTTGGAAGACCTTGAGGAGTTACCGGTCGTTGTTCGTTTGAGCGATGCTGACCGCAAAGCCGTCAGCGGGCTCGAACATTTGTTGTTAACCAATCGCCGAGGCACCCGTTGGGTACCGGCCAACAGCCTCGGAGAGCTAGCGCTGCGGCCGGAGCTTTCGAGCATCAGCCGGCGCAACAACCAGCGCAGTAACGATGTTCTCGGTTACATCGGCCGCGACGTACTGGCGATAGACGTCACCAACGAAATACTGGCCGAACTTGATCGCGTTAATTTCACGCTACCGCCGGGCTATCGGCTGCGCGTGGCGGGCGACAGCGAGCAAAGCAGCAACGCCCTTGGACAATTGCTGACCTACCTGCCGATCATTCTGATGCTGATGATCGCGACGATTGTCTTGTCGTTCCGCAGTGTCCGGCTTGCCGGCATCATCGGCCTTGTCGCTGTTCTTTCAATCGGTCTCGGCTTGTTGTCGCTGTGGATCGGTGGCTATGCCCGTGGGTTCAACGCGATTATCGGTAGCGTTGGTCTTGTCGGCGTCGCGATCAACGGGACGATCGTTGTACTCGCTGCCATCCGTGCGCGGACTGATTCGAGCGGTGGGGACAAAGCCGCTATCGTGCGCGAGACGATGGGCGCGACCCGTCATATCGTCTCGACCACACTGACGACGGTCGGTGGCTTCGTGCCGCTGCTGGTCTTCTCTGGCGGCGACTTCTGGCCACCGCTCGCGATTGTGATCGCCGGAGGCGTCGCGTTTTCGATTACGCTATCGCTGCTGTTCACACCGGCGCTTTACTCGCTGGTTTGTGGCTGGCGAGCGTGGTCGATTCCGGCCGAAGAGGAGGCGATTCACACGCCGGCTGAGGCGGCCTCATGAAACGAATAGCTGCGTTAGCGACGATAGCCGCGCTCGCTGGGTGTGCGGTCGGTCCGGACTACGTTGCGCCCGACATCGATTCGGCGGCGACTTTCGTTGCCGCTGAGGGCTTGGCGGCCAACGAACCGGCCGCCGAGTGGTGGCTCGCGTTCGATGATGCGGCGCTAACGGCATTGATCGACCAAGCGCTCGACGGCAACCCCGATCTTGACGTAGCCCGGGCTCGTCTCGACCAGGCCCGCGCCGTGCGCGGAATCGCCCGCGCGGCGTTCTGGCCGTCGGTCGCGGCCAGCGGGACATACACCAACTTTGAGCAAAGTCTCGAGTCACCGGGCGCGTTTGGACAGCTCGTACGTGCCGGCCTCGCTGAGCGCGACGGTGAGTTCTATACCAGTACGCTTGAGACAGCGTGGGAGATCGACGTCTTTGGCAGCGTCCGGCGGCGCAACGAGTCGGCCGCGGCAACCCTCGGGGTCGCTGTCGCCGATTACCGGGCTGCGGTCCTCGCTATCGTTGCCGAAACCGCCGCCGCATATTTTGAACTCGGCGGCGCTGAGCAGCGCATCGCGGCTTTGCAACGGAACATCGAGTTGCTTAAGCAGACCGTTGCGCTGACGGAAAACAAACGTCGTAGCGGCCTTGCCGGGCAAATCGATGTCGATCGTGCCGAGGCCGAGTACGAGTCGGCCGCGGCTGGCTTGGCCACGCTTGAGGCTGCGCGTGACGCCAGTCGTTTTAGGCTCGGTGCGCTAACCGGTCGCACGCCGGGCGATGTCGCGACGACGGTAACCGCCAATCGCCTGCCGATGCCATTACCGACCCTCGCTGTTGGCACGTCGGCTGACCTACTGACGCGCCGTCCGGATGTACAAGCGGCCGAGCGCCGCTTGGCCGCTGCGACGGCCGATGTCGGTGTAGCGACCGCAGCGTTTTTTCCGCAATTCACGTTAGCGGCGAATTACGGGTTTGAGGCGGTTAAAGCCGATGACATCGGTTCGTCCGACGCGCGCTTCACCGGAATCGTACCCGGGCTGCGTTTGCCGATTTTCGAAGCCGGTCGACTTCGCCGGCAACGCGATGGCGCTCTTGCCGGCGCTGAGATTGCCGCCGCTGCCTACGAGTCGACCGTGTTAACCGCGCTTGCCGAAACCGAGACCGCACTCAGTCGCTATAACGGGGCGCTGGCGAGTAACGAGCGCCTTGCCGCTGCGGCGCTTGCGGCTAATCGGGCCGCGACCACGGCGCGCAAGTTGTATCGCTCGGGTTTGATCGATTTTCTGGACGTTTTGGCGGCCGAACGACGCCAAACGGAGCTCGACGATCAAGCCGCGGCTGCGCACGCCAATGCACTTCGTGCCACGGTCGATCTGTACCGTTCGTTGGGCGGCGGCTGGCAAGTTTCGAACTGAGTCACGCCGAGAGCAGCGTTGGCAGCGGCTCAAGGACATCCTCACAGCGCGCATCGAGTTTTAGCGTAGCGAGTTCGTCGGCGCGATTGATGCCTAAATTGACGAGCGCAATCGCCTGGCCACGTTGGTGAGCAGCACGGGCGAAGCGGAACCCCGAGAACAACACCAACGATGAGCCGAGGACCAGCAATGCGTCGCTGGCCGCCAACGCCGCCATCGCGTCGCTCACTCGCTCACGCGGCACATTTTCGCCGAAAAAGACCACGTCAGGCTTGACGACGCCATGGCAGCGAGGGCACGGCGGCACCACAAACTGACTGAGGTCGATGCCGTCAATGACCGCGTCGCCATCGGGCCGCGTTTGGGCACTGACCGCCGTTGCCGCGACGTCCGGGTTGAGTTCAGCAAGACGCTGTTGCCAATCTGCGCGCGGCGCCTGCCAATCGCAGTCCAAACAACTAACGCTGTCGAGACGACCGTGTAAATCAATGACGTCGCTGCTGCCGGCGCGTTGGTGCAAGGTATCGACATTCTGCGTCACGATGCGCTCGACAAAGCCAGCCGCTTGCAGCCCGCTGATTGCGTTGTGACAGACGTTCGGTGCGCTTGCCGCCATGATCGGCCAGCCGACAATGCTGCGTGACCAATAGCGTTGCCGCATCGCCGGCTTGCTGACGAAGTCGCGGTAATCGATCGGTGTTGCGCCCTTCCACTGGCCATCGCGGTCGCGGTAATCCGGTATGCCGGACGGTGTACTGATCCCCGCGCCGGTCAGCACGGTCAGTCGCGGGTAGCGGCGTACGAACGACGCGAGCTGCTGCGCGCCGGTCACGACAGCGGAATCGTTGTGCCGGGTTCGGGCAGCGTGACATCGGCACCGGCGTTCCCTAGCGCCTCCGCCAGCTCGTATTGGGCGCTGCGTTCGCCATGCACGAGACAAACCGGTGGGTGATTTTTGAAGCCGCGATACCAGCGCAGCAAATCGTTGCGATCGCCGTGGGCCGACAGCCCGCCGACCGTGTGGACGCGTGCTTTAACGCGAATAGTTTGGCCATGAATACGCACGTACGGGCGTCGATCGACCAGCTGTCGACCGAGGCTACCTTTCGCCTGATAGCCCACGATCATGATCTGCGATTCGCGGCGCCATAGATTGTGCTTGAGGTGGTGCAATACTCGGCCGCCATTACACATGCCAGAACCGGCGATGATGATCGCACCGCTGCGCTTGCGATTGATCAGCTTCGACTCGCGGGCGGTGGCCGTAAGATGCAAATTTGCGAGTGGCGGCGTCTCGTCGTACTCGCGGCGCAACTTGGTCGCTTCCTCGTCGTACAAATGCGGGTAGTCCCAGTAAATGTGGCTGGCTTTGATGGCCATCGGGCTGTCGAGAAAAATGCGAAAGCGTTGCATGTCCCACTCGCGAAAATGCTTGCCGAAAAGGTACAGCAGCTCTTGGCTACGGCCCACGGCGAATGCGGGGATGATGATATTGCCTTTGTCGCTGTCGCGGACGATTGCGCCGATTTCGTCGAAGGTCGCGCTGCGCTCTCGATGCAGCCGATTGCCATAGGTGCTCTCCATCAACACCAGATCGGCGTAGTCGAGCGCGACCGGGTCGCGTAACACAGGCGTATCGTATTGGCCGAGATCGCCGCTGAAAACGACCCGTCGGGTATTGTCACCTTCGACCAGCGTCAATTCGACAATTGCCGAGCCGAGAATATGGCCGGCGTCGTAAAAACGCAGCGTGACTCCCGGTATGACCTCGACGGCTTCCCGATAGCGCACGCCGCGCATTTGGCGGATGACCTGTTGCGCATCGCTTTCAACAAACAGCGGCTTTACTGGCTCTTTGCCGGCGCGCTGGCGGCGTCTATTGGCAGACTCCGCGTCGCGTTCCGCCAGCGAAGCGGCGTCGCGCAGCAGAACATTGGCCAGGTCCAATGATGCGTTATGCACATAAATAGGGTTCTTAAACCCGCGCCGGACCAATAGCGGTAGGCGGCCGGCGTGATCAAGGTGGGCGTGGCTGAGCACCACGGCGTCAATATCGGTGGGTTCGAAAGGAAATGGGTCGGCATTGCGCGCTTCGGCCCGCCGGCCCCCTTGGATGAGACCGCAGTCGAGCAGAATTCGTCGGCCGGCAATGTGCAAGATGTGGCAGGAACCGGTAACTTCTCCGGCGGCGCCGTAAAACTCTATGTGCATCCTACTGCTGTTCTTGTGACGCTGTTCGTGTTGGACACGTTGGGCGGCGCCGCCCACGCGGCTGCGCCGGACGCGCCGTCATCGTAGCAGCGCTACGCGATGCTGCGAACCGAAGCCATTGTAACGCCTCGGAAAATGTCAATAATTTGACATCGGCGCCTGCTATGGTTACTTGTAGTGGCCGTCTGACGTGCTCGAGCGCGATCAGAAAGTAATTGAAAAATAAGACATTTTGAAAATGTCTCCGGCTGTGAACACGATCACGGCATCAACCTGATAGATCCGATATTTTGATTGGGCTTATGTCACCAGAGAGCGTTTGATGCTCAGGAACATCTTTCTCGGGATTGCGGGGATCCTGCTCGCTGGCTTGCTGGTTTTTTTACTGGTGCAGTCGAGCGCGGTCGATTCCGAGTACTACGTTGACTACGGCACACGCATAAACCTGTTGCGCCAAGGCGAAACCGACTACCAGTCTTTGGCTGAGTCGTTGCAAAACGCTTACCGCGAAGGTCGTGCCGTGCCAAACAGCGCTATTGTGTTGATGCGCAGGATTCAAGGCGGGCGCGATGAGTTGCGTGCACAGTTCGGCACGGCCGAGGACCCAGCGTTGCTGCGCGCATTCGATGAGTTCTCCGCCGCGCTTGAGGCTACCAGCGCCGACTTTGACGTGTTTGTCGATCGGCAAGGGCAGTTGGCCACCAGTGTCACGACCGTGCGCAACGAATCGCCGTCCATCGTTCGCGACTTGCGCCGATTCCAAATGCAGAATCTTGCGCAAAACGTGTTCGCGCTGGCCGTCGAAATCATGGATTACGCCAGCGGAAGTGGGACGCGCTCGCGCGAAGCATTGCTGGAGCAGATCGCGGCACTCGAGAGCGACCCACAGGTCACCGGTCGACTACCCGGTAAGCTCGATGGTTTGATTAGTGCGGGTCGCACGGTTATCGAGCAACGCGGCGCCGCTGCTGATTCGTTGGCACGTCTTGAGGCATCGCTGTTACCGGGTGCGTCGCGGACCTTGCAAGCAACGTTGCGGTCGATCAATCGCAGCGTCGTCGGTCGCGCTGAGCGCGCACGGACGTTACTGGGCGTTTTCTCAGTGATCTTCCTGTTGGGTATCGGTTACACGGCCATTATGCTGCGACGCAGCTACGGCGAACTCAGCGACTCGAAAGCCGCGTTGGAGGTCTTGAACCACTCGCTTGAGGAGCGCGTCGATGCGCGTACCGAGCAGTTATCGACCGCCTACGACGAGTTGAAAGAGTCGCAGACGCAGCTTGTCCATGCCGAGAAGATGTCGTCGCTCGGTGAGCTTGTTGCCGGGATTTCGCACGAGATCAATACGCCGCTGTGGTACTTGTTGAGCAACGCTACGCTGCTGCAAGAGCGCATGACGTCGTTCGAAAGTTTCGTGTCGGTCACCGAAAGTCTGCTCGATCAGCTTCGCGAAGGCGATAAAGACAAAGCCAAATTTGTCCGTCGCCTTCAGGAGCTGGACGATATGTTGCTCAACGAAACGATGCGTGACGATATTGAAGAGTCGACGGATCTTATCCGCGACAGCATCGAAGGGCTTGAGCAGCTCGCCGAAATGGCCCAGAGCCTGAAAGACTTCAGCCGTCTCGACCGTGCTGCCGTCGATATGTTTAACGTCAACGATGGGCTAGAGAAGTCTCTGCTGATTGCCAAGAACTTCTTGAAGAATCGGATTACCGTGCACAAACAGTACGGCGATGTGCCGGACATTCGTTGTGCACCGGGCCAAATCAATCAGATCTTCTTGAACCTCATCAAGAATGCATCGGATGCGATGGAGGACGGCGGCGAGCTAACGCTGACGTCCCGCGCCGACGGCGACAGTGTTGTCGTCGAGGTACGTGATACCGGCACCGGCATCCCGCCCGACGTCATGGAGAAAATTCGCGATCCGTTCTTTACCACCAAGGAGGTGGGTAAAGGAACGGGTCTTGGCTTGTCGATCACCGACAAGATTATTACCGCGCACGCAGGGTCGTTGGAGATCGACTCGGTGGCGGGTGAGGGAGCGACGTTCACCGTACGGTTGCCGATTGCACAAGCCGATGGGGATTCGGCGGCAGCGGAATTGGAAGCCGAACTGGATGCGCTCGATGGGCAGTTGGACCAAGCCGTTGCAGCAGGCTAACCAGGACAATCACAACAACATGAGCGAAGCAGCCAGCACAGCACGACGCCGACCGGTCAGAAGCAAAAAGCCGAAGCCGAGTGTCTTGTTCGTCGATGACGAGCAGCGCGTCTTGAATTCGATGCGGGCGCTGTTCCGGCGCGACTACGATGTTTATTTGACGACACGTGGCTCCGAAGCGGTGCAGTGGCTGAAAGAAAAAAACATCGACGTCATCGTTGCCGACCAGCGTATGCCGGAAATGACCGGTGTCGAGGTGTTAGGCGCCGGTAAGGAAGTCTCGCCGCGAACGGTGCGTATCCTGTTGACTGGGTATGCCGATCTCGATGCCATTGAAGGGTCGATCAACGTCGGCGAGGTGTTTCGCTTCTTATCAAAGCCCTGCCCACCGAATCATTTGCGTGACACATTGAAGCTTGCGGTCGACATCGCGCGTAACTCCGCGGCTGACGCTAACCCCGAGCCGGAGCCCAAACCGGTGCCAGCGCCACCGGCGGATAAGCCGCTGGTTATGCAGCCCGAGCCAGCGCCGACGCCGGTGGCAGCTAACGACGCACCGGCGCCCGATGCCGATGCTGGCGGTGAAGAAATTGTTCTCGCGGCGGCGAACGATGAGCCCGTCAGCGAGCCGGACGAGCCGACCTACGATACATCGTCGACGTCTGAATCGGTGGCGTTACCAGTCACGATGCCCGCCGATACCGGCGAGGAGATCATTCTTGAGGCCGAGTTTGACGGCGGCTCCACCGTGGCCGGCGGCCTCGAATCGTCGATCGGCGCCGTAGGCGTTGTTGTGTTCTCGTCGAGCGAGGCGTTTGCCAGTTCGGCGACCGGGATGTTGTCGGCGGATCACCCGGTACATTGGGCGAAGACGCTCGTTCAAGTGACTGAGATATTAAGTGAGGGCAAGGCCGGTGTACTCGTCACCGATTTTGTCTCCGAAGGTCGTGTCCTCCGCAAGATGATTGCGACCTTGAAACGCTATTTGCCGGAGCTGATTACGATTGTTATCAGTGACGACCGCGATGCCAGCGAGATGATCTCGCTCATTAATCACGGTCAAGTCTTCCGCTATATGTCGAAGCCGGCCCAGCGCGATCGGTTTGCGCAAAACGTTAACGCTGCCGTTCTAAAACATCTGCAATTGCGTGAGAATCCGGAACTCGTGAAACGCTACCAGGTTGAAGACGATCGCAGCGCCCCTGTGCCGCAGATTCTCATGCAGTTCCTCGGGCGGATTAAAACGGTACGGCGTCTCTTAGTACGCGAGCGCTACTAGCCAAGCTTATGGACGATACCCCAGCTGCCACGCAAGGCCTTCGCGCCGATGTTGTCCTCGCCAGTGTTGCGATCGTTCTCGTGGCAGGCGCTGGCGCGTGGTTTTTGCTGGGCGATACAGGAGCGCCGGAACTCGATGTGCCGATGCCAGCGACAACGAATGAGGCTGCGCCGGCCGAGAAGGCCTTAAACGTCACCGCGAGTACCACCGCCGATAGCGCGCAAACGCTGGCCGGCAAAGCACGCATGGCATTGAATGCCGACATGGTGGCAGAACCGCCGGGCCAGAACGCGCTCTACTATTACTCGCTGGCGGTCGAAGCCGATCCCGACAACACAGAGTTTCGTGATGAGCTCAATGCGGTTTCGGATCAGGTTTCAACAATGATCCGTGGCTACATCGATGCCGGTGATTTCGCGACGGCCGAGCAGCTAGCGTCACGGCTGCAGCTAGCCGTGCCGTCCGCGGCGGTGTTGCGCGAGTACGAGCTTGCCGTCGGCAATCGGCGCCAGCAGTTGTTGGATCAAGCTGTTGCGGCTGCCGATGGCGGTAATCAACGCGAGGCAAACACGTTGCTGGCCGCAGCCCGAGCGTTACCGGGAAGTGCCGATGCCAGCATTCGCCAGACGCAACAGCGCTTGGCGACCATCGCGAGTGAACGGCAAGCCGCGCAGGCAGCGCGCGTTGCAGCGCGAGAGGCCGAGCGTCAACAACAACAGCAGGCCGCCGCAGCGTCTGATGCGAATACGACAGCCGCTGGTGGCACGGACACGTTGGCAGCGCCGGAAACCCGGCCAACCGTTGCTGCTGCCACGGTTTCGGATGAGCCGCCAGCTGACGTCGTCACAGCCGGTTCGATTCGCGAGAAAATTTCCGGTGGCAGTCTCGACGGTGACAGCGGCGCAATCGCGGAGCTGCGCGCGGCGCTTGGCGAATACCCGGAAAGTGAGGCGGTCAGCGAAAGTCGAACGCTGTTGCTGAGCGCCGTCGAAGCGCGCGTTGAACAACAACTGGCTGCCGATGACACCCGTGGTGCGGCTGGCAGTATCGCCGCCATTGAATCGTTGCCCGGCGCTGATACCGTAGTACCAGCGATGCGCTCGGCCTTAGGTGTGGCCGAAAAACGCGTGGCCGGCGCGACCTTGTTACCCGCCAGCCAGCTCGAAATCGTCGAGGTCGTGCAACCGCAGTACCCATCGAAGGCACGCCGGCGCGATATCGAGGGTTGGGTCGATGTTGAGTTCACTGTCAAAGCGGACGGTCGCACCGGCGATATCGTTGTTGTGCGGACCGATAAGAACGACATCTTCAACCGCTCGGCCATTCAAGCCGTGTCGCAGTGGCAATTTAAGCCACGCATGTTTCGCGGCGAAGCGATCGATCAACGCGTCTTTACCCGCATCGGTTACCGCTTGCAATAAGCCCAGTCGTGGCGGATTTGTCGCGCATCTAAGCCGTTCGGTACACTGACCGGCATGGTCCGTCATAGACCGTTCGCGTGAACAGTCTTACCGCACTCGATTCGGTTCAACTCAATTTCAATGCGGCGACGCTGACGGCGCTTAACGTCGTACTCGCGGTGATTATGTTCGGCGTCGCGCTGGATTTGACGACGCGCGACTTTCGCCGTGTCGTCACGATGCCCCGCGCTTTTGCCGTCGGTTTAGTCGCCCAGTTCGTGTTGTTGCCAGCGATGACTTACCTGTTGGTACTCGCGTTGCGGCCACCGCCGAGCGTTGCCCTCGGACTTTTCCTGGTGGCGGCGTGCCCCGGCGGCACTATCTCAAATTTTCTCACCGCGCATGCGCGTGGCAATACGGCGTTGTCCGTTTCGATGTCGGCAGTCTCGTCGCTCGCCGCCATCGTTATGACGCCGCTGAACCTTTCGTTTTGGTCGAGTCTTTACGCACCTACTGCAGTATTGCTTACGGACATTGCGCTCAATTCTTGGCGTGTCGTTGCTGTCGTATTGCTGGTGCTGGCGCTGCCTTTGGTCCTCGGGCTGGCCACACGTACGTACTTACCGCGATTCGCGGAGCGTTTGTTCAGGCCATTTCGACTGGCATCGATCGCTTGCTTCGTCGGTTTTGTCGCGCTAGCGCTGCAGGCGAATTGGAGCATCTTTGTGGCTCATGTTGCAGACATTGCGATATTGGTCATCGCACACAACCTGATCGCATTCGCGAGCGGGTATGGTGTAGCGACGATGGCCGGTCTTACGGCGTACGACCGTCGGGCGGTCACGCTGGAGCTCGGTATTCAAAATTCCGGCCTGGGCTTAGTACTGGTCTTCGATTTTTTTGATGGGCTTGGCGGTATGGCCAGTTTTGCAGCGCTGTGGGGAATCTGGCACATCGTCGCCGGACTTGGTGTCGCCGAATGGTGGCGTGGACGTGCGTTGCCGACCACTGCGGCGTAACCTCGGCTACCTACGACCAAATCTACGAGGGACATCATGATGCGACATGCACTGATAGTGGTCGCTATTTCGGCTTGGGCGAGCGCGGCGCACGCGAGCGTTACCGATGCCGCAGCGAATGGGTTCACCATCGAGCACAGCGTGTCGTCGACGGCGTCGCCGCAGCGCTTATGGGCCGCGTTAACGACAGACGTTGGGCAATGGTGGCACCCAGACCACACATTTTCCGGTCGCGCTGCGAATCTCACCATCGACGCAAAACCACTTGGCTGTTTTTGTGAGCGTTTAGATAATGGTGGTAGCGTCGTCCACCTGACCGTGACCTTCGTCAAAACCGGCGAGACACTGCGCTTAACCGGTGGGCTCGGCCCGCTGGGGCTCATGGGTGTTGACGGCAATATGACGATTAGCGTTATCGCTACCGTTGCTGGCGCCACACTCAAACTCGTGTATAGCGTCGGCGGCTATAGCCCCGACGGGCTAGAATCGGTCGCGCCAGCTGTCGATGCGGTGCTCGGTGAGCAACTGCGCCGTCTGGCGACTTTTGCTGAAACGGGTCAGCCGACGCGTTAGCTACGGAACGAGTCCGTTAGCGGCACTGTAACGAATCGTAAAATCGGCGAGTTCCGGCCCACACTCTTCCTGCAGAAAATGACCGCCACCGCGAATAACGGTGTGCTGATCGTGGCGAGCCCCAGGGACGTGTTGGTGAAAAATCGTGGCGAGACCGCGGGTGATCGGGTCTTTGTCGCTAAACGCCGTCGCAAACGGCTTGGTCCATTCACCCAGTGCTTGCCAGGCGGCGCGATTCGCCGGTGCCGCCGGATCGTCCGGTCGAGTGGGTACCAAGCGCGGGAAAGCGCGTGCGCCGGCCTTAAAGCGGCCGCTCGGGAACGGTGCGTTGTAGGCCGCAACGATTTCGGCCGGTAACGTTGTAACGGTACCGACGTCGATGATGCGGCCGATTGGAAATATCGGTGAGAAGCGTGCAAACCGTCGCCAGGTTTTAAATGCTCGCGACGCCGGCTGATCGCCGGTCGGCAAGAAACCGTTGGCCACGACGATGCCGCCAAAGCGGTCCGGTTGCTCGCCGGCCAGGCGCAGCCCGAGCAATGACCCCCAATCCTGACAAACCAGTATCGCGTCGCTGATGCCTAGCGCGCGAACGAAGATGCCCAACCAGTCCATGTGACGCTGATAGCTGTAGTCACTGATCCGGGTGGGCTTCGCCGATTTACCGAACCCAATCAAATCGGGTGCAATGGCCCGGTAGCCAGCGGCAACGAACAGCGGAATCATGTGGCGATACAGGTACGACCAACTCGGCTCGCCGTGCAGCATTAAAACGATACGGGCATCGCGTGGACCTTCGTCGACGTAATGCATGGCCATCGATTCGACGTCGACATAGTTCTCGCTAAACGGGTAGTCCGGTAGATTGACGAATCGTTGTGGGTCGGTGGTGAGTGTTTTCATTCGTGCCCCATCGTTAGCTGTCGCAATCAATCGACGACTTGGCATACTACGCATAAACCAAAATCGGCCGCCACGAGGAATCCCATGGGCATCGAACTCTATACCGCACCGACCCCCAACGGCTACAAGGCGTCGGTGACGTTGGAGGAGTTAGGGCTGACCTATGCAGTGCACACGGTCGACTTAATGAGCGGTGCGCAAAAACAGCCCGAGTTTCTGGCTTTGAATCCGAACGGGCGGATCCCCGTCATCGTCGACGATGGCTTCGCCGTGTTCGAGTCCGGCGCACTGATGATTTACCTTGCCGAGAAAACCGGGCGCTTGCTACCCGCAGCGACTAAGCCACGCAGTCGCGTGCTGCAGTGGTTGATGTTTCAGATGGGGGGCATAGGTCCGATGATGGGGCAGGCCAACGTGTTCTATCGGTACTTTCCTGAAAAGATCCAGCCGGCGATCGATCGTTACCAGGCAGAGGTTCGGCGCTTGTTTGAGGTATTGGACGGCCACCTCGCGCACCACGAATACCTTGCCGATGAGTTCAGCATCGCCGATATCGCGAACTGGTGTTGGGCACGGACCTATCGGTGGTCCGGCGTATCGATCGACGGACTTGCAAACCTCGCCCGCTGGATCGACCAACTCGACGAGCGGCCAGGCTGCGCGAAAGGCGTAACGGTGCCGGTCGACGCGGCCGTTCTGCGCGATGCCAAAGGCGGCGCCGAGGAGTTCGCGAAAAACGCTCGGACGATGGTCGTGACCGGTCAGAAGCCCGAGTAACGACGCGCGTCGTCGTACATTTTGATCAAGAACCCGCGGATCGCGTCCTCCGCTTCGGCAGCGGGCATCAATTGGCGTTGCTCCATGATCGATGCCATGTCTTTGAGCGATCGTTTGCCGTCGATCAGCGCCATAATGAACGCATGTATCCGAGTCGCTGCGGCTTGTTGCAAAAACTCATCACTCGCGGGGACGGCCGTCTTGCCGATGACGATCCAATCGGGCAGTGCACGCCAGCGCGGTACAACTTGGACCGTTGCCGTCTTGGTGAAGCGCAGCGCTGCGATGGTCTCTTCGCGGCGGTGTCGACTGGCCGGCGAAGCCAAATAAGGTAGATCGCGCTCCAACTCGGCGGTGGCTTGAAAGCCGGCGGCCTCGATTTGCTCAGTTAGCTCCTCGCGCCCGATGGCGAGGACCGGGTCCGGATCGCGAAACGCGATCGAACCGAAGTTTATCCACTGGCCGCCGTCTTTCAGCAGTCGATTGATCCGCGGTGCGAATGCAGTGGGTGGCTCCGCGACGATATCAGTTAACCAGGGCGTGACTACAAGATCGAACGCCTCTTCCCGAAACGGCGCCCGCAGTGCGTCGCCCAATACCCATTGCGTCGATGCTGCCGGTGTCGTCGACGCCTTGAGTTGATGGACGAGCGCGTGATCGGCGAGTGTTTTCGGAGCTAGCGGAAATTCAACCAACGACTGCGCGTCGCCGCCACTCAGTTTTGCAGCGATTAACATCAGTAGTGGGTTGAAGTCGAGACCGACGCAAAGCGTCGGTTTGAATGTGATGTTGATGTCGTGGGTGAGTCGCCCGGCGCCGGCGCCTAAGACGAGAACTGTCGTCGGTGAGACGCTATCGAGCACGTCGGTGATCATCGCCAGCGAGGATGCGTTCTCGGCATCACCCCAGTCGGCCCAGTCACGAATGATGTTCGGCGTATAGGTGTGTAGGCCTTGATCGGGCGGCAGGCGCGTACGCAGCGCCAAATACGTCGCGCGCGCAGCAGTCGATGGCGCAGCCTCGAGCGGTGCGAGCAATTCGGCGACAGCGGCTCGCTGGGTCTGTTTGCCAGTGAGCAATGCGCGTAGCCGCTGTTGCGTAATTGCGCTCGTGTCGTCGTTGGTTGTGGCCTCAGTCAGCGTCGCGATATCACTGGCGAGCGTTGCATCGGCATACCGAAAGCGTTGTCGCCATTCGGCGAGCGCGATCTCGGGCTCGGCGAACAACCACGGTACGCCATCGACGATCGGGTATCGTGTATTCGAGGCGGCACAAAAAAACGTCTCTGCCTGCAGCTCAAGTGCAGCGCCGCTGCGCGGGCAGGCGAGGACCGACGTGAGCGTTTCCGGAGGGGCTAGCATGGGACGAGCATACCGACTCTGCCGCGCGGCGGCGACGGACGTGACAGCCAGCGGCCATCGGCCACAAAAAAAAGGCCCGCACAAGGCGGGCCATTAAGTTAGGACCAGGAAAAATCGGTGTGCTAAGTCGGATTCGAGATCGTGCCGTTCACGATCGGATCGAACGCGGTCAGGCTGTCCTTCAAAGCGGTACCGTTCAAGCCGTTGCCTGGGAAGATCGCATCAAACTGACCTTGTTCGCCGTGCAGCGCCATGTAATTGAGTGCTACCGTCTCAACCAGCAGGTTGACGTTATTCGCCGCCGGCGTCGAGCCGGTCTCCACTGAGCCATTGTCGCGCATGTAGCCGATTTGCTGATGCCGTTCCGGCGGCAGTGCATCGCCTGAGAACAGCGTCGGTCGCCGCGTCGGGTTGTAAACCAGGAAGAACGAGCCGGCCGTCGACTGGTTGTCGCTGACCCATTCGCCCTTACCACGACCTTCGATCGAGTTGTCGATAACGCCGTTCGATGACAACGAACCGTCCGAGAAGACGTACATCATCAACGGAACGCCGCGGTTTGCTGCGTACTGCAAGCAAGCGCCCATACAGCGACCGGCACGCTCGTCTTTAACCTCACCCTCGGCGCGGGCGCCGCCGTGATAGTCATAGCCGCCCATTTCAACGCAACCGGCGCCAGCATAGCCGTCAATAACGAGCTTCATGACCGATGCCGTTTTCCGGAATTCGCGCGCATCACGGTCGTTGCCTTCGACTTCGGCAGCCGTAAACGGTGCGTTCGGGCCACCGACGATCAGTGGATCGAGCAACGGATCGAGCGGCACACCGCCGAAGCGATCAGCCACGTCCGCCGCTTTCAAGTAGCCGCATTTGACGAGGTCTTTAACGATCGCGTCGTTGGTCAGTTGCGTATTGACACTGTCCATCTTGGCGTCGCTTAAGCGGTAGATCGACTCCATGACAGCCGTCGCATCGTCGGGGCCCAAGATGCCGACCAGCTGGCCGGTATCGACGAGGCCAGTGACGTCACTGGGCCGGTCGATCTTGGTCGGCCGGAACTCAGGGTCGATCAGCATCGCTGGTGCCATCGAGTTACCGCCTGAGTCGGAGTTCTCGGTGCCAATAAGCGTCAAGATTTCGCCATCAGAGCCGGTGCGCTGGATCGCGTACATCGGGTTATGCGGGTTGTTGCTCGTGTCGTTTTCCGACCGTGCCGGGATAACCGCGCCGTTGATGTTCGCCTCGATGCCTGGCGTGCGGATCGAGCCACGCATACCGCGTTGGAACGGGCTATCCGTATGGAACGCGAGTCCCATGCCTTCGTCGACATGATCGGCATTGGTCAGCGGATCGATCGCTCCCGGCACCATATCGCCCGGCAAGCCTTGGCGGCTGTAGCCCTCGGTCGACAGGAAGTCGAGTTGACCGCCTTCTTTACCGATCAAGACATTTGAGCCGGCGATGTTAGCGCCACCGGCCAAATCGAAGCAGATAAACGGAATCTTGCCAGCACCGGGTGCGATACCACAGGCGTTCTGTAAGGTCGGGTCGGCGAGATCGTTCGACAGCGCCGCTAATGCGTCGCGCGGACTTGTAAACAGGCTGAGGATGCCGCCCGACAGCGCTGTGACCATACCGGTCATAAACCCTTGTGCGACCAGTGCGCGACGGGTGATTGGGACCGGATGATCCCCGTGCAGTTGCGGGTCGTCAAAGTTGCGACGTTTCTTTGCCATGATGATGCCTCTTACTGAACCAGCGTCGCAGCACTGCCGACCACGGCAGCACACACGCCTTTGACGATGCCCGGCGTATCGGCGTTGCCGCCGTTAATCAACCGGTCGATCAAGTTATTGGGACGGTTGCCATCGTCGACGGCGTAACCGAGCTCGTTTGCAAGCGTCGTATAGTCGGGCTGAGTACCGAGACCGTTACCGACCGCGTTAGCCACCAACGAATCGATGACGATGTCACGACCTGCACCCGACAATGCGACCGCTGGCGAAGCGGCGAAGTTAAGGCCAGGGAAGTACGTGGCGCGTCGGCCTGTGTCTTCCACCAGCGCGTCGCAGTACGTAATCGCGAGCGAGGCGATGACAACCTGGTGCGATGACAAGAACGCATTCAGACTGTCGACGGCCGGCAATGATTCGCGTACGCCTTGATAGGTCGCTAGCACGTTGGCGTCTTGCGGGTCGATTCCAGTTACCACAGCCATCGTTGCAGCGATCTCATCGAAGGTCCGCACACCGATATCGGCAGTCGGTACCCCATCGGTAGCCGCGACGACAACCGGTGGGTCAATCGTGCGCACGAAGCTGTTGTTGCCGAGCTGATCGAACGTTAGGAAGAACTCGTCCGAGTCAGGACCTTTCTGCAGGCCTATGACTGTGCCTACGGTCGACAGCGGTTGTCCCGATGCCGGGTTGTAAGCGGTGTCGGTCAGCGCTGTATCAAGGTTCGCCCACGCTTGGCCAACCGTTGCCTCCGAACCGTTGATACCGATGCGCATACCGGTCAGCGGAACGTTACCGACCGTGATGTTATCGGCCAGCGAGATAAAGAACGGCTTGTTGAACAAGTATGAGTAGCTGTCGAACTGACTAACCTCAATGACGACATACGCTTGTGGTACATCGATCAGGTGGCTAACACCGAACAGCAAGAAGAACTTCTCACCAACACCGACTTCAAGGTTTTGCAGAACCTGTGCCTCATTAAGGGCGCGGTTGTGGATGGCGACCATTCGCAGCACACCCTGGAACAAGCCATCGCTCGAGACTTCGTTGCCGAGTACGAACGCAAACGTGTTGTCCCAGTCGGCGATGCTGCCACCGTTCGCTTCATCGCCGCTGGCGCGTAGTTCGCCATTGACGTAGATACGGCGGCCATTGACCGGGTCGTAGGTCGCGACGACGTGCTGCAGAGTGGCCTGCAAGACTTCCTCGGCCGATGGTGTCGACAAACGCGGCTCACCATTGCCATCGGTATTTTCGCTACGGTTGTAGAAGTCGTAGTCGTACATCGTCTGGCCGAGCGTGAAGTTACGCGAGAACGGCCCGGCCGAGTAGCTGACGATACGGGCATTCTCTTGGACCACGTTCGCCGGTGCGACCCACGCTTCGATCGAGTACTCGCCCGTGGCGGTAATCAACTCGTGCAGTTTCGCGCTGTCAGCCGTTGAGCCTTGAGCTTTACCGTCGGTGATCTGGATACCCCAGCCGCCGACCCACGTGACGTCGCCCGACAGCGTTAGGTCGAGTGCTGGCGTCACACCGCTCGTATCGAACGCCGTCGTGCCTGATCCTGCCTTGAACTCGTACAAAGCGATTTGATCGGTCTCGTGACGATTGCCGCCAGACGCAACGGTGCCGTCGAAAATTGTCAACGCATCGGAGAACACCAGAGCCGGGTCCACCTGATCCGGTACGATCGGGTTTGCGAATGCGTCGATCGCGGCCAGCATGTCGGCCGAATCGTTACCGCAATCGCTCCAACAGTTGTGGAACTCCTCGCCCAGGCGAACGACGAGACGCGACAAATCGGTGTCGTCGAGGTTGATTTTCGTCTTCACGGCATCGTAGGCCACCGCGACACTGCCGCCATCGTCCGGCGGCTCGCCGATAAATGGCGACTGCTGGACCGATGAGCCAGACGAGTGACAATCCTGGCAATACGTCGCCAGCAACGGGTAGATCGTTTGCTGGAACGTGGCCGGATCGTCCGGGAAATTACGGCTCGTGCCGGGTTGCATCGACGTCGGCGGCTCAAGAATGATATCACGACCGCCAGCCGCGGCGTTGCCGCCGGCCCAGCCTTCGATCCACGTCTGCATGATGTCGGCGCAGGCCTGGTCACTGGCAAGCCAGCAGTTGTGGCCACCGCCAACTTTCGATACCAAACGGGAGTTCTGCGGCGACAGTAAGTCAACGATCGGGTTCGAATCGGCGTACGCCATGTTGATGTCGTCATCGCGCGCGAACGTTGGTGATTGTTGGCCTTGGATGTGGCAGTTGTTACAACCCGCCTCCGCGATAATGTTGTCCCATAAATGGATCTTAAAGTTCTGCACGTCCTGGGTAGCCGGTGCCGGTCCCGTGTAATTGGGGACAGTGCCACCGCCGCTGTTACCAGGGTTGTTTACAACAACGTCCGCACCGGAGCCGCCACCGCAACCTGCAAGGATCGCGGCTGACAGAGCTGCCAGCACAATTGCTTTGGTGTGGACGCTGAGAGATTTCATAGTAGTCGTCATTGTTCCGCCCTCAATCGCCCATGCAATGCGCAGCCGACGAAGCAAAGACCGGTTTCATCAGGTAATTGCCACGGAAGCCTGCGACCATCGAATCGATCTGCGCGCGATCGGCCGCATCGACCGGGTCGCGTAAGCAGACATTGCGGAACACTTTAGTGACTTGGCATTGCGCGAATGCCTCACTGTTTGCTAACTCCTCACCCATCGACTTGGCACCGCTGCCGGTACCAGGGCGACCCGGATCCCAGCCGAGAATGGCGTTCTGACCGGTGCGCCAGTAGTTAACCCACTCGTCGTTAGGTGTTACAAAGCCAAACTCGAAGTTGGCGTCGTTATTGAAGTTTTTCGGGTGTGGCGCGCTGTTGTCGTAAACGATGCGACCAGCGTCCATATCGAAGTTGTAGTACGCGTAGGCCTGTGCCATCGGGTCCATGCCACTGTGGCAGCCAACGCAGTTGTTTAGGAACACGCGTGAATCGCCACCGGGGCTACGCGAGACGTCCTGACGAATCCGATCCGGTGGGTACGAGTTGTTTTGAACCTGTTCCATGTCGTTGCACAGGTGGTTCAGCATCGTAAACCGGAACATCGCCCGGTTCGTACCGGCGATGAAAAACGCTTCCGCCGCGGCACGGGTCGTGACCACACCTGCCGTTGCGGATGTGGGTAAATCGGTTAGCGCCGACTGTGTCGTTTGTACCAGCGCGGCTTGCAAGTCCATGTTTTGCGCTTCCATCTGCGCGTAATGGTCATTGCTCGTCATCGAATACGGTGGCAAACCGAGATTGCCCGCGCCCGTGTAGAGAATGTCAGCCGATAACAGCTGGTTGAACGGCACGTCGTCGCGAATCATGCCAATCACCGTCGCTGTGTAGTCGTTCAACGGTACAAAGACGTTGCGATCGCGGTTCGTCCATGGAGATGCAAAGTTCTTCAGCGTAACGCTGTAGAACGCCGAATTGTTCATCGCGATGTCGGCAGCGGCTTCCGGGTTACCTGGCAGTAGCGCCGCCATTTGGTCGAGCACGGCCGGCGTCGGTGGTACCCCAGCTAGTCGGTCGTGGATGCGCCGGGCTTGCTCGCGAGGTCCAGCGCTGGCGGCGCTGGCGACCAAGCTGAGCCCGAGCAGCAACGCCGCTATCCGGTTCAGGTTATAAAAACGGGTCATCGTCAAGTTCCCACTGTTTATTCTTGCATCGAGTAGTTGGCCCTCGTCGGAGTCGGCCTCTCCTTGGGGCGGGTGGGCCAAGCGTTATCTCGTGCCACCGTCGCGAAAGTATTGATGAACGTCACACGATATGCAGTGAAGGTGTTCACAAACGCTGCGATCGTTCGTCAATTTGCTGTCAGCAACGGTGCCAGCGGACATTGCCCGGCGGTCACCAGTGATATCGCTGCAAGTGCTGTGCCAGTTGTTGCCAAGAAACCACCAGGGCCCATAAAAACGCTGTTAAAACAACGCAGTAAGTGCATTTCTGTGGTGTATTTCAGCAACAGATTTTGT
>JBCDBO010000040.1:0-28313 GCA_039183535.1 Pseudomonadota bacterium | reverse complement strand
TTCTCGCTACTCTGGGCGCTCGAAGGAACACGGTCTCGCACCGGCAAACTGCTGCCACCGCGTTACGGCTTGTTCAACTATGTCGTCGATTCGATACTGCGCACGCGCTTGTACAACACCGTGTTCATTCCGGTCAGTGTCATTTACGACCAAATCACTGAAGTCGAAGACTACGCACGCGAGCAGCAAGGCCAAAGCAAGACCCCCGAGGGTATGGCGTGGATGGTGCGCTTCTTTCGCCGCGGGACACCACATGGTCGAATCTTTTTACGGTTCGGTACCGCAACCGAGTTTGGCGAGCTCGCCGACCGCGCCGAACTCGATGCGGGTGTTGCGATGGAACGCAAGCAGGAACTGGTGCAGTCGCTAGCGTTTCGCACGGCAGTCAATATGAATGCCGAGACACCGATTACGATATCGGCCGTAGTTACACTGATCTTGCTAGCCAGCGGAACCCGGGCATTGACGCTGACAGACGTGCATGGCCTTGCGCGAGCCGGTGGCGCGCTACTCAGACGCCGCAAGCTCGAGTTGGTCGGGACCGATTCGTTGCGCGAGCCGGATGCCATTGAGCGAGCGCTGCGCCAACTGGAAGGCACCGGAATCGTCACAGTCCATCGCGATGGTCTGGAACCTGTTTACGCCATCAGCGAAGACCAACACCTAAAGGCCGCCTACTACCGCAACACCGCGATCCACCATTTCGTGCTCGACGCGATCGTCGAGGTCGCGTTGTTGTCCGCCGTCGACGCCACCGAGCCGCTGTCGGCGTTCGATGTTGAGGCCGAAAAACTGCGTGAGATGCTAAAGTTTGAGTTCTACTTCCCGCAGCGCAGCGATTACCTTGCGGCGATTCACCGCGCCGCAGCAGAGCGCTTCCCCGAGTGGCGGGACGCCTTACCGAACGGCGCTGACGCGACCGTGAATCTCCTAGCGGCTACAGCGCCGTTACTGGCTCACGCGGTGCTGCGAACGTTTGTCGATGCGTATCGAATCGTCGCGGAATACATGAGTCTTGCGGGCGACGAAGCGCTTACCGATCGCGCGGCGCTCGCTAGCGAGTGCCTGAAGTTCGGTCGACAACTGCGATTGACCGGGCGCGTTTTCTCGGCCGAGTCGGTGTCAAAGTCGCTGTTCGAAACAGCCTTTCGGCTGGCTGACTACCGACAATTGTTTGGCGCCAATCGGGCCACCGAACGGAGCGACTGGTTCAACGAATTAGCAACACTGGCGCGACGCTTGGACCGGGTCCTCGGTATGGCACTCGCCGAAGACGATCGACGTCGCCACCAGCGTATCGCACCTAGCGAGTGACCGAGCCCCGCGCGGCAAGCAACGGCGTGCCACTATGGGCGGGACTCGCGCTAGTCGCCGTCAATCTGTTGCCTCTCGTCGGTGTTATTACAGCTGACTGGGACTTGCGCGTACTGCTTGCACGTTTTGGGCCGAGAACTTAGTTGTCGGCGGCTATGGACCATTGCGCTTGGCGATGCTCGACCAGTCCCTCGGCTGACAGCCGCCGACGCGATGCGCTTGCCCTACCAGCGCGTCATGATCATGCAAATCGCGCTGTTACTTGGCGCGATACTGGTCAGCCGGTTTAATGAACCGCTGTTGGCGTCGGTTGCCCTTATTATGGTGAAAACAGCCTTTGACTGGCGCGCCTATCAGCACGAGCAGGCGGCTACCGAACGCACGGCAGCGAGTGAGCCGCCCGCGTCATTGTGACTTACACCACATTTCACACGTTCTGCACATTGTTGCGTCAACAACTGCACGCCAAGCGCGTTAACTCACTGACAGCGGCCATAGAGCCATGGCCAGTGCAGGAGAAAACGCATGTTGAACCAACACAAACATTCCAGTCGCACCGGTATCGTCGACATCGTCGTTGCCATCTTTATCGCAACGGCCTTAGCCGGGTTCGCCGCGAGCGCCCGCGCCAGCGACGCAGCAACGTGGGTTGCTATCGACGCACCGGGCATCGACCAAGCATGGCTCAGCGCAGAGACTGCACCCGCAACGTACACACACTATCGAATCGAACCGATCGGTTTCTGGCATCTCGCTGACCCAGAAACTACCGATACCCAGTTAATCGCGTCGGTGCGCGAAACACTGCAACAACGATTCAGCAGCGACTTCGAATTGCGCGGCCTGCAGCCGGCCGATGCGAGTAACGACGCTGCGGCGACGACCTTGGTCTTGCGCCTGCAACTGATCGACCTGGTGTTGCACGCGCCAGACCATTACGACGCGCTGCTGGCCGAGCGATATCGCTTTGATCTCGCACCGGGGCACATGACACTGGTCGGCGAATTGGCATCCGGGAACGGCACAACGCTATTGCGTACGGCCGATATGCAACCCGGTGGCGATGTGCGCGGCTGGAGCGGCGTGACCGAGCTCCTCAGCGGTTTCCAAGGGCGCTTCGGCGCTGCTCTGGTGTCGGTCGGTTTGCCGGGTAGTCTTGGCGCTAGTCTGGCAGCTCGTTAGCCGCCGGCAAGCGCACCAGCACTTTGCCGGTGTTTGCACCGCTCAACAAACAGGCGAGCGCCTCAGGTACGGCGTCGAGGCCGTCGAAGATAGGCTCGTGTGTCCACACGTCTAGGTCGCCGCTCTCGAGACGGGCAAACAAAACGTCACGCGCCTCTGGGTGGCGGTCCTTGAACAACGGGTTCATAAATGCGCGTATTGATGCGGCTTTCCAATACAGCTCGGTGTAAACACGCGGCGCGAGGACCGGCGCTTTATCGGCAGCGTCGGCCGTAAAACCCGCCGAGACCAACCGACCGTGCGGCGCAAGTCGCGGCACGATTGCATCGAATGTCGCGGCGCCGACGGTATCGAGTGCAAGGTCGATGCCGTTAGGAAACTCACGATCAAGTGCCGCCGGTAACGCCTCGTCACGATAATTGATCACCGCCGCAACACCGAGTGAGCGCAGCCGATCCGCTTTGATCGCCGATCCGGTCACGGCAACGACACGAGCGGCACTCGCCTGAGCGACCTGAACAGCAATGTGGCCGAAGCCCCCCGCGGCAGCCGTGATCAGCACGGCATCGCTGGAGCGAATCTCACCGGTGATATGCAAGGCCAAATACGCCGAAATTCCGGTCGGTACGAGTGTCAGTGCCGCTGGCGTCGGTGCCGCAATAGGCGTCAAATCGTCAGCGGGCGCGACAAAGCGCTCGCGATAGGCGCGGCCGAAGCCGACCGACGCGACCGCTTGGCCGACCGCCAGGCCGCTCACGTTAGGCCCGATCGCAACGATCCGACCGACCGACTCGAACCCGAACGCCGTTGGTAACTCTGCATCGGCGCGATCGACCGTACCGCGGATCAGACCGGCGTCGTAGACCGCATTGACGCCCGCAAAGTGGTTGGCAACGACGACCTCGCCGTCGCCGGGATCGACATCGGGCCGGCGTACCTTGCGAATGGCTTTGGCCAAATCGTTGTCATGTCGAAAGATTTCCAGACACTCGTGACCGTCAGACACGTGTTACTACCTCGACTGCTAGAATGCGCGGCGTAGCGGAATGAGCTGACGACTGCAATGGCCTCGCCTGCGCCAACACCGATTTACGATTACACACCGTACTGGGCCGAATGCTACGGCACCAGCGAATTCCTGCCGACGACCAAGGCCGAAATGGCCGCGCGCGGCTGGGATCGGTGCGACATCGTCATCGTGACCGGTGACGCATACGTCGATCACCCGTCGTTCGGCATGGCCGTGATCGGCCGAGTACTCGAGGCGCATGGCTTTCGAGTCGGTATCCTGTCGCAGCCGGATTGGCGCAGCAAAGCCGACTTCGAACGGCTTGGCCGGCCCGAGCTCTTTTACGGCGTAACCGCTGGCAACATGGACTCGATGATCAATCGCTACACGGCCGATCGGCGACCGCGTAGCGACGACGCCTACACGGCCGGCGGTCTCGCCGGTTCGCGACCGGATCGGGCGTCTATCGTCTATGCGCAGCGCTGCCGTGAAGCGTTCGGCGATGTGCCGATCGTGCTCGGCGGTATTGAAGCCTCGCTACGGCGAATCGCCCATTACGACTATTGGCAAGACAAGATACGCCGTTCGGTCTTACTCGATGCCGGTGCCGATATCTTGTTGTACGGTAACGCCGAACGCAGCTTATTGGAGCTTGCGCACCGGCTGGCGCGTGGTGAACCAATTGCGGCTATCGACGACGTTCGCGGAACCGCGTTTGTCCGTCAATCGACCCCGCAGGGATGGTGGTGCATCGACTCGACCCGCATCGATCGTCCCGGGCCGGTCGATGAGCCGATCAACCCCTACCAAACGACCAGTGACGCGAAGTGCGCAAAGCAACAGCCGGCGGCGGAAAAAACCGCTAGCGCACCGCTGCGCTTTGTACCGGATGCACGCCGTAACCGCGCCCGCAGCGTTATCCGGCTGCCGTCGTTCGAAAAGGTCCGTAATGACCCTGTCTTGTACGCGCATGCGAGCCGCGTGCTGCACCTCGAAACAAACCCCGGTAATGCGCGCGCTTTGGTGCAGAGCCATGGCGATACCGACGTCTGGTTAAACCCGCCCGCGCAACCGCTGTCGACCGAAGAAATGGATTACGTGTTTGGCATGCCGTTTGCGCGGGTACCGCACCCAGCGTACGGCGAGGCGCGAATTCCGGCCTACGAGATGATTCGTTTCTCGGTCAATATCATGCGTGGCTGCTTTGGCGGATGTACGTTTTGCTCGATTACCGAGCACGAGGGGCGGATCATCCAGAACCGCTCGGAGGCGTCGATCCTCGCGGAGGTTGAGGAGATTCGCGATCGCGTCCCTGGCTTTACCGGTGTTATCTCCGACTTGGGTGGCCCGACCGCCAATATGTATCGACTGGCCTGCAAGAGCCCGAAAATTGAAGCCGCCTGCCGGCGACCGAGTTGCGTCTTCCCGGGAATCTGCCCGAATTTGAATACCGACCACTCGTCGCTAACCCAGCTATACCGTAAGGCGCGCTCGCTACCCGGCGTCAAAAAAGTACTGATCGCCTCCGGGCTGCGTTACGACTTGGCGGTCGAGGATCCCGAATACGTCCGCGAGCTGGTCACTCACCATGTCGGTGGCTACTTGAAAATCGCGCCGGAACATACCGAGCGCGGCCCACTCGACAAAATGATGAAGCCCGGTATCGGCACCTATGATCGTTTCAAAGCGATGTTCGAGCAGTTCTCGCGCGAGGCCGGGAAAGAGCAATACTTGATCCCCTACTTTATTGCTGCCCACCCCGGCACGAGCGATGACGACATGATCAACCTCGCGTTGTGGTTAAAGCGCAATGGTTTTCGGGCCGACCAAGTGCAAGCGTTTTACCCATCGCCGATGGCAACGGCAACGGCGATGTATCACTCCGGGCGTAACCCGTTGCGCCGCGTGCGCTACCGCAGCGAGTCAGTCTCCGTCGTCAAGGGGCTGAAACGGCGCAGGCTTCACAAAGCGCTACTGCGCTATCACGATCCCGCTAACTGGCCGTTGCTGCGACGAGCGTTGAAGGAGGCTGGTCGCGCAGACCTGATTGGCGAGGGCCCGCAGCATTTGGTGCCTGCCACGGACCAGGCGGCCACCTATCGCTCGGCGCGGCGCAGAAACTCGCCAGATGCGCATCGCCGGCGTCTAACACGTAATCGCGTGCTAACTCAACACACAGGACTGCCGCCGCGCGATGACGGTAGTAACGGCGGCAAACCGAAAGGTCGCGGTGGCCGCTAAAGCCCGGTTGCTTTACGGTTTGTCGGCGACCAATCCAGCGGTATCTGAGACCTGGACGTTCAGCGCTTTCGCCACCGTGTTGAAGAACTCAACCTCGGCGTGGCGAATATCTGAATCGCTCTTAATCACGTCGGCGAGTGCAGTGACAATCGTCAAGCACTGTTCAGGGTCGAGCGAACGGCTCGCCTTTTTCAGGTAGTCAGGAAGCGGCGCGGATTCGTACAGAGCCGATGCCGCTGCGACCCGGATATCAGCCGGGGGCACCGTCTCACCGGTAATTTTCTCGATGACGGCTTGGACGGTGTTTACCTCAGCTGGATCGATATTCGAGTCGGCACTGGTGGCCCGCGATAGCGCCAACAGCAGCGATTCTCGGAACAGCGTTTCTTTCTCTTCCGGTGTGACGGAACTGCCGCCAAAAATCCGCAGAACGTTGCTGAAGTCAACCAGGCTCATGGTGCCGCCCCTTTAGGTAATACTATTTTGGTGTGATCGATGGTGACGTCTTCACGGGTATTTCGCACAGACGAAACCGTGGTGACCGCCAGTCCCCAAAATCGAGTATACACGCCCTGCTCCGCCTCGCCACGTGGCGTGATAGGCGGCGTTCGTCGCACCATGCTGCCCGCTGCCGCTGGAGCTGTGGTAGCGTTGTCGGTTCGCTAAAAACGGGCCGCTGGACGGCACCAGCCAGGAGACCAACACGATGCGTGAGACCCGCTTACTACTAACGATTTGCGCAGCCACCGGCTTGGCCGTCGGCTGCGGCGAGGCGCCCGAGCCGCCGCCGGCCCCGGCCGAACCAGCAGCCGACGCCGTCGCTGCGGCACCACAACCCGAAGCGCCTAGTTTGACCGACATCTTGGCCGCGCAAGACGATGCGACGAAAGCCCGCTTCGCGTTCCGACATCCTGCCGAGACGCTCGATTTCTTTGGCATCGAGCCTGGTATGCGGGTTATGGAGGCATTGCCGGGCGGCGGCTGGTATTCGAAGATCCTGGTCCCATACCTCGGCAGCGACGGCGAGCTGATCGGCGTTAACTACGAGCAATCCATCTGGCCATTGTTCGGATTTTTCTCTGAGGAACGGCTCGAAGAGCTAAAAACGTGGACAACAGACTGGCCCGCGTCAACGGCCGACTGGGGTGTCAGCGGCGCCTCGGTTAGTGCCTATGAGTTCGGCGCGATCCCGACGGAGGCCGACGGCACGGTCGATGCGTTTTTAATGATCCGAGCCTTGCACAACATGGCGCGCTTTCAGGCGGACGGCGATTTTCTGACGACGGCCGCAGCCGATGCTTTCCGGGTGCTGAAGCCGGGCGGCGTTCTCGGCGTCGTACAACACCGTGCCCCAGACAGCATGCCGGACGAAGCGGCCGGTGGTGATCACGGCTACTTGCGTCGTGATGCCGTGGTCGAGGCCATGTCCGCGGCTGGCTTTGAGCTGGTCGCCGAGAGCGAGATCAACGCCAACCCAAATGACGTCCCCGCCGCCGGCGACATCGTCTGGCGCCTGCCACCGACCTACAACGGTACGGATCGCGACGATGCCGAGGCAATGGCAGCGCTGGACGCCATCGGCGAATCGGATCGGATGACCTTGAAATTCGCTAAACCCGAGTAGTTTCGCGCTTTTTGGGACTCCTGGCCGCTTGGAAAAGCACTGGGAGTCCCAATATTTGGCGAGCTGGGTGAAAAAATACCGGCTGCACTGGTATGATTCGCCGCCACCCTGGCGGGCTGCTCGCCGCCCCGACGCTTGAGCGTCTGGCGAAACGCAACCGCAGGAAAGACCATGCGCGGCCCCGGCTACCGAAGGTAGTCGGGGCCGTTGATATTTATCGGGCGTCGACTGGCGCCTACTAGCACAAGCCGAAGCAGAACCATGACTGACCTTTCCAAGTACCGCAACATCGGCATCTTCGCGCACGTTGACGCCGGCAAAACGACGACGACGGAACGTATCCTGAAACTGACCGGTAAGATTCACAAAATCGGTGAAGTTCATGACGGTGCAGCAACGACCGATTTCATGGACCAGGAGCAAGAACGCGGCATTACGATTCAGTCGGCGGCAACGACCTGCTTCTGGAACGACCATCGTTTGAACATCATCGATACGCCGGGTCACGTCGACTTCACGATCGAAGTCTACCGCTCGTTAAAAGTACTCGACGGCGGCGTCGGCGTTTTCTGTGGCTCCGGTGGCGTTGAACCGCAATCGGAAACGAACTGGCGCTACGCGAACGACTCAGAGGTCGCGCGTATTATCTTCGTGAACAAACTCGATCGACTCGGGGCGGACTTCTATCGCGTCGTCAAACAGGTCGAGGACGTACTCGCGGCCAACCCACTCGTCATGGTGCTACCGATCGGCACCGAAGAGAACTTCACCGGTGTCGTCGACCTGCTGACCCAAAAAGCGTGGGTTTGGGACGACTCTGGCGATCCGACAAAATACGAAATCCAGGACGTACCGGCCGATATGGCCGACAAAGTCGCGGAGTATCGCGAGAAACTGGTCGAGACCGCCATCGAGCAAGACGATGACTTGATGGAGCAATACCTCGAAGGTAACGAGCCATCGATCGACGATCTCAAGCGGTGCATTCGTAAAGGCACACGTGATCTTGCGTTCTTCCCGACCTTCTGCGGCTCGGCATTTAAGAACAAAGGTGTCCAGTTGGTGCTCGACGCCGTTGTCGACTATCTGCCTAGCCCGACCGAAGTCGACCCACAACCGGAAGTCGATCTTGAGGGTAACGAGACCGGTGAAAAAGCCATCGTCGATCCGTCGCGTCCGCTGCGCGCGCTGGCGTTCAAAATCATGGACGACCGTTACGGCGCGCTGACCTTCACGCGGATCTACTCAGGCACGCTGCAAAAAGGCACGAGCGTGCTGAATACGTTCACCGGTAAGACGGAACGTATTGGCCGTATCGTCGAAATGCATGCGGACTCGCGCGAGGAGCTCGACACCGCGCAAGCCGGCGATATCGTTGCGCTACTTGGCATGAAGAACACGCAAACCGGACACACGCTGGCTGACCCGAACAACCCGGCGACGCTGGAGCCAATGGTGTTCCCGGACCCGGTGATCTCAATCGCTATCGCACCGAAAGACAAGGCCGGTATGGAGAAGATGGGTGTTGCGCTCAACAAGATGATGCAAGAAGACCCATCGTTCCGCGTCGAGACCGACGAAGAATCGGGTGAGACGATCATCAAAGGGATGGGTGAGCTTCACCTCGATATTAAAGTCGACATCTTGAAACGCACGCATGGCGTCGAAGTCTCGATGGGTAAACCGCAGGTGGCGTATCGGGAGACGATTACGCAAGCGGTTAGCGACAGCTACACCCATAAGAAACAGTCCGGTGGCTCCGGTCAGTTTGGCAAGATCGATTACTTAATCGAGCCTGGCGAAACCGGCAGCGGCTACGCATTCGAATCGACCGTCACCGGCGGTAACGTTCCGCGCGAGTACTGGCCTGCGATCGAAAAAGCGTTCGGTGATTGCATGCAAGCAGGCACGATGGCCGGCTTCCCGTTGCTGGACGTTAAGGTTACGCTGCAAGATGGTGCATTCCATGCTGTCGACTCATCGGCGATCGCGTTCGAACTTGCAGCCAGAGCTGCGTATCGGCAGTCGATTCCGAAAGCGGCACCGCAGCTGCTTGAGCCGATCATGAAAGTCGATGTCTTTACGCCGGAAGATCATGTTGGCGATGTCATCGGTGATTTGAATCGTCGCCGCGGCATGATTAAGGCGCAGGAGGCGGGCCCGACTGGAGTTCGCGTTAAAGCCGATGCGCCGCTGTCGGAGATGTTTGGCTACATCGGGGACCTGCGTACGATGACATCCGGTCGCGGTCAGTTCTCGATGGAGTTCTCACACTACGCACCGTGCCCTCAAAACGTAGCTGACGCCGTTATCAAAGAAACCGAAGAGCGCAAGGCGGCGGCTTCTGGCAAGTAAGCTCACCAAGAGCCGACCGAACCCAGGTGTTCGGTCGGCTTTTTAGTGCGCGATGGGGCGCTGGCGCCCACCGCAACAGCCTGGCTCTGCGTACATCACCGCAGCAGGTTTTGAGCAATTACAATCCGAACTTACGGCGCTTTGGGAACGACGCCGCGAGGTCGTAAAAGCGCTGGCGGCAGCAGCCGCCGAGGGTGATCGCTCGGAAAACGCTGAGTACATCTACCGGAAGAAAGAGCTCGGCGGTATCGACTACCGCATTCGTTACCTGCAAAAACGGCTGCCTAACCTGACGATTGTGCGCAGTGACGCGCGGCGCTCCGGCGTCTACTTTGGCGCAACGGTGACACTAGAGGATCCGGCCGGCGATAGTGTTACCTACACGATTGTCGGCCCCGACGAAACCGACGCCAGTCAGGGTCGTATCAGCATCGACTCGCCGTTAGCAAGGCGCTTACTCGGCAAAAATGTCGACGATGACATCGAGCGTCCCGACAAAACGCTGCTAACGATCGTCGCAATCGACTATGCTGCACTCGGTTGAGCCAGAACTCTCGCCATGAACAACGCACTTCACACCTTGGAATCCGGCCGCTCGGTTAGTCAAAAACGTCTGATCAGTCGGCTGCGCCGACTAACCGGCCAAGCTATCGATGACTTCTCGATGATCGAAGACGGTGATCGGGTGATGGTGTGCTTGTCGGGCGGTAAAGACTCGTACGCAATGCTCGATCTACTGCTCGGCTTACAGGCGAGCGCACCAATCGGCTTTGAGATCACGGCGGTCAATCTCGATCAAAAACAACCGGGATTTCCTGCCGACGTTTTGCCCCAGTACCTCGATGAGCTAGGCGTTGCTTACACGATCCTGAATCAGGACACGTACTCGGTCGTTAAGCGCGTCGTGCCCGAGGGAAAAACCTATTGCGGCCTTTGCTCACGACTGCGTCGCGGCGCGCTGTACAGCCATGCACGCGAGCACGGCTTTACGAAGATTGCGCTCGGCCACCACCGCGACGATCTTTTGGAGACGCTGTTCCTCAACATGTTTCACGGTGGACGAATCGCCGCAATGGCGCCGAAGCTTCGCTCCGACGATGGCGATTGCGTCGTTATCCGACCGCTTGCCTACGTACCGGAGGACGACATCGCGCGCTATGCCGACTTGCGCGCGTTCCCCATTATTCCGTGTACGTTGTGCGGCAGCCAAGAGAATTCGGAACGGCGCGAGATAAAAGCGATGCTGCAAGCGTGGCAGACCGAGCACCCGCAGCGGATCGACTCGATGTTTCGAAGTCTGAAGAAAGTCGTGCCTTCGCACCTACTGGACACCGAGCTCGGCGACTTCGACGCGCTGTAGTCAGCCATGCTTCCGATCCGCGACGACAATCCGCAGATTTACACGCCGTACGTGACCTACGGCGTAATCGCCATGAACGCGATCGTTTGGGCGACCTTACAAGGTTTCGGTAGCGAGGCCGCGCTGGGTGAATCGATCTGCCGGCTCGGTCTGATTCCCGCCGACTTATTGGGGACGCTCGAATCGATCGATCGACAACAACCGATCCCATGCCGTATCGACGGCCAATCGGATTGGATCACCGTGTTGTCATCTATGTTCATGCACGGTAGCTGGATGCATATCCTCGGCAACATGTGGTTTCTGTGGATTTTCGGCAATAACGTCGAAGATGCGATGGGCTCGGTCCGTTTTGCGATTTTCTACATCTTGAGTGGGATCGGTGCAGCCGCGGCGCAAATCATCGCGGACCCCGCCTCACCGATACCGATGGTCGGTGCGTCGGGCGCGATTGGCGGCGTGATGGGTGCCTACATCGTGCTGTACCCGCGCGTGCACGTGCACATGTTCGTTTTTCTCGGCTTTATCGTGACGACGTTTGCCGTACCAGCGGTCGCGATGCTCGGCTACTGGTTGCTACTGCAGATCGTCGGCGGCATTACATCGATCGGTGCACAAGGCGGCGGGGTCGCCTTCTGGGCCCATCTCGGCGGCTTCGTTGCTGGGGCGGTCTTGGTGTTCGTGTTCAAGGACGAACAGCGCCTCGAGCAACACCCATACCGCGGTTGGAATCAGCAACGCCATGCGTCGGACCTGTGGCGCAAAGTCGATACTCGCCGTGACCGTCGCTGGCATTAATCGCGCTGGGTAATGGGTTACTGCCGCGCCGCGATCTCGACGTCAATGCGCTCGGCCAACTCGTCACGATAGCCGACTAAATCGCCAACGTAATACGGTACGAAGCCGGCGACACTCGCCATCGAACGAACGAGCGCCTGCACCTTCGGACTCGCCAGCGCCCGTCGCGCCGCCGCATCGTCTTTGTCGGCATACGAGATACCAAGCTCTTCCAACGCGATCCGAAAACGATCGATTTCAGGCGTGATTAATGCGTTGACGTAAATCCGATCGGAGGCCGTAGCGTAGTACCGTCCAACGTAGGATACGAGTTCGCGGTCATGAATCGCGAGCCCAGCGCCGGTCGTTATCAGCTCCTCAAAAGCGCCGCGGGTCGGCTGCAATCGGGACGTCACCGCCAACTGAAAGATAGCCTCGCCAGGGCCTTTGTCCCAGTCCGATACGTCGCTGTCAGAAGTGGCACTGAGCTTGATCAGGTACTGTGCCGCCCGTTCGCGCTCGTGGACATTGTCCAGGAACTCGGTGAAATCGTAGGCGTCTTCGACAAGATCGACGGCGAGACTTTTCAGGATATGGAGTTCACGCTCGCTAAATTCGCGGTCTTCGCGCCACTCGTCGACGGCCAGCGCAATGAGAACACCGACAACAATAATGACGAACTCAACCAGCAAAAAGCCGATTCGTTGGCGAGTTTGGCTGGACTCAGATGGCATCGGGCGGTGCTAGCCCTAAGCAAATGCAGCCACGAGTGACCGCGGCCGTTAAATCGCCTCGTCCCCGGCCTCGCCGGTACGAATCCGCACGACACTGTCGAGTGTCGTAATGAAAATTTTGCCGTCGCCGACCTTGCCAGTGCGGGCCGCATCGACGACCGCTTCAACGACACTATCGACCTGTGCATCGGCAACGGCGATTTCTAATTTGGTCTTCGGGAGAAAATCGACGACGTATTCGGCGCCGCGATACAGCTCGGTATGCCCGCGCTGGCGGCCAAAGCCTTTGACTTCGGTGACTGTCATACCCTGGACGCCCACTTCAGCCAAGGCGTTACGTACGTCGTCGAGTCGAAAAGGCTTGATGATGGCCGTGATCAGCTTCATGGCGTCGTGCTTCCCAATCCGGAACAGCAACGAGCGTACCAGATACGAGCCGGCGGTGTGGCAAGCACCGCCGGCTCGGGCCAGTTAAAACGCGAGGCGAGCGCCGACCTCAATCGTGCGACCGCGACGTGGCGCAAAGTCCTTGATAAACGATGCGTGATGACGCTGCTCATCATCGGTCAGATTGGTGCCATTAAAGAACACGTCGAGTGCACGACCGCTAAGGTCGAACGAGTACTGCGCAAACAAACCAAGATCATCAAACCCATCGGTCGGTAACTCGAAACGCGTGACCTCGTTTTGATCGTCAACACGGCGGTACGTCAGCTCGGCCGAAAACGGGCCTTGGTCATAGCCAACGGACAGACCGAAGCTAGACGGTGGCAAGCGCGGAATCTCGTCCTCTGCCGCACCTTCCAGATGCGCCTCGACCGTATCGTAGATTGCGGCAACACGGAGTTGCTCGGTCAGTGCATAACCGATTTCAAGCTCAAGTCCGTACACTTCCGCGTCGTCTTGGAAGAACTGGAACACCGGCAGACCGTCTTCGACCTCGCCCGTTGGCGTCTCGTAGATGAACCCAGAGAAGTCGTTGTAGTAGATCGATGCCGACCAATCCAGTTTTTCATTGGCATAACTAAACGTTGTCGACAGCGCGAATACGCGTTCTTCGTCGAGCGTTACATCGCCGATCTCAAAAGCACCGGTCGCGAGATGCGGGCCGTTGGAGAACAGCTCTTCTGCCACGGGCGCTCGTGATGAGATATCAGCAGTAACCGCAAACGACAGGTTGTCGTTGATCGCACTCGACAAGCCGGCCGAGACGCTTAACGCGGAGAAGTCACGCGAAACGCCGGTGGACGAATCGTGATCGACTTGTTCGAGACGGGCTCCAATCTCAAATTCGGCGGCTGAGAATACATCGCGTTCGGTGACAAAAAAGATCGCTTGGCTCAGCGTATCAACCGGCTCAACGAAAGCTTCTTCACCGACGGCTGAGAACTCACGGTCGCTGAGTTGCAAACCGACAACACCGCGCCACACCGCATCGGCACCAAAGCTCAGTTCAATGCGACCTTCATAGGCATCGTTTTCGAACAGCGTCGCAACCTCACCGTTAGGCTCAATCTCCATGTGCTCGTAGTCGTTAATGCCGAAGCGGAACGACAAGGCATCGAAGCCGCCGAACGGGTTGTTGACGGCCAGCTCAAGGTCAACACGTTGTTGCTCGAGTTCGATGAGTGGATTGCCCTCACCTTCCTCCTCTTCTTCCTCACCCTCTTCGCCTTCCTCGTGGGCATGACCACCGGGAAGACCATAGTCAGCGTCATAGGTGTTGATGCTGATCCCCGCGACAACACGATCGGTGATGTACGAGCCGCCGACCGCGAAACCGCTGGCGTCGAGTTGGCTGCCCGGTAGTACACCGAACGCTTCCTCTTCTTCCTCTTCCTCTTCGCCGCCTTCGGCCTCCTCAAGCGCGCGCTGACCCGCCGACTCGGCGAAGCCAGGGATATCGTACTCGTCCGCGCTGCGATCGAAAGCATCGAAGTGCCAAGCGAAATTGCCAGAGCCACCGTCGAGCAATAACGCTGCCGTTGTTTGGTCGCCGTTGTCGTTTTGACGCAGCTCCAAGCGACCGCCGACAGCTTTCTCCGGTACGGCCTGCGGTATGCGGTTAGTCGCGACGTTAACAACGCCACCGATCGAACCGCTGCCGTATAAGAGCGTCGACGGTCCTTTCAGAATCTCGATACTCTGTGCGACAAACGCATCCGTCGTAATCGCGTGGTCGGCACTCGTCACCGAAACGTCAAGCGTATCGACGCGGTCTTGCATGACACGCACGCGAGGGCCCGACAGTCCGCGGATTACCGGGCGACCTGCATTTGGACCGAAGTCACCGACATGCACGCCCGGCAGACCGGCAACGGTGGTGCCGATCGACGTATCCATCGCCCGTTTCAAGGCCTCTTCGGCCAGCGTGACGTTGGCTTGCGCAATGCCGTCCTCCGCCAATGGGTGCGCGGTGACGACAACGACATCCAAGGTCTCGTCCTCGTCCGATGCCGACTGCGCGAGCGCAGCGAGCGGTGCGACCAGCAATACAACCGGCCATAGTTTGGTTTTCATTGTGTGTTTCTCTTTGTAGAAGAAATGAACCGCCGTCAGCAACAGTGCAACAGCGGCGAATGGGTTAGGGCTGAGCGACGCTCAGTGGTCGTTCGGTCAGAGTCTTGCGGGTGGGCCGCGCGGACCCACGGTCGCCGCGATCGGCACTGGACCCGCATGCAACGGGACGACGGGCGCAACAGGGGCGCGCGCGCGGTCTGGCGTAATTCGATGCGACGTGTCGCACGCCGGTTCGTCGATCACCTTAGCAACCACGCACATCGAACAATCGCTGTGCCCATCGTTAACGTCATCAACATGCGAAACAGCGAGTAATCCGGCCACGGCGAACGCGACACTGACCGCGCCGACAATCGCACGCTGCTGCAGCATTAGAAAACGTAATAACATAACAATTAAGGGTACTCCTGCCCCGAATGTCCCGCAACCTAAAAAAGCCGTTTGTGGATCTACTGCAACGTGTTTAGTCCGTGTTTTTAAGGTCGAGCGCTTACGTGTCGTAAAAATGCCACAAATGGGGATGGGCAAACCCTGCGCAGATGTTGGCTACACGATTCGCGCTTCCTGACGGTTCTATCCATCAACCCAGCACCAGGCAGCGACCGATGTCACGGCGCGCGGTAAACCGAACGTGCTAAAGCTGCACTAAGGAAGCAGAACGACCCATCGACACCGCTGGAACCGACGTTAATGGCAGGCTTGCTGACAGCTCACAAAAATCGCTATCGCACCGCGTTTATCACGATCGCGGCGGCAGCTTTGAGCGCTTGCGGCGGCGGCGGTGGCGACAGTTCTCTGCCGCCGAGTGACCCGGGGCCACCGACGATTACCCGCCAACAGATGATCGACGCGTCGCGCCTCGGCGCGCAGGCAACCTTCGGTCAGACCTACGAGGCCATCGAAGCGATGGCTCGACAAGGCCACGACGCCTGGCTGGACACGCAGTTCGCGATGCCGCCGTCATTGCATCGCCCCCTCACTGACGAGTTCTTGGCCCGTCGCAATGCCGGTGAGTTCGCCGCATTCGAGGAAGACATCGAGTTCCTGATTTATTTTCGCCGCTTAGCCTGGTGGCACACGACCGTCACGGCCGACGATGTCTTGCGGCAACGCGTCGCGTTCGCACTCAGCCAGATCTTCGTGGTCTCGGACAATGTTGACTCGTTACTGATCTACCCACACGCGCTCAGCGAGTACTACGACCTACTGCAACGCAACGCGTTCGGTAACTTTCGCGACCTACTGCGCGATGTGACCTTAAGCCCGGCGATGGGTATTTACTTGAGCCACGTCAATAACCGTCGCTCCAACCCCGCCGCCAATACCTTTCCGGACGAGAATTATGCGCGCGAAGTTATGCAGCTCTTCTCGATCGGTTTGTTTGAATTGAATATCGACGGCAGCGTAAGGACCGATGACAGTGGGCAACCAATTCCGACGTACGCCAACAACGACATTCGTGAGTTCGCGAAAATTTTTACCGGCTTGTCGTTCGGTGGCACCAACACCGCATTCGGCTCGAGAGACCCGGTGTTTACAGCGCCAATGCGGATGTTCGATGCCGCCCACGAACCGGGCGAGAAACGTTTGCTGAACGGGACTGTCGTGCCGGCCGGCCAAAGCGGCGACGACGATATCGAGGCGGCCATCGACAACTTGTTCAACCATCCAAACACTGGCCCCTTTATAAGCAAACAACTGATACAGCGTTTGGTTACGTCGAACCCGTCGCCCCAGTACGTCGAACGCGTCGCCCGTGCGTTCAACGGCGAAGGCGGTGCACCACGCGGCGACATGCAAGCGGTACTGCGCGCCATTCTCCTCGACCCGGAAGCGACGGCGGCGCCAAGTACGGTCAATAATTTTGGCAAGTTGCGCGAGCCCGTCGTCCGTTACACGGCGTTGCTGCGACAATTCAATGTCGAAAGCGACGACGATTTCATCGCCAACATCGGTTTCACGTTGCAAAACCTGACCCGGCAGCACCCGCTATCGGCGCCGAGCGTCTTTAACTTTTATCTACCGAGCCATTCGCCACCCGGCGATATTGCGGCGGCCGGCCTAGTCGCCCCAGAGTTTCAAATTCTTAACTCGAACACGGTCGTCAACTTCGCCAATATTTTGGACTTTGTACTGTTTACCGAGTTCGTTACTGAGGCGCCGGAGCCGTTCGTAGCCGCCCGCCTCAATCTCGACGACTACGTTGCAATTGCTGACGATGTCGATGAACTGCTGGAGCGTTTGGATATCGTTATGACGTACGGGACACTAGCGAGTACAACCCGCGCTGCCATCCGCACCGCGATCGCACCGGTGGACGATACGAACCTGCGCGTCCGTGCGGCGATCTATTTGATCGGCGTATCGGCCGATTACGCAGTCCGGTTATAGGTGGGAGCGATGCTGAATCGACGCCATTTTCTCGGCCACTCCTGCGCACTCGGTGTCGCCGGCGCTACCGTTGCGTCAACACTAGGCCAGCTAGCCTTGTCTCGCGAGGCGGCCGCGCAGCAGTCGGGGTATCGCGCGCTCGTCTGCGTGCTGTTGGCCGGCGGCAACGACTCGTACAACATGCTGGTGCCGACCAGTGCGGCCCAATACGCCGAGTACGCGGCGATACGATCCGACCTAGCGCTGCCAGCCAACGAATTGCTCGCCTTGCCCGGCAGCACCGCAAACGGTGAGACCTACGGCGTACACCCGGGGATGCCCGAACTCGCAACACTCTTCAACAACGGCGAAGCGGCACTGATCGCCAATGTCGGTACGCTGCTCGAAGCGCTCGATGCGGCCGCCATCGAGGCTGGCACCGCACGCGTGCCGGTCGGCTTGTTCTCGCACTCCGATCAAATTAATCAGTGGCAAACCGCTGCGCCGGCCGATCGAATCGCCGATGGCTGGGGCGGACGGATCGCCGACCGCTTGCAAGGCGTCAATGCAGCGAACGGTATTTCGATGAACATCTCGCTCTCCGGCACCAACGTGTTTCAAAGCGGCCTCAACAGCACCGAGTACAGCATCGGTCCGGCGGGCAATGGCGTGGTCGGCATCAACGGCTATGGCGAGTCCGACGAGTTCGGTCAGTTCCGAACAACATCGATCGATGCGCTGCTCGGTATCGAGCAAAGCAATTTGTTGCGACGCGAGTATCGGCAGCGACTGCGCACATCGATCGACGCACAGAGCGTGTTCGCGGCCGCGTTATCACAAGCGCCGATGTTAACGACCAGCTTCGGCGCCGGGCCGTTCTCGCAAGCGCTCCGGCAAATCGCGCGGGTCATCAGTGTTCGCGATGGCCTTGGCGCGACCCGACAGACGTTTTTTGTCACGGTAGGCGGTTGGGATCATCACGACGAAGTCATCAATAACCAAGCGATGATGCTGCCGGCTATCAGTCAAGGACTGATTGAGTTTCGCAACGCGCTCGTCGAGCTTGGTGTCTTCGCCGACGTGACAACCTTCACGACGTCCGACTTCGGCCGGACGCTCACATCGAACGGGCGCGGCTCGGACCATGGCTGGGGCGGCCACCATGTCGTTATGGGCGGCGCAGTCAATGGCGGGCAAATCTACGGCGATTACCCATTACTCGCGAGCAACAGCCCGCTCGACGTTGGTCGTGGTATCTACATACCGACAACGTCGATCGACGCGTACTTTGCTGAGTTGGCGCTTTGGTTCGGGGTTAGCACCGCTGACATCGACTACGTGCTGCCCAACCTACGCGCGTTTTACACACCTGGCACGCCGCCTCCGCTGGGCTTTATGAATAACACGTAGGCCAACCGTGAATTCGCTACGCTTTAGGCAACATGGCAAATGACGATGCGACTGACAGCGACCTCGTTCGGGCCTTTCAGCGCGGCGATGCGCTGGCGTTCGATCAACTCGTGCATCGCCACCAAGACAGGCTCTATCGGTTGGCGCGCGTTTGGCTGTATGACAGCTCACGCGCCGCCGATGCCACGCAAGAGGTCTTCCTGCGCGCGTTTCGCGGCTTGCCACGATTCCGCTTCAGGGCTCAACCCTTTACGTGGCTGTACCGAACACAGCGCTTGGTGTGTCTCGAGATGAATCGGCAACGTCGCGATGAACCGTTGCCGGACAACTGGGCCACGACGGCCGGCGACGACGATCGGCGAGCCGACGCTGAGTTGGCGCTCGACGAGGTCCGCCAACTGATTAGCGAATTACCGGAGCGGCAACGCGAAGTGGTGGTACTGCGCCTATTCGAGGATTGTTCGGTGCGCGAAACCGCCAAGCTGATGGGCTGCCGCGAGGGCACGGTGAAAGCGCTACTGAATAAGGCCCGGCAAGCGCTGAGCGGTCAATGGTCAAAGGAAGCCGAATGAGCGACATCGAGGCATTGAAACACCGCTACCGGGCAGCCGGCGCGCCGGAGACGCTGCGACCGGCGCTTCGTCAGCAGCTCGCCGATACCGCGGTAGGCCGGGCGCGGTGGCCATGGATCGCTGCTGGCACCAGCGCCGCGCTAGCGCTCATCGTTGCGGCGCCGCTGCTTTTCGCACCGGAACCAACCGGTGTGCCGTCGATGCTGGAGCTTGCTCGCTCGCTACCGGCAAGGCCGGTTGGTTCGATACCGAGCATCGGCCGCGTTGCGCTGCCGACACGGCCACGCCTACCCAATCGGCCGCCGGCGCCATCGATCAATGACAAGCCCGAACCGGTACCCGCCGATGGCAGCGGCACGAGCGCCTTGCCGCCAACAAACACGAAGGAGAAAACCGCATGACGTTACTCACCCGATTCGCCGTCACCGTCGCAATGGCTGTCGCGTTAGCGACGCCCGCCAGTGCGCAGTCCGCCCGCGAAGTGGCACAAATTCAGAGTTTCCTGGAGCTGGTCGAACGCTATTACCAGCTGATCGAGAGTACCTATCAGATCAGTGACAACCCGGAGATGGCTGCGATTCTGCAGATGCAGAAAATCCAAGAGGCCTACGAAGACACCGGCAACAAGGCGCTCGCGCAGGATGTGTTCCGCCGCGTTCTAAAAGAATCCGGCAACCAGACGATTCGCAACGCAGCGTTTTTGATGCTCGGTGACTCATTGAAAGAAACCGGCCGCACCGAGGAGGCGGTTGAGGTTTACCAACGCGCGCTTGAGGAGAACGTCAAGAAAGCCGCCGCCCGCTAAAACTTAGAGGATGCTGCGGCCGAAGGCGCTTTGGATGAGCGTTACGGCCCGCTCGGCCGACACGTTGCCTTGATCTAAAAACGGATTGAGCTCAACGACTTCCATCGATGTCATCAAGCCTGTGTCGGCGCAGTTCTCCAGCAACTGATGCGCCTCGCGGTAACTAATACCGCCCGGCACCAAGGTTCCGGAGCCCGGTATAACGGTCGGATCGCAGCCATCGACATCGAAACTGACGTGAAAGCCGGCCGTTCCATCAGTGACGGTCGCGAGCGCTTCGCGACAGACCGCCGTCATACCTTGCTCGTCGATGTCGCGCATCGTAAATGTGCGGATGCCCGACTCATGGATGATGCGGCGCTCGCCGTCGTCAATATCGCGAATCCCGACGAGAGCAACGTTCTCTGGCTTGATGGTCGGCGTGAACCCGGCGATCCCGGCGAGATCACGATCGCCCCGCCCGAGCAAGTGCGCGAGTGGCATGCCGTGAATATTGCCGGTCGGCGATGTGGCCGGCAGGTTCATATCCCCATGCGCATCGAACCAGATAAGGCCGAGATCCTCACCGCGGCCGTGAAAGTACCGAGCGGCTCCGGAGACCGTCCCCATCGCAATCGAGTGGTCGCCACCAATAACGAGCGGCGTATGTCCGGCGATGAAGGCTTGCTCGGTCGCATCGGCAAGCGCTCGGCAGACGCTCAGAATCTCGGATTTGAAACGCGCATCGAGACTCGCCGGTTGTCGGCTTTCGGCGCTCGGCACATCGATATCGAGTTCGGTCGCTAACTCGAAACCGAGTCTTTGCAAACCAGGCGCTAGACCGGCGACACGAACGGCCGAGGGGCCAGCATCGGTACCACGGCGCGATGCACCAAGATCAAGTGGAACGCCAATAAGTTGGATAGGTCGTCGTGCCGTCATCGCGATACCTTAAGCGGCTTTGCGCCCAAATGCTTGGCCAGACTTATCGAGCACGAGCTCGAACAAGTCTTTCGGGTCGTCAAGTTCGGGTACAAGCGCAATCGTTTCGCCAATGTTGTGTTCGCGGTCCATCGCGTAGATGTAGCGCAACGCCGAGAAGTCTTCGAGTGCGAAACCCACCGAATCGAAAACAGTGATCTGTTCGGCGCTCTCGCGGCCTGCTGTATTGCCGGCCAACACTTCCCAGATGGGCGTTACCGGATGGTCATCATCCAATTGCTGTATATCGCCCTCAACGCGAGTCTGCGGCTCGTACTCGACGAAAATCTTGCCGGCCCGCAAAACGTCGGCCGCCAACTCGGTTTTACCGGGGCAATCGCCACCCAAGGCATTGATATGCATGCCAGGCTCGATCATGTCAGCGGTCAAAATCGTCGCCCAGGTTTTGTCGGCCGTCACCGTCGTCACGATATCGGCGCCGAGTGCGCAGGCCGCAGGTGTCGCGGCAGGGATGACGTTAAGGCCCGGCGCTGCCGCTGCCAGGTGTCGCTGCAGTTTTTGCATCGCGGCAGCGTCGATATCGTAAATACTAAGTTCCTCGATACCGAGCAGGTGATGAAACGCCAGCGCCTGGAACTCACTCTGGGCGCCGCAGCCGATCATGCCCATGCGGCGTGCGTCGTCGCGGGCAACAGCCCGCGCGGCGACCAGCGACATAGCCGCGGTGCGAAACGCGGTGGTCACGGTCAGCTCCGACAACAACAACGGGTAGCCGGTCGAGACCTCTGCATAAGCACCGAACGCCATAACCGTCGACAGGCCCTGGGCCGGGTTCTGCGGATGCCCGTTGACGTATTTAAAACCGAACCGCTCGTCGTCGGCCACCGGCATCAACTCAATGACACCGACGTCGCTGTGATTGGCCGTTCGCGGACATTTTTCGAAGTCGTTCCAACGACGGAAGTCCTCGTCGATGGCATCAGCGAGGCCAGCCATAAACGGCACAACGCCGACGGTGTTAACGAGACGGGACAGGCTTGGGACGTCGATAAAGCGAGTCATAACAGGCTCCACAGGGTGCGCCAGGCAATGTAGCCCATGGTTGAGCTAACAGATAGTCAGTTTTACTATGCATTTCGCTTTTTATTTGGCATTTCGCTAAGTATGGATGACACAGATCGCCAATTGATCGAGTTACTGCGCGCGAACGCGCGGCTGAGTCACGTCGAACTCGGGCGCCAGCTCGGCGTATCCCGCGCCACCGTTCAAAATCGGATGCGACGACTCGAAAAATCCGGCGATATCGTTGGCTACACTGTTCGTACCCGCTCAGGCGCCGCGCCGGCAGCCGTGCGTGCGTTTGTCAGTATTGCAACGGACGCGCACGCCGAAGCGGCCGTCGTGCGCCGTCTCGAAGCGTTACCGACGATCACGGCTCTGCACCACGCCGCCGGCCACTGGGACCTGATTGCCGAAGCCGCGGCCGATTCGTTAACCGATTTTCACCGTTTGGTCGGGGAAATTCGTGCGCTCCGCGGCGTTGCGAGAACTGAAACGAACCTATTACTCGATACCCAGACCTACGCGGCTGGCCTGCGTTAATTATATAGGTGACCATATTGACACGTGACTTTTTTGTCACTTATAGTGTCGCTGTGGACGACGTTTTCAAAGCTCTGGCTGACAACAGCCGACGCACACTGCTCGACCGCCTGCGTGAGCAAGACGGTCAATCGCTCAGCGAACTCGAACGTGTGCTCGGCATGACCCGGTTCGGTGTCATGAAACATCTGAAGGTGCTCGAGGCGGCTGGATTGGTGGTCAGTCGCAAGGTGGGCCGCTTCAAATACCACTACTTAAACGCGGCACCGCTGCAACAGGTTATCGACCGTTGGATTGAGCCGCTGATTCAAAAACCCCTGGCAAGGGCCGTGCTCGATCTGAAAGCCGGTCTAGAAGGAACCGCTACGATGACAACAACGAACGACAAACCCGACTTTGTTTTGCAGACCTACATCCGCACAACGACCGCGAAATTGTGGGATGCCTTGACCAGCGCCGAAATAACCCCGCACTACAACATCCAGAATGCGGCCTTTCACGGCAAACTGGAAAAAGGTGAGCGTTACGAGCAACGCCGTCCGGACGGCTCGGTCATGTTGTCGGGAGAAATTCTCGATGCCATCCCGGGCGAGCGGCTTGAAATGACGTTCATCCCCGGCTGGGAAGGCGATAACCCGCATATCTCGCGCTGCGTCTATGAAATCGAAGTCACTGGCGATGTCTGCAAGCTGACGATCCTGCATTTCGACTTACCGGCCGATGCCACGGGCATCCACGACGGCTGGTCGAGCATTGTCGCGAGCCTAAAATCGTTACTTGAGACCGGCCGAGCCCTTACATTCGCCAACGCTGGGTAATCGCTATGACGACGGAATTATTGAGCTTATTGCTGGTGGGTCTGTTGGGCGCGACGCTGTGGATACCGTTTGTCGTTGGCGTCAACACAACCGAGTTCGCGGGCAAAACGACCAGCTTCGAACGTCCGCCCTCGCCGGCTGCGATGCTGCCATGGGTGCATCGCGCCTACCGCGCACACCTAAATCTACTCGAGCAATTGTTGCCATTCGCCATCGTGGTCTTAATTGCGAACGAGCTGGCGGTGTCGACGGCTGTCACGCGATTCGCCGCTAGCAGCTTTGTGGCACTGAGGCTCGTGCACGCGGTCGGCATGATCAGCGGGCTCGCGCGGATGCCACTGCGACCGCTGGTATTTACCGCTGGCTGGGTCACGATCACCGCGATCGGCGTCGAGGTATTGCGCGTGGCTCTTTAAACGGCGCGAAAGCCGGCGCCGGGATGGCGCCGGCTGCTCGCATCGGTCACAATTCCTGCATGCTAGCGCTGGAGCTGTAACCGATGAATGCCTTGACCGACGAAGCCCTCGATGCCGCGAAACAAAATTTCTCGTTTTTCGATCAAGATCAAAACGGCTTCATCGACTTCACCGAGTTCCATGATCTATTAAAAGTGATCGCGGGCGACGTCAGTACGCAACAAGCCGCAGAAGGGTTCTCGATGGTCGATACCGACAGTGATGGCCAGGTGTCGCTCGAAGAGTTCATCACCTGGTGGCAAACCGCCTGGTACGAATTCTAGCCACCCCGCGAGGCGCTTCCTGCTGCGCACTCTAATGTTATAGACTTATGACATTCTGATACCGGCTCAATCGAGCCTCGGGGGGATGTCATGCAAACCATTCGATGGGCACTGATCGGCGCAATGACAGCGCTGCTAGCAACGCCGCTAAGCGCTGAAGAGATCTCGCTCGATGGCTATCAGGCGCTGCAGGCGCGCCAAAAGTCGACCTGTGGCACGACCGAAAAGGGGCGGACCCGCTACTTCTACTGGGAAGGTCGCGGCTACTCGCGCGTCGCCGGTGAGCGCGACCGGCTGCTTTTTACTGTGCTCGGCGCCAACATTCGCCAATGCGATGTCGTCGACGATCCGGTTCGTGGCAAGGGCTTTCGCAGCGTGTCGCGCGAGATCATGGTGTATATGGACCCCACTACCGGCGAGGTCATCGATACCTGGAACAACCCGTGGACCGGTAAAGAGGTTGCGGTGATCCACGTCGCGAACGACCCGGTCAATATGCGCGGCTATGTCTACGAGAAGAACGAGGATGGCTCGGCGGCAGACCCGTTCACGATGCGCCGCTACGGCGACGTTGTCTCGAACGCCGCTGAGATACCGCTGTTCTACACCAACCCGTTGGCCGGCGATTACCAGCCCTATGTCGGTGGGACCTACCACGCGATGGAGATCTTCGACAGCTTTTACCCAACCGATGAGATGCTCTCGACACGCCGCAAAGCGATTAGCAGCTCACACCTCGGCTGGGTTCGCGTCTCGAAGTGGTTGCCATGGATGGAGATGGGTGACCGGACCGGCGTCATGATATTCAACGCGACAGGTTACGGTACCTTCGACAAAGACGAGGTCCCGGCCGCGCTTTGGACCATACTCCGCGATCGTTACCCCAGTTATGAGACGCCACCGCCACTCGATGACAAGCGCCCGAACGAAACGTCGTGGACCGTCTTTAAAAAGACCATCGACGCCCGCAACAACGCCGAGTAAGCGCGTAACGGCACAGTGACCGGCCGACACTCAAGTTGGCCGGTATGGCCGCTCGCCGTCGCGACGGCTGTCATCCCGATCGTCGCGGTCACGGTGTCGGCGACGATCGCGATGGCACTCGATTTGGTCCCACGCTGCGTACCGTTCATCGACGGTTGCACGTCGATCAGTGCGACCGGCCGTTACGCGCCAGCGAGCTACGTTTTCAAAGGGGTGTTGTTACCGTTCACCGGGTTGCTCGCACTGTACTGGATCTTGGTGGTCGCATGGCTCGAGCGCTTACCAGACGGATCGAAATGGCAAGCCGCAAGACTCTGTTTGACGCTTGCGCTGTTGTCGGCCTTCGCCATGGCAGTTTACGCCGTCCTGCTCGGCAGCCGGGGCGATGCCTATGAGTTCATGCGCCGCTTCGGCATCTATTTTTTCTTCCTGTTTACGGTCGTTGCGCAAGTACTGACGGCGCTGCGGATGCGCGTAGATTCGACGACATACCGCGCCGGCACGTGGCAGCTGCGCATGGCGGTCGTAATGCTAGGCCTCGGCGTACTGAACGTCGTATTAAAAACGCTACTCGACGACCCGGACCAAGCCGAGAATCGGATCGAATGGGTGTTCGGGCTACTGATGTTTGTCAATTTCGCCCCGGTGATCGGCCCGCTGCGCTCACAACGGATTCGTGTTGCCATGCATCGGTAGCGGCGACACTGCTGGTTGCTTAGCGGCGAAGGCGCGCCGCCGTGACCGCCCAAACAACGCCGACACCGAACACGAGGTACAAGCCGAGCCGACTGATCGGTCGGTCGAGCGTACCGCTGGTCGGCTCAACGATAAACCCAGCGATAAACACCGCTGGTGCAGCAATGACAATCGCGGCACCGATTTGATGCAAGCGCCGAGCCCAGCCGGCAGCGGGCAAGTGTGTGCCCGCCAGGGCAAGATTTAGAACGCTCGCAAACATCAAGTAGATATGGCTGGAGCGAAATAACATCCGCGGCCCGTCGGGGTAGTCAGCAAGCGGCCCGACAACATAGGCGAGGTATTGACCCTGCACGACGAACGCGACGAGACCCAATACGCCGACAAGCCAGTGTATCCGTGCCAACATAGAATAAGGTTACTCGATCTGGTTGCCGATACAGCAGTAAACCGCACCGCTGGTTCGCTCACTAATGGGCATAGACTGTCAACGACGAGCGGATCCATGCGTTATTGCCCCTTAGGAACGACCGTGCCCGGAGTAAGCATGTGAGCCGAAACGCTGCCATCGCGACAAATCGATTTGGACTGGGTGCCCGCCCAGGCGAGATCGCCAATATCGACGACCCACGCCGGTGGTTAAAATCGCAATTGGAAGGCGCGCCACGCGTGTCGTCGCGCTTATCGCAACTCAGTGGCAGCGCGAGCGTGCTGAACCAGATTGTCGCGTTGCGTCAACAGCGTAACGAGATGCGTAAGGCGGGCAAAGAGCCGGGCAAGCAGTACGGCAAGACGGTCCGTGAGCAGTACGCAGCGCAAGTACTCGCGCGCTATCACGAAGCCGCCGTAACGACACATCCGTTCCGCGAACGACTCGTGCACTTTTTCGCGAATCACTTCGCGGTATCGGCCGACAAGCAACCGCTACCTGCGTTAGCAGGTCTGTTCGAGAACGAAGCGATACGAGCGCACGTCACCGGGCGCTTCGCCGATATGTTGATCGCGGTTGAACAACATCCGGCCATGCTGACCTACTTGGATAATCAACGCTCACTGGGCCCGAATTCAACGATCGGCCGACGCGCCGCCAAACGCCGTCCGGATCGAAACCTCGGGCTTAACGAGAATCTTGCTCGCGAAATTCTTGAGTTGCATACGCTTGGCGTTAGCGGTGGTTACACGCAAGCGGATGTGACGTCATTGGCCAATGTAATTACTGGCTGGTCGATCGGCGCCGACAACGATAGACGGCGCGATTCAAGCGTACGACCCGGCGAGTTCTATTTCCGCAGAGCCGCGCATGAACCGGGCGCAAAGACAGTTGTCGGCAAGCGCTATCCCGATACCGGCGTCGAACAAGGCGTCCGCGTCTTGCGCGATCTCGCGACACACCCCGCAACAGCACGGCATGTCTCGACCAAACTGGCGCGGCATTTTGTCGCCGACGAGCCACCGACTGAGTTGATCGATGCGCTAACGAAAACCTGGCTCGACACAGCCGGCGATCTCGCCGCGGTCGCGCGTACGCTGGTTGATCACGATAGCGCGTGGCAAGCGGCGCCGCAGAAATACAAGTCGGCGCATGACTTCGTCATCTCAACATTTCGCGCGTTACAGCACGAGCCCGACAACGCCAAGCGCCTCTTCGGGATGCTCGAGCAACTCGGACAACCGCCGTACCGACCAGGCTCGCCCGCCGGCTGGCCCGATACCGCGGCGCACTGGGGCAGCGCCGATGGTCTTTACAAACGCATCGAGTGGGCGAGCGCGGTCGGCGGGCTGGCCGGCCGGCAAACCAAGCCGCTGACCTTAGCGCGCGCTGTGATCGGGCCGTCGTTGTCAGCCGCCACGACGAAAGCGATTGCCGGTGCAGCCAGTGGCGAGCAAGGCTTAACACTCGTGTTTGTCTCGCCTGAGTTCTTACGGAGATAAGTCATGCTGACTCGACGCAGCCTCGTTCAAGCGAGCATCGCCGGAACGGCCCTGTTGCCAGGACTTGGTTTAGCCTCGGCCGATACCGACCAGCGTTTGCTGGTTGTTATCCTGCGCGGAGCGATGGACGGACTATCGATGCTTGCGCCGTACGCGGACAGCCGTTACGCGAGTGTGCGCGGCGAGCTGGCGATCGCATCGCCAGGCGCGAGCGACGGCGGTACACGGATCGATGGTCAGTTCGCGCTACACCCGGCGTTTACCTGGTTGGCCGAGCGTTTCGACGCCGGCGATGCGCTCGGCGTTCATGCCGTCGCGAGCCCGTACCGCGAGCGCTCTCATTTCGAC